>NZ_JBIPLW010000082.1:0-2524 GCF_044369455.1 Flavobacterium sp. | reverse complement strand
TTTTCAATTCGTTCCTTCGAGACGATTCTAGCGAGATCCTTACGAATCTCGCCGGCAGTCAGAATGTGCAATTGTTCTCCCAAGCTCGTGTCGATTGCTTCGTCAAGAGTTACGCTTCCGCGGAGTACTCCAGCCAGTCCCTCCGACATTTGTAAACCGAATAAATGATGTTGATCCGGACTTCGAAAATCAGCATCGATCAGCAAAACACGACCATCACCCATCTTTGACAAAGAAATCGCCAGGTGAGTTGCAAGAGTACTCTTCCCCTCGCCAGGCATACTACTTGCAATCACTAAAGTTTGGGTATTTCCTGGATCAGAGAGAATAAAGTTTGCGCGTAAACTTTCGATACTTTCATCATAGGCTCGCTGCTTCTTTGCCGACCCCGAGTGGCTTGGCAACATGACAACTTCGCCCAAAACGGGGATTGCTTTTCCACCCTCCAACGAATCCGATTGGGAGATTCGTTTCAATTGCAATTCCAAGAAGAACGCCAATACGAATGGCATACTGAAGGAGGCTGCGGCATACAGGACGATTTTTTTCCATGGAACAGACTCGATTGGGACCGTCGGCGTTTGTGCCTCTGCCAGCGTTTGAATGGTGCTGCTTTTTTGTCGTTCCGTACGCACAGACGCTGTTCGTTCGTTGAGACGTTCCAATATGTTGCGCGCCTGCAGATACTTTTGCTGTGCAAAGTAAAGCTCAGCAGTCTCACCAGCGAATTTAGAAAGACGTTCCTCTTCGGCTTTGAAATTGCTTTCGATCACGTCCCGTCGCGTTCTTGTCCGCGTTAATTCGGCTGTTTTCGCTACCACGGCCGACTCTCGCCACTTGGAAAGGACCATCGGGCGAGCTGCAAGCTTTGCTGAGCTCAGTTGGTTCTCCAGTACGGCCATATCTTTCTTCAGTGTCTCGTACCATACCTGTCGAGTTCGTACGAGATCCGACTTTTCCATCATTCGCATTTCCTCGTTCTTCTCACTCAGCAATCGGCTTGCTGTAGCGACCTCTTCATTTTCTTTCACTAGGGCTTCAAAAGTCATCGGATCGAGATCGATAGGCTCATTTTCACCGGGTTTAGACAGGGCATCCTTTAACATCAGGAGTTCCGCTTCGATTACTGCTTCATTTGATCGTAATAAACTCAATTCATCACGCAAACTGGTCAGGTAGGTCGCGTCGGTATTGAGACGTGTTGTTTCCTGAAAAGGATCGAAACCCTTGGCTCGCTTGCTCAAACTGACGATCCGCTCCCGATGCTGCTCGACTTCATCCTGCCAAAGCTTTAGAGCTGGCTGCAACCAACCCTCGAGATCCGAAATGCGCCGGTCATCGAAACGTTGGCGCTGCTGCAAGTAGGACCGAACAATGGCGTTGCAAACACTAGCGGCCGCAACGGGTTCGGTGTCTTTATAGGAAACACGCATCAACGTTTTTGAGCCCACATCGCTCAAGCTCAAATTGCGGCGAATATTCATTTCTCGCGAATGAATATCCCTTAAGCTGGGGGCTTCACATATCTTGGGATCCGACAGCACGGGAGACAGCACGAGGTGGTTTTCAATCAGCGGCCGTTCGTTTTGCAAAAGGTCTGAATGGCCTTGCATAACGCTCTGAAAAACAACAAAGTCCCGATTCGCTTCCAGAAGATGCGATGCTAAATACTCAGGAACGAACCTCCAATAAACGAACCCCGAAACTAAGGACGCTATGACAATCCCCAAGGGCATTGCCCACCGCCAATTTCGCCGGATGGTGTCTACATAAAGCCAGGGATCAAATATACGGTCGTGCCGCGGGTCCTTATTTTCCAACCCTGTTGCTGTCAATTTTCTATTATTCATGGCTCTTCATTTTGCTCAAACAATGGATCATTGGAATAATTATGTGCGGATCCCACTGAGAGAATATCTTGTCAATGGACCATCGAACGATTCGCAGGAATGGAAACCCAGGCTGGATGATACAATCGCTCCCAATACTGCTTGACCATCCACACTAACGAGGCCGCCAGCCCAATCATGAAAATCCCAGCCCAGTCATGTATCCTATTTGCCAAGCGAACGTCAAACCAATAATAGGAGATGCAAACGATGACACTTCGCACACAATTAGCTATTAGGGATAAAGGAATGACAGAGGCGATAAGGACAAATTTGTCAATCCAAGCGCGTCGAATGAGAGTCACCCAAAAGAAAGCAAAAGCGGCCATGCCAACAAAGATGCGAAGACCTGAACATGCTTCTTCCACCAACATCTGAGACTGACCAATCCAAATCGTATTCCCCTCCGATACCGCAGAGAAACCAAGGATTCTTAAAACGGCTGACGAAAGAATCGTTACCAACGATTGCAACTTCCAACTTAATAGAGTTTCAACCTGGAATGGGAGAGGGACCATAAACAAAAGAAAAAGAACTGCAGGCGCCGCCCACGCAAGAGCACGCGGACCCAATAACAAAGCCACGCACCCACCAAGCCATGGAACAATAGACCAGCCTTCAAGAAACTCCATGAA
>NZ_JBIPLW010000039.1:0-2526 GCF_044369455.1 Flavobacterium sp. | reverse complement strand
GACACCGCGGCCGGGCATGCGGTGTTGCTCGGCGCGGGCGGCCGCGTGATGCGGCTCGACGGGACGCCGCTGCGCTACAACGCTCACGACGGATGGCTCAACCCGGATTTCATCGCGTGTGGCGATACCGAGGCGGATTGGCCGCGATGGCTGCGGGAGCACGGCGGATGATCTACAGCATCGACGGACGGCATCCGGAGATCTCGCCCGACGCGTGGGTCGCGCCGTCGGCGGACCTCATCGGCAGCGTGCGCCTCGCGGCCGGCTCAAGCGTCTGGTTCAACGCGGTGCTGCGCGGCGACAACGACTGGATCGAGGTCGGTGAGGGCAGCAACGTCCAGGACGGCAGCGTGTTGCACACCGACCCCGGGGTGCCCTTGGTGGTCGCCGCTGATGTCACGATCGGCCATCAGGTGTTGCTGCACGGTTGCACGGTCGGCGAGGGGTCGTTGGTGGGCAACGGTGCGCGGGTGCTAGACGGGGTCGTGATCGGACGCGGCTGCGTCATCGCCGCAGGCGCGGTGCTGCCGCCTGGCAAGCAGTATCCCGATGGCGTGCTGGTCATGGGCGCGCCCGGTGTCGTGGTGCGCGAGCTCACGGCGGAGGACCGACTGCGCGCGCGTCGCGCGGCGGATGTCTACCGGTCGCGCATCGCCCGTTATCGCGCGACGCTCACGCCTTGGGTGCCGAGCGGCGCCTGAGCCCTCGTCGCTGCCGATGCCGGGGTCTCGGGCAGCGCCTCGATGAACGCGAGCATCTCGGCGAGCAAGGGCGCTGTCCCGGACGGGGCGAGGATGTCGCCCGCGAGCACATGCTGTGAGCGGTCCTCACCGGGTGCGGCGCGATGCAGGCGCCGTGCCGGCATGGTGAGGCGGGCGTAGGCGTCCTCGATGCGCTGCGGGCTCACCACCTGGTCGAGCGGCGAATACACGACCAGCGTGGGCACGCGGATCTGCTCGAGCGGCGAGGCGCGCACCTCCTTCACGAGCGCCATCATCGGCACCAGCGCACGCGCCGGATAGCGCCAGGTCCAGAACTTCGCCTGCTCGGGGTTCGCCGGCTGCCAACGGTGTTCTTCGCCGATCAACCACTGCTGCAATTGCGCGCCCCACGGGCCGGCGAGCAGGTCGGCGTTGGGGTCTTTGGGTCCGAGATTGGGTGAGACCAGCAGCTGCGCGGCGATCGACGACGCTTCCGGCTGCTGCGCCAACCACAGGGCCAGCGTGCCGCCGGTCGAGGTGCCGACCACCAGCACGCGCTCGCCGATCCGTCGCCCGATCGCGAGCGCCTCGGATGCGTCCTGCAGCCAGTCGTCGCCGGTCACTTCGCCCATGGCGGCGGGCGCCCGGCCGTGGCCGCTCAGCCGGGTGTAGAAGAGGTTGGCGCCGAGCCGCGCGGCGAGCAAGTCGCAGAAGGGCGCGATCTCCTGGCGGGTGGCCGAGTAGCCGTGCAGGTAGATGATCGAGAGCGGTGTACGACGCCGGTCGGCGTGGGCCCAGACGATCGTCTTCTCTGCGCCCGGCACGATGTCCGGGTGTGCGGCCTCGCGCGCCGCGATCCAGCGCTCGAGGACGGTGCCGTCGGCCGCCTCTGCCGGCAACGCCGGCGGCTCCGCGGGGGGCGCGATGCGGTATACCGGGCCGACAAAGAATAAGAGGGCGAGCGCGGCGACGGCGAGCGCGATCGCGGCCAGGATGCGTCGGAGCATGGCCCGGATGGTAACGCAGTCGGTCGCCGTCGCGGCGCGGGGACGGTAGGATGCGGGCATGCCGGCCCTGCGCGCACCCGACTGGGAGACTGACGGACTCGACTGGCCGAACCGCGAGGCGAGCCGGTTCGTCGATGCCGGGGGCCTGCGTTGGCATGTCCAGGTCATGGGCAGCGGGCCGGTGCTGCTGTTGTTGCACGGCACCGGCGCCTCGACGCATTCGTTCCGCGACCTCTTGCCCTTGCTTGCGGCGCGGTTCCAGGTGGTCGCGCCCGACCTGCCGGGACACGGGTTCACCGCGCGTCCTGCGGACCCCGCCGGCCTTTCGCTGCCCGGGATGTCGGCCGCGGTCGCGGCGCTGTTAAGCGCCCTCGCGCTGCCGCCGCAGATCGCGGTGGGCCATTCGGCGGGCGCGGCACTGCTGTGCCAGATGCAGTTGACGGGGCAGTTGCGATCGCAGGCCTTGGTCAGCCTCAACGGCGCGCTGCTGCCGTTGCCGGGCCTTCGTCACCCGGCGTTCACGCCGCTGGTCCGCTCCGTCGTGTCAGGCGAGTGGTTGCCGCGGCTTTTCGCGCGCCGCATGGAGTCGCCGCAGGAGGTCGAGCGCCTGCTCGAGCGCACGGGGTCGGTGCTCGATCCGCGCGGCCGGGATCTGTATGGGAGGTTGTCGCGCAACCCGGTGCACACCGGGTCGGCGCTCGCGATGATGGGGCACTGGGACACGCGGCCGCTCGAGGCGGGACTGCCGGATCTCGATGTGCCCTTGCTGCTGCTGGTCGGTGCCGAAGACCGCATGATCCTGCCCGGGGTCGCCCTGC
>NZ_JBIPLW010000051.1:0-2556 GCF_044369455.1 Flavobacterium sp. | reverse complement strand
CAGACACACCGGAAGAAGCCGAAAAGACGGTCTGTTTGAATGCAGAGACCGGCGAATTGATTTGGGAAAGCATCCACAATATCTACATGACCGTGGCTCCTTCGGAACGGATTGGCTGGTCCAGCGTGGGCGGCGATCCAGAAACAGATCGAGTTTATGTACTGGGACTTGGTTGCCTTTTCCAATGCTTGGATGGCAAAACCGGGAAAGTTGTATGGGAAAGATCCTTGTTGGAAGAGTTCGGAATGGTCTCTGCCTACGGAGGACGTACCAATTTTCCAGTGGTCTTTGAAGACCTCGTCGTCATTAGTGGAGTGGTCGTCGCTTGGGGAGAGAACGCGGTTCCCGCCCACCGAATGTTGGCACTAGACAAATCGACCGGTGCACCTGTTTGGTACAATTCGACAAAGCCGCGTCCAGAGGACACGACCTACAGCACTCCAGTTTTGACCGTCTTGAACGGACAAGCTGCGATGGTTTTCGGAGCCGCAGATGGAGCACTGTATGCAGTGCAACCTCGGACTGGCAAAGTTATTTGGAAGTACCAAGTGTCGCCGCGAGGTCTTAATGTTTCTCCGTTGATCGTCGATGGGATTGTCTATTCGGGACATGGGGAACAGAACGAAAGCGATCGGACCGTTTTGGGGGCAGTGTTCGCTTTCGATGGAAACACCAGTGGAGACATTACGGAAGATAAACTGCTTTGGAAGATTCCAGCCAAAGCCGTTTCTAGAAGCTGCCCTGTGAAGATCGGCGACCGCATCTATTACACGGACGACGGCGGAGCGATTTTTGGCGTAAACTCGAAGACGGGCGAGCTGGTTGGCAAAGGGAAGCTTCGACCGAATATGTACGGTTCGCCAATCGTTAGCGACGGCAAGCTCTTCGTTGCAGACAATTCCGCGAACATCCAGGTGTTGAAGCACACGGATTCAGGTCTCGAGGTCGTTTCCAAAGCGCGACTCAACGACGGAGGCGAGGTCTTCGGTTCCTTTGTTGCATCCAATGGGAGACTCTATCTCCCAACGACCAAGGCGCTTTATTGCTTTGGTTCGAAAGATGCAAAAGTAACCGCTGACCCATTGCCAGAACCTTTGTCAGAGCCGTCGTTGACGGATAAAACGGTTGCGAGAATTCAGCTGTGCCCCGTGGAAATGAACCTAGTGCCTGGCCAGAAAGCAAAGCTGCAAGTGCGAGCCTATAACGCTGCAGGTCAATACTTGAAACTCCTCGAGGATGCAGAGATCACGATCGAGGGAGCTGGAACTGTTGGGGATGGCCAAGTTTACATGGCACCCACAGAAGCAGGAACGGGGATGCCTGTCGTCATGACCGCCAAGTCCGGTGAACTGAGCAGTGTGGCTCGCGTCCGAGTGATCCCACCATTGCCTTGGAAATACGATTTCGAAGACAAAAAGGTGCCTGCGCACTGGATTGGTTCGTCGTACCGCCATCAACCTATCGAACTCCCCACCGGTGGGAATGGACTCGTCAAGGTTAGCACCATTCCCAAGGGAACCAAAAGCCAAGGCTTCATTGGCATGCCCAAGATGAGTGACTATACCATTCAGGGTGAGTTCTATGCTCTCGATACCAAGAACAAAGTACCGACGACAAAGCTGCCTGACATGGGATTGGTTGCCCAAAGATACGCGTTGGTGTTGAATGGCGCTCAGTCTCTCGTCATCAATACATGGGGATCTCATGACTTCCGATTTCACGTGAAGATGCCTTATGAGTGGACCGCGAAAACATGGTACGTTCTGAAGTTCCGCGTGGAAAACAGTAACGGAAAGGCAATCGTGAAGGGCAAAGTATGGAAGAAGGATGAGGCGGAACCCGAAGCTTGGACTCTAGAAGGAACCGATGATATGCCCAACACGATCGGCAGTCCCGGCATCATCGGTGATTCGACCGACGCTGAGTATTTCATCGACAATATCAGTGTCGAAAAGAACTAGTGTCGACGTAGCCAAGAAATGGGACCCATCCCAACCCGAAGCGTGAGCGAGGGACTCTCAATTAACCCTCCCTCGGGGAGGGGTGGCCTTTAGAGATGCTGATTTAAGCCCGGCATGTGGGTTCATGGTGAGCCGTCGGGCGCTAGCCCCGGTTGCCGCCAGTGGCGAAGCCACTAAACCGGGGCTAGCGCCCAACGGCTCACTAAATCAGCTGTCTCCGATAGGCCGGATAATCCCACAGAATCCCTCGCTCACGCTTCGGGTTTGTGACGCATACCCTTTACGGAGCGTAGCAATACAGAGCCGTCAACGACCCGCTGACACCAAAAGCTAAACACTCAACTGGAACACTTCGGGCAATACCTCGGTCGTCTCTACTTCACCCATCATGGTGAAAGCGAACACGTCCGTTACTCGGATCGGCATGATCGCTCCGACTTGTCGCATGTTGCCGTCCCAAACAATGATTCGGTCGCAAGCGGTTCGACCGGTCATTTGCCGCAAATCACCTTCTTGGTGTTTTCTCACCGACCATTTGCTAGGACCCTCGACCAACACCTCGACTGATTTCCCGAGGAACTTCATGTTGTCTTCG
>NZ_JBIPLW010000026.1:0-2565 GCF_044369455.1 Flavobacterium sp. | reverse complement strand
CGTGGTAGAACTCCCACGGATGAGCCACTTTCGCCGTTGTTGAAAGGTGTTTGGCCCTGTCGGCCAATGTCGCGTCATCGGTCAAGATCGCTCCACCTCCACCCGTTGTTAAGATCTTGTTGCCATTGAAACTCACAGCGGAAATCAGTCCAAACCGTCCTGTATGCTTTCCTGCATAGTACGACCCGAGGGATTCGGCCGCATCTTCCACCAGTGGCAGTTCAAAACGATTACAAACGTCGAGAATCCCTTGGATATCGGCCGGATGGCCCAAGCAGTGCATCGGACAAACGGCAGCCATACGTCGACCGGTTTCGCGATTGATGAATCGGCCATTTTCCATTCGGCCAATAAGTGACAAACGTTTTTCAAGCTCTTCCGGGCACAACGACATCCGAGTAGGTTCGACGTCGATAAAATGCGGGACTGCCCCGCAATGGGATATTGCATTGGCTGTGGCCACAAAGGAAAGAGAGGGACACAAAATCTCATCGTCCCGTTGCACGCCTGCAAGCTGAAAACAGAGTTGCAAGGCCGCTGTGCCGTTGACCACGGCCACGGCTCGCGTACTGCCGGTAAACTCCGACAATTGCTTTTCAAACGTAGTGACATACGCACCCGCGGAAGACACCCAACCAGTATCAATACACTCTTGTACGTATTGCGAACTGTTGGGAGGTAAGTAGGGTTCATGAAGAAACACCAACGATTGGGCATCGCCAATCGTTCGTCGAACCGCGTCTACAATTTTTGCTGCTAACATTCTTGGATTGCTTAGTGTTCTAGCTCCCCTCGCCCCTTTCTAGAGGCTGCTGATTTAGGCCCGGCTTGTTGGTTCTTGGTGAGCCGTCGGGCGCTAGCCCCGGTTGCCGGCTGTGGCGAAGCCACTAAACCGGGGCTAGCGCCCATCGGCTCACTAATTCAGCAGCCTCTTTCTAAGGGGAGAGGGGTTGGGGGTGAGGGGATTGTCTCGATTCCGGTCACAACAAATCCACACGCTTGACCGCATTCGGGGTTCTTACCGAAGCGATAAAGCCATCGGGCAATGGGTGACGTACATACGTCATGGCATCGACTCGGCAGTCATCACCGATCTTCACACCGCTTGCAACGAATGCATTGCTCCCAATCATGCTTCGCTTTCCTACGGATGCATTTCCGCTGATCCGAGAACCAGGCAATATTGAGGAAAAGCTGCCGATACGAGCGTCATGTCCGATACTAGCGTTAAAGTGCACAAGACAGAAATCATCGATGCGTGCATCCGAAGAGACTGCGACATGGGCTGCAATGAATACTCCATCACCGACGCTCGCCGTTGGCGAGATAAAGGCACTGGGATGAATGATGGTCGCGGGTTTCCAATCCTTGGCCGTACAATGCTCGTGGATCAACAATTTCCACTTCATATCGGTGATACCGATATGGTATCGAATTTCGCAGTTCCAGGATTCCGCTTCACGGCAAATCTCGTTCTCGAAAGACTCCACCGAAAAGAATCTTTGTTCGATACGTGAGAACGTATTACCAGGAACAATCGCAGCGGTTTCCGCAACCTCTTGCGCGGTCCTATTTCCAAAAATCAACAAAGCAGACATGGCTAAGAAAGTTGCGAGTTGCGAGCAGAGTAGGATAGGCATCCCTGCCTGTCATCATGACCGAAAAAGGAACAAAGGGAATGAACATGTATGAACACGATGTCCAGGATAGTTTCATATCGATGAATAGTAATGATACCTATAGTGCACAACCAATGATGCTCTCAGCAATCTTTCTAAGCCGCAGATCGGAATGCCCGTCATCCTGTAAATCCTTTATGTCCATGTCCCTTTCTCCTTTTGCAACGAACGTTCTGGATCAGAACAAACGGGAATGAACATGGATGGATAAGATGTGCAGGATGATTTCCATTCGCTGTGTACATTCACTTTTGTCGTGTGAATCGTTTGAATTCGAGTTTCGGATTGCCAAAATTAACAAGTAGGCCGACCTCGATTCCGGTTGCCTTTAGGTAGTTTATAATCTGTGCCTGGTACTCAGGAGCGATCGCCTTTGCCACCTTAAGCTCAACGATGATTTTTCCTTCTACCAAAAGGTCGGTATAGAACTCGCCAACGATTCGTTGTCGAAAATAGACACGGATAGGATGTTGGCATTGCACTCGAAATCCCTTTTCCTGGAGAGCGATTGTCAAGGCTTTTTCATAAACTGATTCGAGAAACCCGGTTCCCAACTCATTGATGACTTCGAACGCACAACCGATGATTTTCTCAGTGATTTCTCCAAACTGCAAGTCGGTTCTACCATCATCCTGTAGATCTTGCATATCCATGTTCGTTTCTCCTGCTGTATAGAATATTGTGAATCACCAAAAGTTCTTCGAATTAAATGGAATGAACATCGATGGGCATGATACTCAGGATAAAGGCATCCTGTGAATCCTGTGAATCCATGTTTACTTCTCGTCGCTTAAATCGTCCCAGAATCGACAACGATATCTTGCCCGGTGATCGATCGGCTTTCAGGGCCTAACAAAAATACGATCGTCGAGGCTACCGATTCGAT
>NZ_JBIPLW010000048.1:0-2570 GCF_044369455.1 Flavobacterium sp. | reverse complement strand
GATTGCTCTTCTACTTTGGTTGGCAATCCAAGTCGATCATAAGTGACATCATTGCGCCGTCCAAAAAAATCTATCGTTGCTGTTCGATTCAAATCTTGATCATATTCAAACTGTGCTAGAACATTCGGCGACGGAGCGGTCGAACGCCCGATGCTTTTGAGCATTCCTTTTGAAGAACCGGTTACAAAATACTCGTAAACCGTCGTTTCCCCGGCGGTGTTCGAGTGCGACGTTAACAGCCCACGTGGAAAATTGTTCCCGCCAGTCGAATATCCATAGTTCTCCGTCAGCAATTGCGACGATGCGAGATAACTGGCCAAAGGAGCATAATCTGACCCGTTGGCGATCCCATTTCCATCAACGTCTGGATAGACGGGACGGCCGTTGCTGGTCAGTCCATTCACGAACGCCACTCCATTGGTCGAAACGTAATTCTGCAAGGCGGTCTGATCATCCTGGTTTACGAATCCGTCGTTGTTCACGTCGAATCGATCAACAGGATTGGTCAAATAAGTTAGCATGTAGGGATAGCGGTTGTCTGGGTTCGCTGCAATACTCGCACCACCCATGGGTAGAATGGTGACTTGAATTGCATTCCCGTAACTATCGCGAGCGATCTGCTGAGTTGGCCTTCCTGTCTGAGTAATACTGATAGGTAAGGACCGCACATCGTAGACAATGCCGGTAACTCCAGCGGGCGAGTTGATTTGCGTTGCATTCTCTCGATCATCATAGGTATAGGTCGTTGTGCCAGTCCCCCCTGAAGCCGTCGGGAAAGTATGCGTCTTCGGATTGCCATGTTTGTTTCGATCGAATTTTTCGCTACTCCCGTCGGGGTACTTGATTTCAATCGGCAATCCGAATCGATCCGTTTTTGTTTTGGTTACGAATCCTCGAGGATTCGTCATGATCATTTCCATTTCACCCGGAATTGTTGCAGAACCAGAGGAACTGCCGTTCGCGAGAACCACGATGATGCCTCGGTCCTTCATATACGTATAGAGCCAAGTGCCAGCCCCCGGATCCACAATTTTTGTTGTACGTCCGAATCGATTGAACGTATACTTGGTCAGAGCATTTTCAGCATCCTTGACTTCCATCCAGCCGCCTGAAGCAGTAAATTGATAATTGAAATCGAGCGTCGGAGACTGCCTTGCGCCGCTCCCGTCGGGGTCAGGCAACGTTATTCGCGTGAGTTTGTTGTTGGTGACGGTATAGTCGGTAGTTCGACCAGAGAAGTCGATGGATTGGCTCAATCGTCCTCCGGAATATACGTAAGACAAAGTTCTTCCAAATGGATCTGTGATGATTGCAAGTTCGTCCACCGCACCATCATTGTCTCCATCGGTGTAGCCAAACTGTGTTAGGTTGTCATTCCGATCGAATTCTCGTACGAGCAAACCCGCAGGCGAGAAGATCTTTCTCGCACCATACTTGTCCTGCAACGTAAACTCACCGTTGTTCGCACGCGTGAGTTTAGATGTCATTCCGTCGGGAGTCGTATAGGTCGAGCCTTTGTAAATCCATGCGGTTTGGTCACCGCGAACATACATGGCACCAGACGAGAAGTCTGGGCTCGATGTGTTACCCGCACCGAATTGCTTCAACGGGTACAACCGCTCATATCGCGGGTTCCACCAGTTTGGCGTGTATTCCGAGTTGTCGTTGTTGACGACTCGGAAATCGTACGGCCTGCTGACTCGATATCGCAAGGAGCTACCATTTGGAAGCAACTTAACGGCGTCGATCACCATTTTTCCAGAATAGAAGCCGGTCGAAAAGTTTTTCATATCCAACGGCATGGAGAAAGCCAATCGCCGCTCGGCATCACCGGCGATCCCGTTAAACTGCGTTACAGGGAAATCGAAACCGCCGATGGTTAGTTTCGCGGAGTAGTGAGTTGGAACGTCTGTTCCGGCATCTCGCTTAATAACGAAAGACTGGATTTGGGAGCTACTATGGGTTCCGCCTATACGGTATTCGAGAACACCGTCCGTCGAAACGACCAAGGCACCTTCCTTAGAAGAAACCATACTTCCGTCCGGTCCATCTGTGGATACGCATATGCAGCTCTCCTCGTCTTCTAATTGTCTCTCGAAATCGAACTTGAGAGAGGCTGTTTGGAGGATGTCGTCATCCCTGATCGTTCCGAGAGCTTGAGGTTTCTTCATGACGAATGAGACCGATCCATTATTGGGAATGGATCCGACTACTGAGGCGCCGGTAATGTTTCCGAGAAATTCTTCGGTCAACTCCGGAACGAGGTCACCATTAATTGGGACTTCAAAAAATCCGGACGAAACCAATTGGATCGACGTAGAGACTGGCTGGTAGTCGCCTATCGGCGCAGCATACTTGGGATTCGGCTGGCCATTTGGCAATGTCTGGCTTACGGACGATGTGTCTAGCCCGATAGAAAGCGGATTGGAAAATGACCGTCCCGTCCGGCTCGCGGTTACTGCGAATCGCATCAGATTTGCAGGAGAATAGCCGCTGTCACCTTCCACTTCAGAAGCATCTTGAATTGAAAGCTCGACGAGTGAATCGTTATCGACAATCACTCCCGTTAC
>NZ_JBIPLW010000027.1:0-2622 GCF_044369455.1 Flavobacterium sp. | reverse complement strand
CGCCATGATGGTCGGGGGATTCGCAACCGTCACGGGCTCGTTGTTGGCCAGTTACATTAACTTTGGAGCAGAGGCTGGACACTTGATGATCGCATGCATCATCTCGGCTCCAGCGGCATTGGTCGTAGCTAAAATCATGCACCCGGAAGAGGAGGGTGTCGAAGTCAACAAGTCGCTGGAACTATCCAGTGAACGAACGAGTCCGAATGTTGTTGGTGCTGCTGCCCAAGGAGCATCTGATGGTTTGCTCTTGGCGCTCAACATCGGTGCCATGCTCATCGCATTCTTAGCGTTGGTCGCGTTGTGTGATCTCATTCTCGGGAATATCGGCTTGCTCTTTTCACTCAAGGATGCCGACAACAAACCGACACTAACGCTCGCATACCTCATGGGGTATGCCTTCGCCCCGATGGCTTGGATCATGGGAATCGAAAGTGGCGATTGCCTTGCCGCAGGAAAATTGCTCGGACTGCGAACAGTTGCGAACGAATTCTTAGCCTTTAGTCAACTCGGTCCGATGCTTACCGGGGAGAACCCGATTAGCGAACGTACTCGGATCATCATGACCTATGCGCTCGCAGCCTTTGCGAACATCAGTTCGATCGGTATCCAAGTCGGCGGCATCGGCGCGATGGCACCCGAACGAAGGGCCGATTTAGCGAGACTCGGCTGGAAAGCCCTTATTGGTGGTACGCTCGCCGCGAATATGACAGCATGCATCGCTGGGATGCTTATCGCTTAGCTGGTGATGGATTCCTGATGGCTGTCGTCGATCGATTTCGCTCGATCGTGCGAGCGACAACATCCAAGCGTTACCCGGGCCTTCACAACCTGCCTTCAAGCGATAACTTCTTTCACCACGCGGCCGAAGACGTCGGTGAGACGAAAGTCACGGCCAGCGTAGCGGTAGGTGAACCGCTCGTGATCGATTCCCATCAAATGCAGTATCGTGGCATGCAAATCGTGAGCAGAGACAGGATTCTCAATAGCTTTGAAACCGAACTCATCGGTCGCCCCATAAATCGTTCCTGCCTTGATGCCTCCACCCGCCATCCAAAGAGAAAAGCCCCAATGATTGTGATCGCGGCCTTGTCCGGCACCTGAACCGTTTTGGCCTAACTCCACCGATGGCGTTCGCCCAAACTCTCCCGAACAAATGACTAGGGTCTTGGACAACAGCCCTCGTTGTTTGAGATCCACCAACAACGCTCCGATCCCTTGATCGCATTCGTTGGCGACTTTGCGATGCTCCGACTTGATATTCGAATGGCTATCCCAAGGCTGCAGATTGCCATGCCACGTTTGAACGAATCGGACACCTCGTTCCACCAATCTTCTTGCCATCAACAATTGTCGATTCTGGGGCCCTTCGCCGTAAAGTTTCAGAATATGCTCGGGCTCTTGCGTCGTATCGAATGCATCGGTGGCTTCGAGCTGCATTCGATAAGCCAACTCAAACGAGCGAATGCGAGCTTCCATGGCTGGCTCGCCTGGTCGTGACTCAAGATGCTTGGCATTCAATTGCTTGAGCAATTCAAACTGCTCAAGCTGCTCGGACGTGCTGAGCCGGCTGTTCTTCAAATTGGCGATTAGTTTCGAAGGATCGGAGTTCGAAGTATCGATATGTGTCCCTTGGTAGGCTCCTGGCAAAAACGCAGAACGCCAATTCCCAGCGCCACCGACTGGAAGCCCGCTGGGGCACAATGCCACAAAGCCTGGTAGATTCTGATTCTCCGAACCCATCCCCCAGGTGAGCCATGATCCGACGCTAGGTCGAACAAGTCTCATGTCCCCTGTGTTCATCAACATCAATGACATCTCGTGACTTGGCAACTCGACATGCATCGATCGAATCACCGCAAGATCGTCAGCGCATTTGGCAACCGATGGAAACAAATCACTTATCGGTATCCCGCTCTCCCCATGCTGCGCAAATTCGAACGGCGATGGCAACGCAACGCCCGTTTTCCGTTCCGTCTGAAGATTGTCAAACGGCAACATCTGACCACCTCGCTTGGTGAGCTCCGGCTTGGGATCAAACGTATCGACTTGGGACATACCGCCGTTCAGGAAGATGTGAATCACATGTTCCGCCTTGGCAGGGAAATGAATGCCCGGTCGTTTGGATTCCGTTTCCGCCTGTAGCAGACCAGCCAGCCCCAATGCACCCATTCCCATTCCGCTGCGTTGGAGAAAAGCGCGTCGTTCAACGATGGGCTCGATCATTCTTCACCTCAGTCTACGAAAGAAAATTCATTGGAAGCCAACATGGCATGAACCAAACTCTGCCATCGATCTGCTGTCGCACCGTCGGCGTTATTCGTTTTCGCTTTTTGAACGAATTGGAGCATCGATTCCATTTCATCGGACAACGGATCTCGTCCAAAGAGACGACGATACAACCAAGTGATTCGCTCATTCGAATCTTCACTGCCTGATGAGGACTTCATGAGCGTTACTAGGCTCTTCGCTCGGTCTTGGATGAACTCCGAGTTCAATGCGAACAATGTTTGTTGAGGAACGAGCGTATCTGGGCGTTTCAAACTGCACGCATTAGGATTCGCTGCATCGAAAGTGCTTGCAAGATTCGAAACAATATCCCGGTTGATGAATCCATAAACC
>NZ_JBIPLW010000011.1:0-90445 GCF_044369455.1 Flavobacterium sp. | reverse complement strand
TAGTTAACGTAGCACCACATGAACCTGTAGACAACGTAATCGCAGGTACAGCCGGTGGCGTTACAGTCATTGTATTTCCTTGATACGCCAATACCTCATCATTGATAACCGCTGCTGCACTAATAGTATACGTTGCCGTATACGAACGCATCGGTCCGGGAATCGTTACATAACGCGTTGGTAAAGTAACCTCTTGAACCTCGTTTGCTTGTCCTGTTTGTATCTTAGTAATGATAAAGCGATACTTAAGATTCGTATACGGTGACAATGAATACAGATTCGCTGCAACTGCATTTGAAAACGTAGTTAAGGTAGCCGTAGTTGAAGTCATGTTTACGGTAGGAACTACACAAGCAGTTTCATTAACAAAACCATTACAGTTGTCGTCGATACCGTTGTAGCATATTTCAGTTGCATTTGGTCTGATTGCTGGATTGGCATCGTTACAATCGCCAGTAAGTACAACACCACAAGCTACTTGAACTGCTGTTCCGTAGTTGTCAGAATCTCCATCAAAATATTGAATTTGATTGTCGTTACAATCAGTATTGTTTGTAACACCTCCACAAGCCACTTTTACGGTAGCTGATCCGAATGTATCACCATCAACATCAGCCCAACGAACTGTAGCATCGTCACAATCAGCAGTGTTGGTAACTGTACCACAAGCTAATTTAGGTAATGCACCAAATCCGTCATTATCTGAATCCGTATAATACGTTATGGCATCATTACAATCTGAACTATCAGTAACATAACCTACTGGTTGCGTACAAGCCAATTGAGAAACCGCTGAATTTCCAAATCCGTCAGCATCACTATCTTGATAATACGTGATTTGTGGTGTACCAGAAACATACGTTAAGTCAAGGGTAAATGTACCTAATGCGGCAGCATCATATCCTTCAACAACTAAATAGTAAATCCCCGGATTCAATGCTAATGTTGTCAGTAAAGAGCCTGCAGTATTAGGAGTTGTACAAGAGTCATCATCTCCATTAATTCTAGTACCGGCTGCATTTAATAAATGCACATAGGTATCGAAACTAGAAGTACATGTTCCAATATCCATTAAACTACCACATTCAGTAATTTCAAATTTATAGAATACTTCATTACCCGGTCTAGCCAAACTATTACCAGGAGTAGAAGTTGTGGTATAGTCATTTCTCCAACAATTAGATGTTTGATTATCTCCATTTGCACTTGTAGAAGCAGTAATTACCCCTAAATCAATGGCAGTAGCAAAAGTATCTCCAGTAGGATTTCCATTAGCTGTAAAGGTAAAATCTACACAACCTGTTGCGGCACCAATACAATTTAATGGCACAATGCTCCAAGCATGAGGACCAGCAGCTACAGATTGACTGTATGATGTTCCGGCTTGAGTTGAAACTAAAACCGTATCTAAATATACTTCATATGACGTTGCACCCGCTGCAGCAGCCCAAGTAAAGGTTGTTGGACCTGCACAAATAGTTGCTAAATCAGCAGGAGCTGTTAAAGTCGTACACGCTGGAGCACCAGTAGTTGTAAATGTAAAATCGGAACAACCTACAGCATCACCTGTACCATTTTTAGGAACTATTCTCCAAGAATAACCTGTAGTACCAGCTAATATACCAGCAACATAAGAAGTACCTGCTTGAGCAGGAGAAACTAATGTAGTTGCAGGTCCTGCACCAGCATCAAGATACACATCATACGTTAAAGCACCGGGCACTGCAGGCCAAGATAAGGTAACTGCACAAGGATTAACCGTAGTTGAAGCGTTTGCAGGAGCTGTAGGCGCCGCCACACAATTAGGTGCAGGAGGCGTTGAAATACAGATTGAGAATGTACCCGCAACTGCAGCACTATTTGCCCAAACAACGATAAAATAATCTGTATTGGCGGTAAGACCAGTTATATTAGTTGTTAATGATGATGATGAACAAATACCACCATACGTTAATCCGCAATCAGTATAGATACCAAATTCATTTGTACCTGTTAAATTTGTAAAAGCAAAATTTAGAGAAGTATTAGCACCTGAATTAAATTTATAAAACACATCATTATAGGTACCAAAGGCATCACAAGTAGTTTTTACCACACCCGGAGTTGCAGTAGCATCGACTGTAGTTCCTGAAGTAGCAGCGCCAGGACAAGAACCTGGAGCACCAACTGTAATCGTTTCTACCCCTGCACACTCATCATTTGCAGGAGGTACTGCACAAACAACATCTTCGTAAATTCTTATATTAAAATTACCTGCAGTATCACTATAAGGCCATAATTGAACATAATACGTGGCACCAGGAGTTAAAGAACAAAACTCCAATTGTGGCATATTACCAACAACGTCATCACTACATCCTAAAGCAATACCCGAAGCAGGACATGCTGACCACACTTGCATTACGGCATCTGATATCGTTCCTGATGAAGTAGTAATAATTACTTTATTTCCAGAAGTTGGCGCCACAAAAGAAACCCAACGGTCTCTTTTGCTAGGATTACCTGTAGAGTTACTACAAGTTCCGTTTGGCCCATCAGAAGTTAAACCTGTTGTTAGTAACGTATTTACTGCAGAACCTAAATCAGGAGCTACAGTAATAGTTTGTGTAATAGTACATGATTCACCAGCTGTTGGTGTAAATGGCGTATTTACATTAGTACTATATCCATTACCTGAACCTGTACAATCTTGACGTACATATACTGAATAGGCAGTTCCTAAAGTTAAACCTGTAATGGTTTGTGGAGAAGATCCTGACACTACACTTCCACAAGCACCTGCAGTTGCACCCGTACCTGCAACACAACCTGAAGCACCCCATTCTACCACTGCAGAAGCAGCACCCGACCAACTAACTGATGCGGTTGTTGCACTTGTTAATGTTATTGAAACTGAACTAGGTAAAGTACATGCTGGAGGTGCAGGTGGAACAAAAGTATATGTTAAGCCTGTAGCCGGTTTAACTGTGTTTGATAAAGTTAGCGTGCTTGCATTAGTTGCTCCCGCAGTACTAGCAGACCATGAAGTTGTTGAAGTTCTATTATTAAAATCTGCATTAGAACTTCCTCTTAATCCAACTTGGTATTGATTAGCTGTAGTTGAAGTAGGTCCTTGAATGTTGTATACGAACTCTATGTTATTAGTACCTTCTGATAGTCTTATTTGGAAGTTGTATAATTCCCCAAACGCTCCATTTGTAGTATATCTATGGAATCCTGTCCACTGAACTACCAAGGTCCTGTTTGGCGAAGTTCCAATAGTTTCATAACGGATACCTGTATTTGGTGTAGAAAAGCGGAAATGGGATCCTGAACCAGTGGTAGTTGCATTTGCAGACATTGTTACTGTAGTTGCAGTTTTCGATAAAACTGTAGCGCCTGCTGGTATTCCAGTTCCTGAAACTTTATCTCCAACGCTAATTAAGCTGATATCTCCAGATGTAACGGTTACTGTTGGACTTCCACTAGTTCTATTGATTAAAAAGGTACCTCTACCCATTAAATCATTATTTAATGCTGATATTACATTGTTTGAGGTACCAGTAGACAAGGAATTATAACTTGAAATAGGCAACGCTCCTAATGTAATAAATCCATTTGCATTAAATCCGAATTGAGTGTAAACTACACCATTATAAGTAAAGTTAAAACCAATAGGTTCAAGTGCAGTAGAACTATTATCGTCTAAAAAAGATGTATTAGTAAAACTTGTAAATCCATTTAAATTTGAACCACCTGTTATCGGTGTGTAAGTTCCTGTACTTTGAGAAAAAGTGTAGTTTGCTACTTGCGCAAATCCTTTTTGTCCTATTATCAATGATAATAATAAAAATAAAGAGCCAAGTAAGTGTTTTGTTTTTTGATTGATTTGATCAACCTTAAACACTTGCATTTTTTTAATAAAAGATACCAATCCTTTATCAAAAACATTGTAGTTTAAATTCATATTTAATATTATTTAAAATTATTGATTATAAATTTAAGTATCTTATTTAATATGCGAATGATTTTTTGCTAACTTTTTAATAACACAACTATAATATTAGATGAACTGCATTTTTTCACCGATGTACTACATTAGATAAGTCTGTTACAATGCTAAAAAAAACTTATACCACTACATAAACGTTTTCTTTTTTATAAAGTATTACTTTTTAGTAAATTGTTTATCCCTTTGGGTGTAATTAATTTTTGATGATAATTTTTCGTCAGTTTCAATTTTCTAATAAAACTTCGGAAAAAAAAATCGTCTTTCGAATTCACTCAGGATGTCAGAACAAGAAAAATATCATTATAAACGGTTCTAGCTTACACTCAGTTCGCCTTCGGCTCGGGTCGATACTTTCTTTGTTCTTCTTGTCCCAGAAGACGAGATACAAAAAAATCGAAGTGACGTTTTTAATAATTTCACCCACCCGCTAAATTATCTAGTCGATCTCTAATTATATGTATCAATAATTATCAAATTGACAGTTGTGCATTTAGAAAAAGACAAAAAAAATCCGCTAACGCGGATATTTTACATCTATAAATCAAATAAACTTATTGATACTGCTTTTCGTAATAGGTTTGATACTCACCCGAAGTGACGTTCTTTAGCCATTCCTCATTAGATAAGTACCAATCGATGGTTTTTTCTAATCCTTGTTCAAAAGTTACTGATGGTTTCCATCCTAATTCTCTGTTTATTTTAGAAGCATCAATGGCATAGCGCAAATCATGTCCTGGTCGGTCTTTTACATAGGTAATCAACTTTTCAGATTCGCCTGCTGGTCTTCCTAACTTAGTATCCATTTGACGGCACAATAATCTTACCAAATCAATATTTTGCCATTCGTTAAAACCTCCAATATTATAAGTCTCGTGATTTTTCCCTTCGTGGAAAACCAAATCAATGGCTATGGCATGATCAATTACGTATAACCAATCACGGGTGTATCTTCCGTCACCATACACCGGCAATGCTTTGTTATTGATAATATTATGTATAAACAAAGGCACTAATTTTTCCGGAAAATGATTGGGTCCGTAATTGTTAGAGCAATTGGTAATCACATAAGGCAATCCATAGGTTTCTCCATACGCTCTGACAAAGTGGTCTGAACTCGCTTTGGAAGCCGAATAAGGAGAATTGGGATCATACGGTGTAGTTTCGGTAAACAAACCTTCTGCCCCAAGACTTCCGTATACCTCATCGGTTGAAATATGATAAAATCGTTTGCCATCAAAGTTGGCTGCCCAAATGGTTTTTGCAGCATTTAATAGGTTCATTGTTCCGATAACATTGGTTTTCACAAAGGCCAGCGGATCCGTTATGGAACGATCTACATGCGACTCGGCTGCCAAATGCAACACGCCATCAAACTGCTGTCTTTGAAATAAGTCATTGATAAAATCGGCATCAACAATATCGCCTTTCACGAAAGTGTAATTGGGTAATTGATCAATATCTGCGATGTTTTCAAGATTACCGGCATACGTCAAAGCATCCAAATTAAAAATTTGATAACTAGGATACTTTGTTACAAATCGTCTCACCACGTGAGAACCAATGAAACCTGCTCCGCCGGTTATTAAAATTTTTTTCATAAATAAATTTTTTTTTCACGCGAAGTGCGCAAAGTTTTCTCGCAAAGGCCACAAAGGTAAAAATTATTTATATAAATGGTTTCCAAAAACTCAAACACACATTGCGTGAAACTTTTAACTAACTACAACTCATTAACTATCCTGTGAATGGAATCTTTAACCAACTTTGAATTAAAATTAATCAACAATCCCAATCGTTTATCCGATAATTTCAAATAAGTCAAAAGTTGAGAATAATGAATAGGTGCTAAACTTTCCACTGATTTAATTTCGAGAATAATTTTATTCTCAACCAAAATATCTATTCTATAACCAACTTCTAAATGAACCTCTTTATAAACAAATGGCATAGATACCTGTTGCGAAACGTCTAATCCCAAAGAACGTAATTCATAAGCCAGCGCATTCTCATAAACAGATTCTCATAAACCTGGTCCAATTTGCTTATGCAGTTCAATTACAGCTCCAATTATTTTATATGATAGTTCATTCTCTGTCATCATTTAAAAAAGATATTTCTCGCAAAGAACGCTGATACTTTTCGCAAAGGGCACAAAGACCAATTTATTAAATATCTAGAAAGTATATAAAAACACACTACTTTTTGTATTAAAAGAGCAAATCAAAATTACTAAAAAAACTCGGTGCTCTTTGCATAAACTCTTTGAGAGCTTTGCGTGAAACTTTTACAATCTTCCGTCCGCTTTTTCAGTCAATACTCCTTTTACATCAAATAAAACACCGTTAGGTTTTTTCAATTTCGATAAATCGATAGTAGTAAATTCTTTATGAGCTACTCCAAGAACTATCGCATCAAAAGAATCTGCTGGCAATTGCGTTGTTGTTGTCAATTTATATTCATGCTGTACTTCTGATGGTTTTGCCCAAGGGTCGAAAATGGATACTTGAATTCCGTAATCGGCCAAAGCATGAACCACATCTACAATTTTAGTATTACGAACGTCAGGACAATTTTCTTTAAAAGTGATTCCCAGCATTAACAGTTTAGCGCCGTTAATAACAACCCCTTTTTTAATCATCAACTTCACTACTTGCGAAGCTACATATTCTCCCATACTATCATTTAATCGTCTTCCAGCTAAAATAATTTCGGGATGGTATCCTTTTTCTTGCGCTTTTTGAGCTAAATAATAAGGGTCAACTCCAATGCAGTGTCCACCAACCAATCCGGGTTTGAAGGGTAAGAAATTCCATTTGGTTCCGGCAGCTTCTAAAACAGCATGAGTATCAATTTCAAGTAAATTAAAAATCTTAGCTAGTTCGTTTACGAAAGCAATATTAATATCGCGTTGTGAATTTTCGATAACCTTTGCTGCCTCGGCTACTTTAATTGATGGTGCCAAATGTGTTCCAGCTGTAATAACGGATTTATATAACTCATTTACTTTCTGTCCAATTTCTGGAGTGGATCCCGAAGTTACTTTTAAAATTTTCTCAACGGTATGTTCTTTATCACCTGGATTGATTCTTTCGGGGGAATAGCCTGCAAAAAAATCAACATTAAATTTTAATCCGCTTACTCTTTCTAAAACAGGGATACACTCATCCTCAGTAACACCAGGATAAACTGTTGATTCATAAATGACGATATCGCCTTTTTTCAAAACCTTACCAACCGTTTCACTTGACTTATATAACGGCGTCAAATCGGGGCGGTTATTTTTATCAACCGGAGTTGGAACCGTTACTATATAATAATTACAATCTTTAATGACTTCTATAGTACTACTACAGAAAAGACCGTTTGCATTACTAGTTGAATTTACAAGTACATTTTTTAATGTGCTTTCATCGATTTCTAACGTAGCATCAATACCAGAGTTCAGTTCTTGAATTCTGTTCTGATTAATATCAAAACCAACAACAGGATATTTTGTGGCAAATAAACGTGCCAATGGCAATCCAACATATCCTAATCCAATTACTGCTATTTTAATATTCATAAAATTTAATTTTTAAAAAGGAAGCAAATATACTTTTTTTATTTAACGCCAATAGATTGATATACAAAACCAATTGACTTAAGATTTTCTCCATCCAACAGATTTCTACCATCAAAAACAAAAGCTGGTTTTAGCATGTTATCATAAATTTTTTGCCAATCATAATCCTTAAACTCATCCCATTCGGTCAATACAGCGATGGCATGTGCATTTTTACAGGCATCATAAGGATTGTCGCAAGTTGAAATGTGCTTCTCATTTTCTGTTGGTTTTCTAGTTTCAAGATAATCCAAATCGGACAAGACTTGTTTTTGAGCCACTTTGGGGTCAAACAAAGTAATCTTTGCCTGTTCATTTATTAAATCATCTGCTACATATATTGCAGCCGATTCACGAGTATCATTAGTGTCTTTTTTGAATGCCCATCCTAAAAAGGTTATCTTTTTACCAGATACCGTATTGTAGAGTGTTTGTACAATATTTTTTGAAAAACGACGTTTTTGATGGTCGTTCATGATGATTACTTGTTCCCAATAATCAGCCACTTCGTTTAAGCCGAAAGCTTTAGAGATATACACTAAATTCAAAATATCTTTTTGAAAGCACGAACCTCCAAAACCCACCGAGGCTTTTAGGAATTTTGGTCCAATTCTACTATCCATTCCGATAGCTTCTGCCACTTCATTAACATTAGCTTCGGTCTTTTCACACAATTCAGAAATGGCATTTATAGAAGAAACACGTTGCGCTAAAAAGGCATTAGCTACTAATTTTGATAATTCGGATGACCATACGTTTGTAGTTAAAATACGATCTCTTGGCACCCAATTCGAATAAACATCGACCAATGATTGTATAGCATTTTGCCCTTCAGGTGTGCTATCTCCACCAATTAAAACGCGATCCGGATTTAATAAATCTTGAACCGCAGTTCCTTCTGCCAAGAATTCTGGATTGGAAAGAATTTGAAATTGCACCCCTTTTCCGGTGTTATCCAAAATACTTTTTAATGCTTCTGCGGTTCTCACCGGGAGGGTTGATTTTTCGACTATAATTTTATTGTTTTTGGCCACTTTAGCAATTTGTCGGGCACAAAGTTCAATATGTTTTAAATCGGCTGCCATTCCTTTTCCACTACCATAGGTTTTGGTTGGTGTATTTACTGAGATAAATATCAAATCAGCTTCATCAATGGCTTTATCCACATCGGTAGAAAAAAACAAATTTTTCCCTCGAGCATTTCTAATTATTTCATTTAATCCTGGTTCATATATTGGAATATTATTGACATCTTCATCGTTCCAAGCCGCTATTCTAGCTTCGTTTAAATCGACTACAGTAATCTTAATATCCGGACATTTTTGTGCAATAACCGCCATTGTTGGTCCACCTACATAACCTGCTCCGATACAACAAATGTTTTTAATTTTCATGCTAAATATGCTATTTTAAATTTTCCCAATACCATTTTACAGCCTCTTTCAAACCGTGTTGAAATGAATATTTTGGAGAATAGTTTAATATTTTTTTTGCTTTATCAATACTTGCCAAAGAATGAGGAATATCTCCAGCTCTATTGGGTCCGTGTATTACTTTAATAGTTGAAATTTCCGCATCATATTCTGATAAATATTCTTTTAAATAAGTAACCATTTCATTTAAGGTGGTTCTGTCTCCAAATGCAGTATTGTAAACGGTGTTTATCGCTTCCGGATTTTGAGTCAGCATCGCCAATTCGTTCATTTGAACTACATTATCAATATAGGTGAAATCTCTTGAATAATTTCCATCCCCGTTAATAACTGGGCTTTCATGTTTCATCAATTGCATTACGAATTTTGGAATCACTGCTGCATAAGCGCCATTTGGATCTTGTTTTCTTCCAAATACATTAAAATAACGCAAGCCGATTGTTTCTAAACCATAGGTATTACTGAAAATTTGAGCATACAACTCATTCACGTATTTTGTAATGGCATAAGGAGAAAGAGGTTTGCCGATTTTCTCTTCTATTTTTGGTAAACTTTCTGAATCCCCATAAGTAGAGGAACTTGCAGCATAAACAAACCGTTTTACCTTGGCTTCTTTTGATGCGACAAGCATGTTTAAAAAACCTGAAACATTCACCTCATTACTCGTTATTGGGTCAGCTATTGACCGCGGAACTGAACCTAATGCAGCCTGATGAAGGACATAATCAACATTTACAACTGCCTCTTTGCATTGTTCCAAATTACGAATGTCACCTTCTATAAGTTTGAAATTTTCATTCTTTAAAAGATCGGAAATATTATGTTTAAAGCCGGTAGAAAAATTATCTAAGCAACTAACAAAATACCCTCGAGATAAAAAATACTCACAAAGATTAGTGCCAATAAATCCTGCACCACCCGTAATTAAAATAGCTGTTTTATTTCCTATCATTTCCCTAATTTTTTTAACAAACGATACTTCCATTTAGCAAAAAACTCGGTTGGCTCATCTTCTTCGTGGTAACCACTTCCGTAACCATAGCCATAGCTATAGCCGTAGCCGTAGCCGTAGCCGTAGCCAACACCATATTTTGCTTTGTTTTCATAGCCATTAAATACAATACTTACATTGCGTAGCTCATCTCGTTTGGTTCTGTTGTTAAGCAATACCAACATTTCTTTTTTGGTAAAATTTTGACGAACAACGTAAAGCGTTACATCGCAAAACTGTGACAACTCTAATGCATCCGAAACTAATCCGACGGGAGGTGTATCAAGAACAATATAATCATAGCTTTTCTTTAACTCATCAATCATTTCTTTCATCGAATCTCCAAGAATAAGTTCCGAAGGATTTGGTGGTATTGGTCCTGATGTAATTACATCTAGAAACGGAATATGTGTTTTTTGGATGACATCTTCCAAGGCGTTGTCGCCTATTAAGTAATTTACAGCTCCAAGTTCATTTTGGATATTAAAATCATCGAAGATTTTGGGCTTTCTTAAATCGAGTCCCAAAATGATTGTTTTCTTTTCACTTAACGCAAAAACAGTTGCGATATTCAAAGAACAGAATGTCTTTCCTTCACCACTGATAGACGAGGTTAACATTACTGTTTTGGCACCATCAACTTTTTGTTTTTTAAACAAAAATTGTAAAGAGGAACGAATAGCTCTAAATGATTCTGAAAGTGCCGATTTTGGCCTTTCAAATACAGATAAATTGCTTTCAGAGTGTTTCACCCCAACAATACCAATCAAGGGTAACTGTGTATTAGCAGAAATATCTTCAACATTTTGAACAGAATTACTAATAAAGAAAATAAAGAAAACCAATATCAAAGGAATAATCAGTCCCATGAAGAAAGCTAACACATAATTAACACTTGTTTTTGGACCCAATAAGCCTCCTCCAACATCTTTTGCAGGATCAATAAAAACAATATCGGATAAATTTGCTGCCTTAACTATAGAAGCTTCACTTCTCTTTTGAAGAAAGGTATTATAAATATTATCACTCAAATTGTACTTTCTTGAAATATTTAACCATTCTTGTTTGTTCTCAGGAAGCTTACTAATTTCGTTTTCTACCTTTGCAATCTTCTCATTTGCTCTACTTAAATCATACTGTAATGCGTTTCGATAGGAATTTACATTTTCAATTAATACTCTTTTAACCGATGACATTTCATTATCAATTCTTTCATAATAAACACCACCTTTGATTGAGTATGCCAATTCTGATCTTTGAATAGAAAGTAAAATTAATTTGGCAACATTTGAATTTATATTGGGTTCTTCTATACCCGCAACTGTTGGAGCAGGTAATTTAGAATAATCTACGCTATTTTTAAGATAATTACTTAGGGTGTTTAGATACGATAATTTTCGCTCAACTATATCTTTTTTTTCATCATAATCAAGTAATTGTAACTTATAACCTTCGCCTCCCTCTTCAATATCAATAATATTATTATTTCTTCCAAATTCTTTTAATTGATTACCAGAATCTTCGAGATCTCCTTCCATCTCTTTTAACTTTTCATCAATAAATTCAATGGTGTTGTCTGCAAACTTGTTTTTACTATCCAATTGTCTTTTAATCAATACTTCTACAGTAGTATTCAACAAATCAACCATTCGGTTTTTGTTATTTCCTTGAGTACTTAATTTTAAAATAGAACCAGCTTTTTCATCGATTGTTACATTGATATTCATACACGCAGTAACAGTATTGTCAAAATTATAACAACGAACTAAAATTTCCTCATTTGAGTTTTCACCAGTATAAGGAACCGCTGTCAATCTCCAATGAAGAAAAGGTAAATTTACATCTTCACCTACTTTGTAAACTCTCTTAAATTCTTTATTCTCAACCTTGATAAAAGATTTTTTAGCATCAGCATATCGAATTACTTCTACCGAATTAGATGGAAAAGTAACAGATAATTGATAGGTATCATTAGAAAGCATTTTAACCTTAACAAACTCATCCAACAATTGATTTTGTGCTTTATCGATGGTTACAGTAAACGGCAGATCACCATATACATCCTTTAAGAAATATTTGGTTTGCTTCATATAATCAACATAAAACTGTAATTTATCTACAACCAATTCGTTGTGAGACCTTGATTTAAGTGTTGTGGAAATCATTTGAACTTTGTCAGATGTTCCTCCCCAATTAAAAACTAAGCTTGTATTGGATGTAAAAAAGGGATTGTTTTCCTCTTGGATAGCGATAGTGGTTTCAACACCATATATTTTTTGCTTTCTAACATTAACCTGATGTGCAATAGAAAAAGAAATGATCAATCCTACTAAAAACCATTTCCAATAACTTAAAGTTTTAATTAAAAATCCTTTAAAATCGAAGCTATTTTTTTTATCAAAAAAAGTGAAATCTTTTACGTCTAACATGAAAAGTGGGTGTTAATTTCTAAGCAACAAAAAAGTTGTTGTTGCTAAGGATAATAATGTTATCACTGTAGTTAAGGACTCTATACCTGTTTTCCCTGTTCCCCAACTCTTTTGTTTTAGAGGTTTGACATAAATATAATCATTGGGTTGTAAATAAAAACAAGGAGCGTTACTTGCATTACTATCGGTTAAATCAATACTAAAAGTTTCGCTTCCTTGAGGATATCTTCTCATTACTTTTACATCTTTTCTATCGCCTGTAATAGTTATATCACCAGAATTTGCGATTGCTTCCATAATATTTACTTTGTCCTGATACAATACTTTTGTTCCTGTATTTAATACTTCTCCATTTATAGTATATCTGAATCCCGATAATTTAACAACAACGAATATTCCTGCTTCTGTTTTAAAGTATTTTTCATTTAGGAGTTTTTCAATTTTAATCCTAACATCCTCAACTGTAAAACCTAAAACATTAACTTCCCCAAGAATTGGCAATCTAATATTCCCATGATCATCTACTGAATATCCATTAAAATAATTCACCATCTCCGAACCATTATTACCAAGTTGAGTTGAATTAGTGCTAAAAATTTCTACAAGTTTTGGGTCAATAGCTTTTATAGTAATCATTAAGATATCCGTCGTTTGGAGTCGATACGGTTTTTGATTTACTTGCTCTACTACTTCGTTTTTAGTGTTTTCTTTCTCTTGTAAGTAGATTAAATCCTTAGTAGGTATGCAGGAAGTAAATAAAACAGTAAAAAGTAACAGTAAATATAATTTAGGTTGGTTCATTATTTTTCATAAAAATTAGCAAACAAAGATAGTTTTTCAATTCTAATTACAAAAATGTAGTTTGCTATTATTTACTATATATTTTTTAAAGTGTTTTCAAACGGAATTCGATTTAGAATACTACGCCCCAAAGTCACTTCATCAGCATATTCCAATTCATCGCCCACTGCAATTCCACGAGCAATGGTTGATGTTTTTACGGTAAAATCTTTTATCTGCTTAAAAATGTAAAAATTAGTGGTATCGCCTTCCATCGTTGAGCTTAGCGCAAAAATCAATTCATCGGTTTCTCCTAACTTCACTTTTTCTACTAATGATGAAATAGTTAACTGACTTGGTCCAATACCTTCAATCGGTGAAATTTTTCCGCCTAAAACATGGTAAATTCCTTTAAATTGATTTGTGTTTTCAATTGCCATGACATCACGAACATCTTCTACAATGCAAATTATTTTACGATTTCTCTTCGGATTATTGCAAATCTCACAAACTTCAGCATCGGAAATGTTATGACAACTACTACAAAATTTGATTTCCTCTCGCATAGTTGTGAGTGCTTGTGATAAAAATCGGGTTTGTTCCGAAGGTTGTTTGAGTAAATACAATACCAATCGCAAAGCAGTACGCTTCCCAATTCCGGGTAATTGTGCCATTTCGTTTACCGCTTTCTCGAGTAATTTTGAAGAAAATTCCATTGCGCAAAAATATGTAAAAAGAGAAAAGAAAATAGAGAAAAGAACATAGAAACTTTCTACTATCAAATTTTACAATTAATTACTATGTCTATTATCTATTTTCATTATTCTATATTCTTTTTTGTATTTTGGCTCACTGTAAAATACAACTTATGTCGCCAACAACCATACTCATTATCATTGTTATTTATTTCGGATTATTGATTTTTATATCGAATATCATGACTAAAAAAAGCACTGATAATGATACTTTTTTTAAAGCCAATAAAAACTCAAAATGGTACCTAGTAGCTTTCGGAATGATTGGCACTGCTTTGTCTGGCGTAACTTTTATTTCGGTTCCGGGACAGGTTGGCTCATCAGACATTCAATTTAAATATTTTCAATTTGTATTGGGCAATGCACTTGGCTTTTTACTGATTGCTAGAGTTTTGCTTCCTTTGTACTACCGAATGAATTTGACTTCGATTTATGGTTATATTGAACAACGTCTTGGAAATGTATCGTATAAAACTGCCGCATTCATCTTCTTAATCAGCCGTACAATTGGTTCTGCAGCTCGTCTGTATTTGGTAGTTTTAGTCTTGCAACGCTATCTTTTTAATGCTTTTAATGTTCCGTTTTGGGCAACGGTTTTTATCTCATTAGGGTTGATTTTTGCCTATACCTATCGCGGTGGATTAAAAACCATTATCATTACCGATACTTTACAGACTTTTTTCTTAGTTTCCTCTGTATTTCTGACTATATATTTCATTTGCGACAGCATGAATTTTTCTTTTGGAGAAGCATTTGAAGCGGTGAAAAACAGTAATTACTCGAAAGTTTTCTTTTTTGAAGATTGGTTGAAAAGCACTCATTTTGTAAAGCAAATTCTTGGCGGAATGTTTGTTACCATAGCAATGGTTGGACTTGATCAGGATTTGATGCAAAAGAACTTAAGCTGCGCAACTATTGGTGAAGCGCAAAAAAACATGTACACTTTTACCGGAATCTTTGTGATTATTAATATTTTCTTTTTGAGTGTTGGAGCCTTACTATACATGTATGCGGAGAAAAACGGAATCGCTGTTCCCATGGTAAACGATGTCGTTCGAACCGATTTATTGTTTCCAGAGATTGCTTTCAATCATCTGACAATCGTTCCCGCTGTAATCTTTTTGTTAGGACTAACTGCAGCAACTTTTGCCACAACGGATTCGGCATTAACCGCCTTAACCACTTCGTTTTGCGTTGATTTTCTTGGAATGGATAAATCTGAAAATCAAAACAAACCCAATATTGTGAGAACGCGCCATTTGGTTCATATTGGATTTTCATTCTTAATGCTATTGGTGATTCTTTTGATTAACTTTTTTAATAATGCTTCAGTGGTAAGCTTGATTTTTAAGATTGCGGCTTTAACTTATGGTCCGCTATTGGGACTTTATGCTTTTGGGTTGTTTGTTAAAAAGAAAACAGTCAACGAAAATCTAGTTCCAATAATTTGCATCATAGCGCCAACACTAACATTCTTATTGAGTTTGTATTCAAAAGTACTTTTTGGCAACTATGAATTTGCCGAAGAATTAATAATTATAAATGGTTTGATTACGTTTGTTGGACTAATAATGATTAGCAAGCCAACCGATTTAAACACAAGGTATTAGTATTGATTTGTAGCCAACAATACCAACGTACATGCTACTTCCACTTTAATTCCGTTGCTTTCTAGTAATTGGTAAAATTGTGGATTTTCTGTTCCTGGATTGAAGATAACCCGTTTTGGCTTGGTTTCGATGATGTAATTGTAGTAATCGCGTTGACGTAACGGATTTAAATACAAGGTAACGGTATCAATATTGGCAAGTGGAATTTGTTTGGTATAAATTTTAACTCCCGCAACTCCCCCTTGATTTTGACCAATAGCAAGAACGGAGTGCCCTTTTTCAACAAGCATTGTAATGGCTTTATAAGCATATCGATCCGATTTTGTAGTAGCACCAAGGACCACCGTTTTTTTATTTTTCATGGGTTTCATTTCTTGGTGTCAAAGATAATGGTATCTTTATATTTGGGCAGGTTTATTTAACTTCTATTTAATATTTAAAGTAAAACTCAGAAGGTATCTTTGCAAAAAAACTATGGAACTATTTATTTTTCTACTAGCAGCTCTTTTTTCAGTACTTAATCCAATTGGAACCGTGCCAATATTCGTTGGTTTGACAGTGGATTATACCAAAAAAGAACGTTCTCGAGTAGCACTTTGGACCGCCATCAATGTTTTTATTATTCTGATAATCTCTTTTTTTATTGGGCAATATGTTTTGTCTTTTTTTGGGATAACGATTAGTGCACTTAGAATAGCTGGTGGAATCATCATTGCAAGTTCAGGTTTTTCTTTATTGAATGGTAAATTCAGTAAAAATAGAGGTATCGATAAAAAAGTGCAACAAGACATTGAAAACCGAAATGACATTGCTTTAACGCCATTGGCTATGCCGATGCTCGCTGGTCCTGGTTCGATATCACTATTAATTGCTTTCTATCAAGAGCATAATACAACAAATGATAGTATTCTTTCTTCTTCAGCAATTTTAGTGGTAGCATTTATAATTTTCCTAATTTTGCGAAGTGCTCATTATCTGGCAAAAATACTTGGACAATCTGGAATTGTTGCTATATCGAGAATTATTGGTTTTCTAACCATAGCAATCGGGATTCAATATATCATCAGTGCGGTTTTAAGTATTATCAGAGGAATATAATTTTATAATCATGAAAAAAATACTTATACTATTCGCTGGAATTACCGTATTCTTAAGTTGTAAATCGGGTCAAAATCAATCATCAAAAAACAGCTCCGAATTGAATGAGATAGTTTCCATCATGCAAGGGCATTATTCTTCTGAAATTCAATCAAAAGAAGATACCGATTATTATAATATTTCACTCCGAATGACTCCCATTTGGAAAGAAAAAGGGAATTATCTTTTTGTTGAACAAGCCATGTTTGACACCCAAGACAAACCGTATCGTGTTAGAGTGTATAAAGTTCATCAAGACGGAGAAAAATTTATCAGTGAAATATTTACAATTAAAAACGAAAAAGATTGGATTGGTAAATGGGCAACTCCAGAATCTTATGACAAACTTACGCAATCCGATATCGAATTGAAAGAAGGCTGTCAAGTAACGTTGAAAAGAGAAAGTAAAAACAAATTTTCAGGTGCTACTGGAGATAAAACGTGCCCTAGTGAATTACGAGGTGCGAGTTTTGCAAACTCTATAGTAACCGTTACAAAAAATGAAATTGTTTCTTGGGATCAAGGATTTGATAAAGAAGGAAAACAAGTTTGGGGCGCTACAAAAGGCGGTTATCATTTCATAAAAATGAATAATTAATTTGTAAAAATTCCAAATAAAAAATCCCAAACTCCAATGGCTTGTTATTGGAATTTGGGATTTTAATTTTATGTAATTTAATTTTTTGGAAGAAAAATTTCGGCCATCATACATCGAGCACTTCCACCGCCACAAGCTTCTATTGTATCTAAACTAGAGTGAATGATTTGAACATGAGCTTCTAATTGTGCGATTTGTTTTTTTGTTAAACTTTTATAAGCTGATTCACTCATTACCAAAAATCGCTCATCGTTTTTCCCTTTAACTTCAAGCATATTTCCAGCAAAGTTATTGACTTGCTCTTCGGTAATTAGAATAATTTCTTTGTCGTCGCCACGAAGACTATCCAGCACCATTTTTCGTTCTTTTTTATCGTCAATGCAATCGGCACAAATTACGGCAAAAGTATCGCCGAGAGTAAGCATCACATTCGTATGATAAATCAATTCTCTTTTACCACCTGCCTTGCCGTCAGGCAGGTTTACCGTTTGAAAAGCTTCAAAAATGACAGGCGTAAATTCAAAATCTTCGCAAAACTCTATCATTAATTCTTCTTCGGCTCTGGGTGAAAGTGCGCAATAGGCTTTGTCGTTTTCTCGATCTAATAATAAACTTCCTGTGCCTTCTAAGAATACGCCATCATCTTCGGCTTGCGTATAATCCATGATTTCTTTAATGACAAACCCTTCATCTTCTAAAATATCTAAGATATCTTCTCTTCGTTCGGCACGACGATTTTCAGCAAACATAGGATATAAAACGACATCACCACTTTCGTGAAATGAAATCCAATTGTTCGGAAAAATGCTGTCTGGAGTATTGGGTTCTACAGTATCTTCAACAACAATAACATGTACACCTACTTTTCGCAATTTGACTACAAACGCATCAAATTCTTGCTGTGCTTTTGCATTTACGTTTTCTGGTGATACTCCGTCAAGAACTTTTTGGTAGTAATTATTTACGGCTGTTTGCTCATTCATTCGGAAGGCAACGGGACGAATCATGAGTATGGAATTGGTCGTTTGTTTCATTTCGTAATTTGTGTTTTTTATTAGTTTGGTTAGGTCATTTTATCGTCCAATCAAAGATAACAAAATCAAACTAATAAAAAAGCACTCAAAAAGGTTCTTTACAATTTTACAATTTAAAAACTGTACTTGTGTTATTTCCCTAACGGCACTTTACCCGTTCCGTTAGTAGCACCGTTTGTTCCCGTTCTATCAGAAGCGGTTCCATGATTTGCATAGTGGCTTGCGCATGAAAGTAATAGCACTACCATTACCATCAATACGCCATTTCGAATGTTGAATAAAGTTTTCATAATTACTAATTTTAGTACTATAAATTTACATAGCTACAAATTAAAAATCTTATACCTTTATCTTTAAATCTTGTAGAATTGCTATTCTTACAATCGTATTTCGTCCAAAAAAAATACTCTTTCTATTGCTTTTCATTTCAAAAATTACAATATAATATTCAAACCAATTCTGAAGTTTCTGCCTCGGGTGGAATACCCAATGTTTTCAACGAATTCTTCATTTAATATATTTGTTGCGGCTCCAAAAATGGTCATTCGACCTTTAATTAATTCATATTTTATTGAAGCATTTACCAGTTGGTAGGAATCCAATTTAGTAGTTACTACACCAAAAGTAGTTCCATCAAAAAAAGCATCGTTTCGAGCATTAAAATACTGATAGTCTAGACTTAAGAATGTTCTTGTTGTTGGCTGAAAACCAATGCTTGCATTGGCTTTGTGTTTTGGAATTAACCTGTCTAAGGCTTTGTCAACTTGCGTGAACGTATAATTTCCGTTTAGTTGCAATTTTGATGTCAATGCAATATTCAACGAAGTCTCTACTCCTTTTGCTTTGGTTTCTCCGTTAACATTTATATAAAAGGCATCAAAAGTAACTGGGTCAAAATAAAAATCGATGGCATTGGTTTGATCACGATAAAAAGCCACCGCATTCAGTTTCACCTTTTTGTTTATCAATTCGGTTTCAAAACCCGCTTCGATGGTTACATTTTTCTCAGGCGTTAAATCAGAATTTCCAAATTCTGAATACAATTGGTACAAACTTGGCGTTACAAAAGCAGTACTATACGAAGCCAAAACTTTCAACGGAAAAGAAGTTTTAAAATTAAAGGACGGATTAAAATTATACACAAAATTATTTCCATAGGCACTATGATTATTTAATCGAGCACCGGCATTAACATTCAAACCATAATCTGAATTGTAGACCAACGTGGTATACCCATCGATGATATTAATAGTGGTGTTTTCATTTTCAATAGAACTAAATGGCGTATTGCTATTCATATCATTATATTGATAATTAGTTCCCAATATCACTAAAAACTCTTTGCTTACATTGTATTTATTAAACCCATCAATTACAACACTTCTCGAATCATAAACCGAATAATCTACGGTATTTGAAAACGTATTTAATTCATTATAATCCCTTGTAATTTTGGTAAAACCCGAATTCAATACGAATTCCCCTTTTCTATACTTATACTTTGGAGAAAACCCAAAACGCAGTTGTTCCGAAGTAGTGATATTAGTATCCGTATCATTAAAATCGGTATTGTCAAAAGTTCCGTCGTAATCGTTTTTTATTTTATCGTAATTCCCAAAAAAATCTAAAGACAAATTATTGGTCACTTTAAAACCAAGTTTTGTCAAAAGATTTTGTCTCGAAAAAGAATCGTTTTCATAGTTTGAAGTAGAATTGGGTTCGGCAATCTGAGACATTCCTTTGGATTCGGTACTATTGAATCCCGCAAAATAGTTTACTTTCTTAAATTCACCACCAACAGAAAGTCCTTGATTAAAATCTTGTCCGTTATAATGATGATTGTTAGCTGTATTATTGGAGCCAATATTTAGGTAGGCATTTCCTTGAATTTCTTTTTTAGCTGCTTTTTTGAGTGTAATATTGATAACTCCGGTAGCGGCACCCGTTCCGTATAAAGTACTTGCAGCGCCTTTCATAATTTCGATGCGCTCTACTTGTTCTACTGGCAACAAACGTAAATCATATTCTATACTAATTCCAGAGGCATCGGTTACCGGAATACCATCAATTAGAATTAAAATTTGTCTGTTTTTACCGCCTCGAATGTAATAGCCTAGATTTTTTCCGTTAGCCGATTGGTTTCCGTTAATTTCAACACCCGTAACTTGACTCAAAACTGTTGCCAGAGATTGTCCCGCTTTTTTGGCCACATCTAACGCGGTAATTACTTCGATTACCTTCCCTGATTTTTCTTTGCGCTGTGCAAATTTGGTATCGGAAATCACCACTTCTTGTAAGGAATTCACTTTGGTAGAATCCTGCTCTTGTGCATAGGCGCAAGTGTTTAGCAATGCTAGTACAGCAAGTGCTTTAACTGTTTTTTTCATTTTTAAAATTCAACAATCATTCAATAATCTTGGGAGAAAAGTATAGAATTTACCATACCCAAACCTTTTGTCCCGAAAGTTTGTTACTCGATGAAATGAGGCAGGTCTCCTGGCTTGCGTCTTATTGTTGACCTTCCCATTCGGATTTGGGATTTGGGATTTTAGATTTGGGATTTAAAAAAATCCCTATTCCTAGTTCCTAATTCCTAAATCTACAAACAGTGGTTTTGTAGATAACAACAGTCCCGATACTTCGGTATAATAGCTTACAGTTGCGGGAACAGCTCGGGATTTTTGATTTTTGAATGTTTATTATTGATTTCAGATTTTTAGTTCTGTAATCTTCAATCGTTACTCATCAATCTTCAATCACCCGATTCCCTTTTAATGCGATTTTGAAAAACAGAATCGCAACCTTAATTCGGGTGTAAATGTAATATAGAAAACAGAATTAAATTGAAAATATTTTTATAACTTTACCACAACTTATAAATTCATGATTATGAAAAAGTTACTGCTGTTACTTTTGATTGCAAATTTTGCGTTTGCCCAGCCTGGAATTGAAATAAGGTTAGTTAATGCCAATATTGGAACTGCAAATTACTCATGGAATGGTTTTAATTATATTAGTATGAATAGTTCTAATGATGCAGGATTGAATGCTATCTTTTCAACATATAATGTTACTGAAGGATATGAAAACAATGAAGTACACCCTTATCCCCCTTACTTTGCAAAAATAAAAATTATCAGAGGCACTTATCCTGCACAAATGATTGCCGATTTGCAGGCTTACTCAACAGTAGTAGCATCTGCCAAGATTACTAACAATTATGAATTTTCAGATGCTTTAAGAATGCAATTGGTTGATTTAAACATTGGTTCACCTGTTGGAACTTCAGGTAATATTATCGTTACGAATGATGCTGGTTTAAATACTATTTTCCTAGATTTTAATGTTTTTTATTATGTTCAAAGTTACCCATCATCTTCTGTAAATAGCACTTTAAGATATTACACTGCTGTTTGTGATTGTGACAAAAACCTTTTGAATACTGCTTTGTTAAATTATTCTTCTGTTGTTGAAAGGACTGAGATAGTTAATGGAGGCGTTATGCTTTCAAACCCACAATTTGAAAAAACAAAAGCCCTAATTTCACCAAATCCATTTTCAGATAATTTCAATATAGAAACAGAGCAAACCATTACCAACTATACCATCGTTGATATTACAGGAAAAACAATTATATCAACTTCTTCTAAATCGGAATTAGACAATCAAACTTCCCAATTAAGCAATGGAATGTATATCTTAACTCTCGATTTTGAAAACGGTCAAAAAGCCAATTACAAATTGGTAAAAAAATAAAACGTATTCTTTACGGGTTTCGTTTTACATTTGTGGCAGTTGCAAAAAAGTAATATGAAATCCATTACCTCAAAAATTTTAGTGTCGTTTCTTGTCATGTTCCTTCAAAGTTGCAAGAAGGAAACCAAGTCGGAAACAACTATTGCTTCCGGAAATACAGTACGTTACGCCAAAGGATTTTCGATTCAAAATTATAAGGGCTATTCCGTAGTAACGGTTAAAAACCCTTGGCCCAAAGCGACCCAAACCTATAGGTATATTTTAAAAGAAAAGAACGGAATTGTTCCCGATAGCTTGAAACAAAACATCATTATTGCTGTTCCGATAAATACAATTGTAGTGACGTCTACAACACATATTCCGTCTTTAGAAATGTTAGGCGAAGTAAATTCATTAGTTGGTTTTCCGCATTGCGATTATATTTCTTCTAAAAAAGTAAGAACCCGAATTGAAGCCGATAAAGTAAAAGAACTAGGCAACAACCATGATTTAAATACCGAAGCAATTCTTGACTTACAACCTAATGTTATCATTGGCTACGGTATTGACAATAAAAATCCAACCTTGGATAATCTGCAAAAAAGTGGTTTAAAAATAATGCTGAATGGCGATTGGAACGAAGAAACCGCCTTAGGCAAAGCCGAATGGATTACCTTTTTCGGAGCGTTGTATGGCAAACAAAAAGAAGCCAACGAAATCTTTTCTAAAATTGAAAAAGACTTTTTGAATACAGTTGAAATAGCACAAAGAGCTACCACTACTCCCACTATTTTAGCTGGCGATATGTTTGAAGACCGCTGGTATTTGCCCAAAGGCAGCAGCTGGGGAAGTTTGCTTTTAAAACAAGCCAATGGCAATTATCTTTGGCAAGAAACTTCGGGAACAGGAAGTTTATCGTTGTCTTTTGAAACTGTATATTTCAAAGCAAAAGATGCTGATTTTTGGATTACTTCGGGACAATTTTCAACTTTATCCGAAATGACTAATTCCAATCCGCATTATACAAAATTCAAAGCTTTCAAAAATAAAAATGTATATTCGTTCAGTGGCAAGAAAGGAAAAACAGGCGGTATTTTGTATTATGAATTGGCCCCCAACCGACCGGATATTGTATTGAAAGATTTAGTAAAGATTTTGCATCCTGAATTATTGCCGAGTTATACACCTTTCTTTTTTGAGAAATTAAAATAGTTTTCACCACAATGTTGTCATCCGAGGCACGAGGAATCTCATAATCTGAATTATAGTAAAGAGATTCCTCGTTCCTCGGAATGATAAAAACAGTAATAAAAATGTCTAAAAACCAAAATACATTTCTTTTTATCATTTTGTCATTGCTATTGCTATTGACATTGCTATTGAATATCTCATTTGGTCAAGTGGACATTCCATTTAAAGAAGTTTTTAATAGCTTATTTGGTGGTCATGCTTCAAAAGATACTTGGGAATATATTATTGTGAATTTTCGATTACCGAAAGCTATTACGGCTATTCTTGTTGGTATTGGTCTTTCAATTTCGGGTTTATTGATGCAAACTTTATTCCGAAATCCGTTGGCCGGACCTTATGTTCTCGGATTGAGTTCGGGTTCCAGTTTAGGTGTGGCTTTTGTAATTCTGGGTGCTGGATTTCTACCAGCGTTTTTTTCTCAATTTTTATTGTCTTCTTATGGAATTATTTTGGCTTCGTGCTTAGGAAGTTCAATAGTTTTAGTGATGATATTGATTGTGTCTCAAAGGCTTCGCGATACCATGTCGATTTTGATTGTTGGATTGATGTTCAGTAGTTTTACAGGAGCTATAGTTAGCGTTTTTACGTATTTTAGTTCGGCCGAACAATTACAGAAATACACCTTTTGGTCTATGGGTAGCATTGGTAATTTATCATGGCAAAACATATCCATTTTAGCCGTTTGCGTTTTTATTGGTTTGGTATTGAGTTTGATTTCTTTAAAATCTCTTGACGCTTTGTTATTGGGTGAAAACTATGCTCGAAGTTTGGGACTGAATATTTCAAAAGCACGATACATCATAATTTGTGCCACCAGCATTCTAGCGGGAAGCATCACCGCTTTTGCCGGACCTATTGCTTTTATTGGATTAGCCGTTCCGCATTTGGCAAAATTATTGTTCAAAACCAGTAATCATCAAATTTTATTTGGCGCAACGCTTTTTATTGGTTCGATTATTATGTTATTTTGTGATACGGTTTCACAAATGCCTGGTTTTGAATTTACGTTACCCATCAATGCGATTACTTCTATTATTGGAGCCCCAATGGTAATATGGCTGATTGTAAGTAGAAAAAATAAAAATAGTATTATATGAAAAATATAGTCCGTAGAATGCATGTTTTGTTTTTTATTTCTTCCGCGTTCTTATTATTTGGATGTGCCGAACTATTTGATTGTGTAGCAAGTGCTAGACCTGACATCCACTCAAAAAATTTAAATATAGGAACCTTTGGCACCAGCTATAATGATTTTATTGATTCGGATATTACCAATGAAACTAATGATAATGCCTATGATTATTTCTATGCTGTTAGTGGTAATTTTCCACCCGGAATGACTTATAACGAACAAGGAAGAAAACTATTTTTTAATGGCTACCCAACTCAAACAGGAAGTTTTACTTTTAAGGTGAGGTTAACAGTTGATCCACCCTATTATTACGATCAAAATCAAGGCTTTTATGAGGATGGAAATCGTATTTGTTTTGGCAATGACACGACTACAAAAGAATTCACTATTGTTATTCAATAATTTTTGGAATTGAATAAAAAAATACTAACCGCTTCTAATCTGAGTATTGGATATTCATTCAAAAATCATCGCAATTGTATTGCCGAGAATTTAAATTTAAGTCTAGAAAATGGTCAATTAGTGGCGCTTGTTGGTGCCAATGGTATTGGAAAGTCCACACTATTACGTACGTTAACCGGAATTCAGAAACCATTGGCTGGAACGGTAGCGCTCAATGATAAAAATATTTCATCCTATCAATCTATAGACTTGGCTCAAAACCTAAGTTTGGTTTTGACCGAAAAATTACCGCCAAGTAATTTATCTGTTTTTGAATTGATTGCTTTAGGAAGACAACCCTATACCAATTGGCTTGGCAAACTTTCAGAAGATGATTTGAATAAAATAAATGATGCAATTGCACTTACCCATATAGAACATTTAGTAGCTAAAAAAATACACGAAATTAGTGATGGACAGTTGCAAATTGTTTTAATTGCTAGAGCTTTAGCACAGGACACTGCACTGATTATTTTGGATGAACCTACTACGCATTTGGATTTGCACCACAAAGTTTCGGTTTTTAAACTATTAAAAAAACTATCTCAAGAAACCAATAAAAGCATCTTATTTTCGACTCACGATATAGATTTGGCTATTCAGCTTTCGGATGAAATGATTGTGATGACGGAAGAAACGGTGTTACAAGACCAACCTTGTAATTTGATTACGAAAGGTGTTTTCAATTCGCTTTTTAAAGATTCTTCTATTACTTTTGATGGCGAAAAAGGGAAGTTTGTGGTTTTATAATTTAACCGCAAAGGTCGCTAAATCGTCTTCGCAATGAGCGCAAAGAAATGATTACTGATCACTGCGACTGTTTACTGATAGCTGCCTCTTCGCTTCACCAACCAAAAATGCCACGGAATTAGCAATATTGTAACTTCGGATTAAATTGGACATAGGGATTTTCAAATGGTTCTCAAATTGATTTAAAAATTCGGCACTTAGCCCTACACTTTCTTTACCAAAAACCAACCAATCGCCATCTTGGTATTCCACTTCATAGATGGATTTTGTGGCATGAGAACTGGTTAAAAAAACCCTAGATTTATCAAGAATTTGGGCAATCCATTCATCAACGGTTTCATATTCTGTCCAATCGAGATGCACCCAATAATCCAAACCAGAACGTTTCAAATTGGAATCGGTAATTTTAAACCCGTAGGGTTTTATCAAATGCAAACGGCTTTCAGTGCCCACACAAAGACGACCAATGTTTCCGGTATTATTTGGGATTTCGGGTTCTACTAGAACGATGTTGAGCATAACATTAAAATTGATATAAAAATAAATCCAAATTATCAATCTTCTCAAAACCTTTATCAGCAGTTATAAGTGGGATTCCCAAAAATAAAGCGGATGCAGCAACAATAGCATCTGGTGTTTTAGATTTTGATTTTTGTTTGAGGTCTATGCAAATTTCTTTAATTTCATTATTTAATGGAATAAGAGTACAATTTGATAGAAAAGAAGATATTTTGGTTCTGTCACTTTCAGATATGCCATTAAAACCAAGAAGCTCTATTTCGGTAATGACCGAAACAAAAAGATGTATGCCATTTAATATTGAAAATAGTTCTTTGTCTCCTCCGAGCAGATAGAGCACAATGTTGGTATCTAAAACAATTTTATTACCATTCACCTCTCATCTCTTTTTGAATTTGAAGTGGGTCTTTATCAAGTTTAATAACCCCAACGTGTTTTGATAAGTCAATACCTTTCTCTGTCTTGGAACTTTGTAAACTTTTAAGCTTTTTTTCAAACTCTTTTTTACTAGTATTTTTATTAATAATTATTGTCATAATTACAAAAATTTAACTCAAAAGTAATTATTTTTTTTGATTCAAAAGATTTTTAAATTTCAAATTCAAAAATGCTCAACACTTCCCCAGCTTTTAATTGCAAATGTATGTTACCTACTCTAATTCTCACTAATCTGAGTGTTGGAAAACCTACAGCAGCAGTCATTTTTCGCACCTGCCGAAATTTTCCTTCGGTTAACGTGATGGAAAACCAGCTTGTTGGTCCGTGACGTTCGTCCCGAATTTTTCTGCCTTCGCCAATACAATCTGGCAGTTCGAATACCATTTTTGAATCACACTTTTTAGTTACATAACGAATGCCATTGAAACCGATTTCAACTCCATTTTTTAGACGTTCAATAGCTTCTTCAGTAATGATTCCATCCACTTGAGCGTAATATTCTTTTTCCACCGTTTTGCTTCTCACGTGTTCACTCATCATTCCATCTGTCGTAAGTAGCAATAGTCCCTCAGAATCTTCATCCAAACGACCAATTGCCATGGTGCCTTCGGGGAAATTATGCAATTCGCATAGTACCTTTTTATGGCGTTTTTTGGCATAAACAAATTGACTTAAAAAGCCGTGAGGTTTATGAATTAGAAAGTGTTGGTGCATGAATTTTATTTGGAACAAAAATACATTATTCAAATCCGTAATTTCAATTTAATGCTTATTTTTACCAAAAACATTTCATAAAATGACTGATTCCCTCTCTGTAATTCTCACTTTTATCATCGCCTTAGCCATTGGAATATTCCTAGGTAAAATAATTTTCTCTGCCCATTCAAAATCTGAAAAATCTTCATTAGAAGAAAAAATAAATGGGTTGCATCAACAAATGGAACAATTCAAAAATCAGCTTAATCAAACTATTCAAGAAAGAGAATCTATTAGAACTGAAAAGGATTCCTTAGCCATTCAACTATCAAAAAAAGAAACCGATTTTGAAAATCTATGGGAACGCAATAAAGAACAAAAAGAAGAAGTAGAAAAACTCCAAGAGAAATTTACCAAAGAATTTGAAAATTTAGCCAACAAAATCCTTGAAGAAAAAACAAATAAGTTCACGGAACAAAACAAGGAAAATCTCAAAAATATACTAACGCCATTGCAAGATAAAATTCAGCTTTTTGAAAAGAAAGTGGAAGATACTCACAAGGAAAGTATTGATTATCACGCGGCGTTGCGTCAACAAATTCTTGGCTTGCGCGAAATGAACGAACAAATGAGTAAAGAAACTTTAAACCTGACTAAAGCTTTGAAAGGCGACAGCAAAATGCAAGGCAATTGGGGCGAGTTGATTTTGGAACGTGTTCTCGAAAAATCAGGATTAGTTAAAGGTAGAGAATATGCCGTGCAACAAAGTTTCACTACAGAAGAAGGTAACCGCGTTTTTCCTGATGTGGTGATTAACCTACCTGATGGAAAGAAAATGATTGTAGACTCGAAAGTTACCTTAACTGCCTATGAACGCTACGTTAACGAAGAAGAAGATGATGCTAAAGCACAACATTTGAAAGAACATGTCATCGCGTTGAAACGCCATGTTGACCAATTGAGTGAAAAAAATTATCACGATTTGTATCAAATGGAAAGTCCCGATTTTGTATTGTTATTTATTCCTATCGAATCCGCATTTGCATTGGCATTAAACGAAGATACAAGTTTATATAACAAAGCTTTTGAAAAGAATATTATAATTGTAACACCAACTACACTGCTTGCAACATTGCGAACCATAGATAGCATGTGGACCAATCAGAAACAACAAGAAAATGCTTTGGAAATTGCCCGACAAGCTGGTGCATTATATGACAAATTTCAAGGTTTTGTTGATGATTTAGTATTAGTTGGTAAAAAAATGGATGAAGGCAAAAAAGCATATGAAGAATCAATGAAAAAATTATCTTCAGGTGACGGTAATTTGGTAAGAAGAGTTGAAAACTTAAAAAAAATGGGAGCTAAAGCTAAGAGAGCCCTGCCTGAGAACATTTTACAAAGAGCTCAAAAAGATGAATGATTTATTTAAAACTGTAGCCTCATCAAAAATTACAATAGCAGAGTTGATGTTGCCTTCGCATACCAATTTTAGTGGCAAAATTCATGGTGGTTATATTTTATCTTTATTAGATCAAATTGCTTTTGCTTGTGCTTCAAAATTTTCCGGACATTACTGTGTAACGGCATCAGTAGATACAGTAGATTTTTTGAATCCTATTGAAGTAGGTGAATTGGTTACGATGAAAGCATCTGTAAACTATGTTGGAAAAACATCAATGATTATTGGCATTCGAGTAGAAGCTGAAAATATTCAAACTGGAAAAGTAAAGCATTGCAATTCGAGTCATTTTACTATGGTTGCCAAAGACAAAAACGGCGATAATATTAAAGTGCCAGGTTTAATTTTATCTAATGATATCGAGTTAAAGCGTTTTTTTAATTGTATAAAGCATATCAGTTTGAAGAAAGAAAAAAATCAACACGAAGAAATTTTTGATTATAAATCAGATTCTGCATTAGAAACTTTAAAATATTATAATGTTAAATTAGATGCAATTAGATGATTTTATTGCGGTTTTCTTATAGAATGTAAATAAATTTTATTGGTATCCAAATTATTTAAAAAAATATAAATAAAATTTACTATTTTTGGTTGCGAATTTTAAATAATATGAAAAAACATTACCTTGCATTTGCCCTTTGCACACTATTGACTCTACTTTACGTCTCCTGTTCAGACAATGACGATGATTACATTCCAATTTCACCCGTAACGGTTGACTTAACTTTGGTGCCTTATCTTAAATTATCAGATTATAAATTTTTTCAAGGGAACATCAAAGATCAAAACCCTTCTCTAAATGTAATTCCTTACGAGCCAGCAAGTAGCCTTTTTACCGATTATGCATCAAAAAAAAGATTCATTTGGATGCCTGCTGGAGTAAATGCCACTTATAATGTAGACGGTCAAATTTTAAATTTTCCAGTTGGAACTGTTTTAATAAAAACATTTTATTATAAAACTATCCAACCTGGAGATGTAACTAAAATAATTGAAACCCGATTAATGATTAGGAAACAAGATGGTTGGAAATTTTATGAATATATTTGGAATGAAGAACAAACTGATGCTGATTTAATGAACACTGCTGATTTTTTGAATGGCAGTTCAAAAACAATCACATTTAAAAAACCAAACGGCCAAACAGTTACTTCGGATTATAGAATTCCCTCTGATGCTGAATGCTTTGCTTGTCATAAAATTAATGAAATAGCAACTCCCATTGGAGTAAAACCTCAAAACCTAAATCACAATTACACTTTTGGAAATCAAAATAAAAATATACTTCAAAAATTGGTAGAACAAGGATATTTAGATACTTATCCTTCAAATATTGAATCAACAATTGATTATAAAGACACTACAAAACCTTTAGATTTAAGAGTTCGTTCTTATTTAGATGCCAATTGTGCTCATTGCCATCAAGATGAAGCCCGTTGTTTTTATAGACCTATCCGTTTAAAATTTGGTTTAACAAGTATTGATAACAATATTGGCTTATGCGTATTGGCTGATGAACCCATAAGTGCTTCTTTGCAAAAAATTATTACACCAGGAAACTTTAATAAATCAATTATGCACTATCGCATGAGTACAAATGATGAAAGCATTCGAATGCCTATGTTTGGAAGGACTATGGTTCATGAAGAAGCAGTAGCGCTTTTGCAAGAATGGATATCATCACAAACACAAACATGTAATTAAATTTATTTTAAAAATATTATGAATAAAATATTCTATTTTATCGCTTTTTTCTTTTGCATTTCATTTGCAATAGGACAATCAAATTGTAGTAATGCAGCAGCTGTTTTGTTAAATTCTACAACAACTGCTCCTGCATTTACAAATGAAACAGGAACCCCACCATCTGCATTTTGCGGATTAAATAATAACAACCAAAATCCCACCAAAGGAAAATGGTACAAATTTACAGCAACTCAAAACAGTAACATTACAGTTACTACATTATTACCACAAAACAATAACAGTGATACGCGATTAATTATCTATTCAGGTGACTGTAGTGCATTAGTTTGTGTTGGGTCTAATGATGATTTCAATGACACAAACTCTTCCCAAGTGACTTTTGCTGCAACAACAGGAACCATTTATACCCTTGCATTTGATAATCGATACAGCAATGCTGGTTTCGATTTTAAAGTTATGGAAGCAGCGCCTCCAGCTCCCGACAGATTGTCATTTACATCTACTCCAGTATCGGGAATAACAGGTGGCTATAATAATTGTATTACTGATATGAATGGTGATTTTTTAGATGATATTGTTTCAGCTGTAAATACAACTCAATTGGTAATTACGTATCAAGGGACAAATGGCACTTTTACAACAACTGCTTATCCGCTAACGAGCACTTCTGTATTGCCTTCATGGAGTATTTCAGCAGGTGATTATGATAATAATGGATACAATGATTTAATCTACGGATCAGGTAGTGGTGTTGTCTTTTTAAAAGCTAATAGCAATGGAACGGGTTATACAACAGATAGAAAAACACAATCCTACTTAGTTCAAAGAACCAATTTTGTAGATATTAATAACGATGGAAAGCTTGATGCATTTGCTTGCGATGATAATGCGCCAAATAGATATTACATGAACGACGGAACAAATTTAAATCATATTCAAGGTGGCATTGGCGATTTCCCATCAGGAGGAAATTATGCGTCCAATTGGTTTGATTATGACAATGATGGCGATATCGATATGTATATGGCTAAATGCGGTCAAGGTGGTGCTGGTGTTGGCGGTAATATTGATGAGTTTTATAGAAACAATGGAAATGGTACTTTTACAAATGTTGCAGCATCTATTGGAATGAATAATCCAGAGCAAACATGGTCCGGTGCGTGTGGCGATTTTAATAATGATGGATGGATGGATGTAATTGTTGGAGTAAATTCTGCTTCAAATGGATATTCTAATGTTAAAAGAAACAATGGAGACGGAACTTTTACGAGCGTTACTGCTGGTTCTGGATACGATACAAACACATGGTTAGGTAGAGAATATGTAGCACAAGATTTTGACAATGATGGTTTTCTAGATGTATTAGGTTCAGGAAATAATATCATGTTTGGCAATGGTAATTTTCAATTTACACCAAATCCAAACACGTATGCAATTTCTAATTTTGATAGACCAATAGGCGATTTAAATAATGACGGTTTTTTAGATATTCAAAACGGAACAAATGTTTTATTTAATAACGGCAACTCTAATAAATGGCTCAATGTTAATTTGCGAGGAATCCAGAGTAATAAAAATGGAATTGGAGCACGAATTGAGATCTATGGCTCTTGGGGAAAACAGATCCGATATGTTCAAAGCGGTACAGGTTTCCAAAACATGAGTACTTTAACAGCACATTTTGGAATTGGTCAAGCAACTACAATAACACAAGTAATCATAAAATGGCCATCAGGAACAATAGATACGCTTAACAATGTAAACCCAAACCAAAATATTTTGGTAGTTGAAGGCTCTACATTAGCAATTAATTCATTCAATAATGGAGTGTTTTCTATTTACCCAAATCCAGTAAAAAATGTTATAAACATTCAATTAAAAGATACTGGAACTGTGGCACTAAAATCAGCTTTAGTTTTTGATTTAAATGGAAAAGTTGTACTTTCAACTAGCGATTTAAGTCAACCTATTCGTGTTGAAAATCTTGCCACAGGAACTTACATTTTATCAATATCAGATGTTGAGAATAGAAATTACACTCAAAAATTTATGAAAGAATAATTATAAAGGAGCAGTCTAAAAAAAGCGTTCTATATTCAGAGCGCTTTTTTTATATTCATAACTCAGCTCAATGAAAATATGTTAGACAACAATTTTACTTTGAATTATCAATATCTCCTATATAATTTGTTAATTTTAAATAAATTATAGAATTAATTTTTATATTTGACTGCATTTTAAATTTTATGGGAAAACATTATCTTCTATTACTTATAACATTTCTATCTTTTACAATTTTTATTAATTGTTCAGATAATGATGCGTATACTCCTGTTTCTCCAGTAGTAGTAGATTTAACTCAAGTACCCTATCCTAAATTATCCGATTATAAGTTTTTTGAGGGTGAAATGAAAAATCAAATTCCATCCTTAAATGTATTACCCTACGAACCTGCATCATCGTTATTTTCAGATTACGCGCACAAAAAAAGATTTGTTTGGATGCCTACAGGAACAAAAGCAACATTTGTAGCCGACAATAAAGAATTAGAGTTGCCAATTGGTGCTGCATTGATAAAAACATTTTATTACGATAATGTTCAAAATATAACCCCTATTGGCGGAAGAAGAATAATCGAAACCCGCGTAATGATAAAAAAAGCAAGTGGTTGGATATTTGCCGAATATGTTTGGAACGCAGAACAAACAGAAGCCTATTTTGATTTAGCGGGAAGTTACACCGACATTGCATGGAAAGATGAAAATAATATTATAAAAAGTACCAATTATCGAATTCCAACTGAAGTTCAATGTATTATATGTCATAAAAACAAAGAAACGGTGGGAACTACAGAAATAACAACCTATATTCCAATTGGAATTAAACCTCAAAATTTAAATTTCAGTTATACCTATGGTAGTGAAACGAAAAACCAACTAACAAAATGGATTGCACAAGGGTATTTGGAAAACAATTTCACGTTCCCAACTGCAGAAAATACCATAATTAATTATACCGATAACACACAACCTTTAGAAAAAAGAGTGCGCTCCTATTTAGATATAAATTGTGCGCATTGTCACGCCCCAAACAGACATTGTGATTATAGACCAATGCGTTTTGCCTATAGTGAAACAGGAGGGGTTAATGGCAGAACAAATATGGGTGTTTGTGTTAACACCGAAGATTTCAGCTTTGCACCAGCTTTAACAAAAATTATTCAACCTGGAAATGTAAATAGGTCGATGCTTTTTTATAGAATTAATACCACTGATGAATCCTTTAGAATGCCTCTTCATGGAAGAACCGTAAAACACGATGAAGGTATAGCTATGATGCAGGAATGGATAAATTCATTAACTTCATGTCCTTAAAAATTAGTAAATATAAAATATAATCAAAAAAAAAAAAAATGAAAAAAATTACTTTAATCTCAACCTTACTCTTATTTGTGCAATGGTCAAATGCACAAGACACTTGTGCTAGTGCGTCTGTCATTTCAGCACCAGGGACATTTACCGTTGGTGTGATAAATGGAACAGCTCCAACACTAATTTGTGCAGATAATGGTCCTAATAACCAAACTAGTCCAGGTCCAAGAGGCGAATGGTATATTTATACACCAACTGCAAACCGCACGGTTACAATAACTACTGATATTGCTGCTAACACGCCAAGAAAAGACACTCGTATTCACGTTTACACTGGCACATGTAGTTCATTGATTTGTTTTGCTGGTGACGATGATAGCGGTGCAGATTATTCTTCTATTGCGGTTTTTAATGTAACAGCGGGAACCACATATTATATTGCCTTTGACAATAAATGGATGGGAGCAACTCAAAATACTGGGTTTAGTTTTCAATTAACTGAAACGCCAATAGTGGTTCCTCCAGTAACTCCTATTACCTATACAACTCAAAACATAAGTACAGTTAATAGTGCGTATAATATCTGTGTTACTGATATGGATGGTGATAAAATGGACGATATTGTTGGCGTAAGTGCTAATAATTTGAGAATAAATTATCAGCGAACTGGCGGTACATTCACAACCTTAGATTTTCCAATTACGGGAACTAGTCAAATGCCCTCATGGAGTATGGCAGCTGGAGACTTCAATAGAGATGGTATAACTGATGTTGTTTTAGGAAGTGGACAAGGTTTGTCCGTTTGGAAATCAACAGCAAGCTCATATACAAATATAACTCCAGGAGATTACATTTTTTGTCAAAGAACCAATTTTGCTGATTTAAATAACGATGGTAATTTAGATATTTTTTCATGTCACGATATTGCTCCAAACTGTTATTATCTAAATGCAGGTGGCACTGCAAATAATTTAACTTTCTATCAATCTAATGTAACTCCAGGAGCCATGAGATTAGGTGTTGGTGGCGGTAACTATGCAACATTATTTACAGATTTTGACAATGATGGTGATACAGATGTTTTCATATCAAAATGTTCTGGGCCTCCATGCGAATTGCACAGAAATGACGGAAATGGAGTATATACCGATATTTCTGCGATAGCCGGAATTAATGTTACGCCTATTCAAACATGGTCATCAGCTATTGGTGATTTTGATAATGATGGCGACATGGACATCATTATTACGGCTAGTTCTGGTACGCATAGATTTTTCAGAAATAATCTCGATACTACAAACAGTGTTGAAGAGGCATATACCAATATCACCGCTGGTTCTGGTTGGGACACTAATACTTCTCTAAGCATTGATAATATAACTTATGACTTTGATAATGATGGATTTCTTGATGTATTAGGTGGTGGGAATAAAATAATGTTTAATCAGCATAATAGTACTTTTGCGCCTGTTAGCTATGCCGGAATTGCCATTGGTGCTGTAGGTGATTTAAATAATGATGGTTTTCTCGATATATTAAACGGAAGCACCGTTCGTTATGCCGTTCCAAACACGAATAAATGGTTAAAAGTAGCATTACAAGGAATACAAAGTAATATAAACGGAATTGGAGCTCGTATTGAAATTTATGGCGCTTGGGGTAAACAAATTAGAGACATAAGAAGTGGTGAAGGCTTCAGATACATGAGTTCATTAAATGCGCATTTTGGCATCGGACAAGCAACTACAATTGCTAGTGTGGTTATAAAATGGCCTTCTGGTGTAGTTGACACGTATCTAAATGTAAACCCAAATCAAAGACTATTCGTAGTAGAAGGTGCAACCTTAGCGGTAAATGCATTCAACAATGGTGTGTTTTCGGTTTACCCAAATCCTGCTAAAAACGTGGTTAACATACAGTTCAAAAGCAATCTCAATATAACTCCTACTTCAGCCTCTGTATTCGACTTAAATGGTAAAGTTGTATTAACAACAACTGATTTAACGCAACCTATTAACGTTGAAAAATTAGCAACTGGAACCTATATCTTGTCGATCTCAGATACAGACAATAGAAATTATGGCCAAAAATTCATAAAGGAATAATAAGATTTTTATTATATAAAAAACGTCTCGAATTATGTACATGCCCCAAAAAGTTAGACACTATTCGGGACGTTTTTTATCTTGATTAAGTTCGCTTTATTTTAGAAAACCCGTAATAAATTAAAGCCAAAGAAAATATCTCCAGTCGTCCAATCTCCAGTTGTATTACCCAAAAAACCAGCTTCATGAATTCCTTGAGAACTACTGAAATGCATCTGAAAAACATGGCCTCCAGTTTCTAAATCTACACCAAGGGAAAGTGGGTTTTTGAAAGATGACGTACTAGATCGGTTTAAATGCGCAGCATAATCAATGTTTACCGACCAACGCTTTGCAAATTTATATCTTCCTCCCATTCCTATAGCGTACTGGCTATTATCTTGATTGTCATCAACTACAAAATTCTCATGAAAAAATGTGGGAGCTACTTCTAATGATAATTTACTATTAAACTTTCTAGAAATTAATACTTGTGAAACATAAATTAATCTGTTTTTAAATTCCATTTTTGGATAATTACTTTCCTTCAATGTATTATTAAATCCAATACTTGAAAAAGCTGCAATTGCAACGGGGAAACCATTTTCTTCTTGAGATTTCAATAAAAATTTACCTGAAAAATCATAAGCTAATTCACTCCTCGCTGCACTAATAGTAAACCAATCGTTTAATCCGTAAACAAACTTTAATTGAGTGACAGCATTATCAAGTCCATATGCACCTTCAAAGCCCTCTTTGAGTGAACCAAATCTGTGAGCAACAATAAAATACAAATCTCCCTTCGCAGCTAATTTCGTCGATTCTAGATTTACAATTTTTAAAGCTTTGAAAGCTGACTCTACTTTGTTTTTTGAATTAGACACTGAATCAACATCTTTTAACAAATCTTCTTGTGCTATCAAAGTAAATGGCAAAAGTAATAATAGTGTAATTTTTTTCATATTTGATTTGATTTATTCTTTATTCATGTATGGTACATTGATCCATTTGGATTTCATCTAAAATATCGTCATAACCTATAATTCTTCCTTTCAAAGTTATAGTATTTTGAAGTTTCAATCTCTGATGTTTATCATTTGTATACCTGGCAAGTAACTTATCATCAAGAGTAATTATCTTATTTGTTGAATCTATATTCGTAATTTTACCCAGCACTTCGATTGTCTTATCACTGTATTTTTGATTTGCTAAGCTATCGTTTTGTTTAAAAGCCGTATAAATTTCGTTTGCCGAAATTGAAAAAGAAGCCTTTTCCGTTGCAATATCTCTATGATTTTTATAAACATATTTATAGCCAATCAAAGCGAGAACAATAAGTACAATAACAAGAAAATACAGTTTCTTTTTCATAAATAAATAGAATTATATTATTACAAATTTAAATTAATTAATAATAACTCCATTTTTTTACTAATTTTATTATGTTTTTATCATTAAACAAAATTACTATGAATAAATTAAAATCAATATTATTTCTTATTCCAGTAGCATTGCTACAATTTGGATGCACCAATGATTCAGAATCCGACTTAGTTGGAGATCCGATTATTATTGATGAAATCACATATACGAATACTGTAAAAAACATCATAGACAATAACTGTATTATTTGCCATGCTACAACTCCTGTTTTTGGTGCACCTATGTCTTTAACTACTTATGCAGATGTTAAAAATGCGGTATTAAATCGTGGCCTATTAATTAGCATATCAAAAGCACAAGGGGAAACAGGATTGATGCCTGTCGGAGGAACAAGATTACCGCAAGCTACTATTGATAAAATTACGAATTGGGCTGAAAATGGATTTCAAGAATAAAAAAATGAAAACAAATTTACTATCTATACTTTGCCTTTTAAGTTTGATCAGTTTTGCTCAAAACAAAATGATTACTAAAACAGGAAAAATAACTTTTGAAGCATCAGTTCCCGCATTTGAAGAAGTTAAAGCTAAAAACGAATCGGTTACTTGTGTCTTAAATTCTAGTACAGGTGAAATAGCCAGTTTAGCATTAATGAAAGGATTTCGATTTAAAGTGGCTTTAATGGAGGAGCATTTTAACGAAAACTATATGGAGAGTGACCTTTATCCAAAGTCAACTTTTAGAGGTAAAATTGAAAATTTTGATACTTCAAAATTAACGGCAACTTCAAAAGAATATACCATTAAAGGAAAACTAGAAATGCACGGAAAATCAAAAGATATTATAATTAAAGCACATATCAAAAAATCCGAAGATGGAATTGATATTGACACAAAATTCTCAGTAAACACTGACGATTTTGGAATTGAAATTCCAAGCGTAGTAAGTAAGAAAGTCTCTAAAAAAGTAGTCGTAAAATTAGATGCTACTCTAAAATAAAAATAAAGCTGTACTAAATCTACAGCTTTATTTTTTCATATAAATTCAGTTTATCAATATGAAGTATTGTTTTATTCTGATTATCGCTTTTAGAAAACATAGGCGAAAATTTGGCTCCAAAAACAATCTCATTAAATGAATAGGACGTTCGCTTCACTACTGTCGCGCTATACATGTCATCAAAAACTTTAAGAAAAACCAATACTTCGCCTTTAATAGCTTCAAAATCTTCTTTAGTCAAATTATATAACGGACTGCTTTCATTTATGGGATGAACCAATGTCCAACTTAAATTCAAAGCATTAATTCTTGACAACTCTAAATCTAGATTATAAAATGTGTTGGTCAGTACACCATTAACATCTATTTTCATCCCTAAAGTTATTTTGACTTCTCCATCGCTCAAATTGGTATTCTTGAAAGGCACGAGTCTAAGCATTAAAGCAATTCCGCCTTTATAAGGTGCAATTAATGCATTTTCAGAAAATTTGATATGCGCTTTTGGTTTACTAAACCTTCCATAAAACAGACCTGTAGCGATGGCAAAACTTAATAATCCGAATAACGCTTCAACCGCTGCTACAAAACTGGTTAGAAAACCACTTGGACTTATATGGCCATAACCAACTGTGGTAAACGTTTGAATGCTAAAGAAAAATGCTTGCCCAAACTTAGCTATTGATGATATTCCAGTAATTCCGTTTAAATGTTCTACCCCAATTAGATAATAAATACTGGCAAAAATAAAGTTAACCGAAAAATAAAATACGAATATGATAACCAAAAACTTCCATCGCGGAATATTGAGCATTGTATGATACCAACTAATACTTTCAAATAGTCCAATACCCGATTTCTTTATATTAGCGTTTCCACTTTTAGAGATAAATCTGCCTCCGTAACTAGCCGCATTGGTTCCGAAACCGGTATTAGAGTCGGATTTTGCCTTACTGTTTATCTTTTTTAAAAATTCCATTAGTTCTTTTTTATCAAAAACTCCATGACATAATCATCCATGACATACCCATTGCCAATATCGATTACTACTTCTTTACTGACAATAAATCCCAGTTTCTCATAAAAATGTTGGGCTTTATTTTTCTTATTAACATTCAAAAGTAAGGCTTCCTGATTATTTTGGTGTGATTTATTTACTATGTAATCAATCAATAATTTTCCTGTTCCTCTTCCTTGTTGATTGGATAAAACATAGATCTTATGAATCTTTGTTTTTAAGGTTTGATTATAATTAAACTCAAAAGAGGCAAAACCAATTGGAATTTCATTCTCGAGAGCTACAATAAAGTGATTTGCATTTTCATTGGCTTGCTTTTGTAAAGAAGAAATACTGTACATCATCTCCATCATATAATCAAGCTGCGCCTGACTTAGTATTGCTCCATATGCAATAGGCCATACTTCTTTAGCAATAGCTCTAATACTAGTGAAATTAGTGTCGGTATTTCTTTGAATTGAAATCATTTCCCTCTCGTTTTCCAATTTTGTTCATATAGTGCAATATAGTCTTCAACAGAAATTTTAGTTGCCAATTCTCCAATTAACTCAAAAGGAATATCATCCATCTTTTTAAATCGTATGCAACCTTCACCCATATCGAGCTTTCCTTTTGCATGTTTTGGATATTCCGCCACAAACCAATCTAACAAATGCTTGTTACCATAAATCCCCATGTGATACACCGCAATAAAATTCTTTTGAGATGCAATATTCATAAACGGCAATGGCAATTTTGGAGTGCAATGATACCCATCAGGATAAATACTATGAGGAACCACATAGCCCAACATTCCGTAACTCATCACCTCTTCAAACCCTTTGGGAAGATTTTTTTTAATAACTTCTCTAAGTGTATGCATAGGTAACTTTCTATCTTCTGGTAGTTCTGATAAATAGTGTTCTGGAGTTGCCGCTTTAGATTGCATGGTCTTGTTTTTTTGTATCTCAAAAATAGAAATAATTTTAATAGATTTACGTTTTGATTATTTAACAATTGCTTATGTCCAGAAATCCATTAAGGAAAGATAAAACCTGTCTAAATTGCAATCATGTAGTAGAGAAAAGATTCTGTCCGAATTGTGGTCAGGAAAACACCGATACCCGAAAAACTTTTTACCATTTATTTGTTCATTTTTTTGAAGACTTAACCCATTACGAAAATTCGTTTTGGAAAACTATAAAAAACTTAATCTTAAAACCTGCGTCGTTAACTAAAGAATATTTATCGGGGAAACGCCTTTCGTATTTGGCGCCTATCAGACTTTACATTTTCATCAGTTTTGTAACGTTCTTCATTGTGACAGTTTTTCCAAATGATAAAGATGAATTGGTAGACCTCAATCAAAGTTCTACCGTACAAATAACTGATAAAAACGAAAAAAAAATAGACAGCATTATTTCTAAAAAAGCAATAAAAATGTCTGACCGTTTAAAAGCTAAGGAGGAATCACAGAAAAAAAATAAGTTAAGTAATGCAGAGCAAAATGAAGGTTTTTTATATTTTGGCTACAAGAATATAAAAGAATTGGATTCGCTTCAAAGATATGGTCCAGCAGATGAAAAACTTGATGAGTTTGAATATGGTATAGTAAAGAAGACATTAGAAGTAAAGGCGAAATACAACCAGAAAGAGATGTTGGAGAAATTTGTGGAAGGAATTTTGCATAATCTTCCAAAAGCGTTGTTTTTTTATATGCCTTTATTTGCTTTGGTTTTATGGTTATTTCACGGCAAAAAACGTTGGTATTATTTTGATCATGGTATTTTTACATTGCACTACTTTTCATTTCTTTTACTATCCTCGCTTCTAATTTTCTTTTTTAATAAACTAATGAATTGTTTTGTCGACAATTCGCTTACCAACTTTATTCACGGTTTTGGAAAAGGCATAGCCTATATTTGGATGTTTTATTATTTTTTTCCAGCACATCATCGTTTTTATGGCGAAAGTAGAGCGATTTCTTTTGTAAAAAGTGTCGCTATGTTTTGCATAAATACTGTTTTAATGTTCGCACTTATTTTAATTTTTATAATTTACACCTTTATTAATCTTCATTAAAATCATGAACAAACAAATTGCTTTCCTATTCCTTTATTCTTTCGTATTTATAAGCTGTTCAAGTAAACAATCTATTTTAAATTCTGAAGTTAAAAAAACGAATTCATCAGATTATTTTCAATTTATATCTTCAGAACGTATACAAACTAATTTAACAGTAATTGCATCCGATGAAATGGAAGGTCGCGATACTGGTACCGAAGGTCAAAAAAAAGCGGGACGTTACATTATTGATTTTTATAAAAAAAATGGCATTGGCTTTCCAAAAGGTGCTACAAGTTATTATCAACCTATTCCAGCTTCCTATTTGAATGCAAAGTATGATGAAAACCTAAAAGACTCCGAGAATATTTGGGCTTTTATTGAAGGCTCAGAAAAGCCAGACGAAATTGTGGTTGTTTCTGCCCACTATGACCATATCGGAATCAAAGTTGGCGAAGTTTTCAATGGTGCAGATGACGACGGATCAGGAACAGTAGCTATTATGGAAATTGCGGCGGCTTTTCAAAAAGCAAAAAATGAAGGTCATGGTCCAAAACGCTCCATATTGATTCTTCATGTAACTGGTGAAGAGCATGGCTTACATGGTTCGCGTTACTATTCTGAAAATCCGCTATTTCCTTTAGCCAAAACGGTTGCCGATGTCAATATTGACATGATTGGACGTCGAGATAAATTCCATGAAGACACAAACAACTATGTTTATTTAATTGGTTCTGATTATTTATCTAGTGATTTATTTACCATTTGTGAAGAGGTTAATAAAAAATACAACTTACTCACTTTAGATTATAAATACAACGACAAAAAAGACCCCAACCGTTTTTATTATCGTTCCGACCATTACAATTTTGCTAAAAACGGAATTCCATCAGTTTTTCTTTTCAACGGAACACATGAAGATTATCACAAAGCCACCGACGAAGTAACCAAAATTGAGTTTGATGCCCTAACCACAAGAGCCAAATACGCCTATGCCATTACGTGGGAAATTGCAAATCGAAAGGACAAACTAGTAGTAGATAAAACGGATGGAAGATAACTTATATAAACAAAAAAAGTCCTGAAATTTCAGGACTTTTTAGTTAAGGGTGGCTGACCGGGTTCGAACCGGCGACCCTCGGCACCACAAACCAATACTCTAACCAGCTGAGCTACAACCACCATTTTTAACGAGTGCAAATATAGCATAAATTCTTTTCTACCTCCAAGAAAAAAATTAAAAAGTTACTTTAAATCACTTAAGCTATTAACGGCCAAATATCTTTCTACAGTGAAACCTTCTGCATGCTCTACGCCTACTAACCGCCCAAAATCCTGAGAACGATAATGAATACTTTCTAAGAAGTTTTTTGTGGCAATTGGTGTAATAGGTTCATTCGAGTTTTCTGAGTAAAACTGGGAACTATACGCTAAAATAGAAGCTTCCTTTTTATCTAAAAAACCTGTAATATCAACTACAAAATCGGGCTCAATATTTTCCCATTGTATATAGTGATAAACCACTTTAGGACGCCATGCCTCTTGATTTTTATCATCAAAAAAAGTTTCTATTTTTCGTAAACCCGATAAAAAACAAGCATCCGAAACCAATTTACTTCCTTTTCCATGATCTATATGTCGGTCTCGAATGGCATTACAAAGCACAATCTCGGGTTGGTATTTTCGAATCATTTGAATGATTTTGATTTGATGGGATTCATCATTTACAAAAAAACCATCACGCATATCCAAATTTTCTCTAACCGAAACGCCCAAAATTTCAGAAGCTTTAGCCGATTCTGAATTTCTAATTTCAACAGAACCACGAGTTCCTAATTCACCACGTGTCAAATCGATAATACCCACTTTTTTACCCAAAGAAATCTCTTTGGCAATCGATCCGCTACACCCTAATTCCACATCGTCTGGATGTGCTCCAAACGCCAAAATATCCAATTTCATATCTTTTATTATTTTATAATTTACTAAAAAATTATCCATTATCAATTAATAATCTTTTTCATCGTCATCGATTTGTTGACTGTTTCTAAATACTCCGCTTCGGGGTTGCTATCTTTTGTTATCCCGCAACCAATGAACAACTGCGCCTTATCTTTTATAATTTTCATACAACGTAAATTGACAAACAAATCGGTTTGTAACGTTTTAAAAGTCACCAAGTCGATATTCAATTCTCCCAAAAAACCTGAATAATACTCCCGATTATATCCTTCATTTTCTCGAATAAAATTCTTTGCTGAATGCTTTGGCAACCCGCATACTGCCGGAGTTGGATGCAATGAAGCAATAACTTTTTTTAGTATTTTTTTTGATTTCAATGTGGCCGAAATGTCCGTTTTTATATGCCATACATTTCCCGCTTTTTCCGAGTATGGAGTTGAAATTGTAATTTCTTTTACCAATTCCTCCAAACTTTGTACTATGAAATCAGTTACTAATTGTTGCTCTACTTCTTCTTTATTTTGCCAGGCAATATTTTTAGAACTTGTTGCCAATTGAGTTCCTGCAAGTGCTACAGTTTTAAAGACATTACCATCTGTTTTCAAAAACTGTTCTGGAGTTGCGCCAATCCATGTGCCAATTTTTGGATGAAAAAAACAATACTTGAAAGCGTTGGAGTACTGTTGAATCATTTTCTTTAATATCGTTTCAACATCAAAATTTAGAATCGTGATTTCTTCTTTTCTAGATAACACTACTTTTTGGAATTCCTTATTTTGAATTGACGTTAATGCTTTTGCTACCAATTCTTCGAAGAAATCTTTCCCAACAGAACGATTCATGTTAGAAGTTTTATCATCAAAAAAATAGTTGCTTTTTTTAACAGTTTCAACATAAACATCAGAATACTCTATTGGGATGTAGGGAATTTCATCTGCATCGAATGGTGCAAAAACAAAACCTTTTTCTTCAAAAGTTTCTAAAAAATAAAGATGGTCATTCTTTTGAAATAAACCTACAATTTGATCCGAATTAGGTTTGCAAAATAACACATAAGGTAATTTTTGCTCTTGATGAATTTTGACTTTTAGGAATAAATCGGTCATTTTCTTCTTGATAAAATCATGTTGGTTAACTTACAAAGCGATATTAATTTTCCTTCCTCATCCGTGATTTTTATTTCCCAAAGATGAATACTCGGCCCTTTATGAATAATTTTCGCGGTACAAAAAACCGTTCCTTCTCGTTTACTTTTTAGATGATTTGCGGAAATTTCTATGCCTCGAACTTCCTGCCTTTCTGGATTAATGAATAAAAAAGAAGCGGCACTTCCTACACTTTCTGCCAAGGCAACGGTTGCTCCACCGTGTAATAATCCCATTGGTTGATGAACTCTAGGATTGACAGGCATTTTAGCCGTTAAAAAATCTTCTCCAGCATCAATATATTCAATCTCTAAAGTGTTCATTAAGGTATTTTTACTCCAATTATTGCAAAGTTGGAGCATTGCATATTTATCAAATGACATTGCTTTTTTTGGTAAAAATACTATTTATTTAGCACAAGAAAAACAAATCAAGTTTACGTTTTAGCTTTCATTTGCAATAAAATTGATTTTTTAACGTTATGGTATTACATTTTAAAGTTTTCAAATTAATACTTACATTTACCAAAATTCCTTTTGCAGATGCGTAAACTCATTTATCTATTTTTTGTTGGTTTAGCAATAACCCTTAGTTCCTGCCGTCAAGACTTTGTATTTGAACCGAGTACAGGCGATTTAAAATTTTCAAGAGACACCATTTATTTAGATACTGTTTTTGCCAATATTGGTTCTAGTACTTATACATTAAAAGTGTATAATAGAAGTAACAAAGACATCAAAATCCCAACAATAAGGCTGGCAAAAGGGGTTGGTTCAAAATACAGAATGACTGTTGATGGAATGACAGGTTTTGAAAACAGAGTTTTTCGTGATGTTGAGTTATTGGCCAAAGACAGTATGTATATTTTTATAGAAACTACCGCAGGAATTGCGGATGCCAATTCAACTGATTTTCTTTATACCGATCAAATAGAATTTGATAGTGGCGCTAATTTGCAAAAAGTAGAATTAGTAACACTTATTCAAGATGCTTATTTTATTTTTCCAAATAACGTCAATGGCATTATTGATCAAATTCCAATTGGATTTAACGAAGATGGAACTGTCTTAGAAACCAATGGTAGAAACCTAAGTCACAACCATCCTGACAATGGAGATGAATATACTTTTAACACCGACAAACCTTATGTCGTCTACGGTTATGCCAGTGTACCCAATGGTGAAACATTAACTATTCCTGGCGGAGCCAGAGTTCATTTTCATGCCGATTCTGGTTTGGTGGTGCAACAAGGCGGTACTTTACATATTGAAGGCTCACTTTCATCTACAGCCGCATTAGAAAATGAAGTCATATTTGAAGGCGATCGATTGGAACCTAGTTTTTCTGATGTTCCAGGTCAATGGGGAACGGTTTACCTTAGACAAGGAAGTGGTACTAACAATCATAGAATCAAAAATTTAACTATCAAAAATGCTGTCATAGGTTTATTGATTGAAAACAATACTGGCACTTCTATGGCTATAGAAAACACTCAGATTTATGATTGTTCTAATGTTGGATTATTAGCCAGAGCTGCCAAAATAGAAGGCAAAAACATGGTTATAAACACTGCAGGTGTTGCTACTTTAGCGTGTACCTTAGGCGGAAGTTATGAGTTTAAACAGTGTACTTTTAACAACAATTGGGCGAGCTCAAAACAAGTAGCTGTTTTGGTAGATAATTATTACACCGATGCAAATACTAATCAACAGGTTGCCTTTGATTTGATTAAAGCAGATTTTAAAAACTGTATCATTTTTGGTGGCAATCAAATCGAGTTATTGGTAAATAAAAGTACCGATACGAGTAAACAATTCAATAAATTGTTTAGTAAATGTCAAATCAAATTTAACAATACTAATAATCAATTTACTGATAATCCGGATTATGCTTTTATTAATGATACTAATGAAATAAAAAAGAATGGCACAGTAGATTTTCTTGACATCAATAATAATGAACTATTTATTGGTGCTGATTCTGATGCAAAAGGATTTGGAGTAGATGTTGGAGTTCCTTTTGATATATTAGGAAATGCCAGAAATTTGGAGTTTGATTTAGGTGCTTATAATTCAATAATATTTCCGGCTGATTAATTTAAAAAGTAGTTTCTGGTTTTCATTTATTTACCCTAAATTTGCGACAATCTACCTGTCGGCAGACAGGCAACAACACACACTAAAACTACAACACAATGATTCATTTCTTCGGAAACGAAAGTGATACCGTTTTTGCAGTCAAATCGCAGAACGAACTTTCGACAGAAACCATCTCAAAACTAAATTGGCTATTTCAATCTGAACTTGTTTCAGATTCTCAAACAAACATATCAAAATCCGTCCTGACGGATTTTTTTATTGGCCCACGTGCCGCCATGATTACCCCTTGGAGTACCAATGCTGTAGAGATTACTCAAAACATGGGAATCGAAGGCATCATCAGAATTGAAGAATTCCAAAAAGTAACTTCAGATTTCAACGATTTCGACCCGATGCTTTCTCAAAAATACAGTGAACTTAATCAAGATATCTTCACCATAAATATAAAACCTGAACCTATTATAGAAATTGATAATATTGAAGTATTTAACAAACAAGAAGGTTTGGCTCTAAGTGATGAAGAAGTTCAGTATTTAGAAAATCTATCTAAAAAACTAAATAGAAAACTAACCGATTCAGAAGTTTTTGGTTTCTCTCAAGTGAATTCAGAACATTGCCGTCATAAAATTTTTAATGGAACTTTTGTAATTGATGGCGTCGAAAAAGAAATGTCCTTATTCAAAATGATTAAGCAAACTTCGGAATTGAATCCGAATGATATTGTTTCGGCTTATAAAGATAATGTGGCTTTTATCAAAGGTCCAAAAGTGACCCAGTTCGCCCCAAAAACAGGTGATAAAGCAGATTATTATCAAGAAAAAGAATTCAACTCAGTAATCTCAATAAAAGCAGAAACTCATAATTTTCCGACCACAGTAGAACCATTTAATGGTGCTGCCACAGGTTCTGGTGGCGAAATACGCGACCGTTTGGCTGGTGGACAAGGTTCATTACCCTTAGCAGGAACAGCTGTCTATATGACTTCCTATTCAAGATTACAAGAAAATCGTCCTTGGGAAAATGGCATGACCGAAAGAAAATGGCTGTATCAAACACCAATGGATATTTTGATAAAAGCATCGAATGGTGCTTCCGATTTTGGAAATAAGTTTGGACAACCTTTAATCACAGGTTCTGTTTTAACATTTGAACACGAGCACTTCGACAAGCTTAGTGGGACTTCTCGTAAGTTAGGTTTTGATAAAGTGATTATGTTGGCAGGAGGTATTGGTTATGGAAAAGAAGAACAAGCCAAAAAACACAAACCTAAAAAAGGTGATAAAATTGTAGTGCTTGGTGGCGAAAATTACAGAATCGGCATGGGTGGTGCTGCAGTTTCTTCGGCAGATACGGGTGCTTTTGGTTCTGGAATAGAATTGAATGCCATTCAGCGTTCAAATCCCGAAATGCAAAAAAGAGCCGCCAATGCGATTAGAGCTTTTGTAGAAAGTGATGACAATCCAATAGTTTCGATTCACGATCATGGTGCGGGAGGACATTTGAACTGCCTTTCCGAATTAGTAGAAGAAACGGGTGGCTTGATTGATTTAGATAAACTGCCTATTGGCGACCCAACCTTATCTGCTAAAGAAATCATCGGCAACGAATCACAGGAACGAATGGGACTTATAATCGCTAAGGAAAATATTGAAACGTTGAGAAAAATTGCGGATCGCGAACGTGCTCCTATGTATGAAGTGGGTGAAGTAACCGATGACCATCGCTTTACTTTTGAAAGCAAATCTACTGGGGCAAAACCAATGGATTTTGCTTTAGAAGACATGTTTGGTAGTTCTCCAAAAGTCATAATGAGAGATGCAAATTTTCAAATTCATTATACTGAAATTTCCTATTCTCAAGATAAAATTCAAGAATATGTAGAACAGCTTTTACAACTCGAAGCGGTAGCATGTAAAGACTGGTTAACCAATAAAGTTGATCGTTGCGTAGGCGGAAAAGTAGCCAAACAACAATGTGTGGGTCCATTACAATTGCCTTTGAATAATGTTGGCGTTATGGCTTTGGATTATAATGGAAAAGAAGGAATTGCCACAACAATTGGTCACTCCCCAGTTTCTGCCTTGATTAATCCAACGGCAGGCTCTCGAAATTCTATTGGAGAAGCCTTATCAAATATTGTATTTGCTCCGTTAAAAGAGGGTTTGAAAAGCGTATCGCTTTCGGCCAATTGGATGTGGGCCTGCAAAAACGAAGGTGAAGATGCGCGTTTATATGAAGCCGTAAAAGCCTGTTCTGATTTTGCTATCGAACTTGGAATCAACATCCCAACCGGAAAAGATTCCCTTTCGATGAAACAAAAATATCCTAATGATGAAGTAACTGCACCCGGAACCGTTATCATTTCGGCTGCTGGAAATTGTTCCAATATAACCAAAGTAGTAGAACCCGTTTTGCACAGAAATGGCGGTTCTATTTATTACATCAATTTGTCTCAAGATGATTTTAAACTAGGTGGAAGTTCCTTTGCCCAAACGCAAAATAAAGTAGGTCATGAAACCCCCACAATTAAGGATGCTGACTTTTTTAAAAGAGCATTTAATACCATTCAGGATTTAATCAAAGACAGACAAATCGTTGCTGGACATGATATTGGTTCGGGCGGTTTGATTACAACTTTATTGGAAATGTGTTTTGCAGATATCAATCTAGGCGCTAAAATTGACTTCAATGCATTTGCCGAAAAAGATTTGGTAAAGATTTTATTTTCTGAAAATATCGGATTGGTGCTTCAAGCAAAAGACGATAGTACTTTTGAAACAGCATTAACAGGATTAGAGTTGTTCAAGATCGGTTCGGTTCAAAATAAATCATCATTAGATTTTGGTATTTGGAATTTTGATATTGAGATTTATCGAGATATCTGGTTCCAAACCTCGTTCCTACTCGATCAAAAACAAACTAAAAACAACAAAGCGCAAGAACGATTTGAAAATTTAGGAAAACAACCTTTACAATATATTTTTCCAAAACATTATACGGGTTGCCTCACCCCCAACCCCTCTCCAAAGGAGAGGGGAGCCAAACCCAAAGCGGCTATTATTCGTGAAAAAGGAAGTAATTCCGAACGCGAAATGGCAAACGCCATGTACTTAGCAGGTTTTGATGTAAAGGATGTTCACATGACCGATTTGATTTCGGGACGAGAAAATCTTGAAGATGTTCAATTTATTGGAGCTGTCGGCGGATTTTCAAATTCAGATGTTTTAGGTTCCGCTAAAGGTTGGGCTGGAGCTTTTAAATACAACGAAAAAGCCAACAGTGCTTTGAAAAATTTCTTTAAAAGAAAAGATACTCTTTCGGTCGGAATATGTAATGGTTGCCAACTATTCATGGAATTAGAATTAATAAATCCGGAACACGGGGTTCACGGAAAAATGCTGCATAATGACAGTCACAAACATGAAAGTATTTTCACTTCGGTAAAAGTTCAGGAGAATAATTCCATCATGTTAAAATCATTAGCCGGAAGTACGCTTGGCGTTTGGGTATCGCATGGTGAAGGAAAATTCAAATTACCCTACGAAGAAAGTCAATACAATATTGTTGCCAAGTACGCTTACGAAGGGTATCCTGCCAATCCAAACGGTTCAGACTACAACACCGCCATGATGTGCGATAAAACTGGTCGCCATTTGGTAATGATGCCTCATATAGAACGTTCAACTTTCCCCTGGAATTGGGCACATTATCCTAAAGACACAAAAGACGAAGTCTCTCCATGGATTGAAGCGTTTGTGAATGCACGGTTGTGGATCGATAATCTGTAAAATCAAAAAATATGAAAATAAAAATTGTACTTATTGCTTCTTTCTTATTCACCGCAGTCAACAGTTTTTCCCAAAACTGGGATAAAATAGAAGCCAAAGATGGGATTCATTACATCTCTCATTATATGCAAAACATCAATCTTGATATACTTGGGAAGTATATGTTTAATGGACAAGAACCTATAGTTGAACTGAAGGAATACGGAACTGGATTCTATCAACTTCACGAACAACCTATAAGGCCTATGATTTGGGGATTGGAATGTGACGAGTTGGGTGCATTAAAATATACTAAAGGATTTGACAACGCTAAGTACATCCTTTGGTATCAATATACCACTAAACTCGAAGGGGATTCAGAAGAAGACAGCAATTGGAAATCAGTCGAATTTACTATCCATTTCAATACTAAAAAAATGTTTATTCAAGGGGAACGAAGCAAAGATTATAAAGAATAAATAATCTTTTCTTATTCACATCAACACCTGAAAGATTTCTATAACCTTTCAGGTGTTTTTTATGACAGCTAATTATTATCTTTGAAAAAAAGATAAAAAATGCAACACATCATTGACCGCTTTATAAGTTACGTAACCATCGATACCGAATCAGACCCAAACTCGGATACCACACCCAGTACCAAAAAACAATTTGACTTAGCCAACAATTTAGTAAAAGAACTTAAAGCTATTGGTTTAAAAGAAGTCACTATCGACAAACATGGTTATATCATGGCAACACTACCATCGAATGTTGACCACGAAGTACCTACAATTGGGTTCATATCTCACTTTGATACTACGCCTGACTTTACCGGAAAAGATGTAAAACCACAAATAATTCCGAATTATGATGGTGGTGATATCGTTTTGAACGCAGCACATAATATAGTATTGTCGCCTAGTTATTTCAAAGATTTATTGCAGTATAAAGGTCAGACCTTAATCACTACAAATGGCTTGACTTTGCTTGGTGCCGATGATAAAGCAGGTATTACCGAGATTGTAACTGCCATGGAATATTTGGTAAACAATCCACAAATCAAACACGGGAAAATTCGAGTTGGGTTTACGCCAGATGAAGAAATTGGTCGTGGTGCCGATTTATTTGACGTAGAAAAATTTGGTGCCGATTGGGCGTATACTATGGATGGCAGTCAGATTGGTGAATTAGAATATGAAAACTTCAATGCTGCAGGCGTTAAAATTACCTTCAAAGGAAAAAGCGTACATCCAGGTTATGCTAAAGGGAAAATGATAAACTCCATGTTAATCGCCAATGATTTCATTAACGAATTGCCTCAGCATGAAACGCCACAAGAAACCAAAGGATATGAAGGTTTTTTTCATGTAACAGGATTATCAGGAAGCATCGAAGAAACTAAATTGGATTTAATCATTCGAGATCACGACATGAAGAAATTCAAAAAACGTAAAGAACTCGTTCATGACATTACAAAAAAATTCAACAAGAAATTCAAAAAACAATTTGGTGAAGATATAGTAATCACCACAATTAAAGACCAATATTACAATATGAAAGAAAAGGTACAACCTGTTATGTTCATCGTTGATTTGGCTGAAAAAGCAATGAAGTCATTAGACATTAAACCGCTTATTAAGCCTATTCGTGGTGGTACTGATGGTTGTAGATTATCCTATATGGGATTGCCATGTCCGAATATTTTTGCAGGTGGTCATAATTTTCACGGAAAATATGAATACGTACCGGTAGAGAGTATGCAAAAAGCGGTTGAAGTAATTGTGAAAATTGCAGAACTAACAGCAACAACAGATTTCACAAAAAAAGCAAAGGCAAAAAAGAAATAAATCCAGTTTAAAAGAAAACTAAATACCGCAAATTCGCAAATTAAAATTACAGCTACAATGATTTTAATTTGCGAATTTGCGGTAACTATTTTAAAATAAAACTTATACTTTCTTATTCAATGTTGCAGTTAATTCTAATGAAATTGCGGAACGCTCCATTTTAAGTTTTCCTGACATGGTTTCGATGACTACTGTAGTATCTGCTAATTCAGAAATCTTCCCATGAAGACCACTTTTGGTAATGATTTTATCGCCTACTTTTAGTCCGGCTTCGAATTCTTTCTCTTGTTTGATTTTCTTTTGTTGCGGTCTAATCATAAAAAAATAGATAACCACAAACATTAGTAAAAAGGGTAAAAATTGACTTATTTGATCCATAGTATTTAATTATTTAGTTTTTGACGGAACTTTAATATCCGCTGTTATGGTTAATACTTTACTTTTTTCTTTACAATTGCTCGTTAACACAACTGACTTGGTAGTGACACCAGATTTACCTGTTGAGTTAAAGGACACTTTTATAATTCCAACTTTTCCTGGACTAATTGCTGATTTTGGATAATCTGGAACGGTACAACCGCAAGTACCTTTGGCATCTGTTATTTGCAAATCGGCTTCACCAGCATTTTCAAACTTGAATTCATAATCTACTTTAGCACCTTGTTTAATTGTTCCAAAATCATGTTGGCTTTTTTCAAATTTCATCTCTGGATATTTACCATCTGATGGAATAGAATTCTTTGAAACCGATATTTTAGGTTGAACATCATCAGCAACTTGTATAGCATTGTCAGTACTTTTTGATTCATTTTTACATCCCATTGTAAATGCAACAACCGCTGCTAAAAAAAATAATTTTAATCTTTTATTCATATTTTAATTTTGAATTAAACCTCTTCCAGTTTTTTGAATTTTGTTTTCGTTTTGGAACTCTTTAACCAAATTGTCTAAAATTCCGTTAATAAAAATACTGCTTTTTGGTGTTGAATATTCTTTGGCAATTTCAAGATACTCATTGATGGTTACTTTAACTGGAATTGAAGGAAATTTTAAAAATTCACAAATAGCCATTTTTAAAATGATAGTATCAATTTCTGCAATTCTATCGGCATCCCAATTGGGTGTTTTGTCAATGTATTCTTTAGCTAACGCTACTTCGTTTAGTACTGTTTTTCTAAACAAAAGACAAACAAACTCTTTATCTTCTTGATCTTTGTAAAGTTTAGATACTCTAAATTCGTCGTTCTCTAAAACCTGCTTTAGTTGCTTTAAAATTTGAGTATTTACTACTGGAATATCATCAACCCACGTTAGTTTGTAGTCTTCTAAATATTCATATAATTTCTCGTTAGGTGCAATCAGTTCGGAAAACATTGCAATTACAAAATCTTTATCTTCTTCGAATGAAGACTTTTTGTTCATCATATACGTTTCATATAATGCGCTTTGCTTAATTTCGTTTAATAAAATTAAAATATAATCATCGTTCATTGCCCAATTGGTAATTTTTCTTTTCTCTATGGCAATACTTAACGAATTGCTTTCTTCTAATAATTGAAGAACAGCATTAGTAACAAATTTTCTGTTGGGATTTTTTTCTTCTGGTGTTGCTAAATGCTTTTTGCTGGAAGCTTCAAGGTAGACCATTTCTTTCTTTCTGATTTCAATAAGAGAAGACAACATTATTAAATACAAATCTTGAATACTATCAATACTATGAAGTAAAAACTTTTCTTCTTTCTCAATATCATCAGAGTTTTTTTGGTGTAATGCATAAATGGATTGCATCACTTTTACTCGAATATGTCTTCTGTTTAACACGGATAAGAACTTTTTATAAATTAACAAAGCGAAAGAAACTCTTTCGCTTTGCAAAAATAGGAATAATTTAAAAACGGCTATTATTTATTAGCATTTTCTTTTTTTCTTTGTGCGATTCTATTTTCAGCTATTTGCATTGCAGCTTGTTGTGTCGTAATATTGTTATCATCGGCAAATTTGAAGATTTCAAGAGTTGTATTATAAATATTCTCTGTTTTTCTGATGGCTTCTCCCTCACTGTATTTTACTAACTCTCCATACACATTTATAATTCCACCTGCATTTATCAAGAAATCGGGAGCATATGTTATTCCTCTTTCTCTTAAAATTGCTCCGTGAATTCCTTCAACCGCTAATTGATTATTGGCAGCTCCAGCAATTACTTTAGCTTTGATTTTGTATATAGTTTCATCATTTATGGTCGCACCTAAAGCACATGGAGAATAAATATCAACATTGGCACTATATACGTCACCCATAAAAATTTTGGCTCCGTATTTTGAAACCATATTTTCCATCTTTTCCTCATGAATATCGGATACAAAAACAATTGCTCCTTCTTTGGTCAAATAACTGATTAAGATTTCACCAACATGACCGTTTCCTTGTACCAAAACTTTTTTACCGGCTAAACTATCAGAACCAAATTGATAGTTGGCTGCAGCTTTCATTCCCATATAAACACCATAAGCTGTAACAGGAGAAGGATTCCCTGAACCGCCTTTTTCTACTGAAATTCCGGTTACAAATTTAGTAACCTCATGAATTCTATCCATGTCTTCTGTTGTAGTTCCCACATCTTCAGCAGTGATATATTTTCCACTCAAAGAATTTACAAACTGTCCAAAACGTGTAATCATTTCTGGGGTTTTATCGGTTTTAGCATCTCCAATAATAACTGCTTTTCCGCCGCCCAGATTTAATCCTGTAATGGCTGATTTATAAGTCATTCCGCGAGACAAACGTAAAACATCATTTAATGCTTCCCATTCGTTAGCATAATTCCACATTCTTGTTCCGCCAAGAGCTGGTCCCATTACTGTATTATGGATTCCAATAATTGCTTTTAATCCTGTATCTTTGTCATTACAAAAAACAATTTGTTCATGATTGTCAAAAGATAGCTGACCAAAAACGGGATCCATTTTTTTTAGCTCTGCTGGCGTAATAATTTCTGATGTCATATTGTAAAAAGTATTAATTAGGGCTTTAAGAAAAAAGATAGGTGCAAAATTAAAACTTTATTCAATAAAATTCACTAAAACAAGGAATAATTGGTAATTTGTTATTAAAATCAATTTAAATAGAGAATATAATAATTTGATTATTACTAAATATTTAACAATAATCTATTTATAAAACTACATTCTATCAAATTTAAATGAAAGAACTCCAATATTTAAACAAATACTTTGTCAAATATAAATTCCATTTTTTATTAGGGATTATTATGACAATCGCTTCTCAGATTTTTTCACTGTTTACTCCAAAACTCATAAGTAAGTCATTTAAGGCTATTGAAGATTTTCATAAAAGCAATTTAAGTAACGAAATAGTTAAAACCGAATTAATTCAAAATCTCTTTTGGATTATCGGTGCTACGCTTCTTGCAGGTGTTCTTCGATTTTTAATGCGTCAAACGTTAATTGTAATGTCGCGTCACGTAGAATTTGATTTAAAAAATGAAGTGTTCCAACATTATGAAATTCTTGACCAAAACTTTTACAAGAGTAACCGAACCGGAGACTTAATGAATCGCATCAGTGAGGACGTTGCCAGGGTTAGACAATATGTTGGACCGGCAGTAATGTATACTATTAATACTTTTATTACGTTTACTGTCGTGATAATTTATATGTATAATGTATCGCCAAGATTAACTTTATATACGATTTTACCTTTACCAATACTTTCTTTTATTATTTTCAGATTAAGTAAAGAAATTAATAAACGTAGCACTGTTTTTCAACAATACTTATCGAAAGTTTCTAGTTTTACCCAAGAGGTGTTTTCGGGAATTCGTGTTGTAAAAGCATATGCATTAGAAAAGCAATATCAAAATAATTTGGATGAATTAGCAGAAGAAAGTAAAACCAAAAGTATGAGTTTGGCTCGCGTACAATCACTTTTTGGTCCACTAATGATTGCACTAATTGGCCTGAGCAATTTAGTAGTTATTTACTTTGGAGGGTTAATGTATATGAACGGAACCATAAAAAGCATTGGAACTATTGCCGAATTTATTTTGTACGTTAACATGCTGACGTGGCCTGTAACATCTATAGGCTGGGTTTCCTCTTTAGTTCAGGAGGCCGAAGCATCACAAAAACGTATCAATGAATTTTTAAAAGTTCAGCCTGAAATCATAAATAAAGCCAAGGGGAATTCAACTATCCAAGGTGAAATAGAATTTAAAAACGTAACTTTTACTTACGATGATACCAAAATCAAAGCGTTACAAAATATTTCATTCAAGGTAAAGAAAGGAGAAACCTTAGCTATTTTAGGCAAAACTGGCTCGGGAAAATCAAGCATTTTAGCATTAATTACTAGAATGTATGATACCAAGCAAGGAACAATCACTATAGATGGAACGAAGATAGACGAAGTCAATTTATATGATTTACGAAACAGTATTGGAATTGTTCCTCAAGACGCCTTTCTTTTTTCGGACACTATCAAAAATAATATCAAATTTGGGAAAGAATATGCTACGGATGATGACGTTACAAATGCAGCCAAAAAAGCCGTAGTTCATGATAATATTATGAATTTTAATAAACAATATGAAACCGTTTTGGGAGAACGAGGCATTACGCTTTCGGGTGGACAAAAGCAGCGTGTTTCTATTGCACGAGCCATCATCAAAAAACCACAAATATTACTTTTTGACGATTGTCTTTCGGCTGTAGATACAGAAACCGAAGAGCAAATCTTGAATAATTTACAGGAAATTTCTAAAGAAAAGACTACAATTATTGTGAGTCACAGAGTTTCATCCGCTAAAAATGCAGATAAAATTATCATTATTGAAGAAGGTGAAATAATTCAAGAAGGTTCTCATAATCAATTAATAAACCAAGAAGGGTATTATGCCGAATTGTATATGAAGCAACTTTCAGAAAAAGAATTAAATTAAATGTTGCTTGGTAACAAAAAAATTACCATTTTTGAACTGTTATGTAACATTACTAATTGACCAAAAGAATATGAGAGAAAATGATATGTTAGAAAAAGATGAGATTTTTTCTAAAGTTTTAAGAGCCGGAAGAAGAACCTATTTCTTTGATGTGAGAGCTACAAAGGCCGATGATTACTATATTACCATTACCGAAAGCAAAAAATTTACCGAAGAAGATGGTTCTTTTCATTTCAAAAAACATAAAATTTATTTATACAAAGAAGATTTTACTGCTTTCTCTGAAATTTTAGGAGAAATGACTGCTTATGTTTTAAACCATAAAGGAGAAGAAGTTATTTCAGAAAGACATCAAAAAGATTTCAAAAGAGAATACCAACAAGAAACTGTAGAAGAAGTAAAAACATCAACGGCAGAAAAGAGTTTCACCGATATTGAATTTGACGATATTTAATTGAAAAATAATGCTAATGAAAAGCAACTATATTAAAATCATTTTAATATAATTTCTCTAATCTTCTGGATTTGGTTAATTTTAGAAAAATAGGAAAAAATAATAATTGGAGACAGCAATGCATTGATTTATAACTCCTTATTCATAGTTTGTATTGAAATTTCCTCTTATCAATTGATAAAAGCAATAAAAAATAAAGAACAAGTTTAAATCCAGAAATTAATTTCTGGATTTTTTTTTAATATTTTGCTGGAACTCCAGGTTTTGGTAGGGATTTTTGAATAAAAATTCTCAAATCTTCATTTCCTTTAATTAAATCTTCTTTGCGAAGATACATCATGTGACCACTTCGATAGCCTTCAAAAGACATCCTATCTTTTAATCTACCACTTGGGTCCATTTGCCATAAATTGTATTTTGCATTAAAATAATCACAAGCGCCATCGTAATATCCTGATTGCACTAGTACATGTAAATAAGTATTTTGAGCCATGGCTTGACGCAAATTCTCACCAGTATTATCTCCTGAATTATCCCAAGGTCGAACTGGTCCAAACATGTTGTATTTCAAATCAGTTTTGTATCCTAAATTATTGCGAAGATAAATATTTATTGCAGGTGTAAACGAATGCAACCAAGAGGTCAACTCGGAATTAAAATCGGGACTATCTCCAGCCTCTTTGCGATCAATTCCTTTATAACGAGAATCTAATCTTCCTACAGTATAACCTTGATCTCTTAATAATTCTTTCCAAAAATAATCCAGAGGAACGTCAAGATTATTTTGCAAAATCACTTTTTCTGACATTCCTGAATAACGCGCTATTTTTGTCGCCATTTCTTTGCGTTTGGATTCTTCCATAAATCCACCTTTACTCAATTCTGGAATTAACTCATTAATAGTAAAATTTTCTACTTCAGGAAGCATTGTTGTCAAGTCTTTGGATTGTAAATCGGAAGAAAGCATTTTATGATACCAAGCTGTAGCTGCGTAATAAGGTAATCGTAAAGCGGCTCTAGACACAACACCTCTTTCAATTCCTAATGTAGTTGGCGATACTAACACTACACCATTCAAATACATCCATTGATTATTTTGTAGTTCCAAAGCCAAACCAGAAACACGTGTGGTTCCATAACTTTCGCCAATAAGATATTTTGGCGAAGCCCAACGATTATTTCGTGTGACAAACGTTTTAATCCATTCTGCCAAATACTTTACATCTGCATTTACACCAAAAAAAGTAGTTTTTGGAGTTTCTTTATTTGTAATTCTTGAATAAGCCGTATTGACAGGATTAACGAAAACTATGTCGGCTACATCTAAAATCGAATAGGGATTTTCTTTTATTCCGTAGGGTTGAATAGGATATCCTTCATCATCAATATTTAATAAACTTGGACCAGTATATGCAATTTGCATCCAAACAGAAGCCGAACCTGGACCGCCGTTAAATGAAATAACCAAAGGACGACTTTCTCTATTCTTCACATCAGAACGCTCGTAATACGTATAAAATAATCCCGCAATTGTTTTTCCATCTTCATCCCAAACAGGCATAGTTCCTGTCGTTGCTTGATAAGGCACTTTACTTCCTTTGATTGTTGAAACATGCTGAGTAATTACTTTTTCGTCTGGATTAAATTTAATATTTGAGAGTGAATTTTCAGCTTTATCAACCGGAGAAGTGGCTGGTGCATCAGTATTTTTTGTTGCAGATTGGGCATTAACAAAAATGCAAGAACTGGTAAGAATAAGAGAAAGCAACATTTTTTTCATAGTAACTTAATTTAATAAATTTTACATTTTAAAATCAATCTCGATATGCCTAACAAATATATAATAAAATGACACTAAACTATTTTTTGAAACAAATTAAATAGTAAAGCCATCATATCGAAAATACGCTTTCCATCAAATTGTATATCATACTCCTATCCAATTCTCAGCCCATTTTCCACTTTCAAATCAGAAGTTAATAGCACAATATCATCCTCGTCTACAGAGCCCAAAACCAGACATTCGCTCATAAAATTTCCAATTTGTTTCTTAGGAAAATTAACAACTGCAACGATTTGTTTGCCTTTTAAATCTTCTTTGGAATAACGTTTAGTGATTTGCGCCGAAGATTTTTTTAAACCAATTTCAGTTCCAAAATCAATCGTTAATTGATACGCTGGATTTCGCGCTTCGGGAAAATCATTGACTTCAAGTATCGTACCTATCCTGATTTCTACTTTTTCAAATTCTGGCCATTTTAGCAAGAGGTTAGAATTATTTTCCATAGTGTATATTGTTTTAAAAATGTTGCCCAATTAGAATACTAAAATCTAAAGTTAAATTAATTTGGTTTAAATACAGATCGCTCCGATGGAGCTTTTTGTTTGTATTGCTATTTTTTCTAGTAACAGTAGGTTCCCACGGAACTATAAATTGCTCCTTTAGGAGCTAAATGTTTGTAGAAATAATTGACATTCATTTTTTTTAGCTCCGTAGGTGCGACATGATTATTAAAATAAAACATCGGATACCATTAAATCTAATTTCAAAAATATCGAAACCAGAAATAATGTATAGTTTTTATATAGGTTAAATTCAACTATCTAACGATAATATTTTATACTTTTAAAAAAGATTAAAAAGACCAAACAAAACCCTATGAAAATAGCACTTTTTACTAATGAATTTCCTCCCAACATCTATGGTGGTGCTGGTGTGCATATCGATTTTTTGAGTCAAGAATTGGCAAAATTAGGTGAAGTGGAAGTGCGTTGTTTTGGAAATCAGCAAGAAGAAATTGGAACAATGAATGTTTTTGGAATTCAATCCTCGTTAAACCAAATGGAAGATGAAGCAAATCCGCACCTCAAAATGTTTCATAATTTGAGTCGCAATGTGGAAATGGCTCAACACACGTTGCAAGCAGATGTAATTCATTGTCACACTTGGTACACGCATTTGGCGGGAATATTTTCGAGAGAATTGTTGCAATCCCCTTTGATTCTTACTACCCACAGTTTAGAAACGCATCGCCCTTGGAAAGTAGAACAAATTGGGAATGGCTATTTCCTTTCCCGTTGGATTGAAAACCATGCTTATAACACCGCTGATGGCATTATAGCCGTGAGCCAACAAATGAAAACAGATGTTATTGAAGCATATGGAGTATCTGCCGAAAAAGTAACGGTTATTCATAACGGCATTAACCCAGAATTTTACAAACCAACTTTCGACAACGATTTATTATTGGAATATGGCATCAATCCAGAAATTCCTTTTGTGCTTTTCGTTGGACGAATTACTCGGCAAAAAGGAATTTCACAATTGATATCGGCAGCGAAATATTTTAATACAACTTGTCAGGTGGTGCTTTGCGCTGGTGCGCCAGATACTCAAGAAATTGCGAAAGAAACGGAAGAAATTATAATTGAATTAAAATCCCAAAGAGAGGGAATTATTTTAATATCCGAAATGTTGCCTAGAGAAAAAATCAAAGTTTTGTATAGTCATGCTCGCGTATTTGCTTGTCCATCATTATATGAGCCATTTGGGATTATTAATTTGGAAGCCATGGCTTGTGAAACTCCTGTAATTGGAAGTGCCGTTGGCGGTATTCCCGAAATAATTATTGAAGGACAAACGGGTTTTTTAATTCCGCTTGAAAGTGTTTCAAGAACCGATTTCAATCCGAAAAATCCTGAAAGGTTTCAAAAAGATTTTGCACAAAAAGTAAACCTTTTATTAGACAATGAAGAGTTAGCCGATAAAATGGGAAAAGCAGGAAGAGAAAGAGTTTTAGATAAATTCAGTTGGGAATCCATTGCGAAAACAACTTTCAACTATTATGCAGAAGTAATCTCAAAATTTGAAAAAGAAAAGGTGTGAGAGTGAGGATTTGAAATTTGAAATTTGGGATTTGAGATTTGGAATTTGATATTTGGAATTTGATATTGACATTGATATTGACATTGACATTGATATTGACATTGATATTGACATTGACATTGACATTGATATTGACATTGATATTGAATTAGGATTTGCAACCCGACTTGAACGGAGCTCTTTATTCCTTGCTTTTTTTAAGCAAGGAATAAAAGCGGGAGTGGAAGGCGGAATAGTTGCCCAAATAAAAAAAAGGAGTACTAATGAGGGAGAAATGGCATTCCTCGCAACGATAAAAAAATGATAAACAAAAGCACATTAGCCATAATTCTTGGTGGCGGACAAGGTTCAAGATTAGCTCCTTTGACGGAGAGTCGTTCCAAACCTGCCGTTCCGATTGCAGGGAAATACCGATTGGTTGACATTCCGATTTCCAATTGTATTAATTCAGATATCAAAAGAATGTTTGTGTTGACTCAATTCAATTCGGCTTCACTCAATCAACACATTAAAAACACCTATCATTTTAGTCATTTCAGTACAGCCTTTGTGGATATTTTAGCAGCGGAACAAACACCTGATAATCCAACTTGGTTTCAAGGAACGGCAGATGCGGTGAGACAATGTATGAATCATTTCATGAATCACGATTTTGATTATGCTCTTATTTTATCAGGTGATCAATTGTATCAAATGGATTTTAACGAAATGATACAAGCGCATCATGATAGTGGTGCTGCAATATCTATTGCGACTTTACCTGTAAATGCAAAAGAAGCTTCTGATTTTGGAATTTTAAAAACGGATGCTGAAAATTTTATTACCTCATTTATTGAGAAACCAAATGCTAGTCTTTTACCTGAATGGACATCTGAAGTGAGCGAGGAATCGGCAGCGGAAGGAAAAATATATTTAGCTTCGATGGGAATTTATATTTTCAATCGCGATTTATTAGTTGAATTGATGAAAAATCCAGACACTAAAGATTTTGGAAAAGAAATCATCCCTCAAGCCATTGGAAAAGAAAGAATTTTAAGTTATCAATACGAAGGATACTGGACCGATATTGGAAATATAGACTCATTCTTTGACGCCAATTTGGGATTGACTGATGATATTCCGAAGTTTAATCTTTTTGACAATTCAAGTAAAATTTATACTCGTGCTCGAGTTCTACCTCCATCAAAAATTACGGGTGCCTCAACTGTTGACAAATCGGTTGTCGCTGAAGGCTGTATCATAAATGGTGTAACTATTGAACATTCTGTAATTGGTATTAGAAGTAGAGTTGGTTATGGCTCAACAATTATTGATTCGTACCTTATGGGTAACGATTATTATCAAAACATAGATGAAATCAGAACAAATGCTATAAATGGTATTTATAATATTGGAATAGGAGAACGCTGTTTTATTAGCAATACAATTGTAGATAAAAATTGCAGGATTGGAAATGATGTGCGACTTAACGGCGGAAAACATTTAGAAGATGCCACTACCGATTTATATACAATAAAGGATGGAATCATAGTTGTGAAGAAAGGAGCTATTTTACATGATGGATTTACTTTATAATAATCAATGTGATTAAAAAAAAATCTCGCCAAAAGCGAGATTTTTTTTTAACTAAAGTACTTATTAATTATGATTTTGGCAAAACAACAGTGTCAATAACATGAATAACACCATTGGAAGATGTAATATCTACAGCAGTAATTGTAGCAATATTTCCTTTTTCATCAGTTAAAATCACATTTTTTCCAGAAAGTGATGCTACTAGCTTTCCACCTTGTACAGTTGTTAAAGTAACGCTTCCCTTTCCTTTTGTGATCGCGTCAACTACCGCTTTGCTATCAAGATTTCCAGCAACAACATGGTACGTTAAAACTGCTTGTAACGTAGCTTTGTTCTCTGGTTTCAATAATGTTTCAATTGTTCCTTTCGGTAATTTAGCAAATGCTTCGTTCGTTGGTGCAAACACAGTAAATGGACCTTTACTTGACAATACATCTGCTAATCCAGCCGCTTTTACAGCAGCTACTAAAGTGGTGTGATCTTTAGAATCGATAGCATTTTCTACAATAGTTTTTGTGCTTTGTGCTTGTGTACTATAACTCGCTAAAGTTGTTAATACTGCAATCGCTAATACTTTAATTGATTTCATAATTTGTTTTTTTTAATTTTGTTTAAGTTTTAATATAAATAATTAGACAAATTTATATTTAATTAAAAGAAGTCAATAAAGTTTAACAAATAATTGTATAGTGTTTGGAAGACTAAAAATAACTTTTAATTCAATTTGAAAAATAGCACCCATTTTAAAGAATACTAATTTGAATCATTTATTGCATTACAATATAATTGTAGACATATTCTCTTTCTGCATCTGACAATTCAGCTGCTTTTTGCATACGAAGCATAATTGATTTCCAATTTTCTGGAGTATGATCTTTTACCTTTGGTAAATCATGGCAGTTACCACATTTATTTTGAAAAATTGATTCGCCTTGTGCTATCCTATCCGCCATACTTATTTCACCTGAAACTGTTGTTGTGGTTTCAATTGCTGTTTTATTTTCCGTTACTACTTTTTTAGACTTGCACGATACAAGAATAAAAATAACCAAGGCAGGGAGGATTGTTTTTTTCATAAAAATTTAATTTTGGTTTAAGTAAATGTATAAAAAAATCCCAACAGCGAACTGTTGGGATTATATCCTAATCAAAAATTAAGTTAACTATTTTACATCCATTAATTCTACATCAAAAACTAAAGTGGCGTCTGGTGGAATTACACCTCCTGCTCCGCTGGAACCATATCCCAAATAAGACGGAATTACAAAACGCGCTTTGTCGCCCACTTTTAACAAAGCAATGCCTTCATCCCAACCTTCAATTACGTTTCCTTTTCCCAATGGAAATTCAATTGGCTTTTTGCGAGGATACGATGAATCAAATGTTTTGCCATTTTCTAATTGTCCTGTGTAATGAACCGAAACTGTTTTTCCTGCTTCTGCTTGTTTCCCATTTCCTTTTTGAATGATTTTGTATCGAAGACCACTTTCGGTTTTATCAAAACCAGCGGCTAATTTCTCCATGGCAGCTTCGGCTTGTTTTTTGGCTTCTTCTATTCTTTTAGCACGTGAACCTTCAAAAGTTCTAAAGGCCTCGATAGCGTTCCATTTTTGAGCTTCTTCTCCTACTCTGATAATTTCAATACTTTCAATCAAATCACCTTGAGCAATTGCCTCAACAACATCTTGTCCTTCAACCACATTTCCAAAAACAGTATGTTTGTTATCTAACCAATTCGTTGGGACATGTGTAATAAAAAACTGTGACCCATTACTACCTGGACCTGAATTTGCCATCGACAAAACACCTGGTTTATCGTGTTTTAAAGTCGGATGAAATTCATCATCAAAATTATATCCTGGACTACCCGTTCCAACTCCTTGTGGACAGCCACCTTGAACCATAAAATCTGGGATAACTCTATGAAATTTTAAACCATCATAATAAGGTTTTCCCATTGGTCGTGCTGAATTTTCCAATTGCCCTTCGGCCAATCCAACAAAGTTTCCAACTGTTCCTGGTGTCAAATCGTGTGTTAATTTTACTAAAACCGAACCTTTTGAAGTGTTGAATTTAGCGTATATTCCGTTTTCCATAACTAAAATTTTAAAAAATGTGGTGCAAAGGTACTATTTAATATTGTAAATTTGGTGACCGAAAAACTATAATATGAGTACTATTTTCAATTCATCGGACAACGGTTTTATCATTTCAAGAATAAATCAATTAACACCAGAAAGTAAAGCACTTTGGGGAAAAATGAATGTTTCGCAAATGATAGTGCATTGTCAACAACCGCTATTGGTATCGGAAGGAAAACTCGAGGTAAAAAGAAGCTTGATTGGAATAGTAATAGGTAACATGATGAAAAAGAAATTCTTAAACAAAGAATTTGGAAAAAATCTACCTACCGACAAAAAGTTTATAATTACCAATAATCCCGAATTTGAAAAAGAAAAACAGCTATTGATAAATCAAATTCAAAGTTTTGAAAAGAAAGGAAATTCGGTTATTCAAAATTTTAAACATCCTTTTTTTGGCTCAATGACTGCCGAGGAATGGGGAATAATATCATACAAACACTTAGATCATCATTTGAAACAATTTGGGGTTTAAACTTTCTCATTATGAAATCACCATTAACAACAAGTTTGTTGCAAACAAACACCAATGAAGATAAGGTGATTCCATATGACCAATAAAAAAACAATAATTATCTACAAATGAAAAATGATTTCGATTATTTAAAAACCAACAAGCAAACTTGGAACAACAAAACAGCTATTCACATTGAATCTGAATTTTATAATAACAAAAGTTTTTTGGAAGGCAAATCAACTTTAAATTCAATTGAACTTTCTCTTTTGGGCGATTTAAACAATAAAAGAATACTTCATCTTCAGTGTCATTTTGGGCAAGATACAATGACTTTTTCTAGACTTGGAGCAAAAGCTACTGGAATTGATTTTTCAGACAAAGCCATAGAAAAGGCAAGAGCGTTTTCGGAAAAACTAAATCTTGATACCACATTTATTTGTTGTGATATTTATGACATTCCAAACCATCTTGACGAAAAATTTGATATTGTTTTCACTAGTTACGGAACCATCGGCTGGCTACCCGATATAGATAAATGGGCCGCTGTCGTTTCTCATTTTTTAAAGCCAAAAGGAAAATTTATTATGGCTGATTTTCATCCAGTTGTTTGGATGTTTGACAATGATTTTAAAAAAGTTTTTTATAGTTATTTTAATATCGAGCCCATAATTGAATTAGAATCTGGAACTTATGCTGATAAAAATTCCAAAATAGAAACTAAAACTATTACATGGAATCATCCAACAAGTGAGGTTTTAAACGCATTAATTCAATCTGGTTTAGAAATCAATTCTTTTAATGAATATGATTATTCGCCCTATAATTGTTTCAATCAAACAGAAGAATTTGAAAAAGGAAAATTTAGAATTAAACATTTAGGCAATAAAATCCCGATGGTATTTTCCATCGAAGCTACAAAAAAATAATATTTATCTTAGCCGAATGAGAATAGATATCATCACCATTTTACCCGAATTAATGAAAAGCCCTTTCGAAGCGTCTATCATGAAAAGAGCTATTGAAAAAGGATTGGTGGAAGTCCATTTTCATAATTTGAGAGATTTTACGACTAATAAGCAGAAATCGGTTGATGACTATCCTTTTGGTGGTGGCGCCGGAATGGTAATGAATATCCAACCCATAGATGATTGTATTGCCCATTTGAAAAGTCAAAGAAATTACGACGAAATTATTTATATGTCGCCCGATGGGGAAACTTTAAACCAAAAAATGGCAAATTCAATGTCGATGCTAGAAAACGTAATCATTCTTTGTGGACATTATAAAGGTGTTGACCAGCGTGTTCGCGATCATTTGATTACCAAAGAAATTTCTATAGGCGATTATGTGCTTTCGGGAGGAGAAATTGGTGCCATTGTTTTTTGCGATGCAATCATCCGATTAATTCCTGGTGTTTTGAGCGATGAAACCTCAGCATTGACAGATAGTTTTCAGGATAATCTGCTGTCTGGACCAATTTATACTCGTCCAGCTGATTACAAAGGTTGGAAAGTACCCGAAGTTTTAACTAGTGGACATTTTGCTAAAATTGACAAATGGAGAGAAGATATGGCTTATGAACATACTAAAAACAGAAGGCCGGATTTACTTGAAGAATAGTTTAATATGGTTTAAATTGTTTAATTTAGTTTAAGCAACAAACAAATTTAAACTTTTTCTAAACTTTTAAACTTTTTCTAAACTTTTTTACTTAAATTTGCCCCCACATTTGACTAACCTCTGGCGAAAACCGTGAATGTTGCTCAAATTCAAAACCATAATATTTAAAAAAAATGGCAAATTTAGTAGATTTCGTTAACAACGAATTATCAACAAAAAAAGATTTCCCCGTATTTGGTGCTGGTGATACCATCACCGTTTACTACGAAATTAAAGAGGGTGAAAAAACAAGAACTCAGTTTTTCAAAGGAGTTGTAATCCAAAGAAAAGGTGCAGGAATTACAGAAACTTTTACAATCCGTAAAATGTCCGGTGCAGTTGGTGTAGAGCGTATCTTCCCAGTTAACATGCCTGCTTTACAAAAAGTAGAAGTGAACCAAAGAGGTAAAGTTAGAAGAGCTCGTATCTACTACTTTAGAGAACTTACTGGTAAAAAAGCTAAAATCAAAGAAAGAAGAAGATAATTCTAAACTTTCTATTTATAAGGAGAGTCTCGGTTTTCACCGGGACTTTTTTTATTTTGTCAATTTAAACCTTATATTTTATCAAATTAGCACTTTTTTAATGTTTAATTAACAATATGATAATTCAATTAATTTAGACTGGGTTATGAACGGACTTCATCACATATTAATTATATTTGTTTCCGCAAAAATTTAAAACTAATCCAAGAATATGGTAAAAATTAAAGTAGCCAATCCGGTGGTAGAATTGGATGGCGATGAAATGACTCGAATTATTTGGAACTTTATTAAAGAACAACTTATTCTTCCTTATCTCGACTTAGATATTAAATACTACGATTTAGGTATTGAAAATAGAGAAGCGACAAAAGACCAAATCACAATTGATTCAGCAGAAGCCATTAAAAAATACAATGTTGGAATTAAATGTGCCACCATTACTCCAGATGAAGAGCGCGTAAAAGAATTCAACCTTTCTAAAATGTGGAAATCACCAAACGGAACTATTCGAAATATTGTCGGAGGAACTGTTTTTCGTGAGCCAATAATAATGAGTAACGTACCTCGTTACGTTCAAGGTTGGACAAAACCTATCGTTATTGGACGTCACGCTTTTGGAGATCAATACAAAGCTACCGATACTGTAATAAAAGGGAAAGGAAAACTGACGATGAGTTTTACTAATGAAACTGGTGAAACTAAAACTTGGGAAGTTTATGATTTTGAAGGTGATGGTGTTGCTATGGCAATGTACAATACTGACGAAAGTATTTATGGTTTTGCACATTCCTCTTTTCAAATGGCTTTGACCAAAAAATGGCCCTTATACTTATCTACGAAAAACACCATTTTGAAAGCATATGATGGACGTTTCAAAGATATTTTTGAAGAAGTATATCAAAAACATTACAAAACAGATTTTGAAACTAATGGGATGATTTACGAACACCGACTTATTGATGACATGGTGGCATCGTGCATGAAATGGAATGGCGGATTTGTTTGGGCTTGTAAAAATTATGATGGCGATGTGCAATCGGATACCGTTGCACAAGGATTTGGTTCATTGGGATTAATGACTTCTGTTTTAGTTACTCCAGACGGAAAAACGGTTGAAGCGGAAGCCGCACACGGAACGGTAACGCGTCATTACAGAGAACATCAAAAAGGAAAAGCAACTTCTACAAATCCGATTGCGTCAATATTTGCTTGGACAAGAGGACTGGAACATCGCGGTAAACTTGACGGGAATCAAGCATTAATTGATTTTTGTTTGAAACTAGAACAAGTTTGTGTAGAAACTGTTGAAAGTGGAAAAATGACTAAAGATTTAGCCATGCTAGTAAAAACTGAAGGTTTAACTGATGCTGATTATCTAACAACCGAAGGTTTTCTTGCAGCTATCAAAGAAAACTTAGATGCTAAACTTGGATAAATTTTAACTATATATTTTAATTTAAAAAGGCGACCCATTTGGTCGCCTTTTTATTTCTTTTCATCTAACCCCTCTGTCCTATATATTTTTACAATGGCTTTGTAACCCGTATTCAAATCCCAGTTTTGAATAGTAACTACTTTTTCATTACCGTCAAAAAATCCAAATTGTCCCGTATTCGGAAACACTTCGCCAACATTTAAGGCTTCTATTTGAATGTTATTTAACCCCATTTTCAGAGTATAGGTATAGCTTTTAAAACCTGATTGTAATTCAACTACTGGATTTACTTTTTCTCCATTTACCCAAATACAAATTGCATCTCCATCAATAGCTGAATTGTCTCTACATGAAATAGTCAATTTTTCTGTAAAGATTTTAAACTCTCCTAAAAACATATCACTGCTTACATTTTCTCTTGTAAATCCTTCTGTTTTTAATTGATTATTCATTTTATCGGTGTACTCTTTTACTGGACTTGCGAATTGCTCTTTTTCAAAGATACTTTTCTCGTCATCTGGTTTCTTCTTTAATAATGAAACACTTTCGGATAATTTATCTTTTTTATCAAAAATGCTAGGATAAGTTATGGACTTTGAACTTGTTGGAGAAACTGCTCCTTTTGGATTTGATACTGGAGCAATATTTAGAGTTCTTTTAGGTGTTTCAAATTGTGAAAAACCATTAAAGCAAAAGAATATTAAAAATAATAAAGCAAAAGCTGCTTTCATGTACCAATTGTTTAGGTTGTAAAAGTATTTAATTTTTTATCAAAAATTGTTCCAATTTAACCCTAGCTTAACAAAATTGCAAGTAACAAATAGTATCTTTAGGCGTCGAAAGCACAATTCAAAAAAACAATCTATTCCATGCAAAAAAAAAATATACTTCTCTTGTTACTTTTTGTTTCAATCTTTTCATTTTCACAGGAAAAATATACCTTAAGCGGAACAATTTCAGATCTCAAAACAAAAGAAACCCTTATTGGTGTGAACGTTTTTATTCTTGAAACCAAGACAGGAATCTCAACTAATGAATATGGTTTTTATTCTATCACGCTGCCAAAAGGAGAATATACAATTTCCATCAGTTATGTTGGATACCAAGCTATCGAGGAAAAAGTTAGTTTAAATGCCAATATCAAAAAAAACTTTTTAGTCGCAGAATCAAGTCAATTGCTTAAAGAAGTTATTATTGTTGATAATAAGAAAAGAGTTGACATCCGAAAACCGGAGATGAGCGTTAATAAACTCACCATTCAAGAAATTAAAGAAATGCCTGTAATATTTGGTGAAGTTGACATTATCAAATCTATTTTAACCTTACCCGGAGTAACTAATGCTGGAGAAGGACAATCGGGATTTAATGTTCGTGGTGGTGGTGCCGATCAAAATTTAGTTTTATTAGACGAAGCTACTATTTATAATTCCTCACATCTTTTTGGATTGTTCTCCGTTTTCAATCCAGATGCTATTAAAGATTTAAAGCTCTATAAAGGTGGAATTCCAGCGCGTTATGGCGGAAGGTTATCTTCTGTTTTAGATATTTATCAAAAAGAGGGTAACAAAAATGATTTTCATATGAATGGTGGCATTGGATTAATTTCAAGTAGAATGTTAGCCGAAGGTCCAATTGTAAAAGGAAAAGGTTCATTTGTAGTGGCAGGCAGAGCTTCGTATGCACATCTTTTTTTAAAACTAATTGACAATCCAAACTTGGCTTACTTCTACGATTTAAATACTAAATTGAGTTACTCTTTAAACGAAAAAAACAACATCTATCTTTCGGGTTATTTTGGTCGCGATGTATTTCAATTGGATGATAGCTTTGTAAATACCTATGGAAATACAGTTGTAAATTTTAGATGGAACCATTTATTTTCTGATAAATTATTTTCAAATTTATCGGTAATATATTCTGATTATTATTATGGTCTTAAATTAGACATCATTGGGTTCAATTGGGATAGTGGAATCAAAAACTATAACATCAAATACGACTTTAAGCATTATCTGAGTGATAAACTAAAATTAACATATGGAATCAATTCAAATTATTATGATTTTAATCCAGGTAAAATAGAACCAACGCGCGCAGATTCCGGAATAAATGCCGACCAATTGGATAAAAAATATGCCCTTGAAAATGCTATTTATATTGATGCTGAACATCAAATTTCTAATAAAATTGCAATCTCTTATGGAGTAAGAGTAAGTTCATTTCTAAGACTTGGAAATCAAACGCTGAATACGTACGCCGATAATCAACCTGTAATTTTCAATCCCGATTTTTTAATCTATGAAAGTGCTGAACCAACAGGAACAATCAGTTATGGAAAAAATAAAACCATTGCCAAGTTTGATAATTTGGAACCGAGATTTGCCATTTCGTATACCATTAATGAAAACCAATCTATAAAAGCGAGTTATAACCGAATGTCACAATATTTGCATCTAATTTCTAATACACAATCGCCAACACCTCTAGATGTATGGGCTCCAAGTGACAACTTTTTAAAACCACAATTATTAGATCAAGTCGCTTTGGGATATTTTCAAAATATAAAAGATGATGAATTTTCATTAGAACTAGAAACCTTTTTTAAGAAAATAAAAAACCGTGTCGATTATATTGATGGCGCCAATTTAATAGCAAACGAGGCTATAGAACGTGTCGTTCTAAACGGTCAAGCAAGAGCGTATGGACTAGAGGTTTTATTCAGAAAAAACACAGGACGTTTTAAAGGCTGGCTATCCTATACACTTTCGAGAACGGAACAAAAAGTTGAAGGCAGAACAGCTGTAGAAACTGGAATCAATAATGGCGATTGGTATAAAACAGGTTTTGACAAATTGCATAATCTAGCTATCGTAGCTAATTATAAATGGACAGAAAAATGGCGGTTTAGTGCTAATTTGATTTTCCAAACAGGGCAACCTGTAACTTTTCCTAATGGACAATATGAATATGAAGGTATAACAGTTCCAAATTATAGTTCCAGAAATGAAAACAATCTACCAAGCTATCATCGTTTAGATGTTTCAGCAACTTTAACACCTCACAAAAACAAAAAAAGAAAATGGCAAGCCGAATGGGTTTTTGGAATCTATAATCTTTATAACAGGCAAAATGCTGCATCCATAACTTTCCGACAAAATGACGAAACTGCTTCAAATGAAGCCCTACGATTATCCATTTTTGGAATAGTTCCAAGTGCAACGTATAACATTAAATTTTAAATTATGAAAACATCCAACATTATAGTACTATTACTATTTTTTTTATTTATTTCTTGTGAAAAAGTTATCGATATAGATTTAGCTACAGGCGAACCCCGATTGGTTATTGAAGCGTCAATTAATTGGTATGCTGAAACCAACGGTAACGAACAAAAAGTAAAATTATCAACCACAACTGGTTATTTCTCCAATACAATTCCAACCGTTTCTGGAGCCACAGTTTTTATCACTAATAGCAGCAGTCAAGTATTTACTTTTACAGAAGATGGAACGGCTGGAACCTATAAATGTTATAATTTTATTCCCGTAGTTGGTGAAAATTATACTTTGACTGTTATTTATCTCGGTGAAACCTATACTTCTACGGAAGCGCTTTTAAATACTCCAGCAGTTACAAGAGTTGAGCAAGTAAATGATGGCGGTATTCTTGGCAATGAAAAAGAAGTAAAATTCTTTTTTAATGACTTACAAAACGAAACCAATCAATACTTCTTAAGAATTGATGATCCTTATAAAGTGATACCAGAATACGGCGTTTTAGAAGATCGCTTTTTTCAAAACAACGAGATGTTTGGTTTGTATTTCAGTGAAGATTTAAAAACGGGTGATACTTTAAAATTCACATTAAACGGTGTCACACGAAATTATTACAACTACATGAATATCCTTCTGGCACAAACAGGAACCAACAGTGCAGGGCCGTTTTCTACACCAACATCAACTGTTAGAGGAAATGTCGTAAACCAAACCAATTTCGATAATTTTGCTCTTGGGTATTTCCGCTTAAGCAAAACCGAGGTTAAAGAATATATTATTGTAGAATAATTCGAAAAAGAAGTATGGAGAAAGAAGTATTATTTACTTTTAAAATCTAAGTATCTCGTAAAAAATGTCTTCACATCATATCGTTCGCGACGACCAAGAACCAGCACTAATTATAGCAAATGGTGAAGTATGTTCTCAAGAATTATTAGGCCAGTTGTTGGAATGGTCACCATTAGTTATTGTTTTAGATTCGGCTATTGAGCGCGTTTTAGAATTAGGAATAAAAGTTGACGTGCTTTTAGGCGATTTCGATAGAGGTTTTGATGCCAATTATTATAAAGAAAAACAATATCCATTAGAAATTGTATATTCTCCAAATCAGGATAAAACCGATTTGGAAAAAGCATTTGATTATCTCATCGAAAAAGGACATAAAGCAGCGAATGTTATCTGGGCAACCGGAAGACGCGCAGATCATACCATTACCAATTTAACCAATATCGTTGCCTACCGTAACCAATTGAAAATTGTTGTTTTAGATGACCATTCTAAGGTGTATTTACTTCCTAATATTTTTGAAAAATGGTACACTGCTGAAACCATTCTTTCCTTAATTCCAATTGGAAAAGTCATCGGAATTACAACTCAAAATCTTTTTTATTCACTAAATAATGAAGATTTAACCATTGGCTACCGAACTGGCAGTAGTAATCATGTGATTGAAGATGGTATTGTTGCAATTACCCATACAGATGGAGATTTGTTATTAATGGAATGCTGGGATTAATTTTTATACTTCAAAAAAGTGTTGTTTTAATCTTAATCTAAATTTAAGAATGTAAAAGTTCAACAATTGTTAAAATAGGTTACTTTTATTCTAATATTTAGCCTCTGTTTTATGAAAACTTTCCCTGTAATTTTATTCATTTTATTAAGTTATTCAACGTATTCCCAACAAACTGCAACTCTAGATCAATCTATTAGTAAAGCAAAAGAAGAACATAAGAAAGTATTATTCTTTTTTTCAGGTTCTGATTGGTGTTCACCTTGTGTTCGATTCAAAAAAAACTTTATTGAAAATCCAAGTTTTAAAGAATTTGCCACTAATAATTTAGTTGTTTTCAATGCTGATTTCCCTAAACAGAAAAAAAATGCATTGTCTAAAGAACAAACTTTAGAAAATGAAAAACTTGCTGAAAAATTCAATCCAAAAGGAATTTTCCCTTTAATCATCCTCATAAATGAAAATGGAACTATTATAAAAAGATGGGAAGAATTGCCCTCTAAAACCATTGATGAGTTTATTAATGAAATAAAATAATTGCGAATTAGTATGCAATTCAAAAAAAACATACGGTTAATGGGAAATCAATTTGAGTTCACTTTAATTGATGAAAACGAATACAATGCCCTTGAGAATTTTGAAATTGCTATCCAAGAAATAAAAAGAATTGAAGCGTTATTAACTACCTTTTCAGATACAAGTATTACCTATAAAATAAATGAAAATGCAGGTATTTCTCCAGTTAAAGTGGATGAAGAAGTCTTCCAATTGATAAAAAGATGTCAAGTTATTTCTAAAATAACTCAAGGTGCTTTTGATATCAGTTATGGCAGCTTAGACAAAAGATTTTGGAATTTTGATTTAAATATGACTTCGCTTCCTGAACCTAAAGTGGCGAAAAAAGCAGTAGAACTAATCAATTATGAAAATATAGTACTCCATGAGGAAGACAAAACTGTTTTTTTAAAAAATAAAGGAATGCGCATAGGTTTTGGTGGAATCGGTAAAGGGTATGCCGCAGAAATGGCAAAGAAAAAACTTATTGAAAATAATGTTATGAATGGAATTGTAAATGCTTCGGGAGATTTAACTGCCTGGGGATATCAAGAAAATGGTGACCCATGGACTATCGGTGTGGCTGACCCAAACCAAAGAAAATCAATATTCTCTACTTTCAAAATTACCGATAAAGCAGTAGCAACATCTGGTAATTATGAAAAGTTTATCACCATTAACAACAAACGGTATTCACATACTATTGATCCGAAAACAGGTTACCCAATATCAGGAATAAAAAGTGTCACTATTTTGGCTGAAAATGCAGAAATAGCCGATGCATTGGCAACACCGGTTACTGTTATGGGTATTGAAGTTGGAATGAATTTTATAAATCAATTAAAAACCATTGGTTGTATCATTATTGATGATAACGACAAAACCTATTTTTCAAATAATATAACCATAAACTAAAAACCTATGAAATTTAAGATTCTAAAAAAAGTGAACTTATTAGCTATAAACAAAAAGTTTATTATTGCTATAGCACTACTTTCTTTAAACGCCTGTAGTACCGTTAAAGAGTATCAAAAAGCAAAAATTAATGATGCTGAAATGGTACTTACGGCAAAAAAAACGGAAAAATTTGAAAACACTTTTCAATTGTACCGAGAAGCTAGTTCTGGCGCTAATGGCGGAAAAACTGGCGGTGGATGTGGTTGTAATTAATTTAATTTAAAATGAAAAAAAGAATTATTACAGCAGCATGCTTGGCTTTTTTATTTACCCATCATAGTAAAGCACAAAATGATAGTGTTTCTAGCAATTATAAAAAGCAGAAACTAAAAATTGAAGAGATTAATTTCATTTCAAGTTATTATACTCAAGACGGAGATAACTCGGCTGTAACTGGAGGTGAAGGAACAGAAAAATTAACCGATATCGCTACAAACTTTGAAGTTATTTTGTCTAAAAGAGATAAAAAAAACAACATTCATTCACTAGATATTAATGTTGGCATTGACAGTTATACTTCTGCTTCATCCGATAAAATTGATCCAAATACCGTTTCCTCTGCATCGTATCAAGATATTCGTATTTATCCCTCTGCGAATTATAGCTATGCTAATGAAGAGAAAAAAACAGTTTATAATGGTGGCGTTTCTTTCTCGGCCGAATATGATTATTTCTCTATTGGAGCCAATGTAGGTTTTGCTAAAACATCCAAAGATAATAACCGTGAGTTTTCTGTTAGAGGAATGGCATTTTTTGACACATGGAAAGTCATTTTGCCCATAGAACTGAGGAATAATCCATCTGATACTGATGCTAGAAATAATGATTCTAAGCCAAGGAATTCCTATAATTTAGGATTAACATTATCTCAAGTCATTAATAAAAAGTTCCAAATTGCCATACTTGCAGACATTGGCTATCAAGAAGGTTTGTTAGCAACTAAATTCAACCGTGTCTATTTTGAAGACCTTTCGGTTCGTTCGGAAAAACTTCCCAGTACCCGATTTAAAATTCCAGTTGGAATTAGAGGTAATTATTACCTGAATGACAAAATTGTATTGCGAACATTCTACAGATACTATTATGACAATTGGAATATAAATTCGCATACTTTTAGTTTTGAGCCAAGTTATAAACTTACCGAATTCTCATCCATAGCTATACCATATCGTTTCTACCATCAAAGTCAAGCGAAATATTTTGATGCCAAAAATCAACATCAGCTGACTAATGAATTTTACACAAGTGATTATGACTTGTCAAAGTTCACTAGCAATATGATTGGATTAGACTATCATATTGTGGATAGCAATAAGGGAATTTTTAATATTAAACGAATTCATAGTTTAGACCTTCGATACGGATACTATACCAGAAATGATGGGTTATCCTCGCATATTATAACGTTGGCACTACAGTTTAAATAAGAATTGGTTATTGTTAAGTACAAAGTTAAAAGTAAAGTAAAGTATGCTTTTAACTTTGTAACTTTGTCCTTTAGCCAACCAAAAAATGAAATTCCAAGTCGTATCCGATTACAAACCTACCGGTGACCAACCGCAAGCTATCGAGAAACTCTCTGCGGGTATTCTTAATGGCGAAAAATACCAAACCCTACTTGGAGTTACTGGTTCTGGAAAAACATTTACGGTTGCTAATGTAGTGCAGCAAGTAGATAAACCTACTTTGGTTTTGGCGCATAATAAGACATTAGCAGCGCAATTATATTCTGAGTTCAAACAATTTTTCCCAAACAATTCGGTGCAATATTTTGTTTCGTATTACGACTATTACCAACCGGAAGCCTTTATTCCGGTAACGGGAACGTACATCGAAAAAGATTTATCTATAAATGAAGAATTAGAAAAGCTACGATTGAGCACTACTTCTGCCCTACTCTCAGGTCGTCGTGACATTATTGTGGTTTCTTCGGTGTCGTGTTTGTATGGAATTGGGAATCCAGTTGAGTTTCAAAAGAACGTTGTGTCAATTGCAAAAGGCGAAATCATTTCGCGAACCAAGTTATTACATCGTTTGGTACAGAGTTTATACTCGAGAACCGAAGATGATTTTACACCTGGAAATTTCCGAATCAAAGGAGATACTGTTGATATTTTTCCGAGTTACGCCGATGAACCGTATCGGGTGCATTTTTTTGGTGATGAAATTGAAGAAATTGAAGCTTTTGATGCTAAAAGTTCTAAGGTTTTGGAACGCTACGAAAAACTAAATATTTATCCTGCGAATATGTTTGTGACATCACCCGATGTTTTACAAGCCGCGATTTGGGACATTCAACAAGACTTGGTAAAGCAAGTCGATTATTTCAAAGAAATTGGCAAACATTTGGAAGCAAAACGTTTGGAAGAACGTACCAATTTTGATTTGGAAATGATACGCGAGTTGGGCTATTGTTCTGGAATTGAAAACTATTCCCGCTATTTAGACAGACGACTTCCTGGCACTCGTCCTTTCTGTTTGTTAGATTATTTTCCGGATGATTTTCTGATGGTAGTCGATGAAAGTCACGTTACGATTTCGCAAGTGCATGCCATGTATGGCGGCGATCGAAGTCGAAAAGAGAACCTTGTTGAATATGGTTTTAGATTACCTGCTGCTATGGACAATCGTCCGTTGAAGTTTGAAGAATTTGAAAGCATGCAAAATCAAGTCATTTATGTTTCGGCAACGCCTGCCGATTATGAATTACAAAAATCAGAAGGTATTTATGTAGAACAAGTTATTCGACCTACAGGATTATTAGACCCAATAATTGAAGTGCGCCCGAGTTTGAATCAAATTGATGATTTGATAGAAGAAATTCAAGTACGATGTGAATTAGACGAAAGAGTTTTGGTTACGACTTTAACTAAACGAATGGCAGAAGAACTGACCAAATATTTAACCAAAGTTTCCATCAGATGCCGTTATATCCATTCGGATGTAGATACTTTGGAACGTGTAGAAATAATGCAGGATTTACGCAAAGGGTTGTTTGATGTTTTGATTGGTGTGAACTTACTCCGTGAAGGTTTGGATTTACCAGAAGTATCATTGGTAGCCATTTTGGATGCCGATAAAGAAGGTTTCTTGAGAAGTCATCGCTCTTTAACACAAACCGTTGGTCGTGCTGCCAGAAACGTCAACGGAAAAGCGATTATGTACGCTGATAAAATTACCAACAGCATGCAAAAAACCATGGACGACACCCATTACCGTCGCGAAAAACAAATTGCTTACAATACTTTACATGGATTGGAACCAAAAGCTTTGAATAAAAGTTTAGGAAGTGCGTTAGGGAATAATTCCGTTTCAACCCAATACTATGAAGACAAAATTGCCAAAGCGGCTGAACCGGAAAGCTTATACTTATCGAAACCCGAAATAGAAAAGAAAATCCGTGAAGCACGCAAAGCAATGGAAAAAGCGGCAAAAGAGTTAGACTTTATGCAAGCAGCAAGATGGAGAGATGAGATTAAAGCATTGCAGGATAAATTACAGACGATCTAAATTACGATCGCGATTTAAGTCACTGCTTCAATTTAATGACTCTGTGGGAAAATTATAATAAATTACTATGTTTTGCGTTACAGTTATAATCCAAACTAATCTCTTTCCCTTATGAAAACAAAATCCGTTACTTTACTCCTAGTATCCTTATTATCAGCCTCGACAGTTATTTGTCAAAACACTTCTGAAAAACGAAAGACCAAGAAAAATACTTTTAGCATAGAATTGTACCAGCCTGTAGACAATTTGGTCAAACCATTTTATGACTTTGAATCACTATTCGGTATTGATACTAATGTTGATAGTAACAATTCCGCAAATTCGTTTTCAAGTGCCATTGGCATTAGTTATGAAAGAATTCAGAATGATGTTGTATTCAGACCAAGGTTAGGTATTTCCTTTATCAATAGTAAAGATCATAGTAATCATGTAAGCATAAACAGCGCAGAAGATTATAAATCTATCCTCAATCAGAATGATCATTACAGTCAAAATCATATCAATTTATTTATCGGAATCGCAAAAAGAATACATTTGAACGACAGGTTTTCTATAGATTGTGGCTTTGATTTGGCCTCTATATATTATTTGAAAGGAAGAGGAGATTACGATTACAATATTCAACAGGTAAAGATTAGTGATAATAGCCCCATAGCTAATCAGACAATTAACGTCAATGATAGAATTGGACCAATCGTTTCAATGGGAATTGGGCCTATTATCAAGCCTCAATACACTATTTACAAAAATATCGTGGTTTCGATGGAATTGCAGGTTTATTTTATGCGGACAGTTTCGAATGGAACAGCATCAAGACAACAAATCAGCTATTCAAATGTCTTTGCTGAAAATTATAACGAATACATAGACGTATATGGTGAGATTAATTATCACATCAATCAATGGAATTGGACAAAAATTTCACCTTTAATGAGGATTGGATATCAATTTTAAGCTATGAATTTCAATTTCAGAAAAGCAACAACATTAGATACAGCAGAAATATGGACAATCATTCAGCAAGCCATTGTACGCAGAAAAAATGATGGAAGTCAACAATGGCAAGATGGTTATCCAAATGAGGACGTTATAAAACAGGATATTGAAAAAGGAATTGGCTATGTTATTACTTTGGATAATATTCTTGCAGGTTATGCTGCGATTCTCTTTAATGATGAACCTGCTTATGAACAGCTAAAAGGAACTTGGCTGACCAATGGCGATTTTGTCGTAGTGCATCGGGTTGCCATTTCTGATGACTATTTAGGGAAAGGTTTGGCGCAGAAAATTTTTCTATTTACTGAAGATCTAGCGGTAAACAATAACATCTTTAGCATCAAAGTAGATACCAATTTTGACAACATTCCAATGCTTAAAATTCTTGAAAAATTAGGCTATACCTATTGCGGAGAGGTAACTTTTAGAGGTAGTATTAGAAACGCTTTTGAGAAAATAGTACCTTCTTCCTAATTCAATTGCTCTTGAAAAACTTCCAAAAGAAATTCAGCGGATACCATTTTGGTTGGAGAAGTTTCCATAGCTTTTAATACGCGTTTTATCGCGTGAGGATTTAATCCCATATTAATTCCTATTTCATGAATTTTATTTTGTTCGCGTTCGTGCAAAACACCATCACAATGCATTAATAAAGCCAATCGATAAAATTGTTGCACACGCTCAAACTCTGATTTGATAACTATAGGATATTCTTCTTGATGAAAAAGGTTTTTGAAATCATCATTCTTAACCTGAAGTTCTTCGGCGATCATAGATAAGAAAAGATATTCTCTTTCATGCAATCTTCCGTCAACAACAGAGAAGGAAATCATTTCTGACAAAAGGGCTATTCTTTCGTTATAATTGTTCATCAAATGCATATTTTTTAGCTAAAATATACTATTTTGTTAAATGATAAAAATTATTGATTTGAAATGTTAATTTTACAGCATTAAATTTTGTACAAATGAAGAAAATTAAATTTTTTATTATTGTATTGTTATTCTCATCTTACAATATACTATCACAAGCTTTTGACCCAAATGCAAATAGAAATGGTGGTGTTAATAGAAATATTGGAAGAACGTATACGCCGCCTTCTCAACCTTCAGCTTATGAAATTGAAAAAAAGAAAACAGAACAACTTGATAAATTTATGGACAAGTTAAAAAAAGAATTAACGCTTGACGAACTCCAAACTATTGCTATTAGAAATGAAATTGATAAAAACAATAGAAATATTGATATCATTGTAAAAAAAGAAATTTCAGATGATGAGAAATCAAAAGAAATTACATCTATGATGGAAAGAACAGATAAAACAGTCAACTCTTATCTAAACAAGGAACAAAAGGAAAAATATAAAATTCTAATAGAAGATAGCAAACCAAAGAAAAAAGAAAAGAAACAGAAAAAAGAAGAAACAGCTGTTGAAGAAATAAAAAAAGATGAATTAAAAACCGAAGACTAAAACATAACGAAATCAATTTTGAAACATATTTTACTAGTGCTTTTATTACTGTTTTATTTAAATAGTAATGCCCAACAACCTTCCGCAAGTAAACAAGTATCTACTTTTTCAATTGAAATACCTCAACTAAAAACGGCAAAAAAGATTTGGGTTTATCTTCCTAAGGGTTATACAACTTCTGCCAAAAAATATCCTGTCATTTATATGCACGATGCTCAAAACTTATTTGACGCATCAACTTCTTATGCAGGCGAATGGAACATAGATGAAACTCTAGACAGCATCCATGCTAAAGTTATTGTAATTGGAATTGAAAATACAGAAAATAGAATGGAGGAACTAACACCGTTTCAACATTCAAAATATGGAGGCGGAAAAGCAGATGCGTATTTAGATTTTATTGTTACCACTTTAAAACCAAGAATTGATGCCACTTACCGAACCAAAACTAACGCTAAGAATACAGCCGTTTTTGGTAGTTCATTGGGCGGATTGGTTTCTTTTTATGCTGCTATAAAATATCCAGAAGTTTTTGGAAAAGTAGGTTGCTTTTCGCCCGCTTTTTGGTTTAATCGAAATGAAATTAATGATTTACTTGCTCAAACTAAAGACTTCGATACTAAAATCTATTTCTTGTGTGGCGATAACGAAGGAGATGCCGATATGATTCCGGATATGAAAAACGTGGAGCAATGGGTAAACACCAAACGTTGTGAGTGTAAAAAACTCAACAAAGAAGTTATTGTCAAAGGTGGACAGCACAACGAAAAATTGTGGCGTGAAGGTTTTAAAAAGGCATATCTTTGGCTGTTTTGAATTGTGAATTGTGAATTGTGAATTGTATAACTTTGAAACTTCTAAAATACTATGAATAACAACGATATCTTTAAAAAATTACGTGTAGCCTTACAACTTCGTGATGATCAAATTGTAGAAATTCTGGAATTGGTTGATTTCAGAATGTCAAAAGGCGAAATTGGAAATCTTTTTCGTAATGAAGATCATCCAAATTTTATGGAATGTGGCGACCAAGTGTTGCGTAACTTTTTGAATGGACTGGTAATTCATTTGCGTGGCACTAAAGAAAATCCGAAAAATGCTATGGATGTCATCAAGCAAAACCAGGAAGTAGTTAAGAAAAATATTGCTGAAAAGCAGAAAGCAGAATTCAAGCCAAAAACGGACTTCACCCAAGCAAAAAGGAAACAGAGTGAAGCTAAACCAAATACGAACTCCCAAAAAAAATCTTTTAATCCAAAAGATAAAAAACAAGTAGTAAAAGTTCAGGTGGTTGAAAAGGTTCAATATAAAAACGGTAAGAACAAGAAATCCTGAGTTTTAGCTCAGGATTTTTTCATTATCTAGATCTTCTTTGCTCTCGAGCTAACAACGTATTTTTCAAAAGCATGGCAATGGTCATAGGACCAACACCGCCCGGAACAGGGGTTATATAAGATGCTTTTTTAGAAACGGCATCAAAATCGACATCACCTGTAATGCGGTAACCTCTCGGGTCATTTTCATCAGCTATTCGGGTTATTCCAACATCAATCACGACGGCATCATCTTTAATCATTTCTGCTTTTAGGTAATTAGGAACGCCGAGTGCTGTAATAATAATATCGGCTTGTGTTGTAATTTGGGCAATGTTTTTAGTATAACTGTGTGTAAGCGTTACGGTTGAGTTTCCGGGAAACCCTTTTCTTCCCATCAAAATACTCATTGGGCGACCAACAATATGACTTCTTCCAATCACAACAGTATGTTTTCCTTGTGTCTCCACACCATATCGCTCTAGCAATTCTAGGATTCCAAAAGGTGTTGCCGGAATAAACGTAGTCATGTCCAACGCCATTTTTCCAAAATTTTCGGGATGAAAACCATCTACATCTTTGCTTGGATCAATGGACATGATAATGTGCTGTGTGTCAATTTGTTTTGGTAATGGTAATTGCACTATAAATCCATCGATGTTATCATCTTCATTAAGTTCTTTTATTTTTTTGAGTAATTCTGTTTCCGATGTAGTATTGGGCATTTTAATTAAAGTAGATTCAAAACCTACTCTTTCACAGGATTTTACTTTACTACCAACATAAGTCAAACTTGCACCATCATTCCCTACAATAATGGCAGCCAAATGAGGGACTTTCTCGCCATTGGCTTTCATCTTTTGAACTTCGGCTGCGATTTCGTTTTTAATGTCTTCTGATATTTTTTTTCCGTCTAATAATTTCATTTTTTTTGTTGTCTTGTTTATGAAAAAAGACGCAATAAATCGCGTCTCTTTGCTATTTCATCCCGCCCATCATCTTCATCAAATTCTTTCCGCCACCGCCTTGCATCATTTTCATCATTTTGCTCATTTGCTCAAATTGTTTCATCAACTGATTTACTTCTTCAATTTTTCTACCAGACCCTTTTGCGATTCTGGTTTTTCTTTTCATGTCGATAATCGCAGGTTTGCTTCTTTCTTTGGGCGTCATCGAATGTATAATGGCTTCAATATGCTTGAAAGCGTCATCTTCTATTTCCACATCTTTTAGGGCTTTTCCAGCACCAGGAATCATCCCCACAAGGTCTTTCATATTCCCCATCTTTTTCACCTGTTGAATTTGATTCAGGAAATCGTCAAAACCGAATTCATTTTTGGCAATTTTCTTTTGAATTTTTCTGGCTTCTTCTTCATTGTATTGTTCCTGTGCTCTTTCTACCAAAGAAACTACATCACCCATCCCTAGAATTCGTTCCGCCATACGCGAGGGATAGAACACATCAATAGCTTCCATTTTTTCACCTGTTCCGATAAACTTTATTGGTTTATCGACAACTGATTTAATTGAAATGGCAGCTCCACCACGGGTATCTCCATCTAATTTGGTAAGAATTACGCCATCAAAATTCAATCTGTCGTTAAACGCTTTCGCTGTATTCACCGCATCTTGACCTGTCATAGAATCTACTACAAACAAGGTTTCTTGTGGTTTAATTGCGGCATGCACATTAGCTATTTCGTTCATCATTTCCTCGTCAATGGCTAAACGACCAGCGGTATCTACGATGACTACGTTAAATCCATTTGATTTGGCATGTTGAATGGCATTTAATGCGATTTGGACCGCACTTTTATTTTCAGGTTCTGAATATACTTCTACCCCAATTTGACCTCCAACAACATGCAACTGATTGATTGCTGCAGGACGATAAATATCACAGGCAACCAAAAGTGGTTTTTTTCCTTTTTTAGTTTTAAGATAATTGGCTAATTTTCCTGAAAAAGTAGTTTTACCCGAACCTTGCAAACCTGACATTAAAATCACAGTTGGATTTCCGGAAAGGTTTATTCCTGTGGCTTCTCCGCCCATCAATTCGGTCAACTCATCTTTCACAAGTTTAACCAACAATTGCCCCGGTTGTAATGTGGTTAATACATTTTGGCCTATAGCTTTTTCTTTAACTTTGGTGGTAAAATCTTTAGCAATTTTAAAATTAACATCGGCATCAAGCAAGGCGCGACGGACTTCTTTTAAAGTTTCGGCTACATTGACTTCGGTAATTTTTCCATGTCCTTTTAGGATATGGAAAGCTTTATCTAGTTTTTCGCTTAAATTATTGAACATAGGCTGACTTTACTTTTAATGAAGTGCAAATTTAAGGATTTGATTTTGAAGTTTAATAGTAAAATAAAAAAACCATTCCAAAATATTGAAATGGTTTAAATGATAAAAAAATAAAGTTTAATTTTTTGTAAATACCAAAGTATCAGTACCTCCATTTCCTCCACTAACATCAATTAAAGAAATTGTAGTGGCAGTATAAGATACAACGTCCCAATCATCTGTTAAATCAGCAAAATCAACAGGTGAAGCAAATGCAATATTAAAATCTAAATCACTACTTGGATTATCATCATTGCTGCTATCTGTTACGATAGACCATGTTCCTGTGTAGGTATTAGTACCATTTGTTGCTGTTACTACACTCGAAGCGCCAAAGGTAAAATTATACCCTGTAAAATGATTTGTTTCATTTGTCCCCGAGTCAACATAACTAGTTATACGCCATGTACCTTGCGAAACAATAGTAATTACTGGTGTTGGGTCTGTTGATGAACTTGAGTTATCATCAGAACTGCACATGGATGCTACGTTTAGCATCAATAGGCAAAATAAAGCGGGAATTAAGAGTAGTCTTTTCATTAATTTTATTTTAAGTTATTAGTAAAGTTATATGGTTTACAAAGATAAAAACGTAAAAAAAGCTATTTTATGATAATTGTCATGAAATAAAATTAAAATTTTTAAAATTTACATTCGTTCTGGCACTTCAATTCCTAATAATTTAAATGCCGCTTTTATAGTTTCAGCTACTTTTTTAGAAAGATGTACTCTGAATACTTTTTTTGTTAAATCTTCTTCTCCCAAAATCGAAACCGATTGATAAAACGAATTGTATTCTTTCACCAATTCATAAGTATAATTCGCAATCAAGGCTGGTGAATGATTGTTTGCTGCATTTTGAATTACTTCAGGATAAAGCGCTATTTGTTTTAATAGCTCTTTTTCTTTTGGATGCAGTTCTGCTGGGCTGTTTGCAACATCTAAACCGAAATCTGCCTTTCGTAAAATGGACTGAATTCGGGCGTAAGTATATTGAATAAACGGACCCGTATTTCCGGCAAAATCAACAGATTCCTCTGGGTTGAAAAGGATTTGCTTTTTAGGATCTACTTTAAGGATATAATATTTCAAAGCGCCAAGACCAATCATTTTGAAAAGTTTTGATTTCTCCTCTTCTGAATAACCGTCTAACTTTCCTAATTCGGCTGCAATTTTTCCAGCGGTTACCGTCATTTCTTCCATCAAATCATCAGCATCAACAACAGTTCCTTCACGAGATTTCATTTTTCCAGATGGCAATTCTACCATTCCGTATGACAAGTGAAATAAACTTTCAGCCCAATTAAATCCGAGTTTCTTTAAAATTAAAAATAATACTTTAAAATGATAATCCTGTTCGTTTCCAACGGTGTAAACCATTCCGCCCACATCTGAAAAATCTTTCACACGTTGAATGGCAGTACCAATATCTTGAGTCATATAAACCGCAGTTCCGTCAGAACGCAACACAATTTTTCGATCTAAACCATCCGGTGTTAAATCAATCCAAACTGAACCATCGGGATCTTTTTCGAAAATGCCTTTTTCTAATCCGAACTGCACGACTTCTTTTCCTAACAAATAGGTATTACTTTCATAATAATAACTATCGAAATCTACACCCAAATTTTTATACGTTTGAGCAAAACCATCATAAACCCATTCGTTCATAGTTTTCCAAAGTTCTATAACTTCTGGTTTTCCTGCTTCCCAATCGAGAAGCATTTGTTGAGCTTCTTGAATTATTGGCGCTAATTTCTTTGCATCTTCCTCAGATTTACCTTGAGTAATAAGTTCTGATATTTGAGATTTATATTCTTGGTCAAATTTCACATAAAAATTACCTACTAATTTGTCTCCTTTTAATTTAGAGCTTTCAGGTGTTTGTCCGTTTCCAAATTTTTGCCAAGCGAGCATCGATTTACAGATATGTATTCCTCTATCGTTGATGATTTGGGTTTTGTAGACTTTTTTCCCAGATGCTTTGATAATTTCTGCAACAGCGTAACCTAATAAATTATTTCGAACGTGCCCAAGATGTAATGGTTTATTTGTATTGGGAGAAGAATATTCTACCATTACAGCTTTACTGTTGGAAGGAATTTCTACAACACCAAAATTTGGGTTATCTTTTATTTCATTGAAAAAAGTAATATAGTAATCATCCGAAAGTACGATATTCAAAAATCCCGAAACCACATTAAATCGAATTACAATTTCTTCATTATCGACGAGATAGTTTCCAATTTTAGTTCCAATTTCGAGTGGGTTACCTTTAATTACTTTCAACAAAGGAAAAAAAACAAGTGTAATATCTCCTTCAAATTCTTTACGTGTCATTTGAAATTCAACTTTGTCTATTAAAATATCAAATAAATCTTGTAAAGCTTTTTGGATTGATAAAGTTAGAATTTGTGAAAGCTTCATTTTAATTTTATTTAAGTGGACAAAGATAAACATTACAGCAGAATTTTAATATCAAGAAAAGTTTATAAAAATCAAGAAAAAAATATTTGAAATGATAATTTTGTAAGATTATTATAAATTTAAATTAAATTATTATGCATTTCATCGATTTTATTTGCTTTTAACCGATGTATTTATTCATATTTGTATTGTCAAAATCCCCAGATTATGAAAAAGATATTACTATTTTCTGCTATCCTACTTAGCACCATTGGCTTCTCACAGCCAATCACTGTAAGTTCAACTAATTACACAGTACCACAATTGGTCAATAATGTGTTAATTAATTCCTCGTGTGTTTCGGCAACAAACATTACATGGAGGACCGGAACCAATTTTGGTTCATCCAACGGAATTGGGTATTTCCAAAACTCTAATCCAAACTTCCCAATGCAAAGTGGTGTTATATTAAGTACTGGAAATATCTTAAATGCACCAGGACCAAATACTTCATTACTAAATGAGGGGTCGACAACTTGGCCTGGAGATCCATCTCTCGAAGCAACGCTGGCTGCCTCAGGAATTAATATGGTATCAAAAAATGCTTCGGTTTTAGAATTTGACTTTACACCAATTTCTCCAAATTTTAGTTTTGATTTTATCTTTGCTTCAGAAGAATATGGTAATTTTCAATGTTTATACTCGGATGCATTTGCGTTTTTGCTAACCAATTTATCTACTGGAGTTACTACTAACTTGGCGGTAGTACCGAGTACAAACTTGCCAATTTCTGTGGTTACTATTAGAGATTTTCAATACAACTCATCTTGTTCATCAGTAAATCCACAATATTTTGGAAATTTTAATGGCGGCTCAGGGGCTGCGAATTCTGCTACTAATTTTAATGGTCAAACTAAAGTATTAACGGCGGCATCTGTTTTAACTGCTGGTGTACCTTATCATATAAAATTGGTAATTGCTGACAGAGCTGACCCACAATCGGATTCGGCTATTTTCTTATCCTCTGACAGTTTTAATATTGGTCAGGACGTTTTGGGAGCAGACATCACTATTGCTACTAATACTGGATTGTGCTTTGGAACAAATCAAACGATTACAACAGGCTTAAGCGCTACTAACTATTCATTTGTTTGGAAAAAAAATAACATAGTGCTACCATCAGAAACTGGTCCAAGCATAACGGTTACTCTACCTGGCACTTATTCTGTTACTTATACCAATTTATTTAGTACTTGTGCTCCTATAACAGATTCTATCGATGTAGAATATTATCCAGAAATAGTTTCTCCAAACCCTACTACACTATATAAATGTGATATGGGTTTAGCTACATATGCCTATAATTTAGGTCAAAATACACCAGTTGTAACGCAAGGATTACAAGCAGGAACAACCGTTAGCTATTTTGCGACTCCAAGTGATGCTAACAATAATACAAATGCATTACCATTAATGTATAATAGTCCAGGTGGAGTAACAATTTATCTTAGAATTCAGCTACCAAACAGTCAATGTTTTACGGTTAAATCATTTCAATTACGATTAGCTCCTCCACCTTTGGCAAATCAAGCACCAGATATGTTAAGATGTAGTCATACTGCTTCACAAAATACTGCATATGTTAATTTAACACAACAAGCTAGTACAATTTTAGGTTCTCAATCTCCAAGTATTTATAGTGTTAGTTATTTTACATCTTCAAACAATGCTACTAATGGTATAAATCCTATTCCAGATCCAACTTATTTTCTAACCGGAAGTACAACTATTTTTGTTAGAGTTCAAAATAGTAGTGACCCAAGCTGTTTCAGTATTTCTAGTTTTAATATAATTGTGAATCAAACACCAATTGTAGATGTACTGCAAGATGTCATGGTTTGCGATCAATTCATATTAGCTCCTTTAACAAATGGTAATTATTTTACAGCCATTGGAGGCGGTGGAACACCTATGTTTGCTGGTGATATAATTACTGAAACACAAACAATTTATATTTTCAATCAACCAGGCGGCCCTGGTACTTGTACTGCTAATAGTTCATTTAAAGTTACCATAGTTGATGAAGATGATCTCACACCAGATGATGTAACAAATTGTGGTAGTTATACTTTACCACCATTAACTAATGGGAAATACTATACACAACCAGGTGGACCAACAGGTAGTGGTACTCTAATTCCTTTTGGAACAGTTATATCAACTTCTCAGTTAGTTTACTTCTATTTTACAACTACAACTTTACCAATTTGCACGGTAGATACTAGCTTTAATATTACTATAATAAACACTTTAGATGTAGGTTCTCGAACAGATGTTTTTCATTGTTCATCCTACACTTTACCTTCATTAACTGTTGGGAATTACTTCACAGCGCCAGGCGGTACAGGAACTCAATTAGCTAGTGGAGCTGTTATTACAACTAGTCAAACTATATATGTTTATGCTGCTACCAGTGGATCAAATCCTTGTACTGCTGAAGATAGTTTTGAAGTAGTTATTGGTATTGCGCAACCTGCAGATATCTCCCAATGTAACGGATATTCCTTGCCAGCATTGCCAATTGGAAACTATTACACTGGACCAAGCGGTACAGGGACAGTAATTCCAGCCGGAACAGTAATCAATGATAATTCGACCATTTATATCTATGCTCCAATGACTGGTGAGGGAACAAACTGTACCGATAATTTAAGTTTTACGTTGACATTCGCTCAACCTTCTATTGATACTTTACCTGATGTTTCTGTTTGTGAAACTTATACACTACCTTCATTAACAAATGGAGATTATTTTTCTAGTATTGATGGAACTGGAACTCC
>NZ_JBIPLW010000028.1:0-2649 GCF_044369455.1 Flavobacterium sp. | reverse complement strand
TTTCGTAATCGCCCCAAGTCGCGATCAGATCGCCACTGGATGCGTCCCAAAGTCGTGTGGTCATATCATCAGCAACACTCGCGACGCGACTGGCATCGGGCGATACGGCCAACATCCGCACCCATTTCGAATGCGCCGATTCGACTCGGCGAATGACTTCGCCACTGGCCATGTTCCACCAGATCAGCGCGCCGTCGTAGCCGCCGGAAACGAGTTTATCGCCGGCGCGAACCAGGCCCGTTACATAACTGCTGTGACGTTCTTGGCCGATCGGGATGGCTTCGATCTTTTCGGCCGCCACATCGATTCGGTGGACCGCAAAGTCCGACATACCGACAAACAACGTCGTCGCCGCTTCGCCTTGCGTTATGCAAAAACCGATCGCCGGCAGACCGATGGTCTTTTCGACCTTCACCGTCTGTGGCAACGCAGGCGCAGCGGCCTTTGAATCGGCAACTTGTAACGCGGCGGCGGACTCATCACTGGGCATCATGGCGAACACTCGACGATAAGGATGCTAACGGAATGGTGTTGAAAACGGTACTTAAGCCAGCACTTCGCGGATCGGGTTGGTGCCGAAATCGGCCAGCGGAATCGGACGCGCCCCCAGCATGTATTCGTGCTGGTGGTCGATCCCCAGCGCCGCAAGAATCGTCGCGAACAAGTCACCGGCGCTCGCTTCGCCTTCGACCACTCGGTGCCCTTCGTCGTCGGTTTTTCCATAAGCGACGCCGCCACGAATTCCCGCACCCGAAAGGCTACAGCTCCAAGCACTCGCAAAGTGGTCGCGACCAAGGCTGGCGTTGATATTGGGCGTGCGGCCGAACTCGCCCAGCGTGATCACCAGCGTGTGCTCCAGCAGTCCCCGCTCGGCCAAATCATCTAACAACACCGACATCGAATGGTCCAAGTCGGCGCAAAGTTCTTGGTGCGTTTCGAAGTTCTGGCCGTGGCTGTCCCACCACGCGCGAGCGACTTTGACGAACGGCACGTCGGCTTCGACCAATCGCCGCGCGATCAAGCATTGCTGGGCAAATTGTGATGATCCATAACGATTGCGAACGCTTTCGGGTTCACGTTCGATATCAAACAGGTCGGCGCTGGCCATCAGTCCATGCACGCGTTGATACGCCGACATATGGCTGTCGACGGCTTGATTGCGACGCGCTGTGGTAAAGCGCTTTGCCAACACGTCGCGAAGCGCCGCTCGGTCGTGGTGGTCAATCTCGGAAATGATATCGGGCCGCACAACGTTCGCCGGCGTCATGCTTTCACTCAGAAACATCGGCGAGTAACGCGCACCCAAAAAACCGCTCGTCCCTTTGCGTCGGCCTTCGGTCGATGTGTAAAGCGAAACGTAATCGGGAACCTTGCTTTCCAGTCGACCGAGTTCGCGAGCGACGACGGCACCGATGTCTGGATACTTGACTCCCGGATCCGGCACCCGGCCACATTCCATCAGATCGGCACCTGTGCCGTGGTCGGCGATCTTGGTATTCAACGACCGGATGATCGCCGTGTGTTGCATCCGCTGGGCCAGTTCCGGCAGCAATTCGCTGATGTGAATCCCGGTAACGTTTGTCGGAATCGCACGAAACGGACCGCCGGTTTTCGCTCCCGGTTTCGGATCCCAGGTTTCGAACTGGCTCGCACCGCCGGCAAGCCACAGCAAGATCACTCGCTTATTCTGTTTCTTCAGTTCACTGGCCATTGCCTCGCTGCGCAGCCCGTGAATGGCCGTCATATCAGCGACCGAACCGGCCGTGACACCTGCAGCCGCAGCGGACAAAAATCGACGTCGCGACAAACCGTTTTCTTGCGGCCCCAAGCCGCTGATGTTCGATGCCATGATGTTTTATCTCCCGCTTGTTGGTTAGTGATTGAATCGGAGTTCGGGGCCGGCCAGCAATGCCCAGGTGAGCGACCGCAGCGATTCGACTCGATCGGTGTTTTCGCGTTGAATCCAAGCGGCCGCCGTTTGTAACTCCTGATCAGACGGTTTGCGATTGAGCACCGTGACCCACAATTGCTCGACCGCCTGGGAATTCTCCTCGATCGACTTCAACTTGCCCACGATTCGGTCGCCACCATCGCGCAACAGGTCATTCGTAATCCGATCGTTGTTGCTGAAGAAGAGTGCTTCGTCTACAGCGATTTGAAAGTTTTCGCCCGGTTGCTCGAACTCCCGCGACCAACCGCCCGCTTGATTTTCCAGATCATTTCTCAGCTTGTTCCACGCGACCGAATCTTCTGGCGCTGGCCAATTGTCTGGCGAACGGATGACAACCAACAACGATGCGGCCATTTGGCGCGGTGTGAGCGATTTGGTTGAGGCAAAGGCATAAGTCGAAGCGGCCGGGGGCGTTTCGTCGACCGCCCACTCGCTCGATCTGGCATACGCTTGGCTGAGTGTGATGCCACGGATCAGACGTCGCAGGTCATAACCACTGGCGACAAAGTCGCGGGTCAACCAGTCGAGCAATTGGGGATGGCTCGCAGGATTTGCCTCGTGCAGTTGATCTGGCGGATCGACCAAACCCAGGCCCATCAATCGCAGCCACGTTCGGTTGACAATGTTCTTTGCTAAGAATCGTTCCTTATCATCACGGATAGCAAGTTCAGATAATTCGCGACGTGGGCTGAAGCTGG
>NZ_JBIPLW010000029.1:0-2650 GCF_044369455.1 Flavobacterium sp. | reverse complement strand
ATATGCTTTCATCGCTTGGTTATCCGAGAGGATGGGGCGCAGTACGGAATTGCCAGAACGTGCCGCAAAGAAATTGGCATCAAAGGCTAGGTAACCACCAGACTTAGCAAGTACATGGCGATAGAGAAAAGTCAGACCATTGATCGAAGCGATTGGTGTTTGATAGGGCGAAAGATTTTGGATCGACTGAGATTCTGAGCTTACATCGATCGAAGTCGGAAAATCGACCGAGTAGGCGATCCCCTGGATATGGCTTGCGAGACCTCGCTGTTCAATCTGAGTTAGAATGGGAGCGAGGATGGACTCTCGAAACTGGTCGAGGGTGATACGGTCTGTTTCCGGAATCCCCTCAAGAACGATGACGTTGCTGGAAGGAAAATCGCGGGTGATGCAAAAGTGATTCGCTACGGTTCGCGACGGGATTGAACTCCCGTTCACTGCGATGATCCAGTGGCTTGCCGATGCCCCCGCATAAATCGTGACCGGCTCCCAGAGAAAGTGGAAAGCGAAAAAGACGACCATGGGTAGAAGGTACGATTGCAGGGAAAACGCAGAAAAATGGGGGAGAAACGAAGATGAAAGTCGTTTGGACAAAGTCCGAATATGAAAGTGGAATGGAAGCATTTTTTGCCCTTCAAATTTTTGGCGTCCTGGTTACCATTCTGCGTTATCGATTGGTCATTGTTCCGGTTTTCGAAATAACGACCAGTCGAATTACCCACAAGAATGAGAGAGCGTAGCTCAGTTGGTAGAGCAAAGGACTTTTAATCCTTGGGTCGAGGGTTCGAGTCCCTCCGCTCTCACTCTTGATTTTTCCACGAAACCCCCGGGTTCTCCAAAGGATCTGGGGTTTTTTCGTAGGCAGTGCTAGCACCTCTACAAGTGGTTTTCATGGCAAGATTTCGCACCCTTTCGCCCCCAAAAGCACCCTGCGCGCTAGCGATTCTGCTGTAGGTGCGCGGGGTAGAATCCCGGTCCTGAGCGGCTAAAAACCCGCGATCGCACACCCCTTCACGACAGGGACTGTCGTACCACGATGGGTCCGCAATGTAGAGCCGTTGTCCTCAACTGCTAATCGCCAGGAGCCAAAAACGATGGAGACAATAGCTCACCATGAAGTTGTTCGCTGCGCTCGAGTAGGGTCGCGGTCGGGATCTTCAGCAAGATCCACTACACTCCTTTGCGTCTTCGCGTGAGGTTGATCGGAGTACATAGTGGCACGACGCTCCGCCGTCGTATGTCCAACCAGTATCTCCTTAACCGCGTTGGTACGAAAAAACACTCTAAGCGCTAGCGATTCTGCTGTTGGTGTGTGAACTGAAATCCTCAGCTCCAGTGGCCAAAAGTTCCGCGTTGGTGTGGAAGTTCGCTCTGCGCCCGAGGATTGGACTTCCGCTGCCAACCGCACTGACACCACCGAATGAGATTCCCCGACCGAACGCCCCTATCCTAGTGACGCAACATCTAATCCTTTATTTGTTGGGCTCATTTTTCTATGTGTAATCTTTCAGTCTGTTGATTTGTGGGGCTCGCAAGATTTCTTCCAATAAAGAATAAACTTTCTCTTGGAAAGCTCGCATTTCCTTTCTGCGAGTAAGGCGCTGCCAAATGGAGGAATCCGGCAGCAGCCATATGTGCCAGATAATAGAATCAAACATCCCTTGAGCAATTTTTTCGTCTATATCATTATCGTATTCGTGATTGGTCCCGATCCGTAGTTTCCAATCTTCTCTGGATATCGCCAAAAAGTAACCCCATCCAGAGTCGGTTTCCGTCTCTGTCTGAACAGCATATCCTCTCTCGATCAGTTGCTTCCGCAGCCATTCGCGGAACTGATTGCCGTAGACATCGGGATGTTCGTTTTGCTCAATTGAGAATGTTTTTGTAGTGAACCGTAACGTGCGCATTTTTCTTATGCCTAACATTCTTATGCCTAACATATAGTATGCGGAATTTACCATATTCCGCCGCGGGGGTACCTCGGGGAACCGCTGGCGGCGAGATTGCGGTTTGTCACCGAAATCGTAGCGAATGACACAGGAATTCTCAATCAACTCAACTCATTTCCCCCCTGCTACCTTCCGAGCGAACGGGATAATGGCACGGGATAACGGGGACACGTCTTTGTTGTTTATCTGGACTAGTGCGGCTTCGAAGGCGATTGAATAGCAGGGTGAAAGTTCCTGTCAGGGTAACGTTACCGCCCTGTATCCGAGGGTAATTGCGTTTCCGTGAGGGAAGGTGGAAGCTAATTACAGATTATAAGGGACACACGTATTTGTTGTTTATCCGCCCGCCCGCCCGCCTGCCTGCCTGTCTGCGTGATTACAAGCAAACAAAAAAGATTTTGGGGTGCAAGCCTTGCTGTCGAGCTTTCACAATCTCCTAAATCGACTGAAATTCGTACTTCTCGAGAGCCGCGGAGATGTTTGACGACAGTCATTTAGACGTGTCCTTGATAGACGGCTACTTCGATCTACGTCGATAAACAGTTGTGGAGCAAACGCCCTCGCTTATTGCACCAACCGCTTCAGGTAGAAACGACGCTTCGTCTTGAGACTCCGGGCATCGTGAACGCTTTGCGCCTTGCCCGCTACCTGGCTGAACATGCGACCGAAATCCTTCGTCAACAGTCGCCATCGCTCGGTAT
>NZ_JBIPLW010000057.1:0-2658 GCF_044369455.1 Flavobacterium sp. | reverse complement strand
TTCGGGCCATCGACCGTCACGCCGTCGTACCACTCGATCCCGTACTGGAATCGGGCATTGGACCATGAGTACGTCCACTGCACTCCGTCACGATTGATGCCCGAGACGATCGGCAGGGAAGGATGCTTGGCGACCGATAGATGATTCGACGACTCCCCTGCTAACTGCACCGTCCCCGAGTCCGCTTCGATTGGGAAATCCATCGCATTGGCGCAGCCGGAACACTGGTAAGTCCGCCCGCCCTGGTCCGTCACCGTCGCTGAGTAGAGGCTGTAGTTCAGGGTCGCCAGAGGCGTCCCGGGTGCCGCAGCATTGAAGAGTGCCACCGTCGCCGGCGACGTCCATCGCATGCCGCTCGAAAAATCGTTCGAGAGGTAGGAAATGGTGATGAAGAAGCCGCGGTTACTCTCAACACGACTCGGGCGATGGGCTATCCGGGAACCGGTGTTGAGCTTGTCGTAGGTGTACGCGATCACCTCGCCGTCCGGGTACTGCACCGTCGTCGCGTAGTAGACCATCGACCGGGTGGCTCCCGTGGTCTCCCTCATCTTCGAGTCGAAGTAGTAGATCTCGCCGCTGCCGCCCCTCATGTATGTCCAGACATCAAAGAGCGACCCAGATTGGCTCGGAGTGCAATCCCAATCCGGACAGATAAAGGCCTCCGAAGCCCCTGCTCCGGTGTGTACGGAGACGGCAACGCTGATCATGTCGGTGCGGCCACCGGATATGGTCGCCACCGCATACGGCGCAAAGTTCTGGATCCGGTCGAACCGCAAGTTCGGAGCGCCCGGCACCGCCAGCATCGGCAAACCAAGGGTCGTCTTCCCGGTTGCGATGTTCACGCCGTTCGGATCGCTCTCGATCCGGAACGGAGACAGGGTGATCGGCACTTGCTGCTGAGCCGACGCCATATTCGGCATGAGGCAACTCGCCATCACGACGAATGACATGACGACAAAGCGCATCAAGGGGCGTGCAGCGGACAAGGACCGAGGCAGGTTGCTCATGGCGGTCTCCCGGCAGAGTGTCTTGGGCATACGTGGGACGACGGACAGTTCAGCGGCGTTCAGTGTTCCGCTGGGCCGGATCCGCCGATGACGGCAAAGTGCTTGGCGTGTGATTCTCTGACGACGGCTCACCCGGCTCCTCGATCGGTGACCGGGAATCAGGATTCGCCGTCGACGCGCTGTACACCTTCTCCGACGGATCGGCCGGCGCCGCCTCGAGGACTTCGCCCACTCGCGGCGCACCGACGACCATCTGCGTGCGGTTGCCTGCCGGGTCGTAGGCGTACACCCGATCCCCGTTGCGGGTGTCCGACACCCTCACCAGCCGGCCCAGCTCGTCATAGGTGTAGTTCGTGACACCGGCCTGCAGCCCCGCGACGGGCGCGGCCAAGCCGACGACCCACAGCGCCGCCTTGCCGCGGCTCTTTGACCCTAGCGTTCGACTCATGAAGGATTCCTCTGGTGTGGATGGGGAACCGTCGCGCACGCGCACGCCTCCGACGGCGTGGACACGCTCGGACGGACGGGGGACAGCAATAAAAAAGCCGAGCCGGAAACCGGCTCGGCGTCAGGAGAGAGTAGAGAGAGAGAGAGAGAGAGAGAGAGAGAGAGAGGCTCGCGTTAGCCCGTTTGCGAATCCGACAACCTGGAGATCGCGCCCCGGTGACACGCAAGAACCCTCGTACAGTTGACCTGACAAAGATTCATACGACCTCGCAGGTCAAAACCGGACACGATTGGGACAAATAAAATTTTCTTGCTTGGGACGGCCAACAGGCGGTCGCGTCAGATCGTCCACTGATCGTGGACGACTGCGACCAGTTTGGGCTCGCCCCCCACCGCGACGAACACCAGCCTCAGCGCGCGCCAGTCGGGCAGCGGGCCTTCGGGGGTCTGGGTAGGCGGCAGGTAGAACTCGACGCGTACGCCGTCCGGATACAACAAGGGCGCGTTGTTGATCGAGTTGCCCTTCGCCTGGTCGTCGTTGACGCTGATCTTTGCGCCAATGGTGAAATCGCGCGGGAACACGAAGCGCTCGTAGTACTGCGCGGGCGTGCGTTCGATCGGGAAGCCGGTGCCGTCCTCGGTACCCCAAACCCGCACACGCGCGTCCTGGAACCAGCCCGGCAAGGCCGCCACCGACCAGATCTGGTGCTCGGAGGGCTCGACGAAGGCATAGGGCGCGAACAGCACGCCCATCGTCGGGTGCGCATAGCGCGCGACCGTCGCCATGTCGCGGCGCTTGAGGGCCTCGACCACTTCCAGGGCGGCGGCGCGGGCGACGACAGGGTCGAGGGTCTGCAGGGCTCGCGAGGCTGCGGGCGTATTGGCCTGCGGCGGCGGGCTGGGCGGCGGCGGCTTGGGAGTACAGCCGACGATGAGGGACGTGAGGAGGACGAGTAGCGTCACGGCGCGGATCATGCGCCCATCTGAAACCGCCGCCCTCGCAGTGTCAATCGCCCTTGCGGCGACCTTTGCCCGGGCCCTTCCCCGGACCCTTGCCCGGGCCCTTGTACGCCGCGATGCGCTGGATCGCGAGCGGTCGGCCGCGCACCACGATGCCCGCCAGATGCCGCAGCACATGGTCGGGGATCTGCGCGGGCAACCGCACGAGCGTGTGGTCGTCGCGGATGTCGATGCCGTTGATCTC
>NZ_JBIPLW010000033.1:0-2674 GCF_044369455.1 Flavobacterium sp. | reverse complement strand
AAACTAGTTTAACCGATGCGGCGTGACGGTTGTAACATGTTGGTTGCAATGACTGTACGATTGCGCCCACCTCAGATCGGGCAATCACCCCCAGTCCAGCCTGCAATCGTCCCTAGAACAACGACGCTACTCGGTGCGGAGTTCAGTACGCATTGTACTTCAAGGCTTCGGATAGATGTACCAGGATTGTGGAGTCATACAAAAAATAGCGAAGCATGTCGCATATGTGATCACCGACAGGACAAGCAACAGAAATCCCACAACATAGGATTTTTTGCTGCCATTTAGAACCCCTCTTGCGAGCATCATGATTCCGATCCCAGCGACTGCATAAGCCGTCGTTGCGAAAGTCATGACCATTCGTTGCCAAAGTTGCGTGAGCGGGTGATTGTCCTCGAGATGAACGAGGCCATATACTGTCACCCCTACGAGAGTGACAGCGACGAGGATAAGACAAACGGCAATGGCGATGCGTCGCGGAGTAATCAACAATGATGCAACGGCGCGGCTTGATTTGATATCTAAACCGCGACCAGGATGTGTTGTTACTTCGTACGGATTCGTAGACATTTGGGCGCAACTCTCTGTCCGCCATAACGGCTCGATTCACCCACCGGCGGGATGAATCATCGATATGTGAGTGTACCCGATCGCCGATTGGGTGCAATCGTTGGTTATCTGACGGGTATCAAGTCTGTATCGATCTTGGCCAGTAAGGTGCGGTTATAAGTTCGTGACGTAACATAGCAGATTGTTCCGTAGCAAATAGCCAAAAGCGGCGTCCAGAGAATCATTTGGACGGTTTCAATCCAAGCGGTTGCATAGATCGCAAGATCGCTGGGGAGTTTGGAGACTGTATCTGAGGCAAAATGGCCGTTGAGAGCCGCATTGCGTCCAATCCAGTGCAAGAAGATCCAAATCATCGTAGTTACGCAGTGAACGGCAACAGCCGAAATGATTCGAAGCCGAAAACGAAAGTGCAGCAGGCATGCGATTGCAGCTGGGGGCAAATAAATCGCAATCGTCCATTGGGCAAATGGGCTGCGAATTTGAGCGAGGAATGCGGTAAGGACAATCGCAAAGATTCCTGTTGAAAAGAGCAGGTCTATTAGTCGAAATTGTCTTGGGAAACGAAACATTGTGTCCTGCTCAAAAACAGGTCGGCGAGCCGGTCGAGGTGATTCACGAAGCACACTAAGCTGCGGTATGTGAATTTGGTTGCCACACTCACACGATCGGAACGTGCCAGCATCACCAGCACGAACAATTAAGGAGCGTCCACAGGCGCAGGGTACGTTGTATTCCATCTGTCTTGTTTCGGCGAACGCCACGCATCACCGCGGTCGCGGCGAGTGATGCTCCGTTGAATAAATGGCCGATCCGCGACTCCGGTGCATTCGATGGTTACGTGACTTGCTTCCGGTTTGACAGTGTCGCCCAAGCTGCGACTATCACGGCAGTAAACAGTGCAATCCCAGAGCAAGCAAGCGGTGGATAGTATAGCACAGCTTCCGATGGGTCAGGACCGTATCTCCTGATTTGATCATTCCAGAGTGAGTTGGTGATTGCCCAGCCGCAAAGCGAAACGGCCAGAAGTAGTAAAACCGAAGTGACATATTGTCCGGCTATTTTGAAGGCAATACCAAGTCCGGTCGCTGCACTCATTAGCGTACACATCGGGAGAGAGATCAGGCCTGCTTGTTGGCCATACGACAAAATAGGCTCAGTTGTTGTGTCGCGTTTCTCGAGAATTGTCGAAGCGAAGATGTATCCAGCGAATCCAACGATTCCCCCAATCATCGGCAGGCCTAAAAATGCCAATGTCGCAAGAGCAGAACGTGACGAACTCGAAAGGCCAGGTGTGGCTCGTGGGCCAAGCGAGGTTGGCGATCGATACGGTGAATCATCGTCATGCATGCTGATTTGTCACTTAACGATTCGGATCACGGAGTCCGCTAATTATTGGATTCTAATCTCAAGGGCGGCTTGTTGCGGACTGCGGTGCATCCGTTGGTTCGGTTTCCTCATTGAGATATTCCCTCGTAACGTATCCTGTTGTTTTGTAGTTGTCATGGCAGTTCATGCAAGAATCAATGCGTCCCCGTGCGAGTACCTGACTTGCATCCGAGTTAACAACAGCGAACTCCCAGTCGCCGTGTTGCTCTGCATATCCAGGAGGCATTTTCCGCATGATGGTTGCCAGTTCTGGTGAACCGCCTTCTTTCTTGTCAAATTTCCATTTCACTATTATTGTGCCTACCGGATAGTCATCCGTTCCCTTTCGGATGGTTGGGAGGGATTCTTTGGTAATGTAAACTTCGCAGTAGCGTGGGCCGTGTACTTCATACCAATCGAGTGGTTGCGTACATAGCATAGCGGTATTTGGTGCCATCAGATAACGCCCTTGCGTTACGGCGACAAGCTTATCCCTTTGGGTAATCTCTCGTAGAAACGTTCTAGAGATCGCAAGTTTATCTTTCGTAGGTGATCGGTCAATTGGCTCTTGGCTCACAAGAAAAGGGACTGCTCCAAGCGAGACTAGAATGAGAAACAATGCGAGAGTCAGGCGAGTCCGTTTCATTGATTCTTTCTCCGCGAAAGAATCCATGTAAGTCCTGGGTTTGGGGCGGAGGCCTTTTGAATAAAATCTGGCGACCTTAACCCGTGATCTTGT
>NZ_JBIPLW010000030.1:0-2712 GCF_044369455.1 Flavobacterium sp. | reverse complement strand
AATCACCTCAACGCCCTTCCTCGCGCGCTGCGCGCGCAGCCCCGCTTGGGCACAACGCTATCGGAATTCTCGCCTCGCGAGGTACGTCGTCTCATCGTTGTCGACTACGAATTGCGCTACGAGATCCGGGCCGATACGGTCCACACCCTGCGCCCGTGGCATTGTCATGAAGATCGGTGAGCGTGCTCTCCGGACCACGCCGGAACCGAGCTGTTGCGGCCGCGACTTTCTCGTTGCCGCGCCCAAGAGCCGCCGATCTTCAACTGGCAGCAAGCATGGCTTGGGGTGATGCTCCAAGGCATGGCGCAATGACCCTGACGCATAGAAAACTGACACGTCCTCGACCGCCCGCCTCGTCCAATCCATGCGCGCTCGTGAACTGGTGAGTTTGTGCTACCATTTGATGGCACATTTTTGGAATTCCAATGGAAACCTTTTCCATACGCGATCTGCGCGAACGCACGGGTGATCTCGTCCGAAACGCCGAAAACGGCAAGCTTGCCGTCGTCGCAAAACACGGGCACCCGTTGTTCGTCGCCGTCCCGCTCGACGACGAACTCCTCCGCGCGGGCGTCCACACGGCGCTGGCGATCAAGCTCTTCCAGGACGGCGCCATGAGTCTGGGCAAGGCAGCCAAGCTCGCCGGACAAGGCTACGAAGCATTCGTCGAGCATCTGGCGTCGATCGGTGTGTCGGTGGTCGACTACTCTCCAGAGGAGCTCGACGCCGAGGTCGCAGCGATTGGGTAGACTGGTCGTGGCCGATGCCGGCCCTCTGATCGCCTTCGGCCGCATAGGAAAGCTCGCCCTGCTGCAGCAAATGCTTGGCGAAGTTCTCGTTCCCAAGCATGTCCTGGACGAGTGCTTGCAGAACCCTGCCCTACCGGGTGCAGCCGCGATCCAGTCTGCGCTCGATCAAGGTGTCCTACTCCGGGCTGCAGAATCTGACCCTGCCTTGCCACCGTTTCCCATGCTGGATGCTGGCGAATCCGCCGCCATTCGACTCGCGCTCAAGCTGTCGGTGCCCGTCCTGATCGACGAGAAAGCCGGCCGAAAGATCGCAGAGAATCTTGGATTGAAAATCATCGGCAGCCTGGGCGTGCTGCTCGCCTCGAAACGACAGGGGCACCTCGATACGATTCGATCCGCCCTCGATGCCTTCCAGGCCAATGGCTACCATGTGTCCGTCGCCCTGGTTCAAGCGGCATTGATCCGCGCAGGTGAACGCTTTTAGGTTGCGCGCCGCTGGCCGCGCCAGTACACCGAGTTCGTCTTTGCAACGCCGACCGTCTATGCGCATCTCGCGGCTCACACTAGCTCACGGAGCAATTTCATCACTCACGGTCATTTCAGCAATCGTTGAAACTACGCATGGGAATCAAAGGAGCCAATTCTCGTGCCGAGACTGCACTCCGCAAATGTTTGCATGGACTTGTCCGGCGATAGGAGATAGAGATCCTGCACACGTTGTAGTAGCACTGCAGGTCTCCCCGGCCCGCGATCCGCAACGCCGGTATGATCCTCAATGGGTGATCGACAGCAGCCGGAGATACGATCTTGACTACACGGCGCCCATTGAAGCGGCTCGAATCCGACGACCAAGCGTTGCGACTGGCCGTACTCATCGATGCAGACAATGCACAAGCAGCCGTGATCGAAGGGCTGCTCGCTGAAATTGCTCGATTCGGTGAAGCCACGGTCAAGCGCGTTTTCGGAGATTTCACCTCGAAGGCAAATTCGGCATGGAAGAAAGTCCTCCAGCAATATGCGATTAAGCCCGTTCAACAATTCGCCTATTCGACTGGGAAGAACGCGACAGACAGCACGCTCACCATTGATGCGATGGACTTGCTCTACACCGGAAACTTCGACGGATTCTGTCTGATCACGAACGCCAGCGACTGTACCGGCCTTGCCATGAGACTTCGAGAAGAGGGACTCATGGTCCTCGGCTTCGGCGAGAGCAAGACACCCGGGCCTTGCGGCCTCGACAACCGCGAAGCCGCGCTGCGGCGGCAAGTTCTTCATCGATGCGGCTACGGAAGCTACAAAATGCTGGCGCTCGCAGAATAGCGTGGCACACTTGGGTCGTCTCTTGGCTTGGTAGCCAGAGACTCCCCCCGGGGATCGGTTTGAACAAGATCCCTGAGGGGAATCCTTCTCAATCCCTCACCAGACCTGAACACCACGGGCGACATCGCCATCAATAACGATGGCCGTGATCACCGTTTCTAGGGAGATTGAGTCCATGGACTTCAATGTCGCACATTCCATCTGGTTCCTGGTTCTTGCCCTAACTTTCGGATTGGCTGGATGCGCGTCCGTACAAAACCCGCCGCCGGCGCAACCATTGCCCAAGCCCGAGGCAAAGGCCGCATCACCAACGCCAAAAACAGAGGCAATGCCGGCGCTAAAGCCAAAGGCAAAGCCAAAACCAGTTCCAGATTCCGACTTGGTCACGGTGCATTTCGGTACCACACGCGAGTATGCGAACGGGCGTTTTAAACCAGTTCGAAAACCGGTAGTTCAGAGGGGAAGCATTGCAACACCGATTAGCCCAATACTCTACGGAACGGTCGACGTATTGTTTGAAAGACTCCCCGATCCGAGCGGACTAGAGTCCATGGCAATACGAGAGATCGCCAGTCGATTCGCAGCGGAATGCTCCTTCATTGATTACGCTGCAAACGTCCAACAACCCACAGCTCTTGAT
>NZ_JBIPLW010000037.1:0-2713 GCF_044369455.1 Flavobacterium sp. | reverse complement strand
CATTGGTCGACAAATCATCGGAGCAAATCTTGATCGCTGTGCTGGATCCCAACCGTGAGGTCGACCCCAAGTATCACGTTGTCAATTTAGAAACGAACTCCGGACGCATTCTTGCTGGTATATTGGAAAGCGAAACCGAGCTTGAACTGAAGATCGTTGACGCCCAAGGGAATGCTCATTCCGTGATGCGAGAGGACCTCGAATCGCTACGTAAGCAAGCTCGATCTTTGATGCCCGAGGGCCTTCATGGCGAGATCACGAAAGAACAAATGCGGGATCTGATTGCCTTCTTGAAATCACAACCCAAGGTAAGTCCGTGACCTGACGGCACGGGCAATTGGAATCGCCCTGGTGAAGTCGGTGCACCGCCACCGACGATGAAAAATGTTGAGTACAACGTCGCTACCGCGCCGGGGCGGACGTTGAATCACGGTGATCAGATTGAGCACCGAGTCAGTGGGCCAAGCAACCGCCTTCAATTGATTCACCGCCTCGACCGCTGATGGTGAACCGTCGTGGGCGAGTGTCAGTCGCAATGCTTCTAAATCTTGGTTGATCGCGGTTTCAGGATGTCGTACAACCAACACGGAGCACGGGGCGTGAGTGGAAACAAAATCCGTGGTACTTCCCAGCAAGATCTTGGAGAGCATGCTGTGCCCTTTGGCACCGACCACAATGAGGTCCGCTTTGCACTGTTCGGCATATCGGACAATCTCGTCAGCGGCATGCCCGATCTGTGGTGCATGCGAGGCAACGCAGCCCGACTCAGCAATTATTGTGGATACTCGCTCATAATCCTCAAGTGCACTTGCTGTTTCCAGCTTGCAAATTTCCTCTGCTCGTCCGACGGAGTAGATGCTCGTGGCCGGATGCCCCGCGACGGTAACCACCGTCAGCTCACCGCTCCTGCAAATGGGCAGCCTAGAAAACCAGCGAATCGCATGTTCGGCCTATGTCGAACCGTCAGTAGTCAAGATAATTCACATGGTTCAGCTCTGATTTCGTTTGGCGAGAGAAATGCTTGCGACAGCAGTTTTTTAAGTGTACAACCGTGGTTACAGAGCAAACGATGTGCCGCTCGTTGGACATCCGAGTGTCGGGTTTTTTGGAGACTTTTTTGCCATCCGTCACGGGTGTACGTCTCGGATTTCTTTTTCAAGTTGGAAAGAATACAAGTGTGCATACAATGCTCGCGGCAAACCTCAACGTGCGCGATTAGGCACAAGATTGAAATGCGCGTGCGATTTCGCACGATTTTCGACTTGGTGTCGCTGCTCTAATCGGTGCTTCAAAATGGTTTGCGAAAGCGATGGGAAGGGACGAAAGAATGAAAAGACTTGCCTTGCAGTGCCAACAGAACCTTGGCGCGATTGCCTTGACGTCGATCGTCGGATTGCTGTCGATGATGGAATTGGCTCGGTCAACCGTCCACGCGCAAGACGGCTCGGGTTCCATTGAACCCTTGGTAGCGTCAGTCATCGACGCCGTCCGCGGAACGGTGGTTTCCGCCAAGCAAGGGCTGGTCTTCAACCAACCGGCATCCGGTGGCGGACGGAGCAAGCCATCGGTTGTACTCATTCCTGGGTTGCTCGCCTCACCAGGATCGATGGATGCCGTTGTATCTGAGATCGAGAAGCATGCATTTTCGACCGCTGTTTTTCATTATTCCAGCCATCAAGGAATCAAGTCTGCGGCGATTCAATTGGCCACCGAGTTGCGAAACCTGCGGGTAACTCAGCCCGATCGTCCCGTTGTGCTGTTGACTCATTCCATGGGTGGCCTTGTGGCGCGATGCTGCGTTGAAGACGCGGCTTTGAATCCTGGAAACGTAAAGCAGCTAATTTTGATTGCCCCACCCAACCATGGTTCGGCGGTTGCCAGGCTCTCTGCCACCGAGATATCGAAGAGGCTTGGATGGCGAAAACGGATCGGTCAATCCAGCCTGAAGTCAATTGATGATGTTGCGGGAAGTCTGTTTGGAGTTGCAAAGGACGACCTGCTGCCAGGATCAACGACGCTACTGGAATTGAATGCGCGTTTACGAGCCGAAGGGGTCCGCTACAGCGTGATCGCCGGTAGCGGTGGTCCCGTGCCTGGCGAATTGCTTCAGTTATCGTTGCTGTTCGGCAATCTTCTGTTGCCTGAAGATCCCGAGACACAAGCGGCACTGCAGTCGGCAAGCGATTTGGCCTGCTTGGACGAATGGACCGTAGGACGCGGTGATGGCGTGGTTTCGGTTTCATCCGCCAAGCTAAGTGGCGTTCAGGATTTCGTGACACTCCCGTTCTTACACAACGAATTCGGCGATAAGACCAGTAAGGCAAGCAACCAGGTGATCGCTGAAGTAATGAAGAGACTGGAAACTCATTAACGCCAGTCAGACTGTTTCCGGTCCCGCCTAGCATGGGTTTCCGTTCGGACTTGTCGAACAGGAGATGCAGCAATTCAGTCGCCTGAACGCCGGGTGACTTTGCGGATGGAAAAGACTAAAGGCTTCCACGTAATTCCGTTTTCTTGGACGTGAATTCATCGTCGTTGATGGCCCCAGCGTCCCTTAATTTTGCCAGGCGCTCGATCATCGCGAAGATATCGTCGCTTGATGACGGTAGGTGCCGAAGGGAAGCGTCACGATCAAGACCGGAACCAAGGGACGTCGCAAGCTTGTCATAATCGATGATGCGGTGTAAACCCGCCCGCGAAAGGGCCGGAATTG
>NZ_JBIPLW010000091.1:0-2720 GCF_044369455.1 Flavobacterium sp. | reverse complement strand
GGCGGCGGTGTCTATCCGGCTCTGTCCGAATACGAGAAATTCACATGAATCCGCCATTTTGACTTTCCTTTCGATCGGTAATTGAGCTTATCATTCCAAGCCCAGTGCAATCTTTTTCATGGCAAACAGAGCAAAAGAAAAGATAGTTGAAAATGGAAAGCAGATTGGCTTCAAGCGTTCTCCGAATTTGGCTAGAAACACTATTAAACCACCGTTGGCTGGCATTCGTTCTTCCAATGTTTCTCTACATGCTCATCGGAAGTTTTGAGCCGACGGATCCAGACTCGGGCAACTATAAATTCTACCCGTGGATCTATGGCTTCAAGCTTTTTGCAACCGTGGCTGCGCTGCGGCTCGCATGGCCGTTGTACAAACCGATGGTCAGACCCATCGGTTTACAAGGAGTATCGATCGGAGTTCTCGGAGCCGCGATTTGGATTGGCGTTTGCCATCTTGAACTGGAGCGTACTTATCTTGTCCCCTTACTCCAGCAGTTTGGACTGGATCGCTACTTCGGGGCACAGACCCGGTCAGCATTCAATCCGTTCATTCAATTGGCCGGCTCTACCGTTGGGATTACGTTGTATTTGGTCGTCCGCGGAACGGGTTTGGCCCTGGTGGTGCCGATCATGGAAGAGTATTTTCTACGCGGGTTCCTGATGCGATACATGGCAACCGAAAAATGGTGGAAATATCCGATCGGAATGGTCACAAAAAGTTCGGCGGTCGCGGGGACGATCGTGCCGATGCTGATGCATCCTGGGGAGTTGATAGCGGCCGCACTTTGGTTTTCGCTCATTACCGTACTCTACATCCGCACCAAGAACCTCTGGGAATGCATTGCGGCTCATAGTACGACAAACCTACTACTAGGAGTTTATGTCGTAATCTTTGGTGCGTGGCACTTAGTGTGATCATGGCACTTAGTGTGATCATGGCACTTGGTGTCAGCAGAAGTTGGATAGAGCCGACAAAAGTCAATGTAGTAGGCACATTCCATGTGCCGTCCACCTAGAATACCAGCAAATCTCAGTGAGCGGACCATGGAGCGTGCCGCTACTTTTGCCGGATGTGCCAAGCTGAATTTTGGAAAAGAGTTGGAAGCTTTTGAACGAACACGGCTAGTCGCTCAGGACTCGATGGTTCGTTTCATTCCAAATACGCGTCTACGAGCAAAACCTACAGCAGCTGCTCCGGAAAGAATAACTAGAGCCAGGGAAGATGGCTCTGGGACGGCCGTGAATTGCAAACGAATCGTATAATTGTTTGGAGTGCTATTCCCTCCGATGCCCGTGCTGCCTGCTGGGGCCGTGAAGGAGGATGGGTTATTCTCTACGAGCCAGAAATCGAGTCCAGCATTACTGCCAAGCATACTCCGAAGCGATGTCCCCGTATTCACATTCAATGGTATCCCGTTCGAACCTCCGGCGGCGTAAGTCGCCGGGCTAGTGGAGTTCGTCGTCGTGAAGGTAATGCCAGTGTAAAGGAGGTTACCATTCAATATCGCTGCATCAACATTCGCCGGACTAGACTGAGCGCCCGCATAGAGCCTCACGTTCGGTCCTTGACCCAAGACTGCCACGGCAGATATTCCAGAGAAAGATTGGATGTTTGAAGCATCTTGGGTTTCAAATAGTCTTCCAAGATAAAAGGCCCTGGTACTAGCGGAGTCCACTAGAATGCCAGATTGCTGCTCCGTACTCTCTATAAAATCCCCTAAAGAGAGGTTCGCAGGAACTAAGAGTAGACCCAACAAAAGAAAGAATCTGGTCATAAAGCACAGCTCCGTTGCGATCTATAGAATCTACGAAGAAGAATTAGCGAGAGAAACAACAATGCAAAACCAACGATCGCCGACGGTTCCGGCACCGTGACTAACTCAAAGGTAGCCGAATACGGAACCTCCACAAGTATGGGATTGAAATTTGCGTCAACTCCAGTGTTGGTCACCGTACTACGGGGAAACCACAAATCGGTTTCCGTATCGCTGAAGAACCAAACGTCTATCCTACCCAGCGGATCACTGTTGATAAAACCTTCGACCCTCGCACCGTCGTTTGCAGCAAATGGAACCCAATGGCTTTGACGCTCATCGACTGAGTTGCTGCCCCCTACCGGAATGTTGTGGATTGCCAACGAAGTCGTGACGACTTTGGGATTCCCGATGGATATATCCAAAACCGAGGTACCGTAGGGGGCAATCAAGAGTCTTGGAGACGAGGACGAAATAACTCCTCCGGCCAAATCGACCCAGCCACGAAACCGGAAACTCTGGTAGTCATGAAATCCATGGGAATACGAAAAAGTCCCGACCTTGGCACCCACGCCACTTCCCAATGGCACATTGATGAACCGCTCACCTGACTGGAACGGAATAGTCGACGCGATGATCGCAGCCGGCGCCGAAGGAACGAGACAGAAAGAGGAGAAAACTGAAAGAATGATAGAGAGTAGAAAAGTCGAGTTGTTTTTCAAATTCATTTCTCCAACTCCAAAGCAAATGGCTTTGCGGCTTGTTTTACAAAGCATCGCCAAATCCAGCAGTTTGAAAATCCCCATACCGATCAGCCGCCAGCAATCAAAAAAAGAGCGATGCAAAAAAGAAAAAGGGAACAATCATTTTGAAAAAAGGACAAAAAAGGCTCATTCGACACCTGACCCATCGCGATCTCCTGTTGTCACAATCGACAAAAGTAGCAGGCTCGCTCCGCCGTGCCGTC
>NZ_JBIPLW010000038.1:0-2732 GCF_044369455.1 Flavobacterium sp. | reverse complement strand
CTCCTCGATACCGTTGTCTCGCTTGGGCTGATCCGGCCCTCGTTCCGTGGTCATGGATGTCTCCTTCAAAAGATTGACTTTGCTGAATGTAACCTTTTTTTTGGAAAAGCCACCCCCCGCCGCCCGGGGAGGCGGCGGGGGCTCGCACGGGTGACGCTCAGGCGGACCGCTTCGACTGCTCGCGGATGACCGCCGCCGAGATGTCGATGGTCACCCCCGGGTCCTCGCGGTCGAGTACCCGGTCGTGATTGCACGGTTCGCGGAGGCGCTTCGCCGCGGCTTCCAACTGCCCCGCCAACTCGAGGGCGCGATCAGCCGACAGGTTATGAACCAAGAGCTCTACGCGCTCGACGGTCCGCTGCTCATCGTTGCGCGAACTCACGATGTAGAACGAGGGGACGATCCCATCGACTGCCGCGCTGCTGAGGCTGGCTTTCGGGTCCTCCGGGATGTACGGCGGGGGCTCCGGCGCCGCAGCCATCCCGATGAAACCATCAACCTTGAAAACAGAGGTATACCATATAGACATCTTCGTTCACTCCCGTTTGTTTGCCAGAAGAACAATAGGCCACGATCACATGAAGGACATCCGCGGACCTGCGGCGGAGAGCCGACGCCTCAGAGCATCCTCATCACCGGGCCCGAACCCCGTATCCGATACGCCGAGCGACCGAACGTTGCGCATCGCCGGATGACCAGATGGAAAGGAGGAGGCTATGATCGGAGCGGCAGAGGCCACCAAGGTCGAGACCGCTGTATCACCGTCCCCCTTGGTCAGCGCCAGCGACAGAGCCAGGTCCATCTTGATCAGGGCGACGAGCGGATGCGACTCTCCCAAAGTTTCTGCGGCGACCGCCACGGCTGCCCGCAGCTCCGTCTGCGCTCCACGAATGTCACCGACCATCCGGGCGGCATTACCTCTGATCCAGTATCTATCGAAGACCAAGTCTGCCGACGAGTCGGGCATCTTCCCCTCGGACAGCGATATGGCCGCTCGTGCATCGCCACGCCGCAGCAAACCCTCCGCCTCCACCAATCGGACCTGCGCTGTCAGTTTCTCAGTCTCCAATTCTGTTCCTGTCGCCCTCGAGAGCAGCGCGCGCGCCGCCGCGATCTCCTGATTCATCTTGTTCCAATCGCCTTTCGCCATGAACACGCGCGCGATCAACAGGCGCCAGCGCGGGTCCGACTCGAGGGTGCTGCGACTTTCAGGAGGACTGACGCTGCGCCATCGCTCGACCCACTGCGCCGCCAAGTCGGCGTCTTCGATACGCAAGCAATACCGGATCCAATAGCCGCGTTCTCGACGTAATCCAGGATTAAATGCGCCCTTGAGCGCCTCCGCATCGATCATCACCCGTTGCATCTGCGGCCAGCCACCGATGTAGTCACCGAGTACATATCGGGCCACCACGACCTGCAGACGACGCCCGTAGTGTTCCACGCGCTCGCCCGGTACTCGGCCCAAAAGGGTCTCTGCTTCCTCGACATCGACCCGGACGGTCCGCGGATCACCCGTCGCTCGGCGCACATAGGTCCGCAACAAGAGGCTGTTGAAAAGCGTCGACGGATCCTCCGCCGCGCGGCTTGCGTCCACCGCCTTGCTGGCGGTGATCAGCGCGGCATCTCGCTCACCACGCTCGTTGAGCAGCGAGGCCCCGAGGTAATGGAACCGCCCCTGCAGCTGCGGGTCGGCGTTGTCGATGTCGATGAGCTGCCGGACCCTCTCCAGTTTGGCTTTCACTTCATCGAAAGCGCGGGCCGTGATCGCTCGTTCCGCCTCGCGCAGGATGGACTCGGCGGCACCCTCCGTGTCCCCCTCACGCAGCAGCAGCGGCGTCCTTTTCTCCAATACTGCCTGGGCGCGTCGCAGCTCGCCGAGATTCCGCCAGACCTCATCCATGGTGCCCAAGATGTCGGCTTTCAGCCGCGGATCGCTCAGCACTTTGGCATCGAGCTGGGACTCCGCCTCCGACAGCAGTTCCTTCGCCGTGGCATCGCGACCTCCGCGCTCCGTGGGATCTGCACGCCGAAAGATAGACAGGAGGAACTCGTTCGTCGCATTCGCTTTCGCGGTCTCTGCCCGAGCGAGCTCCGCGCTGCGCTCCGCCCTTTGCGCCTGCAGCATGGCGACCACGCTCACCGCGACCAGCGCGAGCACGGCGGCGGCGGAGGCCGCGACGGCGAGGCGGTTGCGGGCCACGAACTTTCGGAGGCTGTGCAGGCGCGAGGGCGGCAGCGCGGTGACGGTGCGGCCCTCGAGCCAGCGCTCGAGGTCGTCGCGGAACGCAGCGGCCGACGCATAGCGCGCAGCAGGCGCACGGGCGAGCGCACGCAGCAGTACGGCATCGAGGTCGCCACGCAGGTCGCGCGCGACACGCTCCGGGGTCGTCCCGCGCGCGGCGGCAGCCGCCTCGGTCACCTTGAGACGGCTCGGCACCCGCAGGTCCGACTCGATGATCGCCTGCTCGTATTCGGCGCGGCTCTCGCGCCGCAGCACATACGGGGTCTCACCCGTCAGCAGCTCATGCAGGACCACGCCGAGTGAATAGAGATCCGAGGCGATGGTCAGCCGTTTGCCCTGCACCTGCTCCGGGCTCGCGTAACGCGGCGTCATGGCGTTCACGCCTTCGCGGGTGAGCGCGGGCCCTGCGTCCGCCGCGCCCTCCTCCAGCCGTGCGATGCCGAAATCGAGCAGCCGCACCTCGCCTTGCGGCGTGACCAGGATGTTG
>NZ_JBIPLW010000047.1:0-2746 GCF_044369455.1 Flavobacterium sp. | reverse complement strand
ACCGCCGTAGTGGAACGAGCGTTTACAAACCGATGACCGTGAGTGCCGAAGAGTTCATTCGTCGGTTCTTGCAACATGTGCTTCCGAGCGGGTTTCAAAAGGTGCGTCACTTTGGCTTCGCGCATCCGCGAGCCAAGACGAACTGGGAATGGTTGTCGATGTTGGTGACAGTGACCTTGAACATGGTGTACGTCTTGACCGTAGCGGCCAAACCGCCGCTCGAGAAGCCAACGTTGAAATGCCCAGAGTGTGGCGGTGCGTTGGTCTGCCTCGGATTCGTACCGAGCGCACCACGCCGCTTGCCAGAGTTCGACACGAGCTAACGACTAAGAGATGCTTCGTAACAACTGACTTCCTTTGAACGACGTGAAGTTCGTTCTGCGTGGAAGGACTATACCGAAGTTGAAAACGACTCAGAATTCCGCTTGCTCGCGACGGAAACAACCATGCGAGCGAGGCCAAATTCGACGAGATTGGGGCGATTGAACTGCATACGCACTCGTCTATCGCTGCTAAGACTCAATCGATCACACATCCGCGAGCCCATGGAAGCGAGATAGCAGGAAGCAATGCCCTTAAGCAAACCGGGTACCAACAAGCTTCCAACTGGCCGCGCTGTCGCGGCGAGTGGTATCCCTAGCGGATCAAGAACTGCCGCTTGGGCTTCTCGAACATGGGTTTAGATTCTGGCTAACCTCTTGAGCCGCCCACCATAGATTGGGCAATCACCCGCAGTCCAGCCCGCATCCGTCCCTAGAACAACGACGCAGAATCTAAACCTTTATATGTTCGACGCTGTTCCGGGTAAGGGTCAATTTACCGCTGACTATTTTAGCACGATATAGTCGATTCGTGCGAGATTGGAATTCGTACTCAATCTGTGTTCCAACGAACGTGGGATCAATCGCCACGTCCCAGCGAACGACTCCGCTCTCCGGTGACTTTAGCTTTCCCGGTGGCAACGCTACCGCTTGGAAGGGCCGAATGATCAAGTCACACTCCATGAAACTGTCCGTCTTGGCGAGAATCGTAATGGTATCCCCAGATCTCGCTACAGTCGGAGCCTCAACGATCTTAGCACCTATGGACAACGGCGGTTCGCCATCGACCATTTCATAAGTTGGTTCTCTTAGATACTCTGTCACGGGAAATGGGTGAGGCGGTAGACCACTTCGAGTACCTGCCTCTGCATATCCAAATTTGGATACGGTGCCAGGGTAGTTTTCATCGCACAAATAGGTCCACACAGCCCACAATTGGTTGCCGTCGATGTTGATTGGGGCAACGACGCGATACTCGCTGATCCCCGATGTATTCTGACTTTTCTTCAACATCGCATGGTCCTCGAAAATCAAGGGCTCGGCGAGCAAAGTCACCTTGCCCGTTGTGAACGAACCTTTAAATCGTTGCAGTAGGCGTTCTTGATTCGATTTTTCATGGGAATACCACTGTTGAACAGTAGTTGAAAGCCAGCCGGTCATAGCGGCAAAAACCATGATCGTTAAAAGCATGCCCCGCACGGTAAATTGATACGTTGGTCGGCTTTCATCATCAGCGTCGAATGTCGTATCACTAAGGTATCGACGCGTAAGTCTTGCAGCGATCGCACCCAATCCGCATCCGATGCCCCACGGCAAGACGATCATAGCCAGCAGGGCAACGACTTCGGCGTTGTCATAGAGAGCCGTCGGCTGAGAACTACGAATGATGTCCTGTACCCAATGCAGAACAGTTTCGATCATCCGTTTCCAGTACGGACACAAGGGAAGGAGAAAAACGTTGATTGACGAAAATGCAAACCACCCGATTCTTTGTGTTCGGAGTCCCGACACCAGCGCGAACCAAAATCCCAGACAACATGTGGGGACCGTCAACATGGCTCCCAGCCCAAAACCGCGTTCTATCGCAAGCAGCGATAGAGGAAGTGACGCAAAAACGACGGCTATGGCTGCGACGACGCGAACGATGCGATATACCATAGATACAGAACCCCGTATCGATCGAAATGTGTGTTGTTAGGCAGCGACTTTATAATTATCCCCGGTTGGGGGCGTTATCCCTGAATTTTGGTCTGTTATCCCTGATCAGTCAATTCAGTTATCCCGGTTTGCGAGGATCTCGTCCAAGTGTACGCCCGAGAGGAATATCTATCTTCTCGTTCGATTCCCATTGTTTCTAGCGTTTTCGATTTGTTGCGATTGGAATTACCGAGTCCAGGATCTTCTTGGGCTCGTTTAGACCGTACACGGATCGCATGATCGAGAGTCCTATTTTGGTGAAGTGAAGCCAAAAGGTGGCAGGAACCGTTTTGGACTTCTGGCAACATTTCCGAAGTTTGCTAGTGAGTTTTTAGCTGCTGTCCAACAACAGAGGACTTCGTAGCGCAGAGATGCCAAGACGCACGGGCGCAGAGTTATGTTCCTTCGCGTCTCTGCGTCTCCCCGACTCTGCGTTAAGGTTCGAATCCATTAACGAACAGCGTAGACGTGATCGATCGGCTCGCGAGTTCCCTGCGAGGCAACAACAAAGGACAGTCATTCGATGGCATAGCCCAAGAACCTTGCCTAAATCATTTCGATCAATCCAGTCGAGACATTGGAACGGTGAAGTTCCGCCAAAATCACGGACATTGCGGGCGAATGTTGATGTCTTTTCGTTGGACAACGTCCGTTCGCCCGCTGTGATACGGCTTTCTGAACCTGGGGTTGCGCCGCTATCGCGTGCTTACCCCAGGCTAGATGAATGC
>NZ_JBIPLW010000049.1:0-2756 GCF_044369455.1 Flavobacterium sp. | reverse complement strand
ATAGGACGGATGTCGGCCTCTTTGATTGTGTCGCGGCCCTGGGTGATTCTGGGTAGAAAGAGGATCTCTTCTTGGATGTCGGGGGCGAGATTGTCTAGCCACATGATTTGTGTCATGCTTGTCGTCGAGAAGTGGGCGAGTTCGGACTGGTTGATGTTGGCTTTAGATTGAACCAGCCTGAAGCAGTGATGGGCTAGGGCGAGCAGTCGGCTGAGTCGAGGGACACGACCTGCAGGTGTAACGGACGCGTTTCCGCTTTGAATCTGTTTGGAGCCACAACGTTTGGTGGCAACGTGGAACTTTCGGTTGATGGTTAAGCGGTCGTTCATTGTGCATGCTCCAATTGAGTTTCGGTCAAGCTTTTCAAACCAGTTGGATGAAACGTGATTGCTACGTTGCCTCCTGGGCCGTCGAAGCTGACGCTCTCGATCAGTAGTCGAACCAAGCGGACCTGTTCCTTGGGAGGTAGCGTCTGCCATAGCTCGTCGAAGTCAGCCAGTACATTCGTAATTTGCTGGTCATCGATCTTTTGGGCTGCGAGCACGGCAAGCTCCGATGTGATCTGCTGAGAACGACGGTCAGCGGTTTCGAGCCGCGACTGGATTTCGCTGAAACCCGACAAGCTGCTGGCGATGTTCGGATTAGCAACGATCGCTTGAAGTTTGGCATGATCATCATCTGCGTTGAACCGCGCGGATGCAGCCCTGCTTGACGGGGGTGTGGTAAGGGTGTCAGAGATGTGTCAGAGATGATCACCCTTACACTATGAAGGCGTTTCGGTCATGGGTTTTGGTCACGCTTCACGGATATCACTTCACTAGTTCGATCTCGCCGGGGCGCCAGGTCTTGTCGAACCACGGCTCGAGCGGGCCGTAGAGCCGCAGTATCATGAACCAGCCTTTGCCCGGCAGCGTCTGCACCCAATTGTTCTCATATCCTTCGGGAGCCTTGGGGCCAAAATAAACATCCACGGAACCGTCGGCGTTTTTCTTCAGGTCTTTCTCTTGACTGGTCACGCTCGGTGCTTGCTGATTGGTCTGGATCATGGAACGAGTCTGGTTGTCATAGACGATGACGGACCAAAAGTCTTTCACCGGCACGTTGGGAGGGAGACGCATCTTGTAGGTTTGGCCACCGTCAAAGGGGTTACCATTCGCGTCCTGGACAGACCAAGGATACTGCGAACCTTTACCAACCATCTTCATCTCCATCGCCGGAGTGATTCCGGTAGCGAAGTAGTAATAGAAGATATAGCCATCCATGTTCGTAACGCCAGGCGACGTCTCAAACTTGTAGCCACCGAAGAAGGGCAGACGCCACGTGCTCTCCGGATAGAAGTAGGCTTCCGGCGAGCGGACTTTAAAAGCGATCGTGCGAGCGGTGACAGCACCGATATTGGCGGCGTCAGTCAGGATCATCTTCATCCGTTTATCTGGATCGAATGGTTTCCCCTTAACGATGCCGATGGAGGCGAAGAGGCCCAGCGTGGTCGGATCGCTGCCGCCCGCGGGCTCTTCCTGGATCACCTTGTTGAGCATCTCCCAGAAGGTGTAATCTCCGGGTGCGACAAAGGTGGCTGGGATGCCCGAACCATTGACGAACTTCATGGCGGGTGGATTGGCGGCTTCGGAAAGCTGGTAGACCTTGAGATGTTTCTTTACGAGTTCGACGCCGGGCTTGGTGGAGCCATCGACGACAAAGGCCCGGAAGAACAACCAACTGCCGTAGGTATTTGGGCGCAGGACGACGTAGCCAGGCGGAACATCTCCTTTATACTCAGGAGGTAGAACGAGATATTTGCCCCCTTTTCCGCGATCCTCGCCCGTGATGCCGACATCAGCTACCCATCGATACCAGAAGTCGTTCACACCGCCTAAAACCTCGGGCGGGACTTCAAGAACCAATGGCCCTTTTTTGGAGTCGAGCCAGATGAAGTTGTAGATCGTATTGTCGTTGGCGGTGAGTTCGACGGTGCGTGGATCGACGAGGTTTTCCCAGATGACGTCGGTTTGATTGACCGGGCCGAACCGCGCGAGCGAGTCGCGCATGCCAGCCTGGTTCACGACCGGGATTGCCATCAGGTAAGCTTGCAAAGCACGGGAACGGTCGAGGTTATCGTAGATTTTCTCTACGGTGTCAGCCGACGGGTAGCCATAGGTGAGGTTAAGCGTGCCGATGGAGCTTTCAATCCTATCGGGCACCGCCACGCCGGGTGCAATGGGCGTGGAATACTTGAGACTAGGATCGGCCGGGATCGAGTAGCGATCCTGGGCGAGAAGGCTGAGAGGGCTCGTAAGAAGTGCGGCGAGCGCGGCCGCCAAAATGGTCGGTTTGGGTTTGGTTTTCATTGCCGAATCGTATTCAGTTTCGTTTCGAGTTAGTAAAGGAAGACTGCGCTATCCACGCCTACGTAGTAGTTCTCGGGCGCCAGGCACAGGAACACAGTTTACTCTGCGCCATTAGGTAGGCCAATTGGCTGTGAGACCTGGCGCCGGTAGAGACATCCTTCATATACCCCATCGAGCTGGTTGAATGGGAAGGGGAGGCACTTGAAGGTGAATGTTTGGCTAGGATCTGACTGAGGCCTGCATCCCCGGCCTGCCAAACGTCATCCAAACGCGTGCCAAACCGGTGCGAGTTAACAGACAAGGAGAATCCTTCCCATGATCGCATGAATTTGCTTGCGCCACTCACTCTTGCGTGCTGCTAACCAGTTGCATTGAACGACAAGTTATCGTGCGCAAAAGTCCCGACTG
>NZ_JBIPLW010000031.1:0-2764 GCF_044369455.1 Flavobacterium sp. | reverse complement strand
GGCATCCAGGAGAGTAAGGGGTTCGGTGGATTTCCGATCGGTGGTCAATGGCTTGTTTGTGACAAGCCAGACATTGTCGCCAAGCACCAAGCCAAGGTTTATGGCCAAGCGCTCGGTGCAGCGCCGACGATGGCGGTTCCGCACTTGGATACGCGAGTGATCGACGGAAAGAAATCGCTCCTCTTCGGTCCCTATGCGGCCTGGACCACCAAGTTTTTGCATCGCCACGGCAGTTTCTTCGATTTGCCCGGCTCGATCAAGTTCGACAACATCGGTTCGCTGGTCAAAGTTGGGCTCTATAATTTGCCTTTGGTGCGATATCTGATCCAGCAAGGAACGCAAAGCATGAACAAGCGGATGGAAGTCCTTCGCGACTTCTATCCAGAAGCACGCAATGAAGATTGGCGTCTCATCGATGCTGGTATTCGCGTGCAAGCGATCAAGAAAGAGGATGGTCAGGCAGGCATCGTTCACTATGGGACGGAAGTGGTTACCGATGCCGAACGCAGCATATCCGCTCTTTTGGGAGCGTCCCCGGGAGCATCCGTTTCCGTTCATGTCATGCTAGAGGTGATTCGTAAGTGCTTCAGCAGTTTGTTGGAATCCGAATCCGGCCGTGGTCGCATGAAGGAAATGATCCCTAGTTTTGATGAAGATCTGAAACTTGCTCAATCGGCCGACCGTTTCGCGCAATTAGACGAGCGAGCCGAAAAAGATCTATTTGGCTAATCGAAAGTTGAGGATCGCTCCGTCGATCCGATAGAACTTAGACAGTTCTACTTCTACTTCGCCTACATCCGCGGCTTATGCTCTGCGGCTATTTTCCGTCGGCAAGAAATTGGACAATCGGATGCGAAATAATAACGGTACCAGGCACTTGCAATTGGGGGCGAAATAATAACGGTACCAGGCACTTGCAAATGGAGGCGGAACTGGTAGAATCTGGGAAAAGGAGAATTTGTTATGCCTAGACCACTACGTTCGGAGGTTTTTCGACCTCAGGAAGTTGCAATTCTTCACTGTACCCAAAGATGCGTACGGCGTGCTTATCTCAGTGGCGTGGATTCCGTCACTGGAACCGACTGTTCCTACAGAAAGGAATGGATTCGACAACGGATTGAAAAACTAGCGTCGGTTTTTGGGATCGATGTCCTAACCTATGCAATTCTATCCAATCACCTGCACGTTGTGTTGAGGAGTAGGCCCGATGTTGTTGCCACTTGGTCGGATCGACAAGTTGCTCTCCGGTGGTTGCAGGTTTTCCCGGGAAAACGAATCGAGGAACAACTGGGAGATCCTACCACGACTGACGTGGAATCGCTAGCGAATAATCCGGAGCGGATGGCGGTCATTCGGCTTCGGTTGTCCGATGTTTCTTGGTTTATGAAGGCTCTTTCAGAACCCATCGCTCGTTTTGCGAATAAGCAAGAGAAATGCACAGGCTGCTTTTGGGAAGGGCGGTTCAAAGCGCAGCGGCTTCTCGATGAGGCTGCGTTACTGGCGTGTTGCATGTACGTGGATTTGAATCCGGTGCGGGCTGCGATGGCGGAATCGCCAGAAACTTCGAAGTTTACGTCCGCGTACGATCGGATTAAGGCTGCAGAAGGTAAGACCATTGAATCGGCAGCCGCTCCGATGCAGGCGATCAATCGAGAAGAGGCTGCAAAGATACTGAAAAGCAGCACGAAAGAGGAGTTAGTGAAACGTCGCAAAGCAGCTAAAGTACGGCGAGGACCGCGAATTGCAAGAGATGGGTGGCTGGCACCGCTTGAGTTGAATCCGAGGGTGACGGGACCGGCGGTGAGCAAAGAGGGGCTTCGTGCGAGCGATAAGGGCTTTTTGGATATGAGTCTCGAAGACTACCTCGGGCTGTTGTACTGGACCGGCAGGCAGGGACGCGAAGATAAGAATGGCAAGATTACGGCCGACTATGCACCGATTTTGGCGAAGTTGGGGATTGCTGAGGGGATGTGGTGCGATTTGGTTTGGAACTTCAAGAAGTACTTTGGCAAGAGCCGAGGGCCGGGCTCACCGGACCGAATGCGAGAGGAATCGATTTTAGGAGTGCGCAAATTTCAGCCGGGGCAGAAAATGGTTCGGAAGTGCTTTGTCGGATCAAATTGAAAGGGGGAGGTTCGTAAACGTCAGTGACTTCTATAAGTTCTTGGCCATTGCGATGCGATGCAATGCTTGGCGAAAGCGTGCCATTTGATTGCATCCGCCATACCGCTCCGCTATGCTGGCAAAGGTAAATTCTGCCGATACCTCACCTACCAGCCTACCGAAGGACCACCATGAGTCATCCACGAACACGACGCGCATTCGTACAAGCCTCGCTCGCTGCATCCGCTATACCCTTGTTCGGGGCATCCGGACGATCAGCTAGTGCATCTGCGATTGGAAAATTGAGAACCGCCCATATCGGAGTGGGCGGGATGGGGGGCTCCGATTTGGGCTCCATCGCTTCTCATTCGATGGTCGAGGTAGCCGCGCTTTGCGATGTAGACTCTACTCGATTGGTAAAAGCTCAAGAAAAGCATCCCAACGCCAAATTGTTTTCGGATTATCGAGAGATGTTGGCCAGTTATGGCAGTTCGATCGATGCTGTCGTGGTATCCACACCGGATCACACGCATGCACCGGCAGCAATGACGGCCATGAATCTCAACAAGCCGGTGTATTGCCAAAAACCGTTGACGCACGAAGTGTTCGAAGCACGTCAACTGCGGGCTGTTGCGGAAAGCAAAAAGTTGGTGACACAGAT
>NZ_JBIPLW010000025.1:0-2821 GCF_044369455.1 Flavobacterium sp. | reverse complement strand
AAAGCTTATTTTTTGATACTCATTTTTTCGGCAGGGTTGTTTTTTGTTTGTTTCCATAGGATACTAAAAGTGTTTAATTTTTAGTCAACCTATTTTAGGACGAGAGGTTGCCCAAGCTGGGTGATAACGTTTTGCAGCTACAAGAAGTTGCGTAGTTCATTCACTGACAATTACAAATATAGACAAAACTTTGATTCAACAATTACCATTTCTGATAAATCCCATAACTAGCAATTTCTTGTAACTGCTGTTGTGCGTAGTTTTTTCATATATGTTTTGGTAATTCAATTTATATCTATACTTTTGCACTTAACTAATAGGTTAAGTTTTGGAAGTATATTATTTAATACATAATTGTGATGAGACAAAGTTTAGATTATTTCTAAACCAAAGCAATTCCGATATATGTAAAAAATTTAACGAAATAAATAAAAATACAAAACTTTTTAGAAAGTTTATTTTAGTTATTGAAGCAGTAAAAACTAAAGTTCATAATAAAACACAGTTTAATTGGGAAATGAGTTTTGATTGTGGTGAAGTATATGCGATAAAAATAGATAATCATAGATTTTATACACTTGTTGTAGTAAATTCTGGATATAGAGAGCTATATATGAGTAGATACGGAAAAAAAGAATCTCAAGAAAATACCAAAAAATTAATCAGCACTATTAGTTCAATTGAAAATATTTCAATTCAAAAAGCACTTTTATGAAAGAGTTATTAAAAAATAATTATTCTATTCAATCTTATTTAGACGAAAATAGAGATAAAATTGATGAGTCATTAGTTAGTCTAAGACTTATGAAAGAAATTGATGAGTTTTTAGACTATAAGAACGTTAATCAAAGAGAATTTTCTTCTACTTTGGGATGTTCTGAAGCATATATTAGTCAATTAATGTCTGGAACTAAAAAGTTCAATACATCTTTTATAAATAAGTTTGAAAAACAATATGACGTTGAAATCAATTTTAAAATAAAGTCTAAAAAAAGAGAAGAGTTTTTTTCTGAATTATCTGGTTCATCAATTCAAATTAATGTTAATATTTTAACTGTTATTTCTTCTGAAAAAGTTTATTCATTTGAAAATAGATACCAAGATTATTTTAGAGTTGAATCAGAACAAATGCTTAAATTAAATTACAATGAAAAGTAAAAAAGACAATATAAAGGAAGATTCAAAAGAAATTACTTTAAATATGAGATTTAAAGATATTAAAGTCATTAAATTTTCACAATTTGACCTTGAAAATGAAATAAATTCTTTAAAAGAACCACTTGTCGAGTTTCAAACTAATTTTCAATTTAGAGCAATAGAAAAAGAAGATTTGTTGGCTTGTTTGATTACCGTAAAACTTGTTTTATTATCTACAAAAGAAGATTTTGCAGAACTAAAGGTTGAGAGCTTTTTTGAAATAAAACCTTTTTCCGATGTAATAAAAAAAGTTGAAAACAATTTTGATATTCCTGATGGAATACTTGTTAATATAGCTTCTTTATCAGCAAGTACTGTTAGAGGAATTCTTTTTGAAAAACTTAAAGGAACAATAGTTGAAAAAGAAATTTATCCATTGATTGATATTAATTCGTTATTTAAAGAATTCAGAAAAAAATAATATAATAACGTGTCTTTTTAACAGGTTTTTCTTAAAATTACGCACAACGTTTCGCCGCTAACCGACTGTTGCGAAGCCAGCGAACTGCGTACTGTCTGCTAAGATAATAGTTTTACGTGAAAAACAAACGTGAAACCATGAAAATCCAGCAATAGCGGTTAACGGCTGTTGTGCGTAGTGCCTAGTTACAGCAAGCACTTAGATTAAATAATTCATTAGCTTCAGTTGAAGAAAGTATCCTATTATAAATTATAACATCATCAATTAAACCATTATAGAATTTTCCAATAAATAAATCACCTTGATTCAAAATTGGGCAATTGTAAGGCCCAGTTCCGCTTGAAACTAGAATACCATTTACATACATTTGATTGTTTGTGTTATTTGAAGTTATTACTACATGTTGCCAATTTGTATTCACAATTCCAGTATCTGACAAACCTCCATTTGGTAAATGTGTAATTAGAAAACCATTTGAAAAACCTATCGACCATTCACCACGTGAATAATTATTACAAGCAATTTGATCATCTCTACAAATAAACACGCCATAACCAGCAATATGATCATTAGATTTATACCAAAATGAAATTGATAGATTGTTTACCGGTAAATTGTCTAAAAAAGTTGGATTTGTATATTTTAAAAATTCATTATTTGCGTTATTGAATTGATAAGCACAATTTGGATTTCCATCACGATCAATTCCTGAACTAGCTGTAGTTGGATTTATCAAATTATAATTATTTCCAGATGAATCATTTAAAGAACCGCCTCCAAAAGAATAAAAAGCAATAACACCATTTTGTAAATTAGTTGGCAAACAATTCAAAGATTGAAAGTTGTTATTTTCTTCTTGTTTTTCGCAACTCATTGCTGAAAGTAATAATATCGCAATGACTATTTGATTTATTTTTTTCATATTTATCTTTCTTTAATGATGATATTAAAGTCTTTTGGATGCGTGACTTCTCCGCATTTTTTTTTTGGCATTACGCACAACGTTCCGCCGCTTGGCGAATCAGCGGCAATTTAAGAAAAATATCTTAGAAAATCCAGATTGGAAAATACGGAGGATTTTCCAAGAAAGACAAAACCAGCTGTTTCGCCAAACGGCTGTTACCACTTCGGTTTTGTTCTAACTTGAGCACGCAAAGTAACCAGTATCATTTTCCATTTTCTGCTTCGCTTTCTAGTTTCAGC
>NZ_JBIPLW010000081.1:0-2846 GCF_044369455.1 Flavobacterium sp. | reverse complement strand
AGTTGCAATGCACCGCTCGCTAAATCTATGCAAAGATCTTAGCTTCGATGCTGCTGTCTGTTATCAATCGAGTTTGAGCTCGATCGAGCCTGCTTCCTTCACATCGAAGGTTCGGTCCATCGCCCCAGCGTGGAATTTGGCAGGAATAGCGTTGAAGGCTGCAGGGTTCTTTCCTTCGGCGACAAAGTAAGTGTAAGTTCCAGGAATAACTGTTAGTTTCACCTTACCCTGGGATACGGATCCCTGGGCCTGTCCACCTTGTTCACCGACGGAAAGGAGAGTCAACGACACATCGTTCACTGGCTTACCACCGGCCGTGACAGAAAATGTGACATCAACAAAGTCTGGTTTTGGAACGACCGTGACTCCGCCACAACCCACCAAGAAAACCAAACCCAAAAGCGTGCAATACTTTACGAACATGGAACTGATCCGACAACGATGAGAGAGAGTGTGATTCAAAAAAATAAGCGGGACTGCATCGCAGCCCCGCTCTACTAAATTTTTGGGAAACAATTATTGATCGTTTGCGACAACCAAACCATCTTGCGAAGCAGCCAGCGACTTGAGTGTACGCCAATCGGTTGATGAACTCATGAATCGAACAGATCCGTCACCCATAACTGCGTTGACGCCGCCGGTGTGGAAACTGAATGGCTCATCATTTGGACCGCAGTTGTTGTTAGCCCATCGACAAGTTGCAGGACCACCAATAGGTGTGGCGTTCTGGTTGATTGCGACGACACGTGACGCAGGAGCAAGAGCATTGCTCGGGCCGGAAAGACCGTTTGTACCGGAATCAGGATCTGCCCAAGCATACATTCGGCGGCCACCAGTCGTTCCACCTGACCAAGCAACGGTGTCAGCCGGAATCACTGCGGGGCGAGTGGACAATGATCCAAAAGTGCCGACGCTCGGGTGAGCACGTCCAGCATCTTCGATACACAAAATGGTGTTGCTCGTACCATCAGATACAGCGCCGAAACCCCAACCCTTGTTGCAAGAAAGCATGCCTTGACGAGTCATCGCTGTCCGTCGAGCTGCAACAGTCGGACGAGTCCCTTGAGGATCTGTCATCCCTGTTTGTTCTTCAACGTCACTTACAGAAATAAACATGTAATCCCATCCGCCGTATCCGTCTGGAGCACGAGAAGAACCTGAAATCGGTGAGCTTGGGCACTGATAGCTTGGAATCTGCGTTTTTGCTGCAAGTACCGTATTTGGGAACGCGGGATCGTGATACACTGCACCTTTAGCGTTGGGATGCATTGCTGTAAGATCATAAGTCGCTGTTGTCATCTGGGCGCGAGTCATGTCATGGTTCATCAAGTTATAGACGTTGTTTTGCTCCAAATAAGGCAGCAATAGAGTCGGTGTCGACTGAGACATGTAGACCGTGCTCGCACCGCCCGTGCTATCGCACTGACCAGCATGTGGAAATGCTCGGTTACCACTTTCAAAGTTATGAAATGCCAAACCAACTTGCTTCAGGTTGTTGGAGCACTGCATACGACGTGCTGCTTCGCGTGCTGCTTGTACGGCAGGCAATAGCAATCCAACCAAAATGCCGATGATGGCAATAACTACAAGCAATTCTACAAGCGTGAATCCAGGGCGTTTCGCCCACAATCTGCGTTTCATCAATCTCAACCCTAGAATAGAACTAAACGTGAATCGACCGAAGTTGGCCTTTCATTCGGAGAGATTGTGGATGGATTGGTTCCGGTTGGTAAGGCTCAAAAACGCTTATTAACAGAAGCTTCATATTTTCTAAACAATTACATGATGCCACGTTAATATGATGAAAAAATGTTTGCGTGCGATTAGCCGAAGGGCTGATGCTCTTAGGGATCGCTCAGCGACCTAGAGTCGGGATTAATGGACTTCTGTCCTATGAACATCACCGTTCCACTCGTGTTTTACGGCTACGCGGCAGAAGCCCTTTGCATGCCCGCATTGTCCGAATTTTTGCTAGGAAAATTGTTGGACATGAAAAGTCGCTCCCACCATCTAGCTTTGCGGAGGCGTCGATCGCTTGCAGAGACGACATGAGACTTTCCTTTGCGAGTCTCTAGCACCAATTCGTCGCCGTTTACTTGACGAACGATCCAGTATTTGTCAACTTCGTAGGAATAAAGCTCGCCGTACGGGGAAGGGGCGATGTTTTTCGCCCGAGGTCCTGGAGAAAGGCTATGTTTTTCTCGGGTGTAGATAACCCAATCATTCGGTTGAAACGAACTGGTCATGTGGACGTTCCCGCTCTGTCAAGTGCTTGCAATTTACGTCGCTTAGCGAAACCACTCCTTGAGGAGGCTTTTTCAACGCGATTGTCTCAAACAGAACTGTAGCTGGTATGTACAAGCCTGTTGCCTTTAGACAAAACAGGATGTTGCTAGCCAGACACTGCCCAAACACAAACGTTGATATATTCTTTCTTCCTAGCGGAATAGAATCCAGGTCAGCATGAGTGGAATCTTGGGAATTGTTGATAATAGTGCGGATTTTCCGCTTCAGTAGGGATGTCTAGTTTATGGCGATTGAACCCCTTAGTGTCCAATTTGTGTGTCTTGGCAACATATGTCGTTCGCCGGCGGCTCAAGGAGTGATGGAAGGTCTCATGGCGCGCGACCCGAGGTGGCATGGTATCGTGGTCGACTCCGCCGGCACGGCAGGCTACCACATCGGTCGCGCCGCAGATTCGCGGATGATCGCGGCTGCGAAGCTCCGTGGGTATGACCTTCAAAGCCGAGCGAAACAGTTTGAGCGGACTTTTCTCCGCTCCCGGACGTTGATCCTGGCGATGGATCGAGAAAACTATCGAGACATCATGCTGTTGGCGACAGGTG
>NZ_JBIPLW010000010.1:0-94674 GCF_044369455.1 Flavobacterium sp. | reverse complement strand
GGGATACTTATCACTTTCGCTTAGCCACTCAGATTGCTCCGAACAGCTAGTATCCATCGTTTACGGCGTGGACTACCAGGGTATCTAATCCTGTTCGCTCCCCACGCTTTCGTCCATCAGCGTCAATACACTAGTAGTAACCTGCCTTCGCAATTGGTATTCCATGTAATATCTAAGCATTTCACCGCTACACTACATATTCTAGTTACTTCCTAGTAATTCAAGTCTGACAGTATCAATGGCCGTTCCATCGTTGAGCGATGGGATTTCACCACTGACTTATCAAACCGCCTACGGACCCTTTAAACCCAATGATTCCGGATAACGCTTGGATCCTCCGTATTACCGCGGCTGCTGGCACGGAGTTAGCCGATCCTTATTCTTACGGTACCGTCAAGCTCCTACACGTAGGAGTGTTTCTTCCCGTACAAAAGCAGTTTACACACCATAGATGCGTCTTCCTGCACGCGGCATGGCTGGATCAGGCTTGCGCCCATTGTCCAATATTCCTCACTGCTGCCTCCCGTAGGAGTCTGGTCCGTGTCTCAGTACCAGTGTGGGGGATCTCCCTCTCAGGACCCCTACCTATCGTAGCCTTGGTGTGCCGTTACCACACCAACTAGCTAATAGGACGCATGCTCATCTTTTACCGTTGGAACTTTAATATCGTTAGGATGCCCAAACGATATGCTATGAGGTATTAATCCAAATTTCTCTGGGCTATCCCTCTGTAAAAGGTAGATTGCATACGCGTTACGCACCCGTGCGCCGGTCTCAGATATTGCTATCATACCCCTCGACTTGCATGTGTTAAGCCTGCCGCTAGCGTTCATCCTGAGCCAGGATCAAACTCTTCATCGTATATTGTTTACCCTGTGTTCCTGAAATAAATTCAGGATAAATCAGGGTCTGCTCTTACGAGCTTTTTTATAGACAAAGGCTAGTCTTTTATTAATCCCGAATAATCGGGATTCGATTCTCTTACTCTCTTTTGTTGTCTCGTCTTGTGGACGAGACGGCTGTCAATTCAATATGTCTATGAACGTGTTCTTCTTTGTATTTAACCTGAACTTGTTTCAGGTTCTCCGCTTTCATTCTCAAAGACAAGTCTCAACTTGTCTCTACTTTCATTCTCAAAGACAAGTCTCAACTTGTCTCTACTTTCATTCTCAAAGCGGGTGCAAAAGTAATTATTCTTTCTTAACCAACAAGCAATTTTAAAATTATTTTTGAATTTATTCTAAATTACTCGTTTTCCTAGTTTTCAACAGAACTTTTATCCTTAAGCGGGGTGCAAATATAAGTACTAAATCGACCTCAATCCAAATAAATTTAATGCTTTTTTTGAGGTTTTTTTAAGATGTTGATAACTCGTAAGTTACAACTACTTTTTATACCTTTTGAAAAAAAATCTTGAACACAACAAAACGAACTCCTTAGCCCCGATGGTAGCAAGCTACCTCGTAGCGCGGACAGCGGGACCAAACGTTCTAAAAAAGGAAATGTGCTGTGCTCCTAGCTATTCAAAACGAATGGATTTTGACGGAGTAATTTTAGTAATGATATAGGACGGAATGAGTAAAACCAACAAACAGATTACAACAGTTCCGATGTTAAGCAACAAAATGTAGAACAAGTTGATGTCGACAGGCGCTTCGTTTACATAGTAACTTTCGGGGTTGAGTTTGATGATGCCGAAGTATTTTTGGAGTAGCAACAGTCCGATTCCGATGATATTTCCCCATAGCAATCCGCGACCGATTAAGTAGGCGGCGTTGTAGAGAAACACTTTTCGTATGGACCAATTGTTAGCACCGAGTGATTTTAGGATTCCGATCATCTGGGTTCTTTCTAGAATTAAAACCAAAAGCGCCACGACCATATTAATAGTAGATACTGCTATCATCACTATTAAAATAATAATAATATTGAAATCGAAAAGTTTGAGCCATTCGAAGATGTAATAGAATTTTTCAACAATAGTTTGGGAATCGAGAGTTGAAGACGTTTCCTCATAGACTTGTTGTCCTTTGCTTTCTATTTGGGTAAAATCGTCAACAAAAACTTCGAAAGAACCGATTTGATCGGGTTTCCATTTGTTGATACGTTGCACGTGACGGATATCGCCAATGACATAACTAGCGTCAAATTCCTGGAAGCCTGAATTGTATATTCCAACTATATTGAAATTCCGAAGATTATACCCTTCGCTTTCTTCTTTCATAAAATAGGTCACAAACTTGTCTCCGAGTTTTAGCCCCAAACGGTTACATAAATATTGCGAAATCAGGACTTCTTCGTTGAGATTGTTCTTGAAATTGGGCAGCCTGCCTTGAACTAGATATTCTTTTAAATTGTTGGTTTTATAGTCTTTGCCAACACCTTTAAAAATAATGCCTTCGAAAGCTGATTCGGTTCTGATGATTCCAGTTTTGCTTGCAACTGCCTGAACGTAAGTTATACCTTCGACGTTTTTAAATTTTGGATAAAAATTTTGATGAATAGATATCGGCTTTATACTAACATCGGAATTGTTATCATTATATCCCGAAATAATAATGTGTCCGTTAAAAGCAGAAACTTTTTGGCGTATTTTTTGTTGCAGGCCGATTCCAGTGGCAATAGAAACAATCATCATGATCATTCCGAGGGCAATGGCGGTGATGGCAATTTTTATTATTGGTGCAGATATACTACTTTTATGGTCTTTAGCAGTAATGAGTCGTTTTGCTATAAAATATTCTAATTTCAATGGAATGATTTCAAATTCAGTCTTCAAAAATACAGTTTTATTCTTGGTTTTGCTAATGGTTTCTTGTGGAAGCCTCACCCCCAACCCCTCTCCAAAGGAGAGGGGAGCTGAAACCGCATATAATAAAGACATTATAATTGGCGCTGACAATTATAATGCTTATTTACCTTTTTTAAAAGATAAGAAAATTGGGATTGTGACTAATCAGACGGGGATTATTACAATAAAAGAATTTACAGAAGTGAAAAATAATACTAATATAGGAAGTGATGAAGCTGTTAGGTTTGTTAAAACTTCTATTGTCGACTATTTACTTTCTGAAAAAATAAATCTCCAAAAAATCTTCGCCCCAGAACACGGCTTCCGAGGAACAGCGGATGCTGGCGAACACGTAGTAGATGGCAAAGACACCAAAACCGGATTGCCAATTATTTCGCTTTATGGGGATAACAAAAAACCAAAACCTGAACAATTAGCTGGTCTTGATATTTTGGTTTTTGATTTGCAGGATGTTGGTGCCCGATTCTATACGTATATTTCTTCTTTGCATTATATAATGGAGGCTTGTGCAGAAAATAATGTTCGATTATTAGTGTTAGACAGACCCAATCCGAATGGTGGAATTGTAGACGGACCGATTTTAGTAAAAGAATATACGAGTTTTGTTGGGATGCATCCCATTCCGTTACTACACGGAATGACCATTGGTGAGTATGCTAAAATGATTAATGGAGAAAAATGGCTTACAACTGGAGTTCAATGCAACTTGATTGTAATTCCATGTTTAAATTACACAAGAGAAATGACATATAGCTTACCAGTAAAACCATCACCCAATTTGCCTAATGACCAAGCAATCAACTTATATGCAAGTTTATGTTTGTTTGAAGGCACCAATGTGAGTGTGGGTCGTGGCACCGAAAATCAGTTCCAGATTTACGGGTCGCCTTATTTGCCAAAGAGTGATTTTAGCTTTACTCCAATACCAAATTTCGGCGCTAAAGAACCGATGCACAAAGGACAATTATGTTATGGAGAAGATTTATCCAAAATAGAAAAAGTAAAACAATTAGAATTGAAATGGTTAATAAAAGCGTACAATACCACTTGGGATAAAAACAAATTTTTCAATTCATTTTTTACTAAACTTGCTGGAACCAAAAAACTACAACAGCAAATTGAAGCTGGATCTTCGGAAGCAGAAATTAGAAAATCATGGAGAAAAGGGTTGAATGATTTTATGGCGATGCGAAAAAAATATTTGATTTATTAAACCTCACCCCCAACCCCTCTCCAAAGGAGAGGGGAGCTAAGATTACAAAGACAATTTTTTCTTCATTTCTTCTACAATATTATACGCTGCCGGGCAAATAGCTACATTTTGCAAAGTCAAATTAGCTATTTGCTGAAATTTTTTTCTGTCGGTATGCGGAAATTCGCGACACGCTTTGGGCCGCACATCATATATCATGCAGTAATTTTGATTATTTAAAAATACACACGGAACACTTTGCAACACATAATCCTTATCTTCATCAATACGCAAATATTGGTCGATGAATTGCTGTGGTTTTTGTTTTAAATGCTTTGAAATTCTTTCGATATCAGACGAAGTAAATAAAGGTCCTGTCGTTTTGCAACAGTTAGCACAATTCAAACAATTAGTTCTTTTGAATTCGGCATCGTGCAATTCTTGCATCACATAATCGAGATTCTTGGGTGTTTTCTTTTTGAGCTTATCAAAATACTTTTTGTTTTCGATATGCTTATCTTTGGCAAGCTTTTGTAATTGTTCGAGTTGGTTTAACATTGTTTAAAATTGTTTAAGGTTGTTAAATCCTTATTTGCAAACAAAATTACACAAAACGAATAACCAAATAACTTAAAAATAGAATCTTTAAAAAAGATTCTGAAATAAATTCATAATAAATGAAAGATTTATTAGGCAAAGCCATTCTCGATTTTCAAACTAGTAATTCACCCGAAGACTTAGTCACAGAAACCAACATTTCGGAAGTTGATGAAATGAGTGTGGAATATCTTTTTAGAAATTACAAGGAAATGCCTAAAATAGAGAAAAAAGCGTTACAACTTTGCAAAGGGAAGGTTCTAGATGTTGGTTGCGGAGCAGGAAGTCATGCGTTACATCTTCAGCAAAAAGGATTTGAGGTAACTGGTATTGACCTCTCGGCGAATGCCATAAAAGCTTGTGAATTACGTGGATTAAAAAATTCAAGAGTTCAAAATGTCTTAGAAGTTGAAAACGAAAAGTTCGACACCATTTTGTTATTGATGAATGGAGCTGGCATTTTCGGAACCTTAGCCGAAGCTTCAAAATACCTCCAAAAACTGAAATCACTTTTGAATCCAAATGGACAAATTCTCGTAGACAGTTCCGATATTATTTATATGTTTGACCAAGAAGAAGATGGCGGTTTTATGGTTCCGACTGATGGTTATTATGGCGAATTGATATTTACTGTTTCTTATAAAGGAGAAACCGATGTTGCTTTCCCTTGGTTGTATCTTGATTATAATACGTTGCAAAATGCTGTTCATGCTAACGGGTTGCAATGTGAATTGGTTATCGAAGGCAATCACTTTGATTATTTAGCCAGAATTTTTTAATTAAAACAAAAAGGTATGTATTAAAATTATATTTATTTAGCTCTAAAAACCATAGGATATTTAATCTCTATACTAATAGGTTTTCCATTGCGCTGTGCGGGTTCCCATTTTGGACATTTTTTTAATACTCTAATAAATTCTGTTGCCGATTCTATATCTAAAATTTGAATAATTCTTATCTTGGTTACGTTACCCTGTATATCAATTGTAAAAGCAGCCTCTAGTTTTCCTGGTTTAGTAACTTTTGAATAATCGAACTCTTTATGCAAAAACTCGGTAAAATTATCTATTCCACCCCCGTTAAATTTAGCATCTATTCGATCTCCAGTCAAATAAACCTCCGCCTCACCTCCTATTTGAGAAAATCCAAAAATTGGAAATAAAATAAACATAAATAACACTTTGATTACTTTCATTTTGAGTTTTATGGGATATTTAAATACTTATGGGTTTGCAACGACACTCTCCACTTAGGATTTTTCATTACATAATCTACTATGAGTGGCGTCATTTCTTCTTTTTTGCTCCACTCGGGTTGCAAGAAAAGAATGGCGTTATTGTTAACTTTCCCTGCTTGTTCTTCGGCAAAAATGAAATCGTGTTTGTTATACACAATCACTTTTAGTTCATTGGCAATTGCATACGCATCGTCGACTGGTAATTTATTTTTCTTGGGAGAAAGACAAAACCAATCCCAAATTCCTGAAACAGGATACGCACCAGATGTTTCGATATGAACCTTTAAATTTTTATCTTTTAATTTTTGGGTAAGAAAAGTCATGTCCCAAGTTAAAGGTTCACCACCAGTAACTACAACCGTATCTGCATAATTAACAGCATTGGATACAATTACTTCAGTGGCCGTTGGAGGATGCAATTCGGCATTCCAACTTTCTTTAACATCACACCAATGACAACCTACATCACAACCACCTATTCTGATAAAATAAGCAGCAGTTCCGGTATGAAATCCTTCGCCCTGAATGGTGTAAAACTCTTCCATTAACGGAAGCATTTCTCCTTTATCGACTGCTAATTGTGTTTCTTTTGATAACATTTTTTAAACTCTAGTGGGCAAAGATAAGTCCTTTTAAATAAAAAACCGCTCCAAGATTTTGGAACGGTTCTTTTTATATCTTTTAATGAATTATTTTTTCGTCAATAATTTAATAGAACTCAAGGCGTATTCATTTGCCGGGTCTAAAGCTAATGTCTTATTGAAATACTCAACAGCTTTTGCTTTATCAGAATTAGCATAAACAGCCGCAATATTGTTGTAAGCTTCCATAAACTTAGCTTTGTTTTTGGTTACTTCTTCCGCACCTTTTTCGGTAACAACTCTTAAATAATCTTCATAATATTTAGCCATCATATCATCATTTTCCAACAACTTATTTGTTCTCGCTCGAAAGACATAAGCATCTTGTGTTGTTGGTGATGCTGTAATTACATTTCCAAAGGCAACATCCGCTTTTTGTAATGCGATTGGATCTGGTTTTACGACATCTTTTCTGGTATTGTCATAATATAATGAGTTCCCCAAATAGAAATTATCAATCAAATAGTTTTTTGAATTCGGATTTGTAACTGCTAATTCAAAAACTGCTGCAGCTGCTGCAAATGCTTTTTGGTCGTATAATTTCTTGCCAATTTCGTTAAATTCATTAGCAGCTAATGGTTCCATTTCAACTGCTTTCTTAAGGTCTACAATTCCTGAGGCTAATTGTGTTGGGTCTACTGATTTACCATCGGCACTAGTCCCCTTTTTTATTTTGACTTGACCTAAATATAAATAATCTCGAGGAATTATTTTGTTCGATGGATTAGAAGTAAATTTTTGCAACGCCTCTAATGCTGCATCTGTATTACCATTTTCATAAGAAGAATAACCTAAATAACGAAGTATTCTTGGATTGACTCCATCTAATTCTTTCATTTTATTAGCTTCCAATTCTAATGCTTTGTAATCTTTAGCCAATATTAAAAAGTCAGCATGACGCATTCTTGAGTTAATTGAATAATCGGTCAAACTCATATACTTTTCATAAAAACTTAGCGCTTTTTTTATATTTTCATCATACGTTTTAGGGACATTATTTGCCCATAAATAATGGGTTTCTGCTAATTCACGATATACAGGTCCGTAATTTGGGTTAATACTAATTACTTCATTGTAGGCCTTTACAGCTTCTGTGTACGCTTTAGCTCCTTTTAATAAAACACCTAACTGCATTTTAGCTCTTATCAAAGTGCTGTCAAATTGATAAGCATTTCTGTAGGCAACATAAGAATCGTTTTGATTTTTATCTCCATAATAAGCATCTCCTAATGCTAGTTGCACTTGAGCATCATTTGGATTTGTTGCTGCTGCTTTTGTCAAAATGGTAATGGCACTTTTATAATCCGGTTTATCAGCATTCATATAAGCACGAGCAATATAAACATATTCTTCCGTGTCTTTCTTTTTCAATTCTTTGATGACCAAGTCAAATTTTGCTTGTGCAGCTACTTTGTTGTTGGCATCTAAATCTAATTGTCCTAAACCAATATTATTTAATCTTGCGCCTTCACTTGCGGCTAATCCTTTTTGAAAATAGATTGAAGCAGAATCGGAAATATTTTGTTTTAGATAAATAGTTCCTAAAAGAAATGTTGCCTTACCATTTGATGGTTTTGATTGTATGATGGATTTTAACAACGATTTTGCCTTCTCAAATTGTTCGGCATCAATGGCTTTCTTTGCTGGCTCTAAATCTTGTGCTTTAGCAATTGTAGTTGCAATTAAAGCCATGCTGAAAATTTTAAACTTATTCATCTTCTTCTAATTAATTTTTATTTTTAGTAATTGTATTTCTAATCATGATTTTCCTGCCTGGTGTACGTTCAGGGAGTAGCCCTGATTTTAAAATTATACGTTGACCTCTTTCACCCGAAAGAAAGGAACCGAATCCCATTCCGAGGCCAGAATATCCTTGACAGTTGACGATATACAAATGGCGTGCCAAAGGATATTTACCTATTGCAAGATTATCTTGCGTTGGGAAAAAATATTCTGATTTGTTTCTATCTTTTACTGCTAAGACATTTACTTTTTTCACTACATCCTCTAAATCTAGGGGTGGTTGAAAAATCCAATTCATTCCTATAACACCAACCATTCCTGTGTTTTCGGCTACATACTTAATAACCTCTTCGTTGGTTTTTAAAGAAAAAATGTTTTGCTGATTCGCAATTGTCACTCCTGAAACTTCGCTAATGTATCTAACAGTACTCGAATTGGCATTGTCAAAAACCAATCCTTTTATTGTTGGGACTGATTTCCCCTTTAAAAAATCTATCACATCTTGCAATGCTATCAATGAATCATTGGTAGTTTTATTTTTAATAAAAGCTACTGCATCTGTTGCAAATGGGGTAATTCTCGGAGTAATTTTTTTGGCACTGAACGCATTTAACTCTTTCTTCGAAAGTGTTCTTGTTAAGATGGCAATTTTTGCTGTGTCATTCAATAATGCATTCACAATCTCTTTTTCTGATTTGGGTACCAAATGTAGTTTAGCTTTATACTCTGTTTCAAAAACAGCTTCTTCGTCTTCAATTATAGGCACTATCGATTCGTCAACATAAACTGTTGCTTTTCCTTTTAAAATTGTTTCTTCATTATCCTCCGTTTTCTTTTGACAAGACAACACAAAAAGTAGAAATAACAAAAAAAAACCAATAAGTGTTTTGACCAATTTATTCATCATCTAAAGCATTCAAACGTTTTACCTGAGTTATAAAACGTAATAAACCAAACAATAGTATACTACATCCAACAATCAGTTGCATATTATTGGGCAAATTTAATTTTAATTTATCCCAAAACAACAAAAGTGAGCCTAATATGCAAAAGGCAATAAAATTCAGTAAGCTAATAACGAGAAGAAATCGCCCTTTAAGCGATTTCTTCTTGAAATTATCTATGATTTTTGAAATCATTTATTCTGCTGATTGTATGGAAATTGGTAATGAATATAGTACCCTTACTTTTTTACCATTTTGTTCTCCGGGATTCCATCTCGGACAAGATTTCAAAACCCTTATAGCTTCTTTTCCTGTTCCGTAACCGATATCTCTAAGTACTTTAATATCTGTAAGCGAACCATCTTTTTCTACAACGAATGTTACAAATATTTTACCTTTCAATCCATCTTCTTCAGGAACCTGAAAATTTTTACCAATAAACTTGTAAAATTTCTCTAAACCGCCTGGAAAATCCGGTTTTACTTCGATACCTGCCGTGTTATAGATGTTATTATCTTCTTCTACAACACTCGGCCCATTACCTACTGGTTCCACTGTTAATGGAGCATCTGGATCACCTTTGATGGTTTCGTCTCCCAATTTTTTGTCTTTAATTTCCTCTACTTTAGGTGGTTCTTCTGTAATTTCTTCGGTTTTAGCCACAACTGGCTTCACAAACTTCACCTGATCTACTTTTGGTGGAGGTGGTGGAGGTGGTGGAAGATCTTTTGGTTGCTCTTTAGGAGGAAGCTTAATGGTTACTATTTTTTGGTCTAGTGTTGCATTGTCGTCATCACCACTAGGAATCATATTGATTAAGATTGGCGCAAAAATAGCCAAACCAAATATTAATGCTCCAATAATTAAAGAACGAACTGTCGTTTTGGGATTTTCTTTACGTAACTCATACGCACCATACGCTTTGTTTTTGCCTTCAAAAACGATGTCTATCCACTGTCTTTTAAATAAGTCTAATTTCATTTTTTAGTATATTTTTGATTAACATTGGATTATTTGTTCATTTCCTCAATGAGGACTTTTTCCTCTGGTGTAATGTCATTAACAATTGCATAGGTTGGAACTTTACAGATAGCCATTTCATCTAAAACATCCACTAAGTTTCTATAGGTTGATTTCTTAGTTGGTTTAATAATTATAATTAAACCTTTGTCTTTACTTCCTGTAACTTGAGGTACAGAAACCACTCTCTTTAAAATCTCTTTTCTTAAACCGTTTTTGCCATACTGTGCATCCGTTGGTTTTCCATTTGCTTCAGGAGCGTCTAATAGTCCGTGATACCATTTGATTTTATCATTATCACCCATGATTATTGTCATGGTTCTTCTTTGATCTACTTTGATGTCCTTTTCTGGTTCTTTTTTATCTTCTTTGTCAGGCAAACCCAAATCCATAGATTGGGGTTTTGATAACGATGTGGTTAACATAAAAAAGGTAATCAACAAAAATGCTAAATCTACCATGGCTGTTAAATCTACCCTTGGATCTGATTTTTTACTTCTAACTTTACCGTCTTTTTTACCACCGCCACCGCCACTATTTCCTAATTCAGCCATTTTCTATATTATTAATTTTAATAATCTTTTCCTCTTAAACCCGTAACTAAATTAAAGCTATTGATTTTTTGGTCTTGTAAAATATCCATCACTCTTTTAATTTGAGGATATTCTTCTTTAGCATCGCCTTTGATTGCAAATTGAAGTTCTTTTTGGTTAACATCAATGTTTGCTTTTCTTGCGTATTGTACCCAATCTTGTAATTGATTGTTAATCGAGTCACAAGGTATTCCTGGTTGAACTCCTTTTTTGGCTCTATCGGCACTTTTCATAGCCAACAACTGTTTCAATCCTTCGATTGGCACTCCAAATTCATCCACTAATGAAAATTGAGTTCTTTCTTGGTCAGTGAAAGTCATTTTATATTTTTGAGCCATATAATCCAAAGTTGCCATACGTATCTCTTTTCCTTTAACCCCAAAAAACACTTGTTCTTTTCCATCACTTTTTCCGACTGTTAACATTGCCAAATCAGTATCTGGCAATTTAGTTTGTACTGTTGATGATGGTGTGTCTACTGGAAGCGGCTCGGGCACTTTGGCCGTGGCCGTCAAGATAAAGAACGTAAGCAAAAGGAAAGCCACATCACACATCGCAGTCATGTCGATGGATGTTGATTTTTTGGACATTTTTACTTTAGCCATTATTTATTTGTTTTATTACAATATATAGTAAAACTAAAATTGTATTATTTTTTTAAACTTCCTCTGAATTTTCTATAGGTATTCACAATAGTAGAACCCGCTTCGTCAATAGAATAGGTTAAAGTATCAATTTTAGAAGTAAAGAAATTATACGTTACAATCGCTAATGCAGAAGTTGAGATACCTGTTGCTGTATTAATCAATGCTTCAGAGATACCTGTTGCTAAAGCTGCTTGGTCTGGAGTTCCTGCAGAAGCCAAAGCACCAAAAGCTTTAATCATACCAGATACTGTTCCTAATAATCCCCCTAGAGTTCCAAGAGCAACAAGAGTAGAAAGTATAGTTAAGTTTTTCTCTAACATTGGCATCTCTAAAGAAGTTGCTTCTTCAATTTCTTTGTGAATAGTCTCAGAAGCTTCTTCGCTATTAAAACCTTCCGCTTTCACTTCTTGGTATTTAATTAAAGCTGCTTTTACTGCATTTGCTACAGAACCTTGTTGTTTGTCACAAACATTAATAGCGTCTTCTATTTTACCATCTTTAATGTCACCTTGAACTTTCTTCATAAAGTTATCTAAACTTCCTTTACCTGAAGCTTTTGATATAACAAAAAATCTTTCAATTGAAAAAACAATAACCATAAGGAACATACCTAACAAAATAGGAACAATAAATCCTCCTTTGTAAACCATCCCTAAAGTATTTAATGGATGCCCTTTTTCTGAATCTCCTCCATCAAAGTTTGAAGAATGACCCATACCAAATTGCCAAATTAAATACCCTACAAGAACACATGCTACAATAATGATTCCTGATACCATTCCTCCGAGGTTTGAACCCCCATCTTTTTTAACGTTTGCCATTTTTTTAAATTTTAATAATTTTAATTAATTTATAAGTTTTAGTTGTTAATAAACTTGATTGGTAGCAAATTTAATTTTTTACTTGTAATAAAAAAACTTTTTTTACTTTTAATCCTATATCGATATATTTATGATATAGAACTTTAGATATCATTTAAAAATTTCTTTCAAAATAATTTAAAAATAGTCTCTTTTTAACAATTTTAATGTATTAATAACATCTATATAACGTAAAAAAAATTAAAAATGTATTTTGAGTTGCAACTTTATTTTAATGTTAATTTTTTACTGCATATTCACAAAAAGTAAATCCTATATCATTTCATTGTATTTAAAAAAAATAGTACTTTGCATCACCTAAAAATTTCAATAAATTCAAAATGACAGCAATTTCTGAATTCAGCAAACATATCAATGAAGGTTATACTTACAAAGGAGAAAGTATCGTTCTCGGCGGTGCTATTATCAACGGCGAAGCTGTTACTGATACTTTTGTAAAAGTTCCACTAAAAACCTTAAATCGTCATGGCCTAATTGCCGGTGCTACTGGAACTGGAAAAACAAAAACCATTCAGGTACTATCGGAACAATTGTCATCCTTTGGAATTCCGGTGTTAATGATGGATATCAAGGGTGATTTTTCGGGAATTGCCAAAGAAGGTGAAGAAAAACCTTTTATTACTGAACGTCATGCTAAAATTAACATCCCGTTCACTGCTGCTTCTTTTCCTGTAGAATTGATGTCGTTATCCCAACAAAATGGGGTTAGACTTCGGGCTACCATTTCTGAATTTGGACCCGTTTTGTTTTCAAGGATTTTGGATTTGAATGACACTCAAACTGGAGTAATATCGGTACTATTCAAATATTGTGACGATATGAAAATGCCACTTTTGGATTTGAAAGACATCAAAAAAGTACTGAATTATATTACTGACGAAGGAAAGGATGAAATTTCAGCGAGCTATGGAAAGATTGCTACAGCAACTACCGGAATCATTCTTCGAAAGATAATTGAGTTAGAGCAACAAGGAGGCGATATATTTTTTGGAGAAAAATCATTTGAAATTGATGATTTGATGCGCATTGATGAAAATGGAAAAGGCTACGTAAACATTATCCGCTTGACGGATATTCAGGACAAACCCAAATTATTTTCAACGTTTATGTTGAGTTTATTGGCAGAAATTTATCAGCAAATGCCCGAAAAAGGGGATGCCGAACAACCCGAATTAGTAATCTTTATTGATGAAGCGCATTTGATTTTTAACGAAGCCAGCAAAGCATTGTTAAATCAAATCGAAACCATTATCAAATTAATTCGTTCGAAAGGTATTGGAGTTTATTTTATTACTCAAAATCCGATGGATGTTCCTGCAAGTGTTTTGGCGCAATTGGGATTAAAAATCCAACATGCTTTACGTGCCTTTACGGCTACTGACCGACAAGCCATTAAGCAAACTGCGGATAATTATCCCACATCAAAATACTATAAAACCGATGAAGTATTAACCAGTCTAGGAATTGGAGAAGCCTTTGTAACCGCATTAAACGAAAAAGGAATCCCAACCCCTTTAGCCGCAACCATGATGCGTGCGCCCATGAGTAGAATGGATGTTTTAAATGATAACGAAATTGATGAAATAAACAACAAATCAAAATTAGTTAGAAAATATGCTGAAGAAATCGACCGAGAAAGTGCTTATGAACTGTTAACTAAGAAAATTGAAGATGCAGTACAACAAGCCGAAGCTCAAGCTGAAGAAGAAAATCAAACAGAAGCAAAGAAAAGTAGCGAACCAAGTACAGGATCTGTCATTGGTAAATCAGTGGTAAAGGTAGTAACTAGTGCTACCTTTATTCGTGGTGTTTTTGGTGTGTTGAGTAAACTATTTAAGCGGTAACTATGAAAAAATACTTTATTCAAAAATCACCCTTTGTGGTTCCAACTACCGATGGGAAACTAATTGAAGAGCATCACGGAATTCCAACCACTGGAAATACCGAAATCTCAATTGCGCATATGATTGCGCCACCAAAATGGAGCGAACCTTTTCAAACTCCGGAGTTTGAGGAATATACTTATATTATTTCAGGCAAAAAACAATTTATTATTGAAGATGAAATAATCGTTTTAGAAAAAGGTCAATCTATAAAAATTGAAAAAAATACGCGCGTTCAATATTCGAATCCGTTTGATGAAGCTTGTGAATACATTGCTATTTGTAAACCGGCGTTTGATTTTATGAAAGTGCATCGGGAGAACGAATAGCCCTAGCCCCGATTGAAGCTAGCTACCATGTAGCGCGGAAAGCGGGAAATGGCTCCTAAAAAATTACTTTAATAAGGAAATGATTTTATTTTCGACTTCTTCGCTATTCCATTTTTCTGCAATATTTGGCATTTGCATCACTTTTTCCATGATTTCGTTTTGTAAATCGCCAATAGCCAGCGCTTCGGAATAAGGTTGTAAACTAAAGGTTACTCTACTGTATAGCGGCATCCATTTATCGGGATGTTTATCAGAGAACCATTTTTCTATTTTCTTTTGTAGTAAGAAATTGGCATCTGCGGTTTTGGTACTCATTTCCATGAAATTTCTAAATGATAATTCCGCTATTGCATCAGCATTTGGTTTTCTTGAATTCTCATAATCGTTGAGTAAGTTTGCCCAATCATCGCCATATTTTTGCATCATTTCTTCTAAAACAGTAATGTCTTCAAAGCCCGAATTCATTCCGTGTCCATAAAACGGTACAATAGCATGGCAAGCATCACCGATAAGGGCAACTTTATCACTAAATGTCCACGGAAAACATTTCATAGTAACCAAATAACTGGTTGGATTTTTGAAAAAATCATTTACTAAATCCGGAATAACTTCTTTGGTATCGGGGAAGTTTTTGGCAAAAAAATCGACCAATTGTGCTGTAGTTTTTAAAGATGCGAATGAATTTTCACCATCATGAGGCATAAACAATGTGCAGGTAAAACTTCCGTCTAAATTGGCTAAAGCCATCAACATAAAATTGCCGCGTGGCCAAATGTGTAAAGCGTTTTTGTTTAATTTATGACTTCCGTCTGCATTAGCAGGAATATGCAATTCTTTATAGCCCATTTTCATGAACTCCTGCGAGTAATCAAACATACTCTGACGCTGCATTCTGTGTCGAATTCTCGAAAAAGCGCCATCGGCACCAAAAGTTAGATCATAATTATGGGTCGTCCATTCGCCACGCTCTGTTTCGCCAATAGAAATAGTGGCAGTTGTAAGATCGACATCCCATACTTTTTCTTCAAAGAAAAATTCAACTCCGGCTTTCTCTGCCAAATCGACCATTTTTTTATTCAAAAGTCCTCTTGAAATGGAGTAGATTACCTCTCCGTTTTGTCCGTAAAACTGTTCGTTAACAGTTTCTTGTCCTATGTGTATAGCACGTCTATCAACAGGAATCCCAATGGCTAAAACTTCCGTTTCTAAGCCAACATCTTGCAGGGTTTTTATACCTCGGTTGGATAAAACTAAATTAATTGAACGACCCGAAAAATTGAGCTTTCTTATATCCGGACTTCTATCATATACGTGTACGATGTGACCTCTTTTTTTTAGATAAATTCCTAACAAAGAACCAACTAGTCCAGAACCAACAACAGCAATTTTTTTGGGAGTTTGCATTTATTTATACTAACGGTTTTTATTTAACTTCGTTCCGTTCGCCGCTTCGCAGCTCGGGTCATACAATCCGGCCTTACGGACTCGGGTGCAAATTTATGTTTTTTTACAGAACATTTTTTAAACATTAAGAAGTTAAGTTAAATTAAGGTTTTCATTAAGGATGATGCTTAACTTACTTAACGAAAAAATCTTAACTTCTTAATGGTTTACTTAGGTTTGAAGATTAATTTTGTTGATGTGGATTCAATTTCTTTTTTATTGAGTTTCATTTTTCTGAATTTGCCATTGACAAACAATTCGGTTTGATCCTTATAATATTTACTCATCGGATTGCCTGATTGTCCCGTTGGTAAAACGCTCCAACTGTTTTCTATGTCTGAAAAATCAATAATTCTCCTAGTTGACGGTCCGCCTTTAACCTGAATTTCAGTATCGCCTGTATACGTGAATAATTGGTTGTCTATCACTTCATTGGTGCCCGAAATTGGAAAAGATCCAACGTTGAAGAATTTACTTAACATTTTCACTTTACCGATTGGATGTTGGAATGTTACTTTGTGTACTTTCTTCCATTGCCATTGATTGATATCATTGCCCAATTGTTTTTCTAACGAAGCGATTGCTTCTTTAAAAGATTGGGTCAGAATTTCGGATTGCGTTTCTTTTTTGCCTTTTGTATTGACGTTATCCCACCAAACAGAGGCAACATTTTGACTTTGCGCTTCGATTACTTGTTTAACAATGTGTGTGCCCAATAAAAGTTTAAAATTATCAACTCCGAATTCGTCTTCAAAAGTATCTTTTAAGTAAAAATAAATCCATTTGTTGTAGATGCTTGGCGCAATGTCTTCTAGAGTATGCGTGGCTTTCCATTCGTTTAAAACGGCTAAAGCTTTCTTTTCATTTTCAGAAAACTGGGAAGCGTTTACTGGTTTAGTCATGTTTGCCACTATGGTTTTGGCTGTTGCCGATGTATTATCGACTATCATTTTGCTCACATCTTCTTTAGTCCAATCATTTTTGGGAGATAATAATCCGTCAATTCGCATCGCTCTGTCTTTTGGAAGATAATAACCCGGATACAGATAACCATCGATGGCTTCAGGTTGATTGTTGGATGTATAGACGTAATTCCATGGCGGATTTATAGCTGCTGGGTTTTTGGTAAACGGAATAAACTCTTTCTTATCATCAATCCCGTTAGCACCATTTAAAATAAAATTGGTATTAACACTTTTGTCCACTTTATATAATTTGCCCGAAGTAATCCAAGCGATGTTGCCTTTAGCATCGCCATACATAATGTTTAATCCTGGTGCTTTAATGAGCTCAATGTTTTTGTGGAAGCTTTCCAAATTTTTCGCATGAGATAATTCATAAACTGCATCGAGGATTTCGTTTTTTTGCTGCGTATAAATCCATGACATGGCTATTGATTTCTCTGTTTTTAACCCTTCAAGTAATCCGGTAATAATTGGTCCGTGTTGGCTGGTTTTTATGTTAATTTTTACATCGGAGCTGTCTTTTACTTTGATGGTCTTTTGTTTGTAGGTATAGCTTTTAAATCCCTCAATAGTTTTGTATTGTTTGTTATCGTTGGGGTTATCTTCTTCCTGAAAGAAATCGACATCATCATTTTCGAACATAGTTAAACCGTAGGCGTACTTGTGATTATGACCTAAAAGCGGAAACGGCGTTCCAGCAATATAGTACCCATAGATTTCATAATCTGGACACACAATATGCGCTTCGTACCAAGTTCCGGGTTGCGAATACATGATGTGTGGATCGTTTGCTAAAATGACTTTACCGTTTTTGGTTTTGGCGCTGCCAATTACCCAGCTATTGCTTCCAATAAAAGCAGGCACTGGAGATGTTTCTAATAATCCGGCAACCGATTTTGCTATTTCAGCATATCCTTTATAATCACCATTATAGGATTTTAATTGTTTGGTTCCGAGTTCACCTTGAATACCAAAATCCTTGAGATATTCCATCCCGAAACGGTCGCGGATATCAGTTAGTAATGGATCGGTTTTTTGAGCCATAGCAAAGCTGAATGACATAAATCCAAAAATATTATAGACATCTTTTAGCGTGAACTTTTCTTTTTTGATGCCAAGTAATGAAAACTCCACTGGCGTTGTACCATCTTCCATGTATTGGTTGATGCCGTCTAGGTAGGCATTCGCTAAAATGTAGGTTTGGGAGTTTTTGTTGAGTTGGGCAACTGCTTTTGCGGAGTTATCATCAATACCAATTCCAGAAAAAAACGTATCCGTTTTTAAAGTTGGGTTGCCAAAGATTTCTGAAAGTCTTCCAGGAGCAATGCGGCGCATGAGTTCCATTTGCCACAAACGGTCTTGCGCATGAACATATCCCAATGTAGTCATGGCATCTTTTTGATTATCGGCATAAATATGAGGAACACCGAATTCATCAAAATAAACGGTAGTTGGTTTACTGATGTTTTTTAGTGTTGCTTCTCCTTCGCAATTGGGTTTAGTGTATTGAAGATAAGCAAATAGTGAAAGAAGAATTACAATTATAATTATTAGAATAATTAAGGCAACTTTTTTTATTTTTTTCATCAGGAGCACATTGAATTCCAAATGTAAAAAATAAACCATTAAGATAATAAGATGAAATGTGTTTTATCTTAACCTTTCTTAATTTCTTAATGGTTTAAAAAGAATAGAAGCACTTTTTATTTTCTCGGAAATTGAATTGGATTACCCGTATTCATTCCGTTATTTTTTGCCAACACGCCACACATGTGAAATAACATTCGGGCACCAACATTGCCATCCCAATCGGTTTCTCCTGGAGCTACTTCAACTAAATCAAAACCAATAATTTCTTTACCGCTAGCCGCTAATTTGTTAAACAAATAAGTAGCTTGTTCAAATGAAAACCCACCCGGAACTGGTGTTCCTGTGCTTGGAGCGTACCATTGAAACATTCCGTCAATGTCGAAACTAATACAAACTTTTTGAGGTAAACTTTCAATTATTGCATCACATTGTTGCGCCCACGTTTTCCCTTCAAAAGACTCTTGTTGTAAATCGGCACTAGTATTAATTAGAACTCTACCCTTTGCTTGTTGCGCTACAGCGACTTCTTGCTCACAGAAATCGCGAATACCAACCTGAACAATTTTTGAAATTTGTGGAATCTGTAATGCATTATACATTATGGATGCATGAGAATAGCTAAACCCTTCATAGGCAATTCGCAAATCCATATGCGCATCGAGGTGCAAAATTCCGAAGTTATCGTGAATAGAAGCTAAAGCTTCATAATATCCTAAAGGTGTAGAATGATCGCCGCCAAGCAACACGACTTTTTTACCTTTTTGCATCCAGAACAACACTTTTTCTTTTACTTCGGTATGCAAATCGCGACACACTTTATTTATTAAAGCTAAATCAGCAACTAAATTGGGATGATTATTTAGATCTTCGCCACCTTCTAACGCTTCAATTATGGGTTGAGCTAATTTTTTATATTGAGTTGAATTGACTTTCCAATGTTCAGGTGCATCGTCATAAAACATTCCCAATTTCCATAATTCTGGAAACTCTTGATGATTTAAATCAACTTGAAACGAGGCATCCAAAACAGCTTCTGGACCATCCGAAGCTCCGGCGCCATAGCTAACGGTTACTTCCCATGGCACCGGAATGATAATAATTTCTGATTGCTCGGCTGAGAATGGCAATCCAAAAATGGTGGCATCCGCCAAACCAGGTTGACTTGGATCGAAAGTGTCTATGATTTGTTGTTTGGTCATACTTTTTTTAGATATTTGAATTTTCAGACTTTTAGATTTTCAGAAAATCTAGCTATTTTTATTTTGTAAATATTTGATGAATTTAATAATCATTTTGATAATTGATGATATCTCATTATTTAGATAATTATAATTAAACTCTGAAATAAAATTTAATTATAGAGAGACTAACAACTGAGTTTCTATTTCATAACAAGAACTAAGAGCTGATTCTAGAAAAATAATAAAATGCTTATCAGAAGATTTAGCTGAACCTTCTGCAATGTTTGAAGGAATTGAAATGACAGCTCTTTTTAATTGTGATATTAATCCAAACTTTTCTGAATCGGGAAAAGTCTCTGTTAATTTATATAATTTAGGACAAAACTTTATACTGCTTTTCCAAACTTCTAGCTCTTTGTAATTGTGCATGTTGTATTTTTATTTGGAATTCCTATATCTGAAAATCCATTATCAGAAAGTCCATTATCTATTTGATATTCCTTTTTTCAATATTTGTCCAAATTCATACATGTCTTCATAGGAACAATAAAAAGGTACAGGTGCAAATCGAATTACGTTAGGTTCCCTCCAATCGGTGATTACCCCATTTTTCATTAAATATTCAAACAAACTTCGGCCTTGTCCATGAAGAAAGACAGATAATTGACACGCGCGTTCTTCTTGATTGCTTGGCGTAATTATTTCAAATTCTGTTCCGTCTATTGCTGCGTCGATTTCGTGAAGAATAAATTCTAAGTAGGCCGTAATTTGATCTCTTTTTTTGATAAGTTTATCCATGCCGACTTCGGCAAACATTTCAACTGATGCTAAATAAGGCGCTAATGACAATATAGGTAAATTACTAACTTGCCATCCATCAGCACCAATAATTGGGTCAAATTGAGGATCCATTTTAAAACGACGTTCCTTGTTTTGTGCCCACCAACCGCCAAACCTTGCCAAGTCTTTATTGGTATGATGCCTTTCATGAATAAAACAACCCGAAGCGTTTCCTGGTCCAGAATTCATGTATTTATAAGAACACCAAGAAGCAAAATCGACGTTCCAATCGTGTAATTCTAATTTGATATTTCCGGCTGCATGTGCTAGGTCAAAACCTACTATTGCGCCTACTTTATGACCTGCGTCGGTGATGGCTTTCATGTCGAAAACTTGCCCGGTATAATAATTCACACCGCCTATTAACACTAATGCTAATTCATCACCAACTTCATTAATTTTGGCTACGATATCTTCTAATCGAATGTTGTGTTCTCCTTCTCTTCTTTTGATTTCAACTAGTGCATCTTCTATTTTATAACCCCTAAAGTTGAGTTGCGTTTGAAACATATACTGGTCGGATGGGAATGCTTTTTCTTCACAAATAATTTTGTAACGCGTTTTGGTTGGTCGATAAAAAGAAACCATTAGTAAATGTAAATTTACTGTTAGCGTGTTCATTACGGTAATCTCAGATGGTTTTGCGCCCATTAATTTACCCAACGGATAGGCAAATCGCTCGTGGTAATCCCACCAAGGTTTCTCGGCATAGAAGTGGCCTTCGACAGCCATATTTGCCCAATCGTTCATCACCTCATCAACGTAGTGTTTGGTTCGTTTTGGCTGCAATCCTAGGGAGTTTCCCGTAAAATAAATAACATCTTTACCGTTGTGTTGCGGAAAAATAAATTCGTCACGATAGTTTTTTAATTCGTCTTTAGCGTCGAGTTGTTGTGCAAATTGGAGAGTATTTTGAAAGGTCATTGTTATTGTTTAGTTTGAATCGTAAAAGTAGAAAAAAGAGAAAAGAATAAAGAATAAAGAACAAAGAAAAAACCGAAGATTGTTTCTAGCCCTGATCGTAGTGGAAATAAAAAATGTCCCGATGGTTTCGGGACATTTTTTATTGTATCGAAGAGCAGGAACCTGCCTGCCGGCAGGCAGGAATGGATGGCAAGTATGCCCGAACCTTTCGCTCTTGAAAATTAAATAATCAACATCGCATCACCATACGAATAAAAACGGTATTTTTCTTTAACTGCTTCTTCATACGCTTTTTTCATTAAATCATGACCGCAGAATGCCGAAATCATCATTAATAAGGTTGATTTTGGTGTGTGGAAATTCGTGACCATGCAATCAGCGATACTAAAATCATACGGAGGAAAAATAAATTTATTCGTCCAGCCTGTAAAAGGATTTAAGGTTCTTTGAGAAGAAACCGAACTTTCGATGGCGCGCATAGAAGTAGTTCCGATACAACAAATTCTTTTCTTTTTAACTTTGGCATTGTTCACAATATCGCAGGCTTCTTGAGTTATGAATAACTCTTCCGAATCCATTTTATGTTTAGATAAATCTTCAACCTCAACCGGATTAAACGTCCCTAAACCAACATGAAGCGTTACTTCAGCAAAGTCAATTCCTTTGATTTCCAATCTTTTTAAAAGGTGTTTCGAAAAGTGCAAACCAGCAGTTGGTGCTGCTACAGCTCCTTCTTCTTTGGCATAAATGGTTTGGTAGCGTTCTGCATCTTCTTCGTTTACCTCTCTATTGATGTATTTTGGAATGGGTGTTTCTCCCAATTCGGTCAATTTTCTTCTAAATTCATCATAAGAACCATCATACAAGAAACGTAAGGTTCTACCGCGAGACGTAGTATTATCGATTACCTCAGCCACTAATGAATCATCATCCCCAAAGTATAACTTATTTCCGATACGGATTTTACGTGCAGGATCTACTAGAACATCCCAAAGACGTTGCTCGGCATTTAATTCACGTAATAAGAACACTTCGATTCTAGCTCCAGTTTTTTCTTTATTTCCGTACATACGAGCCGGAAAAACTTTGGTATTATTCAAAATCATGACATCGCCATCATCAAAATAATCGATAATATCTTTGAACATTTTATGCTCAATAGTTTTATTTTTTCTGTTGATAACCATTAATCGGCTTTCGTCACGGTTTTCGGCTGGATATTCGGCTAATAATTCGGTTGGAAGATTGAATTGGAAATGAGATAATTTCATTTAAAAGTGTTTAAGAGTTTATGTGTTTAAAGGTTTAAGGTTGTTTCCTATAGACGTTTAAAATTCAGGTTGCAAATATACGATAGCGAGATAGGCGATGTCAAGTGTTTTGGTGTTTATTTTTATTTTATTACTTTCGCAGCCTAATTCGGGATGTAGCGCAGCCTGGTAGCGTACTAGCATGGGGTGTTAGGGGTCGCTGGTTCGAATCCAGTCATCCCGACTTTTTATTTTTCTTCTATTGTAAAGCCGATCTTTGTTAAATCATCCCAGAATGTTGGATATGATTTTGAGACAACTTCAGCATCTTCAATTATCAGGGGTGTTTTTAATGCTAATGGTGCGAATGCCATTGCCATTCGGTGGTCTTGATAGGTTTTTATTTTTATATCGGGATTAATTGTATCTGATGGTTCTAGGGTCAAACTATTTTCAGTAATAGAAACTTTAGCCCCTACTTTTTCTAATTCGGTTTTCAAAGCCTGTATTCTATCGGTTTCTTTTATTTTGAGGGTATGTAACCCTGTCAAATGACACCCTATTCCTAGTCCGAAACAAGTCAATGCAATAGTTTGGGCAATGTCGGGCGAAGATTGAAGATTGAAGAGTAACGATTTTTGATTTTTGATATTGATTTTTGATATTGTAATTGATTTATTGCTATTGAAAATGGTTTCCACTCCAAAGTTTTTATATATTTCTATCAATGCGCTATCGCCTTGTAAGCTGTTTATTTTAAAGCTAGATAATGTAATTTCGGTTCCGATTTTTGAAAGCGCTATGATTGAATAGAAATAGGAAGCGGAGGACCAGTCGGACTCAATGGTGATTTGTTGCCCTTCTCCCGAAACTTCGGGAGCGCTCAGGTTGACAAGAGGTTTTACTATGATTTTATCTCCTTCGAAATACGTTTCAACTCCTATTTTATTTAGTAAAGCCAAGGTCATTTTGATGTAAGGAACGGAAGTGATTTCGCCTTCAAGCGTTACTTGGATTCCGTTTTCCAACTTTGGAGCGATGAGTAAAAGTGCCGAAATATATTGACTACTAACATTGGCATCCAAAGACACTTTGTGTTGCGTTAGCTTTTTGCCTTTAATTTTTATGGGTGGAAAACCTTCATTTTCTTCATACGAAATTTCGGCTCCCAATTGTCGTAAAGCATCGACTAGGATTTTAATTGGTCTTTCTTTCATTCGAGATGAACCGGTAAGCACTATTTCTTTTTCTTGCTGAATGGCAAAATAAGCGGTGAGAAATCGCATGGCTGTTCCGGCGTGATGCACGTCAATTAGTTGCGGGTTGCGGGTTGTGAGTTGCGACACTTCGACAAGCTCAGTGTGACAATTATGAGCGAGTGCTTTTAATATCACTTCTGAATCATCGGAATTGGAGGTGTTTTCTAAAAGCAGATTTGGATACAATGCCTGCAAAAGCAACAATCGATTAGTCTCAGATTTGGAACCTGTTAGATTCAATTCTGAATTGTGAATGGTGAATTGTGAATTCAATAGTAAGTTCATAATTTTCCAATTCTTTATTTTGTGGATATAATAATTGAAGCAAGAATTTTATTGATTTCAACTATATCAGATTTTATTGATTTAAATTGAATTTCTTCCAAATATCCAGACTGAAACAGTATTTCTAACCAATAGTCTGATTCATTAGCCTCTTTCTGAGCAATGGCTAATTTATGAATAAAATCTAGTTTGCTTTCTGCCTGCTCTGCTTCTCTAACCAAAGCCCCAATCGCTGTTCCGCTTCTAAGTAATTGTTTGCTTAGAACAAATTCCTTTCTATCATTACATAGAAACTTATACGATTGAACAATTTTTAAAGCAAAACCAAATGACTTAGTCTTAATTACATTTTCACTCATAGCAATTTACAATTCACAATTCACAATTATTTTAATTTCTCATTATTATGATGACGGTCGTGATCACGATTGGTTTTCAACGCCATTTTTTTATCAAAGGCCGCTTGTAAGTCAATACCGGTTTGATTGGCCAAACACAACACTACAAAAACCACGTCGGCCAATTCTTCGCCCAGGTCTTTGTTTTTATCGCTTTCTTTTTCGGATTGTTCGCCATAGCGACGTGCAATAATTCGCGCTACTTCACCAACTTCTTCCGTGAGTTGCGCCATGTTGGTTAGCTCGTTGAAATAGCGAACGCCGTGGTTTTTTATCCAGTTGTCAACTACTAATTGTGAATGTTGTAAGTCCATTTTTTATTTTTTCTTTCTTGTTTCAAAGTAACGTCTAATTCTTGGATTTATGAAAACTTCAAACAAACCCATAAATGAGCCAAAAAAAAGTCCTGAAAAAAGCGCTCGAAGAATATTCTTATTGGCTTCGGTGTAATACATGATTACCCCAAAAACTAATCCGTAGATTAAAAATCCTGTTAAGAATGTGATAAACTTTTGTTTCATTTTACTCTTTTTTAAGTACTATTTTTTCGTTTTGCTTTATGATGATTTCCTTATAGAAATTCTTTAGTACTTCATAATAATCAGCATCAATTATCGCTTGATTGATATCGTGAGTATAAAGTAACTGAATTTGATTGCCATTATTAGAAATATTGTACTTGAAGTTTCCGAGATTATCTGGTAATGCTATTGCTTTTGCTTGAGGTAATGTTTCAACAATATAGCCATTGGGCAATGTCAGAGTGACATTGAATTTGTCCTGATTAGGAAACACAAAATCAATTGGGTATTCTCGAGCCTCTTGTTTGAATGGATTATCCGTTTTTTCAAAAAATAAAAATGGAGAAAAATACATTTTATTCCCAATAATCTCAACGGAATTTGTTACTTTAAAGTCATAATTTTCAATAATTGGCAATTCTAAATCAATACTGTTTTGAACATTATAAGAACTTATTTCTACCCCTTGATACTCTTTTTCTAATTTTTCAATATAGCTTTGGGTTGCTATTCCATTGTATTTATCTCTAAATACATAGGCGTTATAATCAAAATATTGTTCTCTAACTTTTCCGTAAACTTCACCCGTTTCTTTTATAGTTGCCATAATATTTACTATATCTTTAGAATTAGTTTTAGGCATTAAATCAATCTCTAAAGTTGTTCCGTCTTTTTTAATCAATCGTCCTTGCCCATTTAAAGTTCTAATTGGCAACCTGTTTATATCGGACATCTTATCAGTAGCATCCATTAATAGCGTCGTGTTGTTTATTATAGCTGAAGCAATTACGTAGTTAAAAAGGGTTTTGTTAGGAAAATAAGCAATTCCATTTTCTCTAGTACTTAACAAGACTGGATTAGCATCAATACCAACCATGCGAAGCATCGACACTAACATTAAGTTTATTTCCGCTATATTACCTACTTTTTCGGAGTAGGCAATTTCTACTTTTCTTCTAGGATAGTAGCCGTATTTTTCGTTCCAATTCATTCTGTTTTTGACAAAATTGAAAATGCTTTTTGCTAATTCTTCTTGACTTAAGGAGTTATTTTTAATAGATAGGATTTCATTTTTATAATATTCAAAATTACTGATAGCAGCGTTAAAATCTTTATCTTCATAAATTGATTTCGCAACTGCTTCCCATGTAGTTGCTATTTGTTTTGGCTCTTGTTCAGGATATCTAATTACTTGTAACTCTTGTTCAAGTTTTCCATAATAATTATTAATATTGTTCACATAATCTTCTTCTTTTAATGCGGGAACATTAGAAGCCATGTAGTTGCTAATTATTTGTCTATAGCTCAAATTTTTACTTTGTGATGTAAAGCCAACTTTACCTTCAAAAGATTGTGAAGTTGTTTCAATTTTTTGATCTAAACTCAACTCAACATATCCTTTACGGATGCTTTTATAAATATAAAATTCTGGAATGAAGGACTTATATTCTGCAAAATCAAGTGGGATGTTGTATTGGTATTGAAAATCTGGAAGCGTTGAAATATTTTGAGATTCTAAGGTATACTCTAACTCGATTATCGAACCAACTTTGACATTTGGAAACGTAACCGACTTGACTTCCCAATATTCGTTTACATTTTCTTTGAATTTTCCTTCGGCCGATACTTTAGTTTTTATAACCTTATCGTTTTCTAGATTATAAGTATAACCGCTTTTAATACTTACATATTCATCCTCTAAAGTTTCATATCCAATATAATACGGAATGCTGAAGTTTGCCCACTTTAATCCTTCTTTTTTATAAATTTTTAGCTTTACCTGAAAAGTTGTAGACGATGTAAAACCTTTATCTTCAGAATATTTGAAATCAGTCTTCGCTTTTTTAAAAATAAAAGCTGCCGATGCCGATGTATCATGTTTATGTTGATTTTCGAGCAATTCTATTTTAGTTACCCGGTCTAATTCGAGTTTTTGAGCTAATGAATTAAAAGAAAAAAACACCAAACAAAAAAATACAAAATAGCATCTTATCATATTTATCCTTTTTTAAGCACTATTTTTTCGTTTTGCTTTTCGACTATTTCTTTGTAAAAACTTTTTAATTCTTCATAGTACTCTGAACCAATAATCGCTTGATTAGTATCATGAGTATAAAGTAATTGAATTTGATTTCCTGTATTAGAAATGATGTATTTAAAACTAGCCAAATTATCAGGCATTGCTAATGCTTTAGACTGAGGCAGCGATTCTACCACATAACCTTGAGGAATAGTCAAACTTACGCTAAATTTATCCTGATCAGGGTACACAAAATCGATTGGGTATTCTCTCTTTTCTTGTTTGAAAGGGTTTTCAGTTTGCGCAAAAACTAAAAACGGAGAAACATACATTTTATCTCCAATAATTTCTACAGCGTTTGTTGTGGTAAAATCATAATTCTCAATAATTGGAAGGCTTAAATCACTACTATTTTGAACTGCATACTCTCCAACTTCTAATCCTTGATAGCGCTTTTCTAACTTTTCAATATAACTTTCTTTAGAAACTGAGTTATTATTTTGCCTAAAGAGGAACGCATTATAATCGAAATACTGATCTCTAATTTTTCCTGAAACTTCTCCATTTTCTTTAATGGTAGCCATAATATTAACGATGTCTTTTGAATTTGATTTGGGCATTAAGTCTATTTCTGCTGAACTCCCATTTTTTCTAATTATCCTACCAAACCAGTTTAAATCTCTGATTGGTAGTATATCGGGCATAGAATATTTATTGGTTGCATCCATTAATATCACTTGATTTTGCAATTCAACTCCAGCTATGACATAATTATAGGCAGATTTACTTGGGAATAAAGAAATTCCGTTTGATCTTGTACTGACTAGTATCGGATTAGCTTCAAAACCAGCGTACCGTAACATGGCGGTCAACATCAGATTAATTTCGGCTACGTTTCCTTTTTTTTCTTGATAAGCTTTTTTAACACCATCGTCACAATACACACTATTGTACTCGTTCCAGTTCATTCTTGATTTTACAAAATTTAATAATGCTATGATTTGCTCTTCCTTTGAGGTAATTCCTTTTAAAACCTCATCGACATTTTTCTCAAAATATCCTGTTTTAATTAATTCGGGACCAAAATTTTCATTCTCATAAATTCCTTTTACTACTGATTCCCAATCGGTATTATAACTTTTATATGGACTTTGTGGGTATCTTGTCCCTGAAAGCTCGTGCATTATTTTAGCCTGATAATTTCCTATATTGTTTACGAATCCTTCATCTTTTATGGCTGGTATATTCTCGAGTGAATATTTAACGATATTTTCTTGAAAATTCATAGTTGAATTTATTCTTCTTGGTGCGGCTGTATTCATACCGCCAATTTTGTCTTCAGTGTATGTGAAATCTATATTTCTTCCAATAAATGTTTTATCGCTAGTAGGAACAAAATAACCTTTCAAGTGAGTGTTATAGAAAAAATATTCCGGAATGTATGTTGTATACTCCGAATATTTTACAGGTATTTCTTTTTGAAATTCCCACTCCGGAAAATTGGAGAAATAAGGCGATGAGATTACAATTTTATATTCGATTATAGAACCTACTCTTACATTAGGCATTGTTATTTTTTTTCTATTCCAATACTTGTTAACTTTTTCGTCAAACTCACCATCACTGTTCAGCTTAGACTTTTCAATTTTATCTCCAACCAAATTATAGGTAATCGCTTTTGTTACAGTAATTCTTTCAGCACCATTTCCGCCAACATAAATTCTTTCGGAATGATTGGCATATTCATATCCTTCTTTTTTATAGATTTTTATTTTAGTACTTATTTCAGTTACTATTTTAAATCCCTCATCACCAGAGTACTCAAATGACGTTTTCCCAACATTGAATAAAATCGCCGCCACTGCTGAAGAATCAGATGGACACACTTTTTCTTGAAGTTCTTGTAAGGTTACTTTTCCAAGTTCATGATTTTGTGAAAAACATACTGTGATTGAGAATAAAAATACGGTGTAAAATAAATATTTCATTTTCTAAGCTTTTGTAATTACTATTTTTGAGTTATCGGTTTTAGCAATGGTTTCTTTAAATTTTCGGTAACTTTCGTATTTAGATTTATCGTAAAATCCTTTTTTGATGATTAGTTTTCTTTTGCATTGAATTTTATTTGGATTTAAAGTAATGAATTCTATTTTATAATACCCAAATTCGGTATCTAATTCTAATCCGTTTGGTTTTGCTTCAACGATAAATCCATCTGGAATACCAATTTCTATATTTTCTTCACTGGTGTAACCTCTATCTATTTCAAAAGGAAATTCTCTCGTTCTGTATTTTTTAGGCACATACGAACTTTGATCGAAAGCATTTAGGGCAAACAATAATTTACCGCCTGAATTTTGAGCATAACCTTGTGCTTCTAATTCTAAATCTTCGGTAAATTCAATAGTCTTAGGATTATTATTGAAATTGATTTTCTTTATAGTTAGGTTATTGATATTACTATATTCTTCTTTGTAATTCTTTATTTGGTCTTCTCTACTCATGCGTTCTTTGCCGAACTCGTTATTATAACGCAATGCTTTAGAAATGATTTGTATTTTACCTTTCAAGTCACCATTTTCCGTGATGTTATAATTTCCAGTTGTTATTTGTATGTTATCATTTTCTGTGAAAACTTTGGTTTTTACAATTTCACCACCTTCGGGTTTAACTAGTAAAACATTTCGATCATCAGTAAAATTTCCTTGAAAACCAAAAGGTTGAATTTGGCTTGTACATTCTAACCAAATCAAATTTTTATTTACTGGCAATGTCAAAATCACATGATTTCCTTGTACAGAGGCAAAATCATTTTGCAAATCTTTTGTTTCATCATGATCTGCATAAACAACGGTATAGTAAGAAGAAACCCCAACCGTTTTTAAAAGGCATCGAGTATAATTGGTCAATGCTTTACAGTCGCCATAACCCAATTTATCTACATCTTTGGCAAGCATCGGTTTCCAACCGCCAATTCCAACTTGAATACTGACGTAGCGTGTTTTTTCTTGAACATACTTATATACTATTTTGGCAATTTCAACCGGATCCTTTTCAGTACCGATTAACTGTTTTATTTTTACTTGTGTATCTGCTGGAATTTCTTCGGTATCCGCCAAAAGTGAGTTGTAGTACCATTTTCCAAATTCCGCCCAATTAGAAGCCATCCCTTCTACATTTTCTAATTCAAAACGTTCTAGTGCAAAATATACGATTGGGAATATGTCAACAAAACTCGGACTAAGTTCCTCTCTTTTTTTAGCCACTAAATTTTTAGCAGAATAACTTATCGATGATGCAGTTTCTATTTTGTCTATTGGATATTTTGATTGAAAATTAATTTCTTTCTTTTTTAAAATTAATTCCGTTTTATAATTAATTGTTAACGAAGTGCTTTGTGTGCTAACAAGATACCCGTCCATTGGGCTCCATGGTGCAATAAATGCAGTATTTGAAGTTTCAATTTCTACTTCAAAAACCATAGTAAACGGATACGTAATTGGCGTGTAATCTAAATATAAAGCTCTATTGTCACTAAAAACCGAAAAACCATCAGCCACACTTATATCTCGAAAATCTTTTCTTTTGTAGCTTTTTAATTCTTTCCCTAAGGCATCATATGCAGTGGACTGAATTTTAATAACCCTTCTATTCTTATTGAAACTTTCGTATAAATCTAAATTTCTTAAACCCAATTCATTCAGAACAGTAGTAACTTGAACAGACTTTATAGACATTGATTTTTGAGAAGTAATATCAACGTTGATTTGACTTAATCGTATAACTGCATTGGCATTTTGCTTTAAAGAATCGGGTATGTTTAAGGTAGAATATTCCGATTTTTGACCAAAGCTTGATAAAGAAAATATAAGGAAAAATAATGTTAGAATAATTCGATCCATTATAACTAAATTTTCCCAAATATAAAAAAATTATAATTTTATTAATAATCTTATTCTTTATTTTTTGTATCAATTACTATCGTCACTGGTCCATCATTTACCAGTGCTACTTTCATATCGGCACCAAATTGACCGGTTTGTACTTTTTTGCCCAGTTCGTTTTCCATTTGAGCGATGAAAGCTTCATATAATGGAATAGCTATTTCGGGTTTGGCCGCTTTGATATAGGATGGACGATTGCCTTTTTTGGTCGAAGCATGAAGCGTAAATTGACTCACGATGATCATGTCGCCATCTACTTCTTTTAATGATAAATTCATCACATGGTTTTCATCGGCAAAAATTCGGAGATTGGCAATTTTTGCGGCAAGCCAATAGATGTCTTCTTGATTATCAGCATCCTCAATACCGAGTAAAACCAATAATCCTTTTTGGATGTTGGCTACTTTAACACCATCAATGGTTACGGAAGCTTCGTAAACACGCTGAATTACTGATTTCATTAATTTTTGTAAAAATTAAGTTCTATTAATTTATCAATTAATGATTGCTTAAATTTCAAATAAGAACTTAATTTTTCTAATTCAGATAATTCAATTTTTTGTCCAATAATTTGATATAAATCAGAAATATTTAAACCTTTATTCCGCTTTCTTTTTGTCTGGTCTTCTTTGGAAATACGAATAATACTTTCAATCGTACTTTTCGGATTATTAATCAACTCGGGATTTAAATGAATTCCTAATTCTGTGTTCGTTTTTTCTATTCCAATTTCACTTTTAAGCAATTCTCTATCTGCTATCATCCAAGCCTCAGTCATTTGGATTGGAACTATTGCTACCATTACTTTACAATACTCCTTTTCATCTTGAAGCAAAATAGCTTCATTTGCGGGAAATATTTTTGAATTAAATATTAATTCATCATTAATATCATCCGAATCTGTGTGAACAAACAAAAGTAAAATTCCAAATTTTTCAGAACCACATTTTGAAGCTTCCAAGACCTGATTAACAAAATCTAACCCTGACTTGTTTATTTCTATTATCTCCAAACTGGTTTCAATATCTCCTTTGCAATCCATAGAAACGTCTCTCAGCGTCCTTTCTACTACACTTGACAAGAACCTATTATCGGTTGAACCCTCTGTAAATAAACCTGCAAGAATAAAATTACTCATATTTACTATAAAATTGAGTCCTCAAATTGAGCTGTTTTTAAATAATCATTAACTAATGAAAGTGTCAATTTTCTATCTTGTTCTGAAAAAACTAGACTCAATTGTTTTAGTGAATTATCCTTAATAACAGGACTAATTTTAGTAGAATTAAGCTTTAACCTAAGTCCATTAAAATCTGTTAAAGTAGTTCTAGTTTGGGCGTACCAAATACTGACATTTTTATCATTCTTCCATACTTCCATATTACTAACTAAAACAGGCGAATGTGTATTAACAATGACTTGACGCAAAGGAACATCAACTTCGTTAAAATCAACACTTAAATCTTTAAGAAGTTCCGTCATAGCTTTAATTCTGAATGGGTGTATTCCGTTTTCAGGTTCTTCAAAACACAATAATCCAGTATGCTTTTCATCAAACTCTAAAATACATAGAGCTAAAATCCTTAATGTACCCTCGGATAATACTCTTGATGAGAATTCTTTTTTATCTACATCCTTAAGTTTAATCAAATATTGCTTATTTTCATTATCATCAACTACATCAACCTCTATAAAATTGGGTAAAAAACTATTTAACTTTCTTGATATTTCTTTTAATGAATATTTATCCGTTTGTTTTATTCTAAACAATGCAGCAGCAAGGTTTTTTCCACTTACTGAAATAGTGTCTTCACCATTATTTTTACTTGTTGCTTGTCGTAAATCTTCGGGATTTAATTGTAAAAACTTCCAACTTTTCATTTCCTCTTTTGCTGCTAAAACATGAGGAAAATCTATAGTGTCAAAACTACTCAAAACAGTCCTAGTTGCGTTACTAAGTGGGAATCTTCTTTTATTACCTGTTGTTCCATCTTGAGGAACTTGAATTATATCTAAACCATTTTCATTAACAGTTTCTATATATGGAATTCCTCTTTTTCCAGTTCCAACTTTAGGTCTCCAGAACTCTAATGACTTTTTTGAAATTATACTGGTAACCCAAACGTCTTCTTGGTGATTTAATTTTGAAAGATTTTCTTTTGATACTGTTAGATCTTGAATTCCTGAAAAATTAGTTATTCTTTTAATTGACAACTCATATCTTAATCTAGTATATTTAAGTTTAGCCTCATTCCCCCAGGCGTCTTTAATATTTTTATTTACTAACATTTCAACAACAAATTCCATTTCGGATGCGCAGTTATCATCACCATATTGCGTGAATAACTCTATAAATTCACCTCTTTGCTCACTAAAAGCTCTTTTCAGATTATCTGTTTCAGCTAACCTTGACAATAATGTCAGTGAATCAAATAAATTGCTTTTCCCTGATGCATTTGCTCCCGCAATGACCGTAAAAGGTGTAAATTCCATTTCAAAATTGTGAAAGGACTTGAAGCCGTTAATTTTGAGATATGTTATCATTATAAAAAAATTTAATAATCCAAAAATACAATTATTATTATAAACTAATTTTTCCTTGTTTCATCACTCGCAATTCGATCATCATTATACACATCCAGACGGTAATGTTCATCATCGCCTTCGAGAATTTTGAGATAGCTATTATAGCGTGACCACGCAATTTTGTTTTCTTCTAAGGCCTTTTTAACAGCGCAATTTGGTTCTTCTTTATGCAAACAATTGTTGAATTTGCATTCTTCCTGCAACTTAAAAAACTCTGGGAAATAGCCACTAACTTCAGAAGGCTCCATATCTACAATTCCGAAACCTTTAATTCCCGGCGTATCGATGATTTTAGCATCAAATGAAAGGTCGTACATTTCGGCAAATGTTGTGGTGTGTTGTCCTTGCTTGCTTTGTTGCGATATGGTTTTGGTTTTTAAATTCAAATTGGGTTCTAAAGCATTCACTAGTGTTGACTTACCTACGCCTGAATGTCCTGAAAACATGCTTACTTTTCCCGTCATTAATTGTTTTAACTGATCAAGACCTTTCTTTTCTAGGGCAGAAACTTTTAGAAATTTATATCCTATATCTGAATAAATATATTGCAAATACAATTGCTCATCCTGCATGGCTTCATCATAGGTATCAATTTTGTTAAAAATCAATACCGCTTCAATACCATACGCTTCAGCAGTCACCAAAAAACGGTCGATAAAACTGGTTGTTGTAGGAGGATTATTAATCGTAATTAACAGAAAAACAATATCAATATTGGAAGCAATGATATGGGTCTGTTTAGACAAATTCACCGATTTTCTGACAATGTAATTCTTTCTGTCGTGAATATCATGTATGGTTCCTGTAATGGTATCTGATGTGTCATCCAATTCAAAATCTACGACATCACCAACTGCAATAGGATTAGTGCTTTTAATGCCTTGCATACGAAACTTTCCCTTAATTCGGCATTCAAAAGTTTGATGGTCTTCGGTTTTTACCGTGTACCAACTTCCAGTAGATTTATAAACAAGTCCTGTCATGTGACAAAGATACCATTTCCAATTTATATTTTAAGGCATAAAAAAAGTTGCCATTTCTGGCAACTTAAATTTTTAAATCCTAAAATTGATTAGTATTTGTAAGCAACTCCTGTTTTGATAGCTTGAGAACCACCAAGACCATTAGAGTTAGCACCAACTGTAGTTTTATCAGCTACTTGCAAAACAAAAGGACACCCTAGTTTTGCAGCGTCCATTTTTAATTTTTTAGCTGCTTTTTTATCTCCCGTATTTCCTGTTTGGAAGTTGATTAATCCCGTTTTTCCACGAACTTCACCTACTTTTTTCAAACCAGCGATATACGATTTATCTTCAAGGATAACCACTTTTTCCCAATCGTCTTCACCATTGATTATGATTTTTTCAGTAACATCTTCTTGTCTTTTTGTTTTTCCGTAAACGATTTTTTCGACTGCATATTTACCGATAGTATTTTCTGCATCTTCTCCATCATACCTAAAAACAATAGTGTACTCATCTAAACGAAGTACTTTCCCTTCAACAGTTTCGCCACTGTGTTTGTAGATTTTGTCTAATTGTGCATTGGCTATTCCGAAGCTAAATACTAAGACAAGAGCTAAAATAATTTTTTTCATTCGATTTAAGTTTTATTTGTTTTTTTTGCAATGATACAAAAAATATATAAACAGAAATACATAAATTATTGTATTTATCTAGAATTAATAATTTTTTCTTGATGCGAGATACTTTCTTGATGAATGGCTTTGAACAGTTTTAAAATAAATTCCTCGCTTAATCCTCTTTCACTGCCATCTAAAATCATTTTTCCTAAAATTTCATTCCACCGTTTATTTTGAAGGACTGCAACATTTTTATCTTTTTTTAATACCCCAATTTGTTCTGCAACTTTCATTCTATTGCCTAAAATCTCTATTAATTTACTATCTGCAATATCAATATTGGCTCTTAGCTTTATCATTTCAGTATTGTAATCGTCTTCTTCGGTAGTCATTTTTTTGACTTTCAAGTCTTCAAAAATCTTTTTCAAAACAGTAGGCGTAACCTGCTGAGCAGCGTCGCTCCAAGCGTTGTCAGGATCAACATGTGTTTCTATTATCAATCCATCATAATTCAAATCTAATGCTTGTTGCGACACTTCCTGAATCATGTTTCGTTTCCCTGTAATGTGCGACGGGTCACAAATTAGAGGTAAATTGGGAAAGCGACTTTGCAATTCAATAGGCAATTGCCATTCCGGAATATTTCTGTATTTGGTTTTTTCGTATGTTGAAAACCCTCTGTGAATAACCCCCAGTTTTTTGATTCCGGCATTATACAAACGTTCCACGCCACCAATCCACAAAGCCAAATCGGGATTTACCGGATTTTTTATCAAAACAATTTTATCAGTTCCAACCAAAGCATCTGCAATTTCTTGCACGGCAAACGGATTTACAGTCGTTCGTGCACCAATCCACAACACATCAATATCGTGTTCCATAGCCAATTTAACGTGAGTCGCATTGGCCACTTCTGTTGCCATTAGTAAGCCTGTTTCGACTTTTGCTTTTTGTAGCCATTTTAAACCAATGGCACCAACGCCCTCAAATCCGCCTGGACGCGTTCTTGGTTTCCATAAACCCGCACGAAAAATACTAACATCCGAATGTTGCAATTCACGTGCAATTTTCAAAACTTGTTCTTCGGTTTCTGCGCTACATGGGCCAGCAATTACTAAGGGATGACTTAACTTAAAATCATCTAACCATTTTCTGTTTTCTATCGTAATATTCATAGCTTTTTTTATCTGTTGTAAATTTAGTAAAATCTAATTTGTAATTTTTTTCCCTTTTAACTACTGCTGTGTATTGTTTTTTCTAGGATTTAGTATTTAGAAAATTCTATTTTATTTTTACAAACAGCTGTAAAAGCACACAATGTCGCTTTCAAAAAATCATAAAATCATGATTTCTTCGTTATACTTTTATTAATTATTACATTTGCTCAAAACAGATAGGTATGTCAATAGAAGTTCAAAATATTTCCAAAAGTTATGGCACTCAAAAGGCGCTTGACAACATTTCTTTTTCGGTAAAAAAAGGAGAAATCGTTGGTTTTCTTGGTCCAAATGGTGCGGGAAAATCTACTTTAATGAAAATTTTAACCACCTTTATCCATGCTGATGAAGGAACTGCTTCGGTAAACGGGAGTGATGTTTCTGAAGACCAAAAAGCAGTACAACTTTCTGTAGGCTACCTACCCGAACACAACCCGTTGTATTTGGATTTGTATGTAAGAGAGTATTTAGCTTTCAATGCTGATGTCTATAAAGTGAGCAAAACCCGAATTGAAGAAGTAATTCAATTGACTGGTTTAACGCCTGAAAGTCATAAGAAAATTGGACAATTATCCAAAGGGTATCGCCAAAGAGTTGGACTAGCAACAGCATTGTTACACAATCCAGATGTTTTGATTTTAGATGAGCCAACAACAGGTTTAGACCCAAATCAATTGGTCGAAATTAGAAATGTGATAAAAAATGTTGGCAAAGACAAAACCGTTTTTCTTTCCACACACATCATGCAGGAAGTGGAAGCTATTTGCGACCGTGTCATTATTATTGATAATGGAAAAATTGTAACCGATAAAAAATTAAACAAATTAGTTTCTGAGGAAAAAGAACAAATTATAGAAGTGGAATTTGACAAAACTATTGATGCAACTTTATTGGCAAATTTAACAAACATTAAAACCTATAAAAATACTGTTGACAACATTTGGTTACTGACTTTCAATACCGAAGAAGACATGCGTCCGAAAGTTTTTGATTTTGCTCATGACAATGGATTGAAAACACTACAAATTAGTCTGAAAAGCAAAAATTTAGAACAGATTTTCAGGGAAAAAACAAAGAAGTAGTGTTCAGTAGCAGTTTACAATCAAAAAAACCGAAAACTGAGACTGTGCAAACTATAATTTTAAGGATAAATTACGTTCCCCTGATACAATTCTTCAACATCTACAATAAGTGGCACATTTTTCAAGATTAAATTCCCTGTGCTGCTCAGAACACCAGTTACACTTTGAATAGGATTTACAATCATATCGTTTGACCCGCGATGATAAACCCCAACATTTTGAGCAATTAAGTTCTGGGCTTCAATTCTGCCATCGCCAAAATAGAAATTAAAATTGGCGTTAATCGTTTGTCCCGAAAGATAAAACCGTGATACATTATTATTGCCAATAGTCAGTGTGGAATTATTGATATTCAAAATAAAATCGCCTGTTCCAGCTCCGCTTTCGCCATCGGCATCTTTATCTAGCGACAAAACTGTCAAGTTTGTAAAACTCAAAACACCATTAGAACTAATATTCCTATCGGTTTTCGAATAGACTTCTTCTAGTGTTGGCGTTGTGACTAAAATTTTGGTTTGACCATAATCGCGAACCCAATTGCAACTAGTATTGTCTTTGAAAATAAGTTGGTCACCATTTTGATTTACTTCAATATTATCAATAAAATTTTCGCCGGCAACAATTTGCACTTTATATTCTGTTCCTTGAGTAATAATCACTTCAATTCCGCGATATACTTTTATTTTTTTGAAATTAGTTACAGAAATGTCTTTAGTAATAATTGTTCCCGAACTTTCGATGCAATCGCTTGGTTTTTCGCAGGAATTGAAAGTAATGAATACGAATAGTAATAAAGATAACTTTTTCATGATTTTAATTTTAAATTCTATAACCAATTCCAAATTCCAATGCTTCAGCTAAAAAAAGATGCGTTTTGATTGTAAATCCTAAAAATATTTTATCGGTAAAATAATATTTTATACCCACTCTATCATAAATTGGAATATCCTTTTTGAAAGGTTGATACACATAATATCCAATTTGTGCTTCGAGAGAAATTCGGTTAATTATTAATTCGTGACCAATAAAAACTCCAATTCTTTTATAATCGGTGTTGGGTTCAACATTTTCTTCTGGATAAGCAACTGAATAATATTTTATGTATTCTTTGATGGATTGTGTTAAAAACAATTCGGCCCCAAACTGTAGCGCCGTTTTTCTATTCAATCTTTTGTCGGCATAAAAACCTACATGATAAAAAGGAAATTGTCCGCTATTGACTATGGGGTTTTCATTGACACCTGTTCTAAGAATAACATTATATTTTATTGGTTCCTTGTATGATTTTTTGACTTGAGTTGTATCCGCTATTCGGTTAAAATTTTCAGAAAAATTATAATTAACACCAAGATTTAAAAGGTAAGTATTAATGCCACTATTGGGCGATTTTACTCTTCCGTTGGAATAATGTGTAAATAAAATTCCGGCGTGAAAACCAATGTTTTTGAAAAGTGTTTGGTTATCGTAGGTAAATCCGAAATTGGTATTTCCCATTAATTTACTTCCAAATGCTTTATTTTTGCTATTATCTACTTTGTCATAAGGATTGGTAGTGAATGCAATTCCTTGAGAAATTTTGAATTGAAGTTGCCTTTTCCAAAAATAAAAATTATAAAAAGCACCTACAGCATAGTTTTGTCCCAATGGCTGACTTTTAAAATCTTGATACAGAAAATAACCGCCATATTCAGGGTAATTATAAGCTTGATGCCATTCTTTGGAACCGTCAGTTCTTTTGCCAAAATTAACCATTATCCCATCCGGATGACCATTTACTAGATGGTACATATCTTCTGTATGTGGCAAAGCATTTCCTCTTAACAGCGATACGTCTAGTGTGAAAGGATTTTTATTTTGGCTAAAAATCGAAAAAGAAAAAAACAAAAAAATAAGGTAAAACTTCCTCATTCAAAAAATTTAAGTTACAAATATAACTGAATATAATTTTGTGAATTCAGAATTAAAAAACTTCTTTCGCTATCTCCTTAATATTCTCGGCTTTTCCCATAGAATAATAATGCAAAACTGGAATTCCAGCAGCAACTAATTCTTTACTTTGTTGCGTACACCATTCTATTCCGATTTGCTTTACCGCGTCGTTATCTTTTGCTTTTACTACAGCCATAATCAAATCATCAGGCAATTCTAAAGAAAATCGATGGGGAATTAAATTCAATTGTTTCTTGGTTGCAATTGGTTTTAGACCTGGAATAATAGGAATGGTTATTCCGGCGGCACGAACTTTTTCTACATAATCAAAAAACTTTTTATTATCAAAAAACATTTGCGTAATAATATAATCGGCTCCGTTTTTAATTTTTTGTTTTAAGAAATGTATGTCGCTATCCAAACTCGGCGCTTCCATATGCTTTTCGGGATAGCCAGCAACTCCAATACAAAAATTAGTCTGCGCCGAGTTTTGTAAATCCTCGTCTAAATATATTCCCTTGTTCAAATTACTAATTTGCAAGACCAAATCGGTAGCATACTCATTCCCATCCTTTTCTGGATGAAAATAGGTTTCGGTTTTCAGGGCATCGCCTCGAAGTGCTACTACATTTTCAATTCCGAGAAAATCCAAATCAATCAATAAGTTCTCCGTGTCTTCTTTTGAAAACCCGCCGCACAAAATATGTGGAATAGCATCTACAGCATATCTATTTTGAATTGCTGCGCAAATTCCAACGGTTCCGGGCCTTTTTTTAACAATTTTCTTTTCCAATAAACCGCTGGGCAATTCCTTATATTCATATTCTTCCCGATGGTAGGTCACATCAATAAACGGAGGTTGAAACTCTATCAATGGATCAATACTATCAAAAATGGATTGAATATTTTGTCCTTTCAAAGGCGGTAAAATTTCAAAAGAAAACAAAGGTTTTCCGTTTGCTTTTTCTATATGTTGTGTTACTTTCATGAGCATCCCCAACCCTGCAAAGGAGGGCTTACTGACTGGGGTATATCAGATTTTAAATTAAGTTATTAATATCATTCATCGGGTTTATATTCCTCCCCTTTGGGGAGGTTAGGTGGGGCTTATATTCGGCGCAAGCCATTTGGTCGCCATTTCAGTGGAAATTCCTCTTCGTTTGGCGTAATCTATTACTTGGTCTTCTTTTATTTTTCCGAGTCCAAAATACTTACTATCAGGATGGGCAAAATAATACCCAGAAACCGACGACGCCGGCCACATGGCCATACTTTCGGTTAATCGTACTCCTATTTCTTGTTCTACGTTTAATAATTTCCAAATCGTAGGTTTTTCCAAATGGTCTGGGCATGCTGGATAACCGGGCGCAGGACGAATTCCTTTGTATTCTTCTTCGATTAAATCTTGATTAGATAAACTTTCTTCTGAAGCATAACCCCAAATTTCCTTTCTGACTTTCAGGTGCAAATATTCCGCGAAAGCTTCGGCCAATCGGTCACCCAATGCTTTCACTAAAATTGAATTATAATCGTCTAATTGTTTTTCAAATTCGGCAGCTTTTTCATCTACGCCAAATCCTGTGGTTACACAAAAACAGCCGATGTAATCTTGTTTTCCGCTGTCTTTTGGTGCCATAAAATCAGCTAATGCAATATTAGGCGCACCAGCCGTTTTTTGTGATTGCTGACGTAAGGTAAGGAAATGGACTTCGACAAGCTCAGTCTGACAAACTGCTATGTCATCGTCATTTATTGTATTTGCTGGGAAAATTCCGAGAATACCTTTGGCAGTCAACCACTTTTCGGAAACGATTTGGGTTACCATTTTTTGAGCATCAGCAAATAAAGAAGTGGCTTGTTCGCCAACAACCTCATCTGTTAATATCGCAGGATATTTTCCGTACAATTCCCATGAATTAAAAAAGGGTGTCCAGTCTATAAAATCAACCAATTCCGAAAGTTCAACGGCAACAGTTTTGGTGCCTATAAAATTTGGCTTCACGGGTTGAAAATTATTCCAATCCAACTGCAATTTATTTTTACGTGCCTCTTCAATAGATAGATAATTTTTATCCCGACTTCTATTTAAATACCCTTCACGCAATTTATCGTATTCGGCGCGAACTGTCTTGGCGTATTCAACTTTGGTTTCTGTCTGCAACAGATTACTGGCGACGGTTACCGCACGCGAAGCATCGTTTACGTGAACCACTGTTGCTTGATATTCTGGCGCAATTTTTACAGCGGTATGAGCTCGAGAAGTTGTGGCGCCACCAATCATAATTGGAATTTTGATGTTTAATTTATCCATTTCTTTGGCGAGATACACCATTTCATCAAGAGAAGGCGTTATCAATCCGCTTAATCCAATAATATCCACATGATGTTCAATGGCAGCTTGTATAATTTTTTCGGGTGGTACCATCACGCCCAAATCAATAATTTCAAAATTGTTGCAGCCCAAAACAACCGCTACAATATTTTTACCGATATCGTGCACATCGCCTTTTACGGTTGCCATTAATACTTTTCCAGCCCCCCCCGCTCCCGAAGGGGGAGCTACCAAGTTTGCTTTAATTTTTTTAATTACATTTTCTAAATCAAATAACACTTGATCATTTGTAAATCGAATTATTCTATAACCTTCCGATAACAACCACTTTGTTCTTTCAGCATCACTTATCTGATTTTCTGGTAATTGATGAATACTTCCGTCTACTTCAATAATTAAATTTAAGTTTAAACAGATGAAATCTGCTATATAATCACCAATAATATGTTGTCTTCTAAATTTTTTATTATCAATTCCTTTGTTGCTCAAAACGTTCCAAAGCACTTTTTCGGCTTCAGTTGGTTTATTTCTCATTTCTAAAGCAAATTGTTTTAATAATCCGTAGTTATAGGAATTAGCAGTAGCCCAATGTTGAGATGACTTAACTCCCCCTTTGGGGGTTGGGGGGCTTATAAAGGGCAAAAGATATGCCACAGCTTTTTTCATTACTCTCGCCGATTTTACTACTTGAGGCAAAAACATTTTTCCGCTTCCAAATAAATCTCCCACTACATTCATTCCAGCCATCAAATTGATTTCGATAACATCAATCGCTTTTTCCGATGTTGCTCTCGCTTCTTCAACATCTATTTCAATGAATTCGTCAATTCCTTTAACTAACGAATGGGTCAATCTTTCTTGGATGGTTCCATCTCTCCAAGCTCCCCTCTCCTTTGGAGAGGGGTTGGGGGTGAGGCCTCCTTTAAAACTTTCGGCTAAATCTAATAGTCGCTCGGTTGCGTCTTCTCTTCTGTTGAGCAAAACATCTTCAACATGTTCTAGTAGTGTTTTATCAATTTCATCATAAATCTCCAACATTTCTGGATTTACGATTCCCATAGTCATCCCGTTTTGAATAGCATGATATAAGAAAGCAGAATGCATGGCTTCACGTACTTTATCGTTTCCGCGAAAAGAAAAAGAAACGTTACTCACGCCACCAGAAATGCCGGCATAGGGTAGATTTTCCCGAATCCATTTGGTAGCTCGGAAAAAATCTAGTGCATTTAATTTGTGTTCGTCCATTCCGGTTGCCACCGGAAAAATATTTGGGTCAAAAATGATATCTTCGGCAGGAAAATGTACTTCATTTACTAAAATATCATAGCTTCTTTTACAGATTTCAATTCTGCGTTCGTAAGTATCGGCTTGCCCATTTTCATCAAAAGCCATTACGATTACTGCGGCTCCGTATCTTTTGATTAATTTGGCATGATGAATGAACGTTTCTTTTCCTTCTTTTAATGATATGGAATTTACGACACCTTTTCCCTGAGCTACTTTCAAACCCGCTTCAATGATTTCCCATTTGGAACTATCAATCATTACGGGAACACGAGCGATATCGGGTTCGGCTGCAATAAGGTTTAAAAATTTGGTCATGGCGTAAACGCCATCCAACATTCCTTCGTCCATATTGACATCGATGATTTGTGCGCCACCTTCTACTTGATCACGAGCTACAGAAAGTGCTTCGTCGTATTTCTCCTCTTTAATTAATCGAAGGAATTTTCGTGAACCTGTAACGTTTGTTCGTTCGCCTACGTTAATAAAATTAGTTTCAGGAGTTACAACTAAAGGTTCGAGACCGGATAATTTTAAGTATTTATTTAACGACATTTTATTCTGATTAACCCTGTCAGAGTTTTAAACTCTGACAGGGTTGTTAATTGATCTTGGTTTAAACTTCTTAGCCACTTCTGCAATTGCATTGATATGTTCTGGAGTTGTCCCACAGCAACCGCCAATAATATTTACCAAATTATCTTCTAAATATTCTTTGATTAACGCCTGCATTTCTTCCGGAGTTTGGTCGTATTGCCCGAAAGCATTAGGTAAACCTGCGTTTGGGTGTGCGGAAATATTGAGTTGGGTGTTCATGGCCAAACGTTTTAAATACGGTTTTAATTGGTCAGCTCCTAGTGCGCAGTTAAATCCGATACTTAGTAAATCGATGTGGGCAATTGAAATTAGGAATGCTTCTACTGTTTGCCCTGAAAGTGTTCTTCCAGAAGCATCGGTAATGGTTCCCGAAACCATAACGGGAATATCGAGATTGCGCTCTTCTTTTACTTCTTCTATGGCAAATAATGCTGCTTTTGCATTTAAAGTATCGAAAATTGTTTCTACTAAAAGTACGTCAACGCCTCCATCAATTAGAGCTTCTACTTGTTGTTTGTAGGCAATTCGTAAATCGTCAAAAGTCACGGCACGAAATCCAGGATCGTTAACATCGGGAGACATACTTGCTGTTCGGTTTGTTGGACCAATAGAACCTGCAACAAAGCGGGGTTTATCTTTAAATTCGTTGGCCACTTCGCGGGCAATTTTGGCTGATTCAAAATTTAATTCATAAACCAAATCTTCCAGGTGATAATCGGCCATTCCAATGGTGGTTCCTGAAAATGTATTGGTTTCAACAATATCAGCACCGGCTGCAAAATACAGTCGGTGTACTTCTTTTACAGCTTCGGGTTGGGTTATGGAAAGCAAATCGTTGTTTCCTTTTAACGGATGTGGAAAAGTTGCGAATCGTTCGCCGCGGAAATCTTCTTCGGAAAAATTGTTGCGTTGCAGCATCGTTCCCATGGCCCCGTCGAGGACAAGGATTCTTTCTTTTATGGCGTCTTGAATTTGTAACATAATTTTCATTTTTAACCTAAATCCCGAAATTTTGGGACGTTGCCTTTTATTTTATATTTCTCGCAGAGACGCAAAGCCCCAGCTCTTATTTTTAAACCATTAAGAAATTAAGGTTCATTAAGAAATGGCTCTTTTGAAAACTTAATTATAGAAAAATGGTTTGTTCTATAGCCCTGATGGAAGTGGAAAGCTCCCTTTTTTTAGGGACTTGCAACGTACAGCAGGTAGCTGCCGGCAGGCATGCAGGTATGGATTACAAAAAAACGCAATCCAATAGCTCATGACTTCGACAAGCTCAGTCTGACATTATGTTATTGGTTATCGTGAAAGGGAGAAGAATTCTCGGGTTATCTGTTCTCTATTTCTGATTTAACAGCTGCTGAAACAAACTGAAACAAGTTCAATTCAAGTGTTCAGCATAAAGATAGAATGTAGCACCTTTCCACGGAGGTGGAGGTTGCTAAGCTTTCATCGGGTCTATTCCCTCCAGCTTTCGTGATAACAATCAATAAGTTTATGAACGTTGCAAAGTAATGGTATAGATTTGGGATTTGCAAGTATTTTTTTTGATTTTAATTTTTCATTAGACTAATGTTATAAAAAAAACAGATAATAATTTGCAATTCAATTTGATTTTATACATTTGCACTCGAAATTAAGAGGAAAAATTTGAACTGATTGCAACCTCTATTCGAACTTGAATCTTTTATGAGATTCTAAAACAAGTTCAGAATAAAAAAATGCTAAAGCAGAATTTCTTCTTTAGCTTTCAAAGCAATCCGATTTTTTTTCTATACAATTAATTTTAACAGATGCTGAAATATATTCAGCATAAAAATAAAAAAATTATGGCTTATTTATTTACGTCGGAGTCAGTGAGTGAAGGACATCCGGACAAAGTTGCTGATCAAATTTCAGATGCATTAATCGACAATTTTTTGGCGTTTGACCCTGAGTCAAAAGTAGCTTGTGAAACACTAGTTACAACCGGACAAGTTATTTTGGCTGGTGAAGTAAAGTCGAGCACCTATCTTGATGTACAATCTATTGCAAGAGAAGTTATTCGTAAAATTGGATATACCAAAAGCGAATACATGTTTGAAGCTGATTCTTGTGGTGTATTATCGGCTATTCATGAGCAATCAGCCGATATTAATCAAGGTGTTGATAGAGCTAGCAAAGAAGAGCAAGGTGCTGGCGACCAAGGAATGATGTTTGGTTATGCTACTAATGAAACGGAAAACTACATGCCATTGGCTTTGGATATCGCACATGCTTTATTAATTGAATTAGCCAACTTAAGAAGAGAAAATAACGAAATTAAATACCTTCGCCCTGATGCAAAATCACAAGTAACTTTAGAGTATTCTGACGATAACAAACCACAACGTATAGATGCGATAGTAATTTCTACACAACACGATGATTTTGCCGCTGAAGCAGAAATGTTGGCCAAAATTAAAAGTGATTTAGTGTCTATTTTAATTCCAAGAATTAAGGCAAAATATCCTCAATATGCTCATTTCTTTAATGATAATATTACGTATCACATTAATCCAACTGGAAAATTCGTAATTGGTGGACCGCACGGAGATACAGGTTTAACAGGAAGAAAAATCATTGTGGATACGTATGGTGGAAAAGGAGCTCATGGTGGCGGTGCTTTCTCTGGAAAAGACCCATCAAAAGTAGATCGTTCGGCGGCGTACGCAACCCGTCATATTGCAAAAAACTTAGTGGCTGCCGGATTGTGTGATGAAGTTTTAGTACAAGTTTCGTATGCTATTGGAGTGGCAAAACCAACTTCTATCAACGTAGTAACTTACGGAACTTCAAAAGTAAACATGACCGACGGAGAAATTAGTAAAGTGGTGGAAAATGTATTTGATATGCGTCCGTACTTTATAGAGCAACGTTTAAAGTTGAGAAATCCAATTTATAGTGAAACGGCTGCTTACGGTCATATGGGAAGAACTCCGGAAACCGTTACTAAAACGTTCCAATTGCCTAATGGCGCTCCAAAAACAGTAACTGTGGAGTTATTTACTTGGGAAAAATTGGATTATGTTGATCAAGTAAAAGCGGCTTTTGGAATTTAATATTTAAACGCAAAGACGCAAAGATATTGGCGCAAAGAACGCAAAGAAAGACCTGTTCAATTGAACAGGTTTTTTGTTTTTAGCCCTGCCTACTGGCAGGCAGGCCTGATGGGAGCGGCATCCTTTTTTGTTTTAGAAAAAGCCTTTCTATAAGCTCAGCATGACAAAACAAAAAAGATAGAGCGGACAGCAGGGTTCTTGGCTACAAATTATATTTTAAACTGAAAATTATATATCTCGGCTGTACTTGATATTGAGAATTTCTAGTAGAAAACTGAGAGAAACTATCATCATTAATTGAAGTAGTATTTAGGATGTTTGTCGCAGCAATTTTATACTCCATATGACTGGCTTTTGTTTTTTGATAGGTCAAGCTTGCCGATAGAAAGTCGTATTCTTGATCAACGGTATTATCGTTATTATAGTAATGAAAAAACTCATATTCAGAAACAAATGAGAAACTTTTCAGGAAGAAATAATCCAATTTAACCGAAGGACTATCGGTATAAAAAGTATCATTTGGATATTGATTAACGGTATAACTGTATGACAATTCAATATTTGGAATGTCTTTAAAATTAGTAGAAGCACCTAGCCTATAATTTTGAGTGAAACTTTCGGTATCAACAATATCCTCTGCTGAAGTTTGAGGATTTACTTGAATATTATAAAACTTGCTCCAGTTAACATTAGCATTAAAATTAGCTTTATAATATTTTAGAAATGAGCGACCGTAACGAAAATTTCCGGAAAGATTTTCATCACCAAAAGGAGAATTAAATGGCGAACCTTCTTGATTTACGCCTTCGAATAACGCTCTTGTTTTTACTGCTTCGGTAGTTCGGGTGTAGTTTATAAATCCACCAAAATTTTCAAAATTAAACATATTAAATTTTTGATAATTCAAAGTGTGTGAATGCACGACTGAGTTTTCTAGGTTTCGATTTCCGGAAAACAAACTGTTATAACTATTAAAAATTGTTCCTAATGCAAAATTGTTGACGTTGGTAAAATTGTTTGTCAATGCATAGTTATAGGTTAAAGATTCCGATTTTTTTATTTGATAAATCATTTGAAAATCGGGTAAAAATCGAGTCAATTCTTGCTTGGTATTTATTGCCAACTGTGAATTTGTTAGATTGAAACGATGCAATGTTACTCCGGGCGTCAAGGTAAATTTACCTGTTAACCATTTTAAATGAAACCCTAAGCTAGAGTCATTAAAGCGATACCCAACGTCATTTGTGTTGTCGGTTGCCGTCAGATTATTAATGGTTCCATTATCCAAACGTTGAAAGATTGTTGAATTCAAACTTTGATAGACATAGGAATTGGCTAACGTAAAATTGAGGTTTACTTTTGGAGTAAGTACATAATAATAATCGAGACGGCTGTCAAATTTATTGGTTTTTATAAATCGACTTTGTGTAATATCGTTTCGGTTTTGACTTTGATTATACCCATCAAAATCAAATGGTCGAGACTCTAGATTGGCGTTGTATAATGGATCTTCGTTTTGATACAAATATTGACTTTCGAAAGCAAAAATATGCTTATCGGTAGGTGTATAATAAAAACTAAGATTTTGATTGATGTTGATAGGGTCTTGCTTTTTAGACGTTAGAATATTTTCGCTTGCATCCGTATTATCTAAATAGTTAAATACCTGTCTGTTTAAATTATTGTTTTCTCTTTGGGCTGAGAGTCGTGTTAGAATATCATAATCGAGTTGAAATTTTGCACTAGGTTTATAGGTGGAACTCAATTTAAACAATCCCAAATTATTTTTTTGATTCCCTAGGTCTTGTCTGATTTCGGCAGAAGCAACTTGTTCCGAATTTGGCTGCAAAAAATTTACTGTTGATTGTGTGTCGGTATCAACTAAAGTAGAAGTAGCAATGATAAATCCGCTTAAACTCCAGCTCTTTGAAGGATTATACGAAAAATTCGTGGCTCCAAAATGCGATTCGATTTCTTTTACTCTATCATCTTGAAAAAAGTTAATTCCCAATGAATTACTGCCTACATTTATGCTTCCGCCACCTTTCCCCATAATGTTTCTAAAACCACCACTAAACCTAAAATAATCTTGTATAGTAAAAGCTTGTTCTCCTACGTTATTACTATTACCCATGATGTTGATACTGTATTTTGGACTATAATAAAACGCTTTTGGTGCGACATTATAGCGGGTATCGTCATGACCAACTCCAATTCCGGCAGTCATATCGCCAAACCAAAAGTTTTTCTTTCCTTCTTTTAGTTTGATATTCATGGCTAGATTATCTTGATTATTTTCGACACCTTTCATTATGGAATTTTCATTGTAGTTCCGAAGCACTTGCACTTTATCAATTGCGTCGGCAGGAATATTTTTTACCCCAAGTTTAGTATCACCATCAAAGAAATCTTTGCCTTCAACCATCAACTTTGTAACTGCTTTCCCTTCCACTTTTATTTGACCTTCGGCATCAACTTCTACTCCAGGTAATTTTTTCAGCACATCTTCGAGTTTACGTTCTGTTCCGTTGGTAAAAGAATCGGAGTTATACACTATAGTATCTCCTTTTATGGAAACAGGCATTTCACGCACAATTTCAACTCCTTCAAGGTCAATTCCGCCACTTTCCATTGTAATGCTTTGCGTAATATTTTGAGTTTGGGTAGTTATAGTAATCTCTTTACTTTGCATTCCTAAATAACTCAATTTTATGATGTAGGTAGCATTGGCATTTAGATTCAAAATAAATTTACCTTTATCATTGGTAATGGCATAAGCATCCATCGCTTTGGTGCCTTGGTTCATTGCCATGACATTAGCCATTTCTAGAGGTGCTTTATTGTTGTCTGTAATGGTTCCTTCAAAACGGATGTTTTGAGCAAAGGAAACTGATGAAACAAGAAGGAAAAAAAAGAGTATTTTGTTTTTCATGATTATGGCTTATAAAACTTGTATGTTAACGTTCAAAAATAATCACGCCATCTTCATTTTTCATGCTATCCGTTTTTTTCTTTTCGATTTCGTCAAATTTCTTTTGGGTCACTTTTTCACCTGTATTAGGCACTTTAATCTTTGATTTTTCTTTGTTACTCAAGGTAACTTTAGAACAAAGAATAATAGTCTCTTCTTCATTGATTTCTAGAATTAATCCCGGTAAGCCCCAATACTTGTTTGGTCCAAAACTCACTGGGATTTCAGGAGTGTACCATGCCATAATTACTTTGTCTTTAGGTTCATCCATTTTAAACAACGCTGGTTTTACTGCTTCTTTTTTGAGAAATTCTTCGTATTCATTTCTTTGCTTCTCAGTAACTTGAACTGTAAGTTCGGCTTTAAAGCAATTGTAATCGCCTATTTTCTTGGTTTCATTTAGTAGTTTCCAATCGGGTTTTTCCAGCGGTTCGACGATTAAAAATTCCTTGCCGAAAATATCGGCTTCTTCTATGCAGATTTTGTCCTTAAGGTTGAGATATTTTTTACCTTCTCCTGAAAAGAGAACCTTAACTGATATTCCTGCTGTAGCTGGAGCTTCAGGTTTTTCTAATTCCTCTGGTTGCTCATACAGGCATTCTGTTTTATTAAACGAAAGGAGGTATTGTTTTTCGGAAGCAATCTTCATTGCCTCTTTAACTGCTTTTTCTAATTCAGGGTCAATAGCATCTTTTGTTTCAGAACTTAATTTTTCAACTTTTTCTTTAATAACTCTTTTCGAAAAATATTCTGCTTTTCCTTGAAAATCTTGCGCTTTTGCTAAAAAACCCATTAGCAAAAATGATGAAACTAGCACAACTTTTGTCATGATTTATTTGATTAATGATTGATTAAATATTTATCGTGTAGTTCTCATTTGAAACCCGCCTCTTCCACCATTCATCTCACTCATTTCTTGCATTTTTTTGGTAACGGTTTCGTCATATTCTTTTTGTGAGATTTCTTTTCCGTTGTTAGGCGCTTTAATTTCGACTTTGTCTTTCGAATTCAAAACTACTTTAGAACAAAGAATTACGGTTTTACCGTCGTTAACTTCTAAGATTAATCCGGGCAAACCCCAATACCCTTCTGGCCCTTGGTTTACAGGGATTTCTGGAGTATACCACGCTGTTATTGTTATTTCTTTGGGCAACTCAAAATCATCCATGAAATTGGTTCTCTTTTCTTTTTCTTCTACTTTAGCTTCGCCTTCTTTTACTTCTTCTTTCTTTTTGGGTTTGAAATTTCTAAAATCGGTTTTACTGGCAGGAATTACAGCTGTTGCTTTAAAACAATTATACCCGCCAATAACTCTTGCCTCAGAACTCATTTGCCATTTGTAGGTAGTTAATGTGTCTTTGATTAAAAATTCTTTACCCATAAACTCTTTATCTACGGTATATTTTTTCTCTTTTACATTTTTATAATAGGTTCCGCCGCCACCCATAAAGGAAGACATCATTCGCATTCCTCCTTGCCCTTGACCAGGAGTATCTAATTTTTCCTCTTCTTTGTATATCGAAGCTGATTTGTCGAAGTTGAGAAAAAAGGTTTTTTCAAACATTTTTTTCATTCGTTCTTCAATCATTTTTTGAATTTCGGGAGTAATTTCTTTGTTTCCTTCAAAACGAGATTTAAAATCGGCTGTGCTGGTTTTGGATTCATAAACCGCCATTCCTTGAAAATCCTTTTGTGCATTAGCAATGCTAAACGAAAATAATAATGCTAAAGAATAAAATATTTCTTTACTCAAATGAGTTGAATTTCTTTGGAATCCGAAACTCGAGCCTAGAAGGCGAACTGTTTTAATAATCTTGAATTTCATTGTTTTTTGATTTAAAAAAACAAATATGACGAATCCATGCGAAATCTGTTACCAATGTTTTGTTAAATTATTTTTTTTGTCTTGTCAAAATTAAATTCGTTTAGCGTAAATTAGCCCTATGATGAAAAACATTTTTTATTTTCTTATTTTATTTGTTTATACCAATGGTTTTTGTCAAAACCAAAAACTAAAAACTAGTGTTTTGAGTGCTACTAAGCTAGAAAACAAAACCTATATTGGTTTTGACGGTTTAGGCAATAATTATTACATTAAAGACAATGTTTTTACAAAGCAAAACGACCCCCAAACATGGGAATATAAAAACGTTGCTTTGGGTAAAATTACTTCGGTTGATTATATTAATCCACTGCAACTAGTAGTTTTCTATGAAGATTTTAATACCATAATTTCACTTGACAATCAACTGAACGAGATACAGAAATTAAATCTCTTTGAAATTGACAATACCATTTTTGCATCTAAAATTGGTTTGGCTGCACAAAATCAATTTTGGATTTATAATGCACTTACGCAACAAATACTATTGTTTGATTATTTAAAAAATAGTTCTAAAAATATTGGAAATCCTATACAAGAAACCATACAACATACTCAATCCGATTTTAATAATTTTTATTGGATTGATGACCTTAACAATTGGTATGCTATCGATATTTTTGGAAAAAGCACCTTGTTGGCAAACATTCCTCCTTTTGAGAAAATTCAAATTATTGACAGTGAGAAAATTCTATTTTCAAGAGACAATATTCTGTATTGTTTGAATAATGTAACGAAAACGATTTACGAAATAGAAATTGTTGAGAAATCCTTTCAAAATTATTATTACAAAGACCAAATTTTGGCTATTTTTACCAACCAACAAATTAAGAAATATAAAATAAAATTACCATAATGCACATAGCAGTAGCAGGAAATATAGGAGCCGGAAAGACTACACTTACACGATTTTTAGCCAAACAATTTAAATGGGAACCTCATTTTGAAGATGTAGTTGACAATCCATATTTAGATGATTTTTATCATCAAATGGAGCGCTGGAGTTTTAATCTCCAAATATATTTTCTTAATTCACGTTTTAGACAAGTACTTCAAATTAGAGAAAGTGGGAAAAACATTATTCAGGATAGAACTATTTATGAAGACGCACATATTTTTGCTCCTAATTTGCATGCTATGGGGTTGATGACCAATCGTGATTTTCAGAATTATTCTGATCTTTTTCAATTGATGGAAGGATTGGTTGGCGCACCTGATTTGTTGATTTACCTGAGAAGCTCAATTCCAAATTTGGTGTCACAAATTCATAAACGTGGTCGTGATTATGAAAATACTATTTCTATTGACTACTTAAGCCGATTGAATGAGCGTTATGAAGCTTGGATTCACACCTATGACAAAGGAAAATTACTAATTATTGATGTTGACAATGTTGATTTTGTAAACAATCCAGAAGATTTAGGCATCATTATCAATCGAATTAATGCGGAGATAAATGGGTTGTTTTAGGAAATAGATTTATATCAAAATAAAAAAATGCCTCGTCTGGTATTAATTAGAGACGGGGCATTTTTACAAATTCTAATAAATATTATTTCAAAGCATCTACTTTAGCTTTTACTTCGGCTTCTGTGCCTTCAAAAGTTTCTTCAGTTACTTTACCATTAATGGTTTTAGAAACAGTAGCTTTTACTTTACCGTTATCTGTTTTTTCCATAAAAACCATTTTTGAAATTTCATTTTTAACTTCACCTTTGAATTTACCATTCTCGTCATACATTGCCATACATTTTGCTTTATCTTCATCAGAACATCCATTTTTGTCGCACATAGCAGCACATTCGTCTTTAGTCATGGTAGCGCATTTGCTCATGTCGCATTTTGGCTTCATTTTTTCACAATCAGTTTTTGTACACCCTTTTGCTTCACACTCTTCTTTGCTCATCGAGGCACATTGTTCTGTTGGAGCACAACATGATGAACCCATTGCAGTATCAGCATGTCCTGAACCTAAAATTGGCGCAATTACTAATCCAATTAAACATGTTAATTTAATTAAAATATTCATTGACGGACCAGAAGTATCTTTGAAAGGATCTCCAACAGTATCTCCAGTCACCGCTGCTTTGTGAGCATCAGAACCTTTATACGTCATTTCTCCATTAATCAAAACTCCAGCTTCAAACGATTTTTTAGCATTATCCCAAGCACCACCAGCATTGTTTTGGAACACAGCCCAAAGAACTCCAGATACAGTAACTCCAGCCATATAGCCACCTAACATTTCAGCGATTAATTGGTTATTGTCAGCATAAACTAATTTACCTAAAAGCACGATTGCAATTGGGAAACCAATAGTCATAACTCCAGGCAACATCATTTCGCGTAAAGCTGCTTTGGTAGAAATCTCTACACATTTACCATATTCGGGTTTACCTGTTCCTTCCATAATTCCCGGAATTTCTTTGAACTGACGACGCACTTCATAGACCATGTCCATTGCCGCTTTACCTACAGAGTTCATGGCCAATGCCGAGAAAACTACAGGTATCATTCCACCAACAAATAGCATCGCTAAAACGGGTGCTTTGAAAATATTAATTCCGTCAATTCCTGTAAACGTTACATAAGCTGCAAATAAAGCTAATGAAGTTAATGCCGCCGAAGCGATTGCAAAACCTTTTCCTGTTGCAGCCGTTGTGTTACCCACAGAATCTAAAATGTCTGTACGTGTACGAACTTCTTTTGGCAATTCGCTCATTTCAGCGATTCCACCAGCGTTATCAGAGATTGGTCCGAAAGCATCGATGGCTAATTGCATAGCCGTAGTCGCCATCATAGCAGAAGCAGCAAGCGCAACTCCGTAAAATCCTGCCAATGCATAAGTTGACCATATTGCAGCAGCAAATAAAATTACTGTTGGGAAAGTAGAAATCATACCTGTTGCCAAACCAGCAATTACATTGGTTCCTGCACCAGTTGAAGATTTTTGTACAATTGCCAAAACTGGTTTAGTACCCAATCCTGTGTAATATTCCGTTACCGATGAAATAGCTCCACCAACAAATAATCCGATTAAAGTTGCATAGAAAACACGCATTGAAGATATATCTTGTAATCCTTCACCGAAGAATTCCATTTTCATGGTTTGTGGCAACATATAATCTACAAGGAAGAAACACGCAATAGCGGTTAAAACAATAGAAACCCAGTTTCCTATGTTTAATGCTTTTTGAACTTGAGCTTCTTTAGCGTCATCACTTGTAATTTTCACCAACATTGTACCAATTATAGAAAACAAAATTCCGAAGCCAGCAATAGCCATTGGTAATAAGATAGGTCCAATGCCACCAAAAGCATCCACAATTTTTCCGCCCATATCTTTGATAACATAGTTCCCTAAAACCATTGCGGCCAACACTGTTGCTACATAAGAACCAAATAAATCGGCACCCATTCCGGCAACGTCTCCCACATTGTCTCCCACGTTATCTGCAATTGTAGCAGGATTTCTTGGGTCATCCTCCGGAATACCCGCTTCAACTTTACCTACTAAGTCAGCACCAACGTCAGCAGCTTTGGTATAAATACCACCACCAACACGAGCAAACAATGCAATAGATTCTGCTCCAAGAGAGAAACCGGCTAGTGTTTCCAACACAACGGTCATGTCTTCAGTTGAAGTCCATACACCTCCCATAAATTTTTGAAAAAGTATAATGAAAAAACCTGTCAAACCAAGAACAGCTAAACCAGCAACTCCTAATCCCATTACGGTTCCGCCACCAAAAGAAACTTTTAGCGCTTGTGGTAAACTGGTGCGGGCAGCTTGGGTAGTTCTAACATTGGTTTTAGTTGCAATTTTCATCCCCATGTTTCCAGCTAAAGCCGAAAAGAAAGCGCCAAAAATAAAGGCAACTACAATTAATAAATGTGTTTTTACACCATCTATTTGTGTAATTCCAGCTAAAACAACACTTGCAATAACTACGAAAATTGCTAACAATCTATATTCTGCTTTTAAGAAAGCTAAAGCACCTTCATAGATGTAATCTGAAATTTCTTTCATCTTACCATCTCCAGCGTCTTGTTTTAATACCCAACTTCTTTTGATTGCCATAAAAGCCAATCCAATTAATGCCATAAATATCGGCACATAAATCATGTATGATTCCATAAATATAATTTTGGTTATAAATTTTATCGGTGGCAAAAGTAACAAAACTTTAACAAATAAAAACAATATAATTTACGAATATTAGATCCGTTGCTATACACCTATTTAAAGTAAATTATTGCTTACTAAAACAAAAAAACTATTTTTGGGCAAATTTATCATTTCGATGGAAATTAAAAAACTATCCATAATCATTCCCTGCTTTAATGAAGGTCCAACTATTTATAAAATATTGGACAAAATTAAGGAGGTTTCTCTTACAGATAAAATTGACAAAGAAATCATTATTGTCAATGATTTTAGCACAGACAATACTGTCGACAGTGTAAAAAACTATATAGAAAACAATTCCGATTTGAACATGATTTTTGTTGAACATGATAAAAACAAAGGGAAAGGTGCGGCTCTTCATACCGGAATAAAAGTTTCTACGGGAGATGTTATTGTGATTCAGGATGCCGATTTAGAATATGATCCACAGGAATACAATATTCTTTTAAAACCAATTGTTGAAGGTGTTGCGGATGTTGTTTATGGCAGTCGTTTTATGGGTGGAAATCCACATCGTGTATTGTTTTTTTGGCACAGTATCGGCAATAAATTCCTGACTTTTTTGAGTAATATGTTTTCCAATCTGAATTTGACTGATATGGAAACGTGCTACAAAATGTTCCGTGCTGATGTTTTAAAGTCCATAAAACTAAACGAAAAACGTTTTGGTTTTGAGCCCGAAATCACTCAAAAAATAGCTCGAATTCCAAAAATAAGAATCTATGAAGTCGGTATAAGTTATTATGGTAGAACTTTTGAGGAAGGGAAGAAGATTGGTTGGAAAGATGGTTTTCATGCCATTTACTGTATTTTTAGATACGGCATTTTCAAATAATCAAACGAATGGTTTTCTGTTTCTTTTCTCCAGATAATGATGCCAAAGCATAAAAGTAGCCATAGTTCTGTAGGGTTTCCAATTTTCCGAAAGCGTTTCCATTTCTTCTTTGGTATGCACATCAAATAATTCTTTGATTGTATTCACAACCGCAATATCTCGAAGCGTAATAATATCGGGTGATTGCAAGGCAAACATCAAATATACATCGATAGTCCAATGACCAATTCCTTTGATTTGAATGAGTTCGTTTCTAACATCATCTGCTGTTTTTGCAGAAAAGCTTTCCAAGTCTAATTCACCAGAAACAGCTTCCGATAGTATTTTGAGATACCCTATTTTTTGTCGGCTGACGCCACAACTTTTCAGATCTTCATCAGAACATTTACTAATTGTTTCTGGTGAAACGGTACCTAAAAAGTTTTCTATTTTTAAAAAGCAGGCTTTCGCCGAATCTATAGAAACCTGTTGCTCCAAGATTAATTTGCAAAGCGTAACAAATCCTGCTGGTCTTGACGGAATAAAATAGTTGCCATATTGCAGTTGCAATGTCTTGAAAACGGGTTCTTTTTCAACCAAAAATGATAGGGATTCTTCCATAGGGTGAAACTGCAATGAATTACTGCGTCAGTTCGCTACACTCGTGTCCGCTTAAAAGTAAAATCCGAATGAGCCTTTTATCGTAAAATTACTCGTGTCTGGAATATCTCTGTAATTTCCACGCCAAGCTAAATCAAGTCGGAACACTTTAAATATATTTCCAATTCCAGCACTATATTCCCAATACGGTTTTTCGGGTGCTTGATAAATTAAACCCGATGCATTAATTAATCGATTCTCATCAGTAACGGTACCATAAACGCCTCTAACGCCGACTATTTCCCTAAGATTAAGCTTCCTTAAATAAGGTATGCGAGCAAATAATTTACCTTGAAAATTGTGTTCCCATTGAAATGTAGCATACTGATCGGAAACAAATTCATAAAAGTTCAAATTACTAAAAGTGTTGTCGATGATAAATAATGTTTGGTTTCCTGGCACTACACTCATTAAACCTAACGGCACTTGTCCAAATGTTTTTCCTAATTCCATAATGAAATTAGATCTTCCAATAGCACCAATAATTATTGGTTGTTTATAGTACAACTGAATTTTTTGATAATCAAAATCACTATTGATAAATCCTTTAAAACCTTGACTATAATTCACAAATATTCTACTAAATGGAGCGTCTATATTTCTTCTTTCTACACCATATCCTATTGTTTTTTTCTTTGGAGTCATTTCTATCTGAACATTCAATTCCGATTGAGTTACTTTACTTTTTGTGGTTGTACGTGTAGCATCCGTATAATAATCGAGTGCAAAAGTATCCGACGCTGATTCCAAAGTTCTGTATGAGAATCCTAATTGAAAGGTTATATTTTTTATAGGTTCAATCTCGGTAGCTAAAGTAGTCAAATTGATGTTAGTTAATTTACCATTAGCGCCGGTTGTAAAAAGCGCTGATGAAGCAAAACTTCTTCCTAAAACATCGTTGGTTGTTGTTAAACTGGCGCCAATTTGTTCAACATCTCGTCTATTTCCTCCTGAGATAATGATTCGGTTTTTCTTATCAATCATCCATTTACCAGAAATGCCATATTTAAATTTATTGTCTTCAAAACCATAAGCAGTATAGCCTTGAATACGCCACAAATCATTTGGCCCAAAATAAGTTCTGCCCCCAGTTCTTAATCGCCAACCTTCGACTTCATTAAATCCAACAGTAGAAAAGATAGGCCCGTAATCTAGGTGCCATTTTGGAATTTCTATATAACCGCTACCTAAAATAGACACTAAACTGTATAATTGTTTGAATTTCTTAACCGATTTGAGGGTGTCAATCATTTTATAGATTTTCCGCTCATCTTTGTTTAATTTTTCAAAACGGTTTTCCTCCCAATAATCATCCGACTTTGCATAAACAGTATTGTCTATATAATTGACTTCATCTTTATAAAACTTATCTGGTTTTTTTTCATCAAATTTAAAGTTTCTATATAAAGTTGTTCTCTTACCATAAACTCCTTTAGATTCCTCTTTTTTTCTCAAAGCAAAGTCAGACATCATGTAATCTCTGGTTGGCAAAAAGACAGAATCATTCAGCACTTCGTATTCTTGCTCTAAATAAATGTCTTTTACCCAGTTAATGTTGGCGCTTTTTGTAATGGCCATGGTTATTTTTTTGATGGCAAAAGTGGTGTCATTAACCCAAAAATCCCCTTTAAAAGTCAATTCGTTTTTTCGTCTCGGATAGAAAACTATATTATAACATACTTTATTATCAATTACAGCAGTGTCTGACAAAACATAATTATAGACATCTATTCCTGTTCGGGATAATGGACTGGTAAAACTTTTGTCAAATAAACTTAGATAATTATCATAGATGTCATAATCGTTATATAAATCCTTAATAAACATATTTACGCCTTCGCCACTCCCTAAACCTGAATTTTTGTTGGCTTTAAGGACTTCCTTTGTTCTCTTGTTTTCGTTATCTCCATAAACATCCATCAAGGATTCGTTTATGAATATGGGTAGGTAAGTTTTTCCTGTAACTCTAGAAGTATCTATGTTTTTGAATACGAATTCCATGCCTTTAAAAATTTTACTTTTCATAAAAGCACTGTCGATGGTATTCATATCAAATTCAACTTTTTCGTATTTTTCAAATTGATATTGTTTGAACATTTTCAATCCATTTTTTCTTCTTCGTTCCCAAATTTTTCTAAGAATATCTAAAGCCGGATTATTCTTTTTGGATGTTTTACCGGCAAAGATTTTTACTTCTTTTAAAGTGTTGCCTTCTGTTAGAATAACTTTAAAATCATAATTTACCTGCTTAGGTAAGGTCACTACTTTATCTGGAAAGCCAATAAAAGAAACTATTAGTTCCGTATAATTATCTGGAGATTCAATGTAAAATCTACCGTCTTCATTGGAAACTACGCCTGTATTAGAACCCTTAAATACTACATTGGCATAAGGGATTGGTTGTTTTGAATTATCTAGAACTACACCACTAACTTTGGTTTGTCCAAAGCTGTAATAATTAGTAAATGCAATAAAGAAAATAAATAGCGTAAAGATCTTTTTCATGGCAAAAAAAACTTCATCAAAATTGTTCTGATGAAGCTTCAAATATAGGTATTTAGATAATTAGATTTTTAGAGTTCCATGTTTTTAAAATAAATTTCTCACCTTGAATAATCTAAAAAATCTAACGGTCTATTTATAAGTTACTTTTTTCACTGCTTTGATAACATCTTCAGCATTTGGCAACCATTCTTTTAATAAAGTTGGCGAATAAGGTGCTGGTGTATCGGCTGTGGTGATTCTTTGAATTGGCGCATCTAAATAGTCAAATGCTCTCTCTTGAACCATATAAGTAATTTCAGAGGCAACACTAGCAAATGGCCATGCTTCCTCCAAAACCACTAATCGGTTTGTTTTTTTAACCGAATTGATAATACAATCATAATCCATTGGGCGAACAGTTCTCAAATCGATAATTTCACAAGAAATATTTTCTTTGGCCAATTCATCTGCCGCTATTAAAGCTTCTTTAATGATTTTTCCGAAAGAAACAATGGTTACATCTATTCCTTCTCTCTTGATATCAGCTACACCAATAGGTATTGTATATTCTTCTTCTGGAACTTCTCCTTTGTCACCATACATTTGCTCACTTTCCATGAAAATAACGGGATCATTATCTCGAATGGCAGCTTTCAATAATCCTTTTGCATCATAAACATTGGATGGTACAACCACTTTTAATCCTGGCGTATTGGCAAACCAATTTTCAAAAGCTTGCGAATGTGTTGCTCCTAATTGTCCTGCAGAAGCTGTTGGTCCACGAAAAACCATTGGCATTGGAAATTGTCCAGCCGACATTTGCCGCATTTTGGCTGCATTATTGATAATTTGATCAATACCAACCAAGCAAAAGTTGAACGTCATGTATTCTACAATCGGGCGACAACCATTCATTGCTGAACCTACTGCAATTCCGGCAAAACCTAATTCAGCAATAGGCGTATCAATAACTCTTTTTGGTCCAAATTCATCCAACATACCTTTCGAAGCTTTGTAAGCACCGTTATATTCGGCAACTTCTTCACCCATTAAATATACTGATTCGTCACGACGCATTTCTTCACTCATCGCTTCGGCAATAGCTTCTCTAAATTGTATTGTTCTCATTTTCTTTACTGTTTTTCATCTCGAACTCATCCCGAAGTTTCGGGAGAGGGAAAATTTGAATGGCAAAAATAAAAATTAAAAACGATTAAAAAACATATTTAAGTTATAAATAATCTTACTTAACAGTTCCACTTTTTGAGTGAAATAAAAATCACTGTATTTATCTAATACGAAATCGATATAATACTGAAAAATATTATGCGCGCATAGTACATTATTCGAAATTTTATTATATTTTTGTGCTTCAAATTTTTCAACAAACACTCAACACTCATGAAAATATTAGTCTGTATCAGTCATGTGCCTGATACTACATCAAAAATTAATTTTGTCAATGGTGATACCGAATTCGATACTAATGGTGTTCAATTTGTAATCAATCCCAATGATGAATTTGGATTAACAAGAGCCATTTGGTTTCAAGAACAACAAGGTGCAACAGTTACTGTTGTCAATGTTGGAGGACCAGATACTGAACCTACGTTGAGAAAAGCTTTGGCCATTGGTGCAAATGAAGCTATTCGTGTAAACGCAATTCCAACTGATGGCTTTTTTGTTGCAAAGCAATTAGCGGAAGTAGTAAAATCTGGAAATTACGATTTAGTAATTTGCGGAAAAGAATCTTTGGATTATAATGGTGGAATGGTGCCAGGAATGTTAGCAGGTTTATTAGATTTCAATTTTGTTAATTCATGTACCGAACTTACAGTTGATGGAACTACTGCAAATGCATCTAGAGAAATTGACGGTGGAAAAGAAATAATTTCGGCTTCATTGCCCTTAATTATTGGTGGTCAAAAAGGATTAGTGGAAGAAAAAGATTTGCGCATTCCAAACATGAGAGGAATTATGACAGCAAGAACTAAAGTTTTAACCGTTCTTGAACCTGTTACCGCAAACAACAATACCAAAGCCGTGAAATTTGAAAAACCAGCACCAAAATCAGCTGTCAAATTGTTTGCTGCAGATGATCTTGATGGATTAGTAAATGCATTACACAACGAAGCAAAAGTGATTTAGTTACGGGTTAGAAGTTTAGGGTTTCGGGTTTTGTATTAAACTTTTAAAAACTTAAACTCTTACACTATTTTTTTAAACTTTAAACAAAAAATTATGTCATTATTAATATACGCAGAGTCGGCAGATGGAAAATTCAAAAAAGTAGCATTTGAATTGGCTTCTTATGCCAAAAAAGTAGCCGAAAAATTAGGAACAACTGTAACGGCTGTAACAGTAAATGCTGGAGATGTTACAGAATTATCAAAATACGGAGTTGACAAAGTATTGAAAGTTTCTAACGAAAAGCTAGCTAATTTCAGTGCCAAAGCATTTGCCGATGTTATCAAACAAGCTGCACAAAAAGAAAGTGCCAAAATAATTTTACTTTCTTCAACTACAGATAGTTTGTACTTAGCACCATTTCTAGCTGTAGGTTTAGAAGCTGGATTTGCTTCAAATGTAGTTGGGTTGCCTTTGAGCACTTCACCATTTCAAGTAAAAAGAACCGCTTTTTCTAACAAAGCTTCCAATGTTACCGAAATTTCAACCGATGTTAAAGTATTAAGCTTAGCTAAAAATTCCTATGGCATATTTGAAAGCACAGCTGCTGCTGTTGCTGAAGATTTTGCACCAAGTTTAAACGATTCTGATTTCAATGTAAAAGTTGAATCAGTAGAAAAAGCTTCGGGTAAAGTAACCATTGCCGATGCTGATGTGGTAGTTTCTGGTGGTCGCGGATTAAAAGGTCCAGAAAACTGGGGTTTAATCGAAAATTTAGCAACTGTACTTGGCGCAGCAACCGCTTGTTCCAAACCAGTTTCCGATTTGGGTTGGCGTCCTCACAGCGAACACGTAGGACAAACAGGAAAACCCGTTGCCACTAATTTATACATTGCCGTGGGAATTTCTGGAGCCATTCAACATATTGCTGGAATTAACTCTTCCAAAGTAAAAGTGGTTATAAATGCTGATGCTGAAGCACCATTTTTTAAAGTTGCCGATTATGGTATTGTGGGAGATGCTTTTGATATTTTGCCTAGATTAACAGAAAAATTAGCTGCTTTCAAAGCGCAAAACGCTTAATAATACATTCCAATTTTTCAAATTCCAAATTCCAATATAATAAAAGTTGGAATTTGGAATTTTTGTTTTTTTGGGATTTAAAAGTTTTCTTTAGCAAAAACTTTTTGTTACTTTGCAATCGCAATTCCTGCTATTCGTTGGAAGTCCCGAAAAATCGGGATCTTTTCACTTCTAACAGGGCTATCCCGAAGTTTCGGGAGTTAATTGTATTGAATTTTTGAAAACATTTTCAACTATTTATTCCAATTCTGAAATCTAATATCTATCCCGATAGCTATCGGGATAAAAATCTAAAATCTAAATGAGTTTAGTAAAACTAACCATAAAAGGGATCTCCTATAGTCAAACTCAAAATGGAGCATACGCTTTGATTTTAAATGAAGTAGATGGTGAACGAAAATTACCCATTGTAATTGGTGCATTCGAAGCACAATCTATTGCCATTGCTTTGGAAAAAGAAATAAAACCACCAAGACCTTTAACCCACGATTTATTCAAAAGTTTTGCTGATCGATTTGATATTGTGGTTAAGCAAGTCATTATTCACAAACTGGTAGATGGTGTTTTTTACTCTAGTATTATTTGCGAAAGAGATAAAATTGAGGAAATAATTGATGCCAGAACATCTGATGCTATTGCATTAGCGTTACGTTTTTCGGCACCAATCTTTACCTATAAAAATATTTTAGATAAAGCGGGGATTTACCTCAACAATCCAGGTGAATTAGAAAATTCAAATCCCGACGATGAAGGTGTACTTTCTACTCCGGAAACTTTTGGATTTGACAGTGAAGGTAAAGATTCAACTGATGTTTATAAAATTATGAGTCTTTCTGAACTGCACGAAGCGTTAGAAAAAGCAGTTCAAGACGAAGATTACGAAAAGGCAGCTAAAATTAGAGATGAAATTTCGAAGAGGGAATCATAAACGGTTTGAATGTTTCGAGTTTCGGGTTACTAGTTAGATACTTGCTACCAAAACTTGAAACTCGAAACCCGCAACTTATAAACCTAAGAAAATGAAGCAATACCACGATTTAGTGCGACACGTTTTGGAAAACGGTTGCCAAAAAGGAGACCGAACAGGAACTGGAACCAAGAGTGTTTTTGGGTACCAAATGCGTTTTGATTTGAATGAAGGTTTCCCAATAGTGACAACCAAAAAACTGCATTTAAAATCAATTATTTACGAATTACTTTGGTTTTTAAAAGGCGATACTAATATAGGGTATTTACAAGAAAACGGCGTTAAAATTTGGGATGAATGGGCTGACGAGAATGGCGATTTAGGACCTGTTTACGGCCATCAATGGCGCAACTGGAACAGCGAAGAAATTGACCAGATTACAGAATTAATCGAAACTTTAAAGAAAAACCCAAACAGCAGACGCATGTTAGTTTCTGCTTGGAATCCTTCTGTGCTTCCCGATACATCAAAATCATTTGCAGAAAATGTAGCCAATGGAAAAGCCGCTTTGCCTCCATGTCATGCTTTTTTTCAGTTTTATGTAAGCCCCCCAGCCCCCGAAGGGGGAGAAAAAAGCAGACTATCTTGCCTTTTATATCAAAGAAGTGCTGATGTTTTTCTTGGTGTGCCTTTTAATATTGCTTCTTATGCTTTGTTAACCATGATGATTGCTCAGGTTTGTGAATTGCAAGTTGGCGAATTCATCCACACTTTTGGCGATGCCCATATCTATAACAATCATTTTGAACAATTGGAATTACAATTGTCTCGTGAACCAAAACCATTACCCAAAATGATTCTAAATCCAGAAGTGAAAAATATTTTCGATTTTACTTTTGAAGACTTCACTTTGGAAGGTTATGAACCTCATCCTCATATTAAAGGAATTGTAGCTATATAGTTATGAAAACAAAAATTATTCTTTTCTTTTTATTATTTTCCAAAGTGCTTTTTGCCCAAGAAGCAAATGACAAAATATTTTATTCAGATTCATTGCATCAAATAGCTACTGCCGATGACTACTACACCAAAATAATTGTAAAGGATTATTTTTTGGACAAACCTGAATATAAATATCTAGAGTACTACAAAAGTGGGAATTTAAAAAGTGAAAAGACAATCAGTGGTAAAGATGGCGGGCATCCAATAGGTGAAGAAATCAACTATTATGAAAATGGAAATAAAAAAAATTCCTTTTCTTATCAAAACAAAAAACTCAACGGTGTTTCAAAAAAGTGGTACGAAAGTGGCAAACCAAAAGAGGAAGGAATTTTTGACAGCGAAAAGTTTGGAACAGATTATTTTTATAAAGTTAGCCATTTCTGGGATGAAAATGGCACACAGACTGTGATTAACGGAAACGGCAACTGTAATACTTCGGATGAATTCTACACAGAAAACGGCTCTTATAAAAACGGATACAAGGAAGGTGATTGGAATGGGGAAAGTTCAAAAAGAGGGATTATCTTCGATGAAAAGTATGTAAACGGAAAATTTATCGTGGGTGAAACCACAAAAAATGACGGGACAAAAAAAACATATACTGTACTGGAAAAAAGACCAGAACCAAAAAAAGGAATACAGCATTTTTATAAATATATAGGTTCTAAATTTAGATACACCAAAGAGTCCATACAAAATCAAGTCCAAGGAAGGATTGTACTTCAATTTGTGGTTGATAAAGAAGGTAAAATTGTTGAACCTAAAATCATGAAAAGCTTAGGATATGGTCTTGATGAAGAAGCAATCCGAGTTCTTACAAGCTATGACGAATGGAATCCAGGTGAACAAAAAGGTGTTTTTGTAAAATGCCTTTATTCTTTGCCGTTGAGTTTGACTGCGCAGTAAAAAAAACCCGATAGCGATTTACAATCATAAGTGTTCGAAACCATAGTAAATATAATACTTCACGAAAACCTAAATAAGAAATCGGAAATAATATTTGAAATTTTATTTGCTATATGTTAACTTTTAAGATAACTTTGTCAAATGAATAGAGAGATTATATTTTACGAAAACCACTTTATTGAATTTTACCAAGCGCAAGATGAAAAAGTAAAAGAGAAAATAAAGTATGTTCTCGAATTAATTAAACAAGTTGAAAAAGTTCCTGAAAAATTTTTAAAACACTTAACTGGAACAAATGGACTTTATGAAATAAGAATTGAATTCCAGTCTAATATTTACAGGATATTTTGCTGTTTTGACAAAGGAAAATTGATTGTGCTTTTTAATGGTTTTCAGAAAAAAACACAGAAAACGCCAAAAAATGAATTAGAAAAAGCATTGATTTTAATGAACGAATATTTTCAACTAAAAAACATATAAAATGAAAGATTATAAAAACATAAAAACGTTTGATCAACTTATAGAAGTTGAACATGGAAAAATTGGAACTGAAAGCAGAAATGATTTCGAAGAAAAATCACAGATGTTTATCATCAGCGAAATGCTAAAAGATGCTAGAAAAGAAGCTAAAATAACTCAAGAACAGTTAGCAGAAAAAACCGGAACTAAAAAAAGTTATATTTCTAGAATTGAAAATGGAAAAGGAAACATTCAACTTTCTACTTTAATCAGAATTTTTGAAATCGGATTAAACAAACGAATAGGATTTACATTTTTGTAATTGAATTACGTTTGCTAACAGCCATTCCTAAAATGGGGAAAAATGTGCAAAATTCAAATTTTTTTTCCCCAAGAAGTTTTATCTTAATGGAAAAAATGCCATAACAAGGTTCGTCACTTCATGAAGCGGCGGGAGGCCTAAAGAATTCTAAAACACTCGTCAAATTCCATAAAAAAATCCGTTTAGAATACACTAAACGGATTTTAAATTTTAGATAAAAACAAAAAAACTATAGTGCCAAAACACTGTTTTCTGCACCAGCAAATTCATTGTAAGCATAACTATCGGCTTCTGGGTCATTTACATAAGCTCCATCCACTAAATATTTGAACTCAAAAGAATTATCTTTTGGTAACTCAAAAGTTGCTTTAAAAGTGCCACTTTTTAATTTTGCCAATTCTCCTTCTGCTGGATTCCAATTGTTGAAATCACCAACTACTGACGCTGTATTTGCATCTTTTGCATCGATTGAAAAGGTAACTTTAACAACCGGTTTTGTTTTTATAACTTGTTTCTTAATAGCCATAACTAATTCATTTATAGATTACTGTGGCAAAGTAAAGCAATAGTTTAATACCATTTACATGCAAAATCACTTTTGATAATTTGCTAAAAACTAAGCCAAATTAAAAGAAGATGTATAATTAAAAGTGAATTAAATTTTACATACTTAATTAAGAAAACGTTTTCGAGTAATGATATCTTAAAATCATATTTCGTAATTTTAAAAATAAATTTTATCTTTAAGCCACAAATTTCATCTTATGGAAGCAGCACAACATGAATTATACGAATATGCAAGAGATAGAATCAAGCAAAAAAAATGGTTGTTTATTCATTTTATTGTACTCTTAATTGGGAGTCTTTTTTTATTCACTTCAAATCACTTGTTAAACTTTCATGACGAAACCAATTGGTGGATTTGGGTTGTATCTGTTTGGATTTGCATTTTTATTTTCCACCTAATTAAAGTCCTTATTACCGATAGTTTTATGAATAAGAATTGGGAAAGAGCCCAAATTGATAAATTGATGTTGCAACAAAACAAAAAAATTGAAAAACTAAAAAACGATTTAGAAAATTCAAAACCAACAGCCGAATGATTACCATTATTGCTGCTGTTGCAGAAAACAATGCGCTTGGCAAAAACAATCAATTGCTTTGGCATTTGCCCGATGATTTTAAAAGATTTAAAACGTTAACCACTGGTCATCATATTATCATGGGACGAAAAACTTTTGAAAGTTTCCCAAAACCATTACCCAATAGAACTCACGTTATTATCACCCGTCAAAAAAATTACCATCCTGAAGGCTGCATTATTGTTGACTCATTAGAGAAAGCCATTGCCGTTTGTCCAAAAGAGGTGGAACTGTTTATTATTGGCGGTGGAGAAATTTACAATCAATCTATTGAAATAGCCCATAAATTAGACATCACCAAAGTGAATCACACTTTTGAAGCGGATACTTTCTTTCCAGAAATAGATTTAGATATATGGGAATTGACATCAGCAGCGTTTCATCCAAAAGATGAAAATCACCTTTATGACTTTAGCTTTCAAACCTTTCTCCGGAAGTAGTTGTTAAAGAAAGGCAATAGTGAATTCAGAAAGCAATTCTTCTAATTAAAATATTGGCTTATATTTGTCGAAAATTCAAGCATGTCAAAGTCTATCACTCCATATAAAGATTCATCATTGGGCAAAAAAGAACAAGTTACTCAAATGTTCGACAACATTTCTGGAAACTACGACAGTTTGAACCGGGTTATTTCGCTTGGCATTGATGTAACATGGAGAGATAAAGTAGTCGCATTAGTTTCTGATAAAAATCCAGAAACCATTCTAGATATAGCTACCGGAACTGGAGATTTAGTAATTTTGATGGCAAAAACAGCTGCTAAAAAAATTATTGGGCTTGATATTTCTGCAGGAATGCTCGAAGTGGGAAAGCAAAAAATAGCAAAAGAAAATTTAACTGATAGAATAGAAATGGTTTTGGGCGACAGCGAAAACATGCCGTATCCAGATAATTTTTTTGATGCCATTACAGTTTCTTTTGGAATTAGAAATTTTGAAACTCTTGAAAAAGGTTTGGCTGAAATTTATAGAGTCTTGAAACCAAATGGACTATTTGTAATTCTAGAAACTTCTGTCCCAACCAAATTTCCGTTCAAACAAGGATATGCTTTATACACGCGATTCATTTTGCCAATCATTGGAAAAATTTTCTCTAAAGACAACAATGCTTATGGCTATTTATCTGAATCGGCCGCTAATTTTCCGTTTGGAGAAGCTTTAAACAATATTTTGAGAAAAATTTCGTTTATAGACTGTAAAGCGATGCCTCAAACATTTGGTGTTGCCACAATTTACACCGCCACAAAAAAATGAACTTAACTTTTTTTCGCAATAATATCTACAAAATAGTTGTTCTACTACTATTGTTTTCTCACCAAGCCAAAGGGCAATTGGGCAAAAGTATGTTTACCAAAGATCCTATAGTCAATTTGGAGAATTTTGATAAGCAAAGAGTGTATTGGGGATATTATTTAGGATTTAGCAGTTTTGATTTTAAAACCGATTTCAAAACGAACACTGGACCACCAATTGAAGTTAAAGGAAATTCTGGATTTAATGTTGGATTGGTTGGCGTACTTCGCCTTCAAGAATATATTGAATTACGTTTTGAGCCCGGATTGTATTATGCTAGCAGAACCATCAACTATTTACAATTTGACAATGAAAGAGATGGCGTTAGAGAAGTAAAAGCAACCTATATTGATTTTCCGTTAATCGTGAAGTTTTCATCTTTGCGAACTGGAAATGTAAGACCATATCTGTTGGGTGGTGTATCGACTACCTTGAATCTCTCTAGCAATTCTAAATCTAAAGATGATAATTTACAGCAAAAATTTCGAGTAAAACCAACGACTCAAAATTATACCATGGGATTTGGTATTGATTTGTATTTTGAATATTTTAAATTCTCTCCCTCAATTCGAGGTGTATTTGGATTTAACGACGAACTAATTCGGGATACTGATCCGAACAGTCCATGGACAGGAAACATCGAATCCTTGAAAACAAGAGCTTTGCTTATTAATTTTACGTTTCATTAGGATATTCTTCTAAATTCACTAAGGAATATAGCCGTTGCTGTTGCTACATTTAAACTTTCGGTTTGTTGTATATCACCACACGAGGCGTTGCCGACTGCCGAAGGAAAACGTGGTATGGCAATTTTATTTTTAATACTTTTTTCTATTCTTGAGGAAATACCATTGGCCTCATTCCCTAAAATCAAAATAGCTTCGTTGGGTAATTTTTCGTTATATATATTGTTGCCATGCATAAAAGTTCCAAAAACAGGTAGCATAGTTTCTGAAATAAATACGTTCAAATCAACATAATTGATATTCACCCTAGTAATTGAACCCATGGTAGCCTGAATTACTTTAGGATTATATACATCAACCGTTTCGGGAGAACATACTAATTGCTTCACACCAAACCAATCGCAGAGCCTAATTATGGTGCCTAAATTTCCAGGATCTCGAATATCATCTAATGCAACAATTAGCCCTTTGTTTTCAATTTTGGATGGTTTCGGAATCTTAAAAATAGCCAAACAAGGGCTTGGTGAACTGAGAGCTGAAATTCGTTTCATGTCCTGTTCAGTTACCAAGGTTTTCTTTGAAATAATTACATCTTCAAAAATGGCTTCAGTCATAAATAAATGTTCTAATACCAAATTTGATAGTATTAATTCTTGAATTACTTTTACACCTTCAGCAATAAACAATTGATGCTCGTTTCTGTATTTTTTTAATTGAAGACTTGTAATTAGTTTAATTTGGCTTTTACTAACCATAAAATACTGTACTTTTGAATTAAATATTTCACAACGCTTGAAAAATAGTCTGACAAAAATATCATTATTTCTTCTAATTGGTGTCATTATCTTTGGATGTAATGCCACAAAAAGAGTTCCAACAGGAAAAAGTCTTTTGACCAATAATACTATTTATGTTGACGGTAAAAAAAACAATGGTGAGGATATTTTCAATCAATTATACCAAAAACAAAACAGTACGCTTCTGGGGTATCGTCTTCGTTTGAATATTTTCAACTTGGCTAAAGAAAAAACCGATTCTATATACAGGGCCAAGTTTGCTAACAATCCAAAAAAATATAACCGAAAAGTGAAATGGCTTTCTAAAAAACAAGTCAAACGATTAGGCCAATCCTTCTGGTATGCTGGGATTCATGATTTTTTAAGAAAAACTGGTGAGGCTCCAGTTATTTTGGATACCGCAAGCACAAAAAAATCGCTCAGACGTTTGAAATCATATTATTTCAATCGAGGCTATTTTGATGTAACAACCAAATATAAAATAGATAGTATTGATCCAAAAAAAGTAAAACTCAGATACGATATCGTTACTGGAAAGCCCTATATAATTGACTCTATAAACAGTTATATTTCAAGCAAATCGTTGGATTCAATATATCAATTAAAGACAAAAAATTCTTTAATAAAAAAAGGGGCTAGATTTACGACCAGCGATTTTGATGCCGAAAAAACACGAATTACAGAAGAGTTCAGAAACAATGGTGCTTTTCGTTTTCAGCAAAATTATGTTACTTATGATATTGATACTTTGAATTCTAACCATCTTGCTAATGTTGATTTAATAATAGAAAATGAATCCATTAGAGTAGAAGACAGTGTTTATAGTATTCCGTTCGAATTGTACAAAATAAACAAAGTTAACATTTACACCGATCACAGTCCAGCAAATCAAAATCTCCCAATAAAAGACAGTATGGTTTATAAAGATTTCACTTTATATAGTGTTAATAAATTGAAATACCGTCCAAAATCGATTACAGATGGTATTTTTGTAATTAAAGGAAATTATTTTTCAGATAATAAAACTACGCTTACTTCTAAATATTTGAGTAATCTTAAAGTATTTAATTATCCAATAATTCAATATATTCAAGACAAAAATGACAAAAATGGTTTAATTTCCAACATTTATTTGTCGCCAAGAAAAAAATATACTTTTGGTTTTTCTACCGATTTTACTCATTCCAATATTCAGGATTTTGGAATATCTGGCAATACTTTTTTAGGGATTCGAAATGTATTTAATGGTGCCGAAACATTTGAAATTGGCTTTAGAGGAAATATTGGTGCCTCAAAAGACTTAGCGAATCCAAATAATAACTTTTTCAATATTTCGGAAATTGGAACAGATGCCAAATTGAACTTTCCACGAATATTTTTCCCGTTTAAAACCGACAAAATCATTCCAAAGTCCATGATCCCATACACAACCATTAGTATAGGTTATTCTAAACAAACCAACATTGGATTGGACAAACAAAATTTTACAAGTTCATTAGTATACAACTGGACACCAAAAAAAGGAACTAATTTCCGGTTTGACATGTTTAATGTACAATTTGTACGAAATATTAATCCGAGTAATTATTTTAATGTATATCGTTCGTCTTTTGATGCTTTGAATAAACAAGCAAAAATATACAATACAAACCCCTTGTGGGTTGGCACTGGTGATGGCACTGGCGATGTAACACAAGATGATTTAATTATTGAATCGGGTACTAATGGTTTTTTAAATGATGTTTTAGGCGATAACCCCGAAGTTTTCCCATCACCAAGTGATTATGAAACAATTCGCAGCATCAATGAACAAAAAAACAGACTAACAGAAAACAACTTAATATTTTCTACAAGCGTTACGTATTCAAAAACATCCCAAAAAGATTTGTCTGACAATACCTTTTATGCCATTAAAGCAAAAATAGAATCCGCAGGAAATTTATTGTCGTTATTGGCTGATGGCTCAAATCAACCACAAGATTCAAATGGCAGTAACAGTCTTTTTGGGGTGGTATATTCCCAATATATAAAAACGGAATTTGAATTCATAAAACACTGGGATTTATCCCGAAAAAAAGTACTGGCAACAAGAGCGTTTTGTGGTGTTGCTATTCCTTATGGTAACTCCAACAGTATTCCATTCTCTCGAAGTTATTTTGCTGGGGGAACAAATGACATTAGAGCATGGCAATCTTATGAATTAGGACCGGGAAAAACAGGCTCTATAAATGATTTTAATGAAGCCAATATGAAGCTGTTATTCTGTACTGAATTCAGATACAATATTTTTCAACAATTAAACGGGGCTTTCTTTATAGATGCTGGTAATATTTGGAATATATCAGATATAGTTACAAATCCAGATGCTAAATTCACTGGTTTAAAATCTCTAGAAAACATTGCCGTTGGTTCTGGATTTGGATTAAGATATGATTTCAATTTCTTTATAGTGCGATTCGATTTAGGATTCAAAACCTACAATCCAGCTAATCCAGAAAACGAAAAATGGTTCAAGGAAATGCGCTTTGACAAATCGGTTATAAATATTGGAATTAATTATCCTTTCTAAAATTAGAAATTATTATTTTTGTATCCCGAACCTTCGGGATTAACTTTAAAAACACACAACAATGTCTCACAATATTAAACCTGGAGTTGCCACAGGAGATGAAGTTCAAGCAATTTTTGCCTATGCTAAAGAAAAGGGATTTGCACTTCCTGCCGTAAATGTTATCGGTTCAAGCACTATTAACGGTGTATTGGAAACTGCAGCAAAATTAAAAGCTCCGGTTATTATTCAATTTTCAAATGGTGGCGCTGCTTATAATGCTGGGAAAGGACTTTCGAATGCTGGTGAAAAAGCAGCAATTGCAGGTGGAATTGCAGGCGCAAAACACATTCATACATTAGCAGAAGCATACGGAGCAACTGTAATTCTTCATACAGACCACTGTGCCAAAAAATTATTACCTTGGATTGATGGTTTGTTAGATGCTTCTGAAAAACATTTTGCAGAAACGGGTAAACCGTTGTATTCTTCTCACATGATTGATTTGTCAGAAGAACCAATTCATGAAAATATTGAAATCTGTAAAACCTATTTGGCTCGAATGAGCAAAATGGGAATGACTTTAGAAATCGAATTAGGAATTACAGGTGGTGAAGAAGATGGTGTAGATAATTCAGACGTTGATAGCTCAAAATTATACACTCAACCTGATGAAGTAGCCTATGCCTATGAAGAACTTTCTAAAATTTCGCCAAGATTTACTATCGCAGCAGCTTTCGGAAACGTTCATGGTGTTTATAAACCAGGTAATGTAAAATTGACTCCAAAAATATTGAAAAATTCTCAGGATTATGTTCAGAATAAATTCAATACTGGTCACAACCCCGTTGACTTTGTTTTTCATGGTGGATCTGGTTCTACTATAGAAGAAATCAGAGAAGGCATTTCGTATGGTGTTATCAAAATGAATATTGATACTGATCTACAATTTGCCTATACGGCAGGCATTCGTGATTATATGGTGAATAATATTGATTATTTAAAAACTCAAATAGGAAGCCCTGACGGAACAGATTCTCCTAACAAAAAGCATTACGACCCAAGAAAATGGATACGCGAAGGGGAATTAACGTTTAACAAAAGATTAGAACAGGCATTTGCTGACTTGAACAATGTGAACACTCTTTAATAGTGTTCAGTTTTCAGTCACAGTTTTCAGTTTTATATATTCTTGAGAACTGAGACTGAATACTGGAGACTGGAGACTGAACACTAAGACTGAATACTAAAAACTGAACACTGAATACTTAAAAATATGGCCTGGTTTAAAAGAACAGAAAAAGGAATCACCACTGCAACAGAAGATAAAAAAGACGTTCCCAAAGGACTATGGTATAAATCGCCAACGGGAAAAATTATTGATCAAGATGAATTAGCTAGAAATCTTTGGGTTAGTCCTGAAGATGATTTTCATGTTCGAATTGGCAGTAAAGAATATTTCGAAATCTTGTTTGATAACAATGAATTCAAGGAGTTAGATGCTAAAATGACTTCTAAAGATCCTTTACATTTTGTAGATACTAAGAAATACTCAGACCGTTTAAAAGATGCCATTGCTAAAACTGGATTGAAAGATGCGGTTCGCACAGGTGTTGGAAAATCGAAAGGTAAGGATTTGGTGGTTTGCTGTATGGATTTCGCCTTTATTGGTGGTTCTATGGGTGCCGTTGTAGGTGAAAAAATTGCACGTGCCATTGATTATTCTATCAAACACAAAATTCCTTTTGTGATGATTTCAAAATCGGGTGGTGCGCGTATGATGGAAGCTGCTTATTCGTTGATGCAATTGGCAAAAACCTCAGCAAAATTGGCGCAGTTGGCCGAAGCTAAGATTCCGTATATTTCTTTGTGTACCGATCCGACTACAGGAGGAACTACCGCTTCCTATGCGATGCTTGGTGATGTAAATATTTCGGAGCCTGGTGCTTTGATTGGTTTTGCAGGTCCAAGGGTTGTGCGTGATACAACTGGTAAAGATTTGCCAGAAGGTTTCCAAACAGCAGAATTCGTATTAGATCATGGATTCCTTGACTTTATAGCCCCAAGAAAAGAACTTAAGGACAAGATTAACTTGTATCTTGATTTGATTTTGAACCAGCCGATACGATAAATTTTGATTCTAGTAATTATTTATAAAATGCTCGGTTGGTGCATGCCCCAAAAAGTTAGACACTATTTGGGGCATTTTTTATTAGTTGCCAAAAATTAAAACGGTTTTTCATCTAGCCCCGATTGAAGCTAGACTCGTCTTTTTGGACGAGTCGCGAAAAGCGGGAATACGGACCACAAACACACAATGACCATTCGCTCCTAACCCTAAAAAATTATAAAAATATGTCCTCACTATTTTTGTCAAATCGTTTTCTATAAAGTACCTTTGAGCCAGTTTTGACGGAACACTAATATAGCATCTTTGAGCGCAACAGCTACTCCCTTTACTTTTAAAAAAATTGCATTTGATTTCAAAGAAATCACCAAAGCTGGTTTGGCTATCAGCGTGGTGTTCTCTTCAATTGCAGGATATCTTCTCGGATTTGGAACAGATGGAAATCCAGAGAGCGCTTTTAGTTGGATTAAATTATTCATGCTTGCTGTTGGTGGTTACTGTATGGTTGGAGCCTCAAACGCTTTTAACCAGGTCATTGAAAAAGACCTTGACGCTTTAATGGATAGAACTAAAAACCGTCCTGTAGCTTCGGGTAGAATGTCGCCCAATCAGGCATTATTTGTGGCTAGTTTGCTAACTATTATTGGACTTATCCTTTTATATAATGTCAATCAGAAATCAGCTATGTTTGGTGCGATTTCAATTTTTTTATACACTAGTGTTTATACTCCTTTAAAGCTATATACTCCACTTTCGGTTTTTGTGGGAGCCTTTCCGGGTGCCATTCCGTTTATGTTAGGTTGGGTTGCCGCAACGAATAATTTTGGAATTGAAGCCGGAACACTCTTCCTAATTCAATTCTTTTGGCAATTTCCCCATTTTTGGGCGATCGGTTGGTTTTTGTATGACGATTATGAAAAAGCAGGTTTCTTTATGTTACCTACTGGAAAAAAAGATACTTCGACTGCCTTGCAAACAATCCTTTATTCTGTTTGGTTGTTGGTTGCCTCGATGTTACCTTGCTTGGGTTATACTGGACGATTATTTATATCTCCTGTAGCTGCGGTAATAGTATTTTTACTTGGACTTTGGATGATTTTTTATGCCGTAAAATTATATCAGTTAAGAACTGCAAAAGCGGCCCGAACATTAATGTTGGTAAGTGTTTCTTATATATCTTTGCTGCAATTAGTATATATTTTAGATAAATTTTTAAGATAATTTCGTATGACAATGTCCGCTCAAGAACATAAAGAAAGAACTGCACGATCGTATAAACTGTTGTTGTTGTTTGCTATGGGAAGCATGACGATGATGTTTGCTGGAATAGTAAGTGCATTTGTCGTAAGCAAGTCTAGAGAAGATTGGATGAAAGATTTCCAATTTCCAACGGCTTTTTACTTCAGTACACTTGCCATTATTTTGTGTAGTGTAACATTTCACTTAGCCAAAATTTCCATTCGAAAAGACAACAAACTGGCTACAACTTCCTTTCTTTTAGTAACGCTTATATTAGGAATTTCCTTTGTGTTTTGTCAATTTAAGGGCTTTCATCAAATGATGGATGGCGGTTATTTTTTCACCGGACCAGAGAGCAATATTGCTACTACATTTTTATATGTATTGGCAACACTTCACTTGGCTCACCTTGCTGGAGGAATAATTTCGCTTTTAATCATAATTTATAATCATTTTAAACAAAAATACAATTCAAGTCAATTGCTTGGAATTGAACTAGGTGCGATGTATTGGCACTTTCTCGATTTCTTGTGGGTTTGCTTGTTTTTGTTTTTATATTTCTTTAAATAAGAAAAAAAATCTAAATTTGGGAACTTTTTAACTTATAACTTTTATGGGAGCTACAGTTACTACTGGAAATAATACTGAAAATACTTGGGGCGGCGGAAATGAGCCAATGGGTGCAAGTTATGGCAAATTAATGATGTGGTTTTTTATCGTATCCGATGCCTTAACTTTTACTGGTTTTCTTGCAGCATACGGTTTTTCTAGATTTAAATTTATTGATAATTGGCCGATTGCCGATGAAGTGTTTACTCACTTTCCCTTTATGCATGGTGTAGAAGCGCCAATGTATTATGTGGCATTAATGACATTTATCTTGATTTTCTCTTCTGTAACGATGGTATTAGCGGTTGATGCTGGTCACCAAATGAAACAGACCAAAGTAGCGTTCTATATGTTATTAACCATCGTTGGAGGTTTAATCTTTGTGGGCTCTCAAGCTTGGGAATGGAAAAATTTCATTAAAGGTGAACATGGTGCAATCGAAACAAAAGGCGGAAGCATCATTCAATTTGTAAATGCTGAAGGCGAAAGAGTAAAATTAGCAGATTTTGCAGTAACGCTTCCAGAAGAAAGAGAGCAATTAACAAGAAGCAAAGGAAGGTGGTTTATGGATGAACCAACGTTGCCATCCTATTCTGTTGCTGAAGTACAGGCTGGTTTTAAAGCACATCCTGAATTATTAGTTAGAACAGAAAAAATTTATAGAGACACTAAAGAAGACAAAGCAAATAGAAAATTGCAACCAGGTTTGAATAAAAACAAACATAGAGAAATTTTAACAAGAGCTGAGTCGGAAGTAATGGTTGGAAATGGTGCTATTGTAGTTGAAGGCGCTAATTTGGAACATAATGAATACGGAAGTAAACTATTTGCTGATTTCTTTTTCTTTATTACAGGTTTTCACGGTTTTCACGTATTTTCTGGAGTTGTCATCAATTTTATCATATTCTTAAACGTTGTTTTAGGAACATATGAAAAAAGAAAATCATATGAAATGGTAGAAAAAGTTGGACTTTATTGGCACTTTGTCGATTTAGTTTGGGTATTCGTATTTACATTCTTCTACTTAGTTTAATATTATTATAAAGTTTATATTATGTCACACGCACACGAACACGTATCAAACACAAAAAGAATTTGGCTGGTTTTTGCTCTTTTGTCTGTAGTAACTACAGTCGAAGTGTACTTAGGAATTTCAAGACCAGAATTTTTATATTTCAATAACTTTTTAAGTATGAATTTACTTAACTGGGTATTCATCATATTAACACTATATAAAGCATACTATATTGTTTGGGCTTTCATGCATATGGAAGGTGAAAAAAGTAGTTTGCGCTGGGCAGTCGTTGCCACTGTCATTTTTCTTGCATTATATTTACTATTCATCCTTTTGGTTGAAGCTGATTATGTGTTTGAGGTTTTTAAAAATGCCACTATTAAATGGAATTTTTAACAAAATAGTAATTCAAAAAAAGCCCCGTCCTGTTCCGTAACTAGGCGGGTTTTTTTTATTTTTGCACATCTGTTTTCTCAATTCAAATGAAAAAAAATATTGTCCTTTTTATCTTATTTATTTTACCAATAGTTGCCTATCTTTTTTTTGCATCTGGTGTAAATAGTTTTATTTCATTACCAACAATTACTAAGAATATTCCAGACGTAACACCTTGGAAAACGTTAGACGACCGTCCAGTTACTTTAACTAATAAAATAACAATACTTGGTTTTATTGGAAACGATGTGGCAAAACATAAAGGAAGTGTATTTAATCTTTATGAAACCATTTATGACAAATATAAAGATTTCAAAGATTTTCAGGTCGTGATGGTACTTCCAGATGGTACACAAAATCAGGTAAAAGAATTATTGAAATTAGATATAAAGAAACTAGGCACGAACAAAGGATGGCATTTTGTTTTTGCCTCTCCAAATGAAATAACTACTTTTTATAATAAGCTTAAATTGGTTGGTAAACTAGACAACTCTTTATCGACACCAAATGTTTTTATAATCGATAAAAAAAGAAATCTTAGAGGCCGAAAAGGAGAAGACAAAAAAGGAAAACCTGAATATAAAGAAGGTTACGATACCGTTCTTGTTTCTGACCTTTATAACAAAATGATGGATGACATGAAAATCATTATGTATGAATATCGTGCGGCATTAAAAAGAAATAACAATGCAACCAGAGAAATTTAGATTTTAATATCATGAAAAAGTTTTCTTATATAGGTTTGTCTTTCGTAATACTCATTTTTGGAATTATTTTCATTCCAAGAATAGTTCAAAGAATTAAAAATAACACTGTTGTTCAAGGCGACCGTTTGGATGCAATATCCAATCACAAAAACCCTGAAACTGGTTTGAGAAAAATTGGCCCAGCACCAAAATTTGAATTAACCGATCAAAACAACCAAAAAATTACAAATGATACTTATAAAGGAAAAGTCTATATTGTTGAATTTTTTTTCTCAACCTGCCCTTCTATCTGCCCTATAATGAATAGAAATATGGTTGATATTCAAAATAATTTTTTTGGAAATCCCAATTTTGGAATAGCTTCCATATCTATAAATCCAGAATACGACACATCAATAATATTGAAAAAACATGCAGAAGTAATTGGTGTAAAGTCCTCAAACTGGCATTTATTAACAGGGGATAAAGAGTATATTTTTAACATTGCCAACAAAGGATTTAATCTTTATGCAGGTGAAAATAAAAAGGTAAGTGGTGGGTTTGAACATTCGGGGCTTTTTGCGTTAATTGACAAAAAAGGCACTATCAGATGTAGAGATGATGAATTTGGAAACCCAATTTTATATTACGATGGATTAGATAAAAAAGGAGTAAAAGCAGTTAAAGAAGATATTAAAAAACTATTAAATGAATAAAGAAACGAACCAAACCTTAGAACAACGATATAAATTTTCAATAATTTTAGTATCCATACTGATACCAGTTGTTGTTGGAATATTATTCTCAGTAAAATTAAAAGATTTTGGAATTGAAGTAGAGCCACTTTCCTTTTTACCGCCAATTTATGCTTCAATAAATGGCTTTACCGCATTGCTATTGATAATGGGTGTACTGGCAATTAAAAATGGAAATCGGAAAGTTCATGAACGATTTATGACCACAGCAATCGCATGTTCTGTTGCATTTTTGGTAATGTATGTTGCCTACCATATGACAGCCGATTCTACAGTTTATGGAGATATTGACGGCAACAAGATATTGGATGAAACCGAAAAAGTCAATGCTGGTTCATTGCGATTAGTGTATATATTTATCTTACTCAGTCACATTATATTGTCAATTACAATTATTCCATTAGTGTTGATTACCTATGTTAGAGCATTAGCAGCTCGATTTGACAGACATAAAAAAATAGCTAAAATCACTTTCCCTCTTTGGTTGTATGTTGCTGTGACTGGAGTTGTGGTGTATTTAATGATTTCTCCTTATTATGCTAATTAAATTTCAAATTCCAAATTCCAAATTCCAAATTCCAAACTTTTTTATTGGATTTTGTTTTTTGTTTTTTGGAATTTCCAGTTATGGGCAATGTGCCATGTGTCGGGCAGCATTAGAAAGTTCGGGCAATAAAACTAAAGTGGAAGCCGTGAATGATGGTATTGTTTTCCTGATGGCAATTCCTTATATTTTGGTAGCTTTGATTGGGTTTGCCATTTATAGAATGTATTATAAAAAGAAGTCAGTGTGAACTAAACACTATAAACTGTCCCATCCCGAAACTTCGGGATTGGGACTGAATACTAAAATCAATCCATTCCGTCAATTTTCACATTCATTTTGCCAGTGGTAGTAATAAAGGCTACTATGGCTTTATCGGTTACTTCTACTTTTTCAAATTCAAAATCATTAAAAGTTCCATTGACAAAAACGCCTTTCATGGGGGAAAAATTATTCAAGTAAGGCAACAAACTTTTTTTTCCTTCATCAAGATTTTCTTTAATAGAATAGCGACAGTTTTCTTGAATTTTTTTCAAAATCACACCTTGTAGTAGCCAATTGGCAGTTTTGGTTAGTAATCCTTTTGTATTCAGAACATAATCCATTTGATCAAAATAGATTTCTTTGGTCACCGCATTATAATTTGGCGTTCCCGAAAGATAAATAGTTCCATTGATGCTTCCAGTCATCTCAAGGGCAATAATTATTTTACTATCTCTTTGCCACAGTGCTACATTTTGAACTAGGATTTTTCGACTTCCAGAGACAAACTCTTTTCCTTTAAAGTTACTAGAGATAATTTTAGAAGCACTATCATACGTTGAAATAGCGGCGATATTAGCTGTTAGCTTTTCTGGAATTTTTGTTACTGCTTTAAATTGAATAGCCGTTTTATCAAAATTAGTTTTAGGCTTTGTTCCAACCATCGTTTGCATATTGCATTTTAATCCTAAATCCATTTTTATTTCTTTTTTACCCAAAGTGGCATCCGTTACATACACTTCTATTGGAATTAACTTAAACCATGCTTGGTATTGCTCGCTGGTTAAAAATGGGGTGCTCATTTTTTCCAATACATCTAGAACATATGGCTTAAAATCACAAGAGTTTTCAATGGCTTCATCAATTTTTTTTGCGATTTTCGATTGGAATATGGAAAGTGTTGGGTTAATAATATACGTGATTGGCACACTTTTTCCTGCTACCATTATCGAAGGACTTTCAGCCCATTGAAAATCTTCAATTTTAGAGGTTGTCGATAATTTCCAATTCGATAATTTCACATCGCTGGTCATCGTAATTGTTCCGTTAAGATAAATCTCTCTAGTATCATTCAACCCCATAAAATCCGTTCCATACTTAAATCGAGCCCAAATTTTCAGAGGAAGAACGGTTTGAATTTTTCCATTTTTTTCAATCAATCGAATGGCTGCCGTTTTGATAATTTTCATTTCGGTTTTGTCATCTTCAAGATTAGAGTCATTATAAATTTCACCACTTAACGTTTTATTTAATTGGTTTTCTATTTCTTTTAAAGAAATTTCCAATGGCATATTTACAAATGAAGTCTTATTGTTGAATACCATCGGAGTATCGTCTGAAGGCAAAGGTTTTAATGCTTCGATCTTTTGAGTAGTAGAACAACTATTAAAAACTAGTGCTGCGAATAAAATAGAAAATGTTCTCTTATAAGTATACATGATGAAAATAATTTTTTTGGCAAAATAAAAGTAAAAAAAGTAATAATCCTGTAACATTATCAAAAAAGACAAGTCTAAGTTTGTATCTTTTTTAATAAAGAATCCAAAGACAAAAATCATATCTTTGTTAACAATAAAAATTGACTTTTGCAATCTAGTTTTATTATGATATATAGCATCCAAAAAACAGCGCTCCTCTTTATCTTATTTATTGGTTTCTCGGCCAAAGCTCAAGTAAAAAACTGGACGCTTCAGGAATGTGTTGACTATGCGCTGAAAAACAACATTTCTGTAAAACAATCTGAACTGGATTTAAATACCTCCGATATTGAAAAACTTGAAGCTATTGGAAATTTTCTTCCTAATGTTTCTGGTTCGGCAAATTACGGAATAAATACAGGTGCCAACATTAACCCCGCGACAAATCAATTTGAAAATGAAACTTTTCGTTCTGCTTCGGCAAATGTTAATACAGGAATAAATTTATTTAATGGTTTATTAAACTGGAAAACCTTGCAACGCGTGAAGCTCAACAAGCTAGCAAACAGCTATAAATTGAGCAAAATGAAAGACGATATTGCGCTTTCTGTTGCTAATTCTTATTTGCAAATTTTATTCAATAAAGAACAATTAAAGGTTTTAATTAATCAAAACAAAATCACTAAAGAGAATCTAGTACGTACCAACGAATTAATACAAGCAGGCACACTTCCATCGGGAGATATTTATGAATTAAGAGCAACCGATGCGGCCCAAGAACAACAAATTATTGTTGCTGAAAACACTTTGATTATTTCTAAATTAGCTTTGGCACAAACACTTTTACTAAAAGAATATGCAAGTTTTGATGTTGCAGTAGATGATATGAGTATTCCACCCAGTACTATTTTACTTGAAACGCCCGAGGCAATAATTCTTAAAGCAAAAGAAGTGGTCAATGATGTAAAAATTGCTAGTTCTAATCTTGATATTGCAAAAAAAGATGTTCAACTTTCCCGAGCAGGCTATTTACCATCACTTTCAGGTTTTGCAGGATATAACACCCGTTGGTCTGAAAGTATTCCACTTGGTTTTGTGGATCAGCTTTCCGCTTTTGACGGTACTAATATTGGGATACAATTGAATGTGCCCATCTTAAACGGATTTAGTACTCGTGGCAGAGTTCAAAGAAGTAAAATCAATCAGCAAAAAACAAAGTTGCTTTTAGATCAATCCGAGTTGGATTTAGAAAGAACCGTTTATCAGGCATATAACGATCTGAAAACAGCTAAAGCTGCCTATGAAGCTGCACTAAAAACAGCTGAAGCACGAAAATTTGCTCAAGAATTTTCAAAAGAACGCTATGCCGTTGGCTTGCTAAATTCTTTCGATTACAGTCAGTCCTTATTATCCTATGAAAATGCGCAATCAGAAGTTTTGCGAACAAAATACGACTACATATTTAAAATAAAATTACTCGAGTTCTATTTCGGAATCCCAATCATTCAAAAACAATAATTATGTCAAAAAAGAAAATTTATATACTCGTTGGAGTCGTTATTGCCTTATTAGTTGTAGCCATAACTTTAAAATCAAAAGGAATTATTGGTGGTAAAGATGATTCTAAAGAAATTGAAACCGCTAAAGTTGATGAAATAACAATTATTGAAACGGTATCAGCAACCGGAAAAATTCAACCGGAAATTGAGGTAAAAATATCTTCTGAAGTATCGGGAGAAATTATTGCGCTACCCATAAAAGAAGGTCAAGTAGTAAAAAAAGGCGATTTATTAGTTAAAATAAATCCCGATTTGTATACTTCTGGTTATAACAGAACGATTTCCAATCTATCAGGTTCTAAAGCCGGATTGAATCAGGCTGATGCTACGTTTAAAGAAGCAAAAGCAAGTTTCGATCGAAGTAAAACGTTGTTTGATAAAGGCATCATTTCAAGGTCAGATTGGGATAAAGCCATTGCTGTTTTTGAAGGAGCCAAAGCCAGTAAAGAATCGGCCTATTACAATGTTCAAAGTGCTAATGCAACCGTTAAAGAAGCCAAGGACAATTTAGGCAGAACCACCATTTATGCTCCGGCTGATGGCACTATCTCTTCTTTGGGCGTTGAATTGGGCGAACGTGTTTTAGGAACACAACAAATGACTGGAACCGAACTTTTGAGAGTAGCCAATTTGAACAATATGGAAGTTGAAGTAGATGTTAATGAAAATGATATTGTAAAAATAAGCATCGGAGACAGCACTAAAATTCAAGTTGATGCCTATCTTAAAAAAGAGTTTAAGGGTATTGTAACTAGCATCTCTAATTCGGCCAGTACTGCTACAACAGCCGATCAAGTAACTAATTTTAAGGTGAAAGTTAGAATTTTAAAAGAATCCTACATGGATTTAATAGAAGGGAAACCGATTACTTATTCACCATTCCGCCCAGGAATGACCGCTACCGTTGATATTATAACCACTCGAAAAGAAAAAGTTATTGGTGTACCAATTAGTTCGGTTGTTGTAAAATCGGATACCACAGCAACAAAAATTTATGAAGTTAAGGAGGAGTCCGAAGATAAAAAAGTAACCGCAAAAAGCGATAAAAAGTTTGAATGCGTTTTTGTAAAAGACGGCAATAAAGCTAAAATTAGAATCGTAAAAACGGGAATTCAGGATGATACCAATATTGAAATAATTTCTGGTTTGAAAAAAGGAGATGTCGTAATTGTTGGACCTTACACTACGGTAACTAAAGACCTGAATTCTGGTGATAATGTCAGTGTTAAAAAAGACTCTGAAAAGGAGAAAGACAAAGAGAAAAAATAAAAATTTAACCACAGATTCGCAGACAATAAATTCAGTTTAATTTGCGAATCTGCGTTTACCATTCAAAACTACAACTTATTTATCTTGACTTATATCCTCAACATAGAAACAGCTACCAAAAATTGTTCGGTTTCTTTAGCAAAAAATGGCGAAACGGTTTTGTGCAAAGAAATAGCTGAAGAAGGGTATTCTCATGCCGAAAAACTGCATGTTTTTATACAAGAAATTTTAAAAGAAACTGGAATTGGTATTACTAATTTGAATGCCGTAGCCGTAAGCAAAGGACCTGGTTCTTTTACGGGTTTGCGTATCGGTGTTTCTACGGCAAAAGGCTTGTGCTATGCCTTGAGCATTCCGTTACTTGCTGTAGATACGCTACAAATATTAGCCAAAAAAGCCCTTACTGTAATTAATTATGATGGTGGCTACATTGTTCCTATGATTGATGCTCGAAGAATGGAAGTTTATAGTGCCGTTTATGATGGTGGTCTCAATAGGATAAACGAGGTACAAGCCGAGATAGTAACGGAAGACAGTTACGCTGATTGCCCTGAAACATTATATTTTATTGGCGATTGCCAAGAAAAATGCCAAACCGTTATTAAAGGAAAAAACGTTCACTTTCTTCCCGAAATCGTTTTTCCATCCGCAAACGAAATGAGTGCGTTGAGTTATGAAAAATTTCTTAAAAGCGAATGTGAAGATGTAGCTTATTTTGAGCCGTTTTATTTGAAGGATTTTTTGACGGTTAAGTAATTCATCTGAACATTTATAACGCCTTATTCCTTCGAAGCTTCTTTTACAAAAGGTTGTACCGCAATTCCGGCTGAATCAAAAGCATCTTTACATCCTTCTAAAATATCGGAACTCATTTCTACAAAATCTTCATTTTTTGACCAAGGACGAATGGCTAACTGTATAGCTGAATCGGTTAATAGATTAACAACTATAGTTGGCGATGGGTTTTTCAAAACTTTTGGATTATTTTCCATGACTTGTAGCACAATTTCTTTTGCTGTTTTTATATTAGTATCATACGAAACATTAAAAAGCAAATTGGCTCTTCTATTTTTTTGTAACGAATAATTAGTAATGACACCATTGGATAAAATGCCATTTGGGACAAAAATAGTTTGATTGTTGGCGGTAATTAATTTGGTTACAAAAATTTGAATTTCGCCTACCGTTCCAATTACATTTTGCGCTTCTATGGTATCTCCAACTCGGAAAGGTTTGAATAAAATAATCAACATGCCACCAGCAAAATTAGACAATGACCCTTGTAATGATAAACCAATAGCTAAACCAGCTGCGCCAAGAATGGCTACAAAAGAGGAAGTTTCAATCCCTAGTTTTGAAATAAACGTAACAAAAAGTAAAATTCGCATTGCCCAAAGCAAACTGTCTGCTAAAAACTTTGACAATGTTGGGTCTATTTCGCGCTTAATCATAATTCTCCTAACCAACCGGTTTAGTATTCTAATTATATATAGTCCTACGAATAGCACTATGAAAGCGGTAATCAATTTAGGAGAATAATCAATTAAAAGTTTGATAAATTGATCAACATAATCGGCAAACGAATGAATGTAGTGTAGTTTTTTCTTTTCCATTTTAATACGTTAGATCCTGAACTAAATTCGGGATAAAAAAAATCCCGACTCCCGAAGCATCGGGACGGGACACAAAAATAATATTTTTATAAATTTATCATAGTTGTCCGATAAAACTTTTTAAATATCTTACTAGATATTGATTTTATTGGGTTTTATAAAATTTTAATTAACTTTTACTTGTTTTAATTTCTCGCAAAGGGACAAAGGCGCAAAGAAAAGTTAGCGTAAATTGCGACTTAGCGCCTTTGCGATTTAAATTTTTTAATGTAAAAATTGTTAAATTGAATTTTTATTGGACAACAATTTAAATTAATCTGCATTTTCGTCAGCAGGTTTAACTGTATCTTCTGTTTTTGTTCTAACTTCTTCGGCATCTTCGGAAGCATCACTAGTAAATGCACTTACTTTTTCTTTTACGGTTTCTACCGTTTCGTGAGCAAAAGTTTCTGCTTTTTCTGCAAATTCTGTCGCTTTTTCCTTTACGGTTTCAACCACATTTTCAATAGCTTCTTTTGCAGCGGGCATATGCTCACTTACTTTTTCTTTAGCCGAATCAATTAAGTCTTCTACTTTATCTACCATTGGTGCCGCAGCCACTTTGGCTTTTTCAAACGTTTCTTCTGCAAAAGTTTCTGCTTTATCTGCCATTTCTTTGGTTGAAGAACCAAAAAGTTTTTTAAAAAAATCTCCAAATGCCATGCTGTTAGTTTTTAGTTTGTTAATAATAACAATAATACGATTTTCTTCTATTCAAGTCCAATTTCTTGACTGATTTCTTTTATATCTGTAGTAGGTTTTTGACAGGTTTTGTTTTGGCAGAGGTAAAAAAGTGTCCCGTTATCTGAAAAACGATTTTCCAAAAAAGGAAGTGTTGAAATTGAAGTACTTCCGGCAATAATGATATTGGGTAAATACTTTTGATTTAAAGTATACAAATACTCCAATGCATTGTTCCCACAAATGGCCAATTCTTTATTCTGTTCTGAAAAATCTAGTAAGACAGTAAGCCAATTTGAGAAAGCCGATGGATAATCAACAGTCGGGACAATGTTCTGAACCATTTGTTGACTCACTTTTTCGTAATAACTGTTGTTGAAATAGATACTCAACTTGAACAATGCATCAGCCAAAACAGAATTTGAGGCTGGAATTACATTGTCTTCTACTTCAAAATGTTTGGTTATTAAGGCTTCGTCTTGATGAGATGTAAACGAAAAAAATTGTTGGTTGGCGTCATAAAAATTATCAAAAGTATAATCCGTTAACTGCTTGGAATTTTGCAACCATTGCTCATCAAAAGTAACTTCATATAAAGAAATAAAGGCTTGAATTACATGAGCATAATCTTCAAGAAAACCATTACTCGTTGCTTTAGCTACGCTCTGTTCGGCTCCGCCTCGAATTCCGTCTTTGTAGCTGTGCTGTAAATTGCCTTCTGAACTCCAAACCGTATTGATAATAAAATGTGCATTTTGTAACGCAATGTCTAAATATTTTTTGTGACCCAAAGCTTTGTAGGCATCAACAAAACCTTTAAGCATTATCGCGTTCCAAGACGTTAGGCATTTATCGTCTAATCGTGGTTTGCTTCTTTTTTCTCTTTCGATGTAAAGTAATTGTTCCCAAGATTTTTTCTTTTGTTCTAAATTTTCTAGAGTAGTATTTTGGTCTTTTGCTATTTCTTCCAACGATTTATTTTGGATTAGAACATAATTTTCGTGTTCCCAAAAACCAAATTCATTGACATTAAAAACAATAGAAAATAAGTCGAAGTCTTCTTGAAGTACCTGCTGCAACTCTGATTTTGTCCAAACGTAAAATGCGCCTTCTTCTAGACGATTTTCTGTATTTAAACTATCGGCGTCTACTGCTGAATAAAAACTTCCTTCTTTAGTTAACCATTCTTTTTCGACAAATTTTAGTGTTTTTTCAATGACCTCTTTATACAGTTGGTTACCCGTCAATTTATACGCATCGGCATAAATCGAAACCAATTGTCCATTATCGTACAACATCTTTTCGAAATGGGGAACGTGCCATTTCACATCGACGGAATAGCGAGAAAAACCGCCATCAATAGTATCAAACAATCCGCCATAAGCCATTTTGGTTAGCGTTAGATTTACAAAATCTACTATCGATTGATTTTTTGTTTGATAGCCGTATCGCAAAAGAAATTCATAATTGGTTGGCATCATAAATTTGGGAGCACGCGCCATTCCGCCATAATCCCAATCGAAGCTTTTTTGCCATTTAGAAACTAAAGTGTTTAGCACTTCCAAATCAAAATTACTTTCGGATTCACTTTTTGAAATGATGCTCAACGATTGTAAACCATCGATTAATTTTTCTGCATAATCCAAAATGGTTTGTGGTTGTTCTTTATAAATTTCATTAAGTCTTTCTAAAGAGTTGATCCAATCGTTTTTTCTGAAATAGGTTCCACCCCAAATAGGTCTGCCGTCGGGTAAGGCTACTACATTCATGGGCCAGCCGCCATGACCGGTCATAATTTGCACAGCTTTCATATATACAGCATCGATATCGGGGCGTTCTTCGCGGTCAATTTTGATATTGACGAAATTGGAATTCATCACTGCGGCCACATCGTTATCTTCAAAACTTTCGTGTTCCATTACGTGACACCAATGGCACGCCGAGTATCCAATACTGATAATGATTAGCTTATTTTCATTTTTGGCAAGCGATAAAGAATTCGTATTCCATGCTTTCCAGTGCACCGGATTGTTGGCGTGTTGGAGTAAGTAAGGGCTGGTTTCGTGATGTAGTTCGTTCATAGCAGATTTTTTTCTAGCCCCGATTGGAATGGCATCCTTTTAGACCTGTCAGGTTTTAAAAACCTGACAGGTCTAAAAGATATAATGGAAAGCGGGAATAGCTCCTAAATTTATCCATTTAATGCTTCAACAACAATATCTTTATCGTTGAGCATGTCTTTTAACATATTTTCGATACCGCTTTTCAAAGTGAATGTGGAAGAAGGGCAACCATTACAAGCACCTTGCAACACTACTTTTACGCGCTTTTCATTTGCATCATAGGAATCAAAAAGGATGTTACCGCCATCGGCTGCAACCGCAGGTTTCACATACTCTTCGAGAATATTGATGATTTGTTGTGAGGTTGTATCGAGATTGTCAAAATTTTTGATTTGTTGTTTTTCTTGCTTTTCAGTAGTTTCGATTTGGCTTTCATTGATAACTGTTCCGCCATTTTCGATAAATTGTTTGATAAACGTTCGAAGTTCCAACGTGATTTCATCCCAAGAACTACTTTCGTATTTCGTAACAGAAATATAATTTTCGGCTATGAAAATTTCTTTCACATAATGAAACTTGAATAATTCTTGTGCCAGCGGTGATGGTTTTGCTTCGTCAATATTTTTGAATTCGGCTGCCGATTTTGTTAATGCCTTATTGACCACAAATTTAAGTGAAGCCGGATTTGGTGTGGTTTCGCCATAAACACTTATCGGTTGTTTCTTTGTTGGATTTTCATTTGGCAACACAATAATTCCACCATTTTCTACAAAATTTTCTATTTGTTCTGCAACATCATCTTGAACATCTGACCACTCAACTATTCCAAATCTTTCGATTGCAATAAAGTTACCCGAAATGTATACCGTTTTTACAAACGGAAGATAAAACAATTGTTGTGCTAAAGGTGAATTTTTAGCTTCATCAATGTTTTTGAATTCAAAGTTTTCGTTTTGCGTAATAAACTCTGGGAATTCAAATTTTAATATGGTTGGATTTTGTGTTTCTTTTATACTGATTTTCATCGGAAATGTTTATTTTTCTACAAATTTAACAAAGTTATTTTCAGTGAATACTTATATTTGGACAATTAAACAATTAATTAACACTAGGAATGTTTTCTTTTTTTTAAAACATTGATGTAATTGCCTATTAATGAGAAGAATTTTACTTTTATTATTTATCGTTTTTGTTGGATGGAATAGCTATTCACAGCCCATTACGGTTAATACCACAACCTATACGGTACCGCAACTTGTGGAAGATGTTTTATTTGCGCCTTCTTCTGGTAGCGCAGCTTGTGTAGGAACTATTAGCAACATTACTTGGAGTACGGGTACCAATTTTGGATCCACTAATGGTATTGGGTATTTTACGAATACAAATCCAAATTTTCCAATATCTTCTGGTGTTATTTTAAGTACTGGAAGTATATTTTCAACTGCTATCCCACCGAATCTGCCAAATGGCGCTCCTGGGCCAAACTCAACAACACAAAGTAATGGCGTTAATGCTTGGCCAGGAGATACTGATTTAACAGATTATATGGCTGGTTTAGGAATAATTGACCCAACACCTTTTCCTGGTGCTGAGGATGAATATTTTAATGCTACTATCTTAGAGTTTGATTTTATTCCATTAACCAATCAAATGAGTTTTGAATTCTTATTTGCCTCAGAAGAATATGGAGATTTTCAATGCAGTTATTCGGATGCGTTTGCGTTTTTTCTAACAAATCAAACGGCAGGCACACCTGCAACTAATTTAGCTTTAGTTCCAAATACCACTATTCCTATTTCAGTAACTACAATTCATGATGGCCAGTATTTTACTGGTTTTGGAGCCAATTGTGGTAATGCAAATGAGACCTATTTTGGAAATTCAAATACTGGAGGAGCAGTTGCAAGTGCAGCTACAAACTTTAATGGTGAAACCATTAAAATGAGAGCAACATCAGCCGTAATTCCGAATAATGTATATCATATCAAATTAGTTATTTCAGACTTAAATGATAGTCTCTATGACTCTGCCGTATTTTTAGGTGGTGGAAGTTTTGATATCGGAACTGTAGAAATAGCAGGAACTGGGACAGAGTTTGATGGAATAACCGACTTTACTGGAAATAGAGCAGTTTGTGGTTCGAAAATTATTGTTGCACAAGCGGGTTTAGCAGCAATTACTGGAGCAACTTATGCTTGGACGTTAAATGGTAATCCAATAGGAACAAATTCATTTACCTATAGTATCACCCAAGCGGGTACCTATGGAATAACCATTACCTATCCTGGTGGTTGTCAACAAACGGATACTATGGTTGTTGAATACCTTATTAATTCGATTACACTTGGAACTCCTAATGATTTAACCCAATGTAGTGCGCCATTTAATTTAAGTGACAACACTCCAATTATTCAAAATGGATTAACAAATCCTGTGAGCTATTATACCTCTTTATCCGATGCGCAACAACAATCTTTTGCAATTCCTAATGCTATCAATTATAATGGTACCGATGGCGAAATAATATATGCTAGTGTTGAAGATTTTGCTACAGGTTGTATTGTGACTACTCAATTTGCATTGCAAATAGATCCAACGTTATGCAACACTAATCCTATTCCAACAACGCCACCTAATCTTTCACTTTGCGAAAATGCTTCAGGAGTTGGCGAAGCCATTTTTAATTTATTACCACAAATTCCAATTATTTTGGGCAGCTATAATCCAGCCGATTATACCGTAAGTTTTCATTTAACTCAGGCAGATGCAGATGGTGGTGGTTTTGGAATTAATCCTTCAGTTGTATTTGGGACAAATGGTCAAACTTTATATGTAAGATTAGAGGAGAATGCTGACCCAACATTTTTTGGCACAACTACTTTCCAATTAATTGTAAATCCATTGCCAACAGCTACTATTTCTGGTACAACGGCTGTATGTCAAAATTCACCATCACCAGCAATTACTTTTACAGGATTGAATGGAACAGCACCTTACACATTTACTTATTTAAATCCAAGTGGAACATCTCAGACGATTTCGACTACAGTTGGAAATACAGCTACCATTCCGGTTTCTACTTCCACGGACGGAGTATTTACGTATACCTTAGTTAGGGTTCAAAGCTCTGGAACTCCAGCATGTTCTCAGTTACAATCAGGAACAGCCACCGTAACGGTTAATCAATTGCCAACTGCGACAATTTCTGGAACAACATCAGTGTGTAGAAACGATCCTAGTCCGAATATTACTTTTACTGGGGCTAACGGAGTTGCGCCTTACACATTTACATATAGTACTGACGGTGGCGTTACGACAATTACATCACCTCCAAGTACAGGAAATATATTTATATTGCCAGTTGCGACTGGTACAGCAGGAACATTTACTTATACTTTAATCAGTGTACAAAGCTCTGGAACTCCAGCATGTTCTCAGTTACAATCGGGTAGTGCTACTGTTACAGTTACTTCATTGCCAATTGCAACAATTTCAGGAACAGCAACAATCTGTTCAAATACAAGTACTACGATTACCTTTAATGGCACACCGACTGCTGTTGTTGATTATACAGTAGACGGAACTCCTGCGCAAATTACATTAGATGGTTCAGGTGTCGGTACAGTAATTACCCCTAACTTAACTATTAATTCTGTCTATAGTTTGGTTAGTGTAAATTTGACAACTTGTGGACAAAATGTAAGTGGTACAGCAACAGTTACGGTAAGGGCATTGCCAACAGCAACAATTTCAGGAACAACATCCGTATGTAGAAATGCTACAAGTCCTACTATCACTTTTACAGGATTGAATGGAACAGCACCTTACACATTTACTTATTTAAATCCAAGTGGAACATCTCAGGCGATTTCGACTACAGTTGGAAATACAGTTACCATTCCAGTTTCTACTTCCACGGACGGAGTATTTACGTATACCTTAGTTAGTGTTCAAAGCTCTGGAACTACAGCATGTTCTCAGTTACAATCAGGAACAGCCACCGTAACGGTTAATCAATTGCCAACTGCGACAATTTCTGGAACAACATCAGTGTGTAGAAACGATCCTAGTCCGAATATTACTTTTACTGGGGCTAACGGAGTTGCGCCTTACACATTTACATATAGTACTGACGGTGGCGTTACGACAATTACATCACCTCCAAGTACAGGAAATATATTTATATTGCCAGTTGCGACTGGTACAGCAGGAACATTTACTTATACTTTAATCAGCGTTCAAAGTTCTGGTGCTCTTGCCTGCTCTCAGGCTCAATCGGGTAGTGCGACGGTAGCAGTTATAGCATTACCTACAGCTACCATATCTGGTACTACATCGGTTTGCCAAAATACGCCAAATCCATCCATAACATTTACAGGTTCCAATGGCACAGCACCCTATACCTTCACCTATTTGGATGAAAATGCAGCTTCGCAAACAATTTCAACTGTATCAGGAAATAGTGTAACAATTCCAGTTTCTACTAATTCTGCAGGTGCATTTACTTATCAATTGGTTAGTGTTGTAAGTTCTGGAACCACGGTTTGTTCTCAGTTACAGTCTGGTTCAGCTACAGTTACAGTAGTTCCTTTGCCTACAGCCTCAATTTCGGGAACAACGGCTCTTTGTCAGAATGCTGCAAATCCATTGATAACATTTACAGGAGCCAATGGAGTTGCTCCGTACACATTTACTTATTTAGATCCAAGTGGTACGTCTCAGACGATTTCGACTACAGTGGGAAACAGTGTCACACTTTCAGTTTCTACTGGAGCAGTTGGAATATTTAACTATCAATTGGTAAGTGTTACAGGATCTGGAGCTACAATTTGTTCTCAACCTCAAGTTGGTTCTGTAACAGTTACTATCAATCCTTCACCCACAGCAACTATTTCAGGGACAACCGCCGTATGTATGGGCGCCAGTCTTCCTTTTATTACTTTTACGGGAGCCAATGGAACTGCTCCCTATACTTTTAACTATACACTTAATACAGTTCCTTTTTCAATAACTACTACGTCAGGTGATAGTGTATCGCTTGCAATTCCATCAACTGCAACGGCTACAACATATACTTATTCTCTAGTCAGTGTTACAGAAAGTAGCGCTACTACCTGCTCACAAAACCAAGCAGGTTCCGCTACGGTGACTGTAATTGGAGCACCTATCATAAATACCCCTACAAACTATGTAGTTTGTGATGACAGTTTAAATAACGATGGCTTTTATTGTGCTTTTGATTTGACTACTAAAGATTCGGA
>NZ_JBIPLW010000087.1:0-2866 GCF_044369455.1 Flavobacterium sp. | reverse complement strand
GAGTACAACAGTCGTGGCGAGATGATCAAGCAAACGTATCCAGACGGTTCGATCTCCGATCGAACGTACCACGCGACGGGAGCCTTGAACCAGCTCAAGCTGGATAACGCGACGGTCAGCACGCGAACGTACGACGCAGGCAGACGGTTGACGAGCGATGTCCTTGGAAACGGGATCACGGAAAGTCGCACGTATAGCAACGATAATTTATTGACAGCGATCAATTATTCGAATGCTTCCATTGGGAACTTGACGTATACTTGGGATACGAACAAGAACAAGAAATCGGAGTCGATCGGTGGCGTGATGAGCGGTTACGGATTCACAAACGCAGGTACAACGTATGACGACGAAGATCGTCTCACGGGCTACCAGCGTACCAATGGCGCACTCAGCCAATCGTGGAATCTAACCTCGGTCGGTGACTGGAACTCCGTTACCACCAATGGCACAGCTCAATCAAGAACCCACGGTCCAACGCACGAACTTCTCACCGCCGGTGGCCAAACCGTCAATACGGACGTCAAAGGGAACATCACCCTTTTACCAGCCGCTCTCTCCAGCCTCGCATCTACTGCTTTAGGCATGGCCTGGGATTTCGACAACAAGCTCAAGAGCGTGGATGTCGGCAACAACAGTTCGACGGACGTCGAGTACAAATACGATGCCTTGGGCCGTCGTGTCGCCAGAGTCGGTAGCAGTGGTTCATTCGTTTACGTTCAGAGCGATCAACAAACGATCGCAGACTATGGAGTAGGAGATGCTCCAAGTTCACCACTCTACCGATACGTTTATGCAAGCTATATTGACGAGCCAGTGGTTCGCAAGGGAGCAGGTACGGGCGGAACGATCCACTATTATCATCGCAACCAACAGTACTCGATCACGGCTGTAACCACATCTACGGGCGCCATAGCTGAACGCTATGCATACAGCGCCTACGGCGAGCCAACCATCTGCGGTGCCTCCGGCTCGCCACTCGCCGCTCAAGTCTCATCTCTTGGTAACCGTTACACGTACACAGGCCGCGAATGGGATGCGACCGTTGGGCTGCATCATTTTAGGGCGCGTTGGACGAGTTCGAAGACGGGGAGATTCCTCAGCAGGGATCCGATTGGATATTTTTCGATGGATTGGAATCTATCGAGATTTGTTTTCAACCAAGCCTTGGTTCAAGTTGATCCTAGTGGATTGAAGTGCACGACCTATGTTGTGATAACTCATGGACCAAATACATATCAGGGCGTTGACCATTTGCCAACATTCATCGGGGGGCTGAATCTTCTCAACCCAGAATTTGATAAATGCGACAAGGTAGCGCCCTTTTGTTGCTGGATGAGCGATGGCAAGAAAGTCTGCGTTAGTCATTACTCGCCAACAATACATGTTGTTCCTGAAAAATGGCCTCATGATAACAACAACCTGATCAATACAGCAGAGCAGAGTGGTTTTAATAAGTTGGTAGCCATGTTCAAAAGAGACATTCCGGCTGCTATGAGGGAGTGTTGCAACAAAGATTCGAAAAGGAAATGCGGATGCACAGAATGCTTCGTTGATTTCGTTTGCCACGATCATGGTCCAAATGGGGTACAGCCAGCTGTTGGATTGCCAGATCCTTTCATGCCTCCTAAAAACCCGTGCTTTAAGAAGTGGACATGGAGCTGTGCTCAGGATTTCTGGATAGATAGAGATAAACCAACGGACGTGGCTTACCCGAGACCGCCTGCAGCCCCAGGGACGAGATGAAAAATGGTTGCAATTTGTTCCGACTACATAAAAATCTATTGGAATTTTGCGTTGCGAATAGGGGTTCCATGCGTACTCATCATCGTCATCTTTGGGTCGCGTGGATTAAGTCAGACCGCATTGCAACAACCAGTAACAAGGGGTAGTTGCGATAGAAAGGCGGGCGAGGTATGTGTTCATTGCGGAGTTCATGCATTGAGAATGCGATGGTGTCCATCTTGGGAATATGTGATGGGTTCTCCTGAAAGCGAAAGCGATCGCTCCGAAATCGAAAAACAGGTGAAAGTTCGTTTGCGTGGTTTTTGGGTTGGTGAAACCGAAGTTACTCAGGAGCAATGGGAGTACGTGATGTCTACGCGTCCTTGGGTACAGTCTGCCCGCGAAATCGAATTGGGTGGAATACCCGTAGGGCCGCGTTTTCCCGCTCACACTGTCAGTTTCAATGACGCAGTTCTTTTCTGTAAAAAACTTACTGACCAGGAAAGATCATCCGGAAGGCTGTCAAGGGAATGCGAGTTTAGCCTTCCAACGGCTGCGCAATGGGAATATGCATGTCGAGCAAGCACTACGACAACTTTCAGTTTTGGTAACGATCGATCCAAGCTATCAGAGTATGCATCTGAGAGGGAGATCCTCCAACGTGTTGGAATGCTGAAGCCAAACAGCTGGGGGATATTCGACATGGAAGGAAATCTTGCCGAATGGTGTTTGGATTCGTATTCCTTTTCAGAGCCGATTCAGGGCGGCGTCGACCCAGTGTTTATCGATGAGGGGAATAAACTACACGTCCAAAAGGGAGGAGATTGGCTAGTGGGAGGGAATCGATGTCGCTGCGCGAATCGTGCGTATGGCGGCGAAGATGATCGCAATTTTTTGACTGGATTTCGAGTTGTACTTCAACAAGCCCGATAGTCTTTTATTGCTTACATTTCTCGAAAAGATTGCATTGTTGTATCAGTGGCGTTTGAATCAATTAACAGTTCATCTAAGAGAACAGAAGTGAGCATGAATGGCTGTTGGAAGCAGGCGTAGAGATCCTCGAAATTGTCTCAGCCATTGGATCGCATGGGATTAGCGTATTCCCTGCGTTTTCACCATAGAGTTTTTAAGCGTTTTCCAT
>NZ_JBIPLW010000093.1:0-2870 GCF_044369455.1 Flavobacterium sp. | reverse complement strand
TATTTGTGGCTGTTTCGGATAATGGTACAGGCAATAGAATAATGACCAGCCCAGATGGCATTACTTGGACCATCCGAAGCTCGGCAGCTGATAATGGATGGGTTTCCGTATGCTACGGCAATGGTTTATTTGTGGCTGTGGCATATACAGGCACAGGAAATAGAGTAATGACCAGCCCCGATGGGATTACCTGGACAAGCCGAACCTCGGCAGCAGATAATAATTGGTATTCCGTATGCTACGGCAATGGTTTATTTGTGGCTGTGTCGTTTACTGGCACAGGCAATAGAGTCATGACGAGCCCTGATGGGATTACCTGGACAACCCGAACTTCGGTAGTAGATAATCAATGGCGTTCTGTGACCTACGGCAATGGTTTATTTGTGGCCGTTTCTAATACTGGCACAGGTAATAGAGTAATGAGCAGCTCCGATGGGATCACATGGACCATCCGAACCTCGGCAGCAGATATTAATTGGTGGTCCGTAACTTATGGCAATGGTTTGTTTGTGGCTGTTTCGCTTAATGGCACAGGCAATAGAGTAATGACCAGCCCCGATGGGATTACTTGGACAAGCCGAACCTCGGCAGCAGATAATCAATGGACTTCCGTCACTTACGGCAATGGTTTATTTGTGGCTGTTTCTAATACTGGCACAGGCAATAGAGTAATGACCAGCACCCAACTAGTAACGCCAACATTCACAGCTAGAGCACCAATTTGTTCAGGAGCGAGTTTGTCAGCATTGCCAATAACATCGAATAATGGTATCACAGGAACCTGGTCGCCAGCATTGAACAATACGCTAACAACGACGTATACCTTTACGCCAACAGCGGGTCAATGTGCGACAACTGCAACGTTAATGATTACGGTTAATCCCAATATAACGCCAACATTCACGGCAGTTGCACCAATTTGTTCAGGAGCGAGTTTGTCAGCGTTGCCAATAACATCGAATAATGGAATAACAGGAACCTGGTCGCCAGCATTAAATAATACCGCAACAACGACGTATACCTTTACACCAACAGCGGGTCAATGTGCAACGACTGCAACATTGACGATTACGGTTAATCCAAATATAACGCCAACATTCACGGCAGTTGCACCAATTTGTTCAGGAGCGAGTTTGGCAGCATTTTTGGCAGCATTGCCAATAACATCGAATAATGGCATAACAGGAACCTGGTCGCCAGCATTGAACAATACACAAACTACAACCTACACATTTACTCCAGATGCCGGACAATGTGCTTTAACTACTTCTCTAACAATCCAAGTAAATCAAGTTAATGCTATACCCCCCCCACCAACTGCAATTGCAACTCAAGTTTATACTGGTTCGGGTACAATTGCCAATTTAGCTGCGACTGGTTCAACGATCCAATGGTACAGTGCCGCAACGGCAGGAACAGTATTGCCAGCAACGACGAGTTTGGTTGATGGAGCCATTTATTATGCATCGCAAACTGTTTCTGTCTGCGAAAGTACAAGATCAGCAGTAAGGGTTAAAAAAATTAGCGAAGCAACCCAAACATTTTGCGCAGGAGCAACAGTAGCCAATTTAGTAAGCACCCCAAGTGCTGGCTCAACTGCCAAGTGGTTTACAGCCCCTTCTGGAGGCAATCCATTGGTAACTACCGCCTCACTTAGTACAGCGACTTATTATGTAGAACAAAGTAATTCGTTAACTATTGCCACTCTTGGCACTGGGTTTAATAATCCTCGAGGCGTTGCCGTGCAAGCCGATGGAAGAATTCTGGTAGCAGATTTATTACATATTGCCATTGCAAGCTTATATCCAGTTTATCCCAATAACTTATACAATTTTTCTATTTTAGGTGTAGGTGGGTTTTCTTATCCTTCTTCTTATCCTTCTGGCGTTGCCGTGCAAGCCGATGGAAGAATTCTGGTAGCAGATTTTGGTAACAATGCCATTAAACGCATGAATGCCGATGGCTCAGGCATTGTTACTCTTGGCTCTGGGTTTAATGGTCCTATGGGCGTTGCCGTGCAAGCCGATGGTAAAATTCTGGTAGCAGATACAGGCAATAATGCCATTAAACGCATGAATGCCGATGGTACAGGCATTGCCACTCTTGGCTATGGGTTTAATTTTCCTCATAGCGTTGCCGTGCAAGCCGATGGAATAATTCTGGTAGTAGATACAGGTAATAATGCCATTAGACGCATGAATGCCGATGGTACAGTTTATGGTACTCTTGGCTATGGGTTTAATAATCCTCATAGCGTTGCCGTGCAAGCCGATGGAAGAATTCTGGTAGCAGATACTTTTAATAATGCCATTAAACGCATGAATGCCGATGGCTTTGGTGTTGTTACTCTTGGCTCTGGGTTTTATCATCCTTATGGCGTTGCCGTGCAAGCCGATGGTACAATTCTGGTCGCAGATACAGGTAATAATGCCATTAAACGCATTACAGATGCTGCTTTATCAAATAGAGTTGCGGTAAGTGTAACAGTCAATCCAAATGTAACGCCAACGTTTACGGCAGTTGCACCAATATGTTCAGGAGCGAGTTTGTCAGCATTGCCAATAACATCGAATAATGGAATAACAGGAACCTGGTCGCCAGCGTTGAATAATACCGCAACAACGACGTATACCTTTACGCCGACAGCGGGACAATGTGCCACGACTGCAACATTGACGATTACGGTTAATCCAAATATAACGCCTTCAGTAACTATTGCAGCTAATCCGGGCAATAGCATTACAACGGGTACTGCTGTAACTTTTACCGCTACACCCACCAATGGGGGCAGCGCACCTGCTTATCAATGGAAAAAAAATAACAACAATGTGGGCACTAATAGTGTTACCTACACGGATGCAGCTTTAGAA
>NZ_JBIPLW010000062.1:0-10557 GCF_044369455.1 Flavobacterium sp. | reverse complement strand
GGGGTCGAGGCACGGCTGCGGCGATCGAAGCGCTCAAGGCGGATGCGAACAGCGTCGTCGTCGCTCTGGGTGACGTGTTCGAGGATCGTCTCGCCAGCAGTCTTGAGAAACTGCGCCAGCATTCGCTGGAGCGTGTGAAGGTGGACGCGGGCCGCCGTTTCCTCGGTTTCGACGCCTATCAAAAAGTCATCGCCAGCGATGTGGACGTGGTCCTGCTCGCCGCACCGCCCGCTTTTCGCCCGCAGCACCTGAAAGCAGCTATTGATGCCGGCAAGCACGTCTTTGCCGAATGCATCGCCGCCGTGGACGCCCCAGGCATCCGCAGTTTCCTCGACAGCGCCGCGCGGGCGCAGGAACGAGGGCTCGGCATCCTTTCCGGCTTCTGCTGGCGTTATGACAACACTGCTCGCGCCGCGCGTGAGCAGATACGCGCTGGAGCCATCGGCCAGGTGCGCACCGTCTATGCTACTTACTACCGGCAGAGCTTCAACAAATACTACGGCAAGGAGCGACGTCCGGAGTGGAGTGATCTCGAGTGGCAGATTCGTGACTGGTCCGATTTTGTCTGGCTCGGCGGAGACATGTGCATCGGCCTTTCTGGCGGCCACAGCGCGGACAAGATGGCCTGGTGGCTCGACGACGAGATGCCTGTGAAAGCCGTGGGGGTGGGCGGACGGCAATTCCCCGGTGAGGGCAACACTTTCGACCACTCCCAGATCATCTATGAATACGCCAGCGGCGTGCGCGGCTTCCTCGGTTTGCGCTGCCAGGATGGCTGCCACAAGGAAAACGCCGACTATATCATCGGTGCCGACGGCGTCTGTACCCTTGGAAAAGGTCCGGCACCATTCATCACCGGAGCGAATCCGTGGACCTTCAGTGGAAAACGCGAGAGCATGCACCAGAAAGAGCATGACGAGTTCTTTGCCTCCATCCGTGCTGGCAAGCCCATCAACGATGGCCAACGCATGGCTCACACCAGCCTCATGGCCTTGATGGGCCGCATGGCCGCCTACACCGGGCAGGAGATCACGTGGGAGCAGGCACTCAACTCCCAGCAGCAACTCGTTCCTGACCACCTCGACTGGGATACCAAGATCGAGCTCACCCCTCCGCCACAGCCCGGAGTGACGAAGTTTTTTTGAGGAATATGGAATGATTAAATTTGCGATCCTCACCGCCCTGCTGCTGGCCGCTTTCGCATCACCCACCCAAGCGGACCTCGTCGCGCATTTTCGCTTTGATGACGACCTGAAGGACGTTACCGGTCAACACGATGGCCGGCCGGTCGATCGGAAGCTCGCGCCTTCCTTTGCTCCCGGCCGCGTCGGGAACGCGGTGGTGATCGAGAAGGTCAACGCGGGCATCGAGCTGGCGAACCCTTCGGCGATTGATTTCAGCCGCGACTTCACCATCGCGACCTGGGTCAATGTGGGGAACTACTACGCGGAGATGCCGGTGCTCTTCAAAGGCCGCGCCGATCTAACCGCCGCGCCTGACAAGTTCTTCGGCGTCTTCGGCATCGAGGGGCTGCAAGTGCATGGCGAAGGACAGGGCGAGTGGATCACGAACTTCCGCGCCTCGAACGGCCTCGTGCCGAACGACGGCGGATGGCATCACCTCGCGGTGACGTATCGCGCGGCGGAGGCTCCGCATCTTACGCTCTATGTGGACGGCCAGGGAAAGACTCCGGCTGACAAAGGCACGTTCCGGGGATCCGATTTCACGCTGAAGCCCGATGCGCCCGACAGTGTGCTGCGGATCGGTTGCCGCGCCGATGGCGACACTTGGCGCTATGTTCGCTCGCATTTGCGTGGCCTGCTCGATGAACTGCAAATCTACGACGAGGCCTTGAAGGCCGAGGACATCCGCTTTCTCTTCGAGCATCCAGGCAGCGTGGCCGGACAGCGCGACGATGTGACCTCCGCGACGAGCTTTCAATTCGATCCGGGGCATCCCTGGCGTCCGCCCTTCGGCGTGGAGCGCGTTGGCCTGACGCCGGTGATCGTGCAGTTCGCCAGCGACACTCGACCGGCACCAGAGCACTGGCTCGCGGCGTATCGCGAAGGCAAGGAAGTGGAGCGGAAAGCGCTTGATGTCTCCGGTAACTCTCCCTTCACCGCACGCGCGACCTTCGCCACTTCGCCCGCGCCCGAGGAACTAGTACTGCTCACCAAAGACAAGGACGGCAAGGCCATTGAGCGAGCCCGCTGGAAGGTCGAGCGCCCGGCTCTGGAGGCAGATGCGGAAGCCGCAGCTGATCCGGTGATCAATCCCGTTGATCTCGGTGCGGTTTTGCCGCCTGCGGACTGGCTGGTGCTTGGCCCTGAGCAGCAGGCCCAGGTGAACATCGCGGCGTTTTCCAGCAAAGAGGAGGTTCGCGGCGCAGAGGTGCTCGCGTGGTTCGAATCTTCGCCGGATCGACCGACCAAAGCCGCAGTGGATTTGCCAAAGGACGTTCGCGCAGAGTTGAAGATCGCTTTGCCGCCTCCAGCATTCACAAAGCGTCGCGACACGCTGCATGTGACCATCCGTGATGCGCAGGGCCGTGAACTCTGGCACAAAACAATCACGACCATGCTCGTGCAGGATACGCCGAAGCTGCCCGCCTTCGGAGCCATTGAGACCAAGCTGCGCTACGACTACCCGCTGCTCTCCTATTCCGGCTCGGACGAGGTGACCGAGCTTCCGTATGACCAAGCTTGGGCACCGGAGCGGAAGGATGTCGTGGTCGCGTTGCCGAACGGCTCGCGCTTTGTCTTCTGGCGCGGCGCGGCCTACACACCCTTCTGGGCCGGGAAACACAACACCGCGCTGAACTTCGAGTTCGCCGAAGCACCGCGCAGACCCGACGGCCTCGACTGCGTCGACGCCGCTTCCGACAAGGAACTGCGCCGCAGCCGCGTCGAGATCATCGAATCCACCGCCGCCCGCGTCCACGTCCGCTGGACCGCGCAGCCCTGCGACCTCAACTACAAGGTCTGGGGCGAATCGGTGACAGAGGATTTCTATTTCTACCCTGATGGGTTCGGCTCGCGCACCGTCACGCTGCAAAGCGAACCCAAGGCCGAATACGAGATCGAGGAGCTTCTCATCCTCACGCCGCCCGCCGCCTATCCGCTCCGCGTGCTGCCGGAGAACCTATTGGATGTTCTCTTTCGCGATGGCACGAAGCGCGAGTTGAAGTTTCCCATGCTCGATCAGGAACGCGATTACGAGAAGCTGCTCTCGGGCGAACTGCCGCCGCTCTTCCGCATCCGCTTTGGCACCCGCGAGCCCCTCGCAGCGATCTACTTCAACCCCGGTTGGAAGCGACTGCCCTCCACCGCCTACCGCCCGTTCTACAGCCAAGGCCAAATGGTCACGCCGTTCTATTGGGGCAATCATCTGCCGCTCGCCCGGCGCAAGCCCACCGGTATCAACATCGACGACCTCGCCTCGATGACCCCAGCGCACAACGCCATGATGTCCTGGGGCCACCGTCGTCCGCAGCCCCTGGAAAGCCGCACCGCCGACATGCCCGATGCCCTCGGCGTCACGCGCAAGATGCAGGTCGAGAAATGGGCCTGGCTTATCGGCCTGAGCGACGCCGACGACGCGTGTCTCCTCGAATGGTCCCGGAGCTTCGCCACGCCGCCGAAAGTTGAGGCCGAGGGCGCGAGCCTTCAAACGCCGTCCTACAACACCGAGCGCCGTGCCACGCTCCTCACCGTCGAGAAGCCGATCGTCTCGCTCACGATCAAGCCAACGACACCCTGCGTGCATCCCGTCTTCGAGCTTCATCAAGCTCCGAAGGGACTCACCCGCATCGAACTCAATGGCGACGCACTCGCCACCCACGAATACGCATGGGACGGCCACACGCTTTGGCTCAATACCACGCTGCCCCGAGAGACATCACTGCGACTGACTTTCCGCGATTAACCCGCACGGCAAGCCACTGCTTCAAAGCACCGAAAGTATTGAACCCATGAAACACAGCCTGACATTCCTCGCTGGCCTGCTGCTGGCTCCGATCGCCGCATTGCACGCCGCCGATTTCTCAGCGCGTGGACCGTTAGCGTCGGAGACAATCGAATTCGCAAATCTCACCGACTCTTCCCGTGCTGGGGCGAAGGCGTCTGGCGGCACCAGTGCGCAACAGTTTGCGCCGCGTCTTCGTCAGGACTCAACTCCCATCGGACGCAAAGTCCCCATCAAGGTGCATGTGCCAGCAACTGGAGGTCCATTTCCGGTGGTCATCGTTTCACACGGTGCGGGTGGTGATTGGGATACGCATTACGCGCAGGCACAGCACCTCGCTTGACATGGTTACGTGGTCTTTTGCCTCGAACATATCGGCAGCAATCGCGAGCGGATGACGCAAGGCTTTAGACTCATGCAGAATCTCGATGCGATGATCCATGATTCCGCGGAAGTTCTGGCTCGGCCCAAGGATGTGAGCTTTGCGATTGACCGTGCTGAGGAATGGAACCGAACGGATGAGAAGCTCCGTGGAAAGCTCGACCGGCAACGCGTTGGCGTCATGGGTCATTCGTTCGGAGCCTTCACCACGATGGTTGTATGCGGCATGAGGCCTGCGCTGGACTGGCTCACGCCGCGCGTGGAACCGGGCAAAGGACTCGGCCCCGAACTAGGCGATCCGCGCGTGAAATGCGGCATAGCACTTTCGCCGCAAGGCGTCGGAGAGCCATTCTTCATCAGTGAGAGCTTCGGTTCGTTGAAACTGCCGCTGCTGGGCATCTCTGGCACCCAGGATAGGCAGCAAAATGGCCTCACAGCGGGCAATCGCCGCGAAGCTTTCGCACTGTGGCCGCAGGGACCACACAAGTTCATCTGGCTCGCCAATGCGAAGCACCTCGACTTCACCGACTCCACTGGCGTGGAGCGTCGTGCGACACCGTCTCCGACTCGCGAAGATGTCCAACCCCTCGTCCGTGCGGTCACGCTTCTGTTCTTCAATTCCTATCTCAAAGCCGACACCAATGCCTCGAAGCAACTTACCTCCGACGCTTTGAAACCGTATCTGCACGGAGCTGTGAACAACGTCGATGTGCTGTCCAAATGAAAGATGTCCTTCACACCATGAAACACACCTTCTCGCTCCTTACCGCCCTGCTGCTCGCGCCGTTGGCCGTGCTCCATGCCGAAGAGCTTTCGCCACCACTCGATGCCGCATCGTGGAAGGCTCGACAAGGTCTCGTTCCGGCGGAACGGTTGCCTGCCGCATTCGAAGTTGGTTCTGAGGATGGTCTCCGCTTTTCGCTTTCCGGTCCGATGGCGAAGGGGAAACAGATGCGATGGGAGCGGCCCTGGACGACAGGCGAGCACGCGCCAGGTCAGTGGTTGGTTCTCGAATATCGGGCTCAGTGGGCGAACTCGATTCTCCTGGCTCTGTTGGCGAATGATGCTGCCGGGAAACTGAGCGCAACGACACTCGTCTCCGCTCAGGATCTGGTGAGGGACGGTCTGTGGCATCGCCTGGTCGTGCAGCGGCCCTACCCGGCGAAGCCGACTGCACTGCGGGTGCTTCTGGATAGCAATGACTCACATTCGTGGTTCGAGCTGCGACGACTGGAATGGGTGGCATCGCCTGAACTTGCTGGCCCGGCGCTCGCGGAAGACAAGCAGCCGTCGCAGCGCCCGGATCTTCAGCCGCTCTCACTTACGTTCAATGACCATTACGACTTGCTGCTGAAGCGTCCCTACATGCGCGTGGAAAACGACACTGCGGTGCTCGATGGCGGAGCGCGGTTCACTCGCGATAAAGTGAGTCTTGAAGGGGTTCCTTTTCGTGTCGAGTCGAAGCCCGGTGCGAACAACCTCATCACGCCGCCGCCGGAGCCGAAGGAAAATAACGATCTGGTCGATCATTTCGGCTTGCAGGCACCGCGTCGGGCCGTGACACCTGTCAGCCGCGATAGCCGGATCACGGTGCCTGTCGGTCGCGAAGTCAGCGAAGTGTTCTTGGTGCTCGCGGCGGAACTGCCAGGCCGAGAACTGGGTTATTTCAACGGTCGTAGTCCCACCACATTGGACACGGTGGAGGAGTTTGCCGTAAGGAGCGACCTACCGCGATGAGTGGACCGACACGGAGATCCACCCTGAAATCCGTGACGGCAAAGCTATCCTGTCCCTCGAACTCGGCCCGCAATCGATCGGGTGCATCAGCCAAACCCTCCCATGATAATGAAACCTACTATGGCCTTTTCGAGTCGTACTTAGCTACTCTCGAAAAGGTTACAGTGAGGTCGTGTGGAGGCAGACTCTCGCGGAAGACCCCTGCATAATGTTTTCGAAGTTCGCCGACGGTCATTCACTTCATCGTGGCGACCTCTTTCTCAATGTTTAGCATGTTTTGCTGCGTGGTTTGACGATCTCTGAAACGCGTTAACCCACGTGGATACACTGAGCAGTGGAATTCAAGATTGATCAAGGTGACATGCAGTACTGTTCGCAGATTTGGTTGCAGATGAAGCTGTTTTCTCGCTCGTTTTTAGGTTTTGCTGGAGAAGGCGGATTTCACCAGTGACCAAACGTGTCACGGTCGCAAAAGAAATTGGCTTGCATTTCAATTTTGAAGCTAATTTCTTTTAGAGAAACGATCATGAAGAAACCAGATGCATCATCCTCGCTCAACCAGTTGAGTGCAATGATTCTGTTCCGCAAGTGGGCGTTGCCGATGTTAAGTGTGAAAGGCGGCGCAAAGTGATGACGATTCCGAATCGCGATGAATTAGTGGACTTCCTCGGTAAGGTTCCTGAACGATGGGAAGTTCTAAATCGAGACAACATGACGGTGCGAGAATCTAAACTCACTCTATTGGTATTCTATGCTGGCCTTACGGAATACAGATTTGAGTTCTTCTACCGGCTGCAAGACCATCCGCATGGGTTTGCGTTCGAGGGCCAAGCGTCAGGCCGTAAAGGATTTGCAAAAATCGGATTTGCTGCTTTCTCTGAAGCCTACCCATTTTGGGTTGAAGCCTATGAACTACATGAATCGCGATGGTTCGAAAATGCCTCTCTACCGAAGCTTGAGCTAGTTCCGAGATTTGAAATCGTTTACCCGGTCAAATGGCGAATATCGGAACTTGGAGCGAATGCATTAAAAGGAACAAAAGATCCTCTGGACGAGATCGAAGGTTACGGTGTCATCTCAAACCGCAAGTTAGTCGATAGATATTCGAAGCCAAATTCGGTTCGTGTTGAGAACTTCGATGAGTTGGCAGATGTACTACATCAGCCTGTTGCCGATCCTTGGGAATTGCATTGCAATCGATGCAAGGACAAACACTACACTCATAAAGAAATTGCGGAGGAGTGGAAAGTAAGACACCCCGAATCCAAAGAGACTGTAGCGCAACTAAAGAAACGAAGTGAGAACTACGCTGCCGAGCAAAACCGGAGGGCTAAACACTCGTAAAATCCTTTCCTGTGAGGAAGTACCCCCTACTAAAAACCCTACTAAACCTGCACGAAATGACAGTTTCTTGCAGGTTTTTTCGTGAAAAAACTTAGGCCTTCACCCTACTAAATTTTTAGTAGGGAGTGATTTCATTTGTGTACTCCGTAACATCTCTCACTGTGGCGAAAAGAAGCAAACAGTTAGACCGGAGAGCGAAAATGGTTGATCAGAAATACTACACAATCCAAGAAGCTGCCAAAGTTTTGGCATGCGATGACGAAACGATTCTCGCGCAGATCCATTCGGGCGAACTGCCAGCGGTGAACATCGCTAGGCGACTCCAATCCAAGCGCCCGACATGGCGAATTGCCGAAGGCGAATTAGGCCGCTGGTTACTCAAAAGAGGCAAAGCAGCAAATCAAGAGATTGCGTCAAAGCAAACCAAGCGGCCAACGCCAAACCAGCTTGGTTAAGGACAAACATGGCAAGAAAGCACCGCGTTTTTCTATCCGCATGTTCTTTGAGAAGGTTTATCTAAATGACAAAAGGCATGACGATTGAATTCCAACATGCTGCCAACCAACGGTTCGCGGTGCATAGACTCGCAATGGAGTACCGAGACGCCGGAATCAGTATTGTTCCAATTCGATTGGACGGTAGTAAGGAGCCAGCATTGGACAGTTGGAAGCCGTACCAGAGTCGTATTGCTAACGATGATGAACTATCGGAATGGTTCTTGCATGGTTGCCATGGTGTTGGGTTAGTTTGTGGACTCATCAGCGGCGGTTTAGAGGTTCTCGATTTTGACGACGGCCGTTTGTTTGAACCGTGGCGACAGCAAGTTAAATCGATCGTTGAACGCCTACCGGTAGTCGAGACCGGCAGCGGCGGATGGCATGTGTTGTTTCGCAGCAATGAGATTGGTGGAAACATCAAGATAGCTTCCGATCCGCAGCGCCGAGAAAAAAAGACTCTTATTGAGACCAAAGGCGAAGGTGGACTCATCGTCGCCGAAGGCAATCCATGTGCTGTGCATAAATCCGGACTGCCGTACGTCCAGTACAGTGGCCCGTATCTACCGCAGATACCACGGATCACGCCAGACGAACGCTGCGAACTATGGCGAGCTGCTCGTAAATTCGACTTACGCGGCGCGGCATTCACCCGCAAGCTTTCCGAGAAATACACTCGCACTACGGTTGCCCATTCCGGATCGGTTCACCCGGTTGTTACGGCGTTCAATAATCAGACGGACTGGGAATCGATCTTACATCCGGCTGGGTGGACTTGCCGCGACGGCATCCACTGGACACGACCAGGCAAGCTACATGGCACATCCGCAAAGGTTGTTACAGCCGACGATGGCAGTGAGTTGTTGACGGTATTCAGTGGCAATGCTGGACCGCTATCACCAGATGGTTCCCATCGGACATTGAGCAAGTTCAAGGCGTGGGCTCTTCTCTCATTCGATGGCGACGATCGAGCAGCATTCAAGGCAGCAAGTCAAGAGGTAACAGCTTGAAAGACATTGGACAAATCAAGCGAGTGGACGATCCGGACTTGAGGCCCCCTCGCGTCAAGCCGATCAATATTTGCGACCTGATAGCGCAAAATCCTGAAATGCGACCTGTCTTAGTTGAGGGTGTCTTACGTCACGGCGAAACTTGCAACATCATCGCATCAACGAAGGTAGGTAAAAGTTTTTTGGGAGGAAACTTGGCATGGTGCATTGCAACTGGCACTCCATGGTTATCCAGAAAAGTCAAGCAAGGCAAAGTACTCATTATCGACAATGAATTGCATCCCGAGACGCTCGCAGACCGACTTTACCGGATCAGTGTTGAGATGCGAATTGACTATCGAGAATTTAAAGATTTCGTCGACGTGATCCCAGTTCGTGGGCTAGGGCTCCATATTCACGCGATCGAAAACCGGCTGGAGGAAATCGAGCCAGGAAGTTACACGCTCGCCATTCTTGATGCGCTCTATCGGACACTGCCAGAGGGAACTAGCGAGAATGATAACGCAGCGATGATGGCAATTTACAACAAGCTGGACTACTACGCCAACAAATGGGATTGTGCAATTGCAGTAGTTCATCACGCCAGTAAGGGTTCCCAAGGCGACAAGAACTTGACCGACGTCGGAAGCGGCGCGGGATCAATATCTAGGGCTGCAGATACTCACATCGTAATCCGACCGCACGAGGATTCTGAGCTATGCGTGCTAGAGTGCGTCACCCGATCGTTTAAGTCGCCTGATCCCATTTCGATCAGATTCGATTGGCCGCTCTGGTATGAGGCGAACAAGGATCCGGAACTAAAGAAATCTGGACGCCAAGATAACGATGCGCAAGCGAAAGCCGACAAATTGGATTCAATGGCAATGCTCGAAAAAATACCGCAAATGCCAAAATCAATTCAGCAAAACAAGTTGTTCGAACAATTCGATTTTGGCGTGGGTAAGTCTGGCCGGCTAATCGGCAAGATGGTGCGAGCGGGCCAAGTCAAGATACGACGCAAAACAAAAAACGGTGGCAAGAGGGCGCTTGTTTTCTACTCGCAAGTGATTCCGGATTCAACCAATGAAAAGACTGGTGATTTCTAATGGACGTTAAAAAACACTGCGTTTTCGGTAATTCCGGCAATAGTTCCGGAAGTGATTCCGGATCTTTTTGCCGGAATCAGGTAATTCCAGTTCCGCCTATGTAATAGCGGAACGGAATTACATTGATTCCGGAAACCGAACTCTCGTTCACTTTGGTGGCAAAAAGGAAAAAACACTATGAGTTTTGAAGAACCAAATCATCGCGTCTCGGTAAAAGCGAATCCCGTCGGGATGACGCTACCAACTCCGTTGCCAACGTTTGCGCCTGTCGCGACGGAAGAAGCAACTCCGACAATGAGCCTACCATCACAAACGACACGTCGGTGCCGCCACTGTGGCCCCCACAACGCCTCCACTAGCCACCCCCAAGGCCACGAAAGGACGCATGGGTCCTCGGCGGCCACTCTCTTGATCTAAGGGCCGCGGGAAAGGCCGCAAGCATAGGCACAGTTTGTTTTGGCGAGTTGTCCGGAAATTGCACGACTGCCCCACTCAATCGAATTCGCAAGAAAGGAAGCAATACATGTCAGCAAACCAAGGAAT
>NZ_JBIPLW010000032.1:0-2968 GCF_044369455.1 Flavobacterium sp. | reverse complement strand
GTTGCTGCAAAGAGAAGGAGTGGATCCTTCTGAAATTGATTCCATTCTCATGATTGGAGACGTTCGCTGGATGCCTACCATTCAGGCCGAATTATCCGCCGTCGTGGGAGAGCATGCGCCGTTGATTCCCCTCAACTCCTCCGACATTGCCAGAGGAGCTGCAATACAAGCCGAGTATTTGATGCCTCCTATGGACAGGAGTATTCCGCATGCGGTGAGCAGCACCAGCTATGATCTCGCCGTCTTGATGCATGACGACGACAATATGCTCGCTCCTCCCAAGGTATTGGTGCCACGAGCGACACCCCTTCCTTGTAGTGTTAGCCGAACGCTGCGATTCACGCGAGAAGGAAAAAGACAACCTACCTTGCAGTTCCTGGAGGGGTCTCGGATCGGTCAATCCACATGGAATAAGCTTGGAAAGGTCGACTTGCAGACCTGTTTCAAGAATCGCAGCGAAGCGGATCCACTCCAACTGCGGCTGGAAGTGGACCAAAGCGGGCTTTGGATCGGAACGGTAGCTTGGCCAGCCGGCAATGATCAAATTCCCGTTTCGCCTTTGAATGAACCATTGATGGACGTCGTTTCCATCCGGCAATGGAGAGATTGGCTCGAATCCCTGTTCCTCTGCAACAGCTAATCGGTTGTCGGCAAATTTTTTTTGATGGGGTCTACTTGAAGGCGTCGATCCGCTAAACTATGGAAATGTGTGCGGGGTTGCAGCAAAGCTTTTGTTTTGTGGGTTCGGAGTTCTTGAGGTGAGGTGACGAGGATATGTCAGTTGAATTGCCAGTGATTGAATCGGAATCCAATGGATCATCGTGCTGCCGACTCAGCCCTTATTCCATTGGTATGTTGGTTGGTCTGACCATAGCATGTGTTGGGGGCGCGTTGATTGGCGGTCTCGGGTTTATGCTAGGTCGTTCTACGTTGACAGCCCGTCCATCGGAGCCCTCAGTTGCTTCATCGACTTTCGGAATTCCTAACGATCGTATTCCACCAGAGTTGCTTCGTGCGACGGCGACCCATGGTGGCAACAATCTTGCAGTATGTACCGGTTGGATTGACGATGACTCCGAGGGATTTTTCGCTCTCGACTACAACACGGGTGATCTGAAGTGCTGGGTTTATTATCCGCGTCAAGGAGCATTCGGCGGTTTGTTCATGACAAATGTGCAGCCTGTTTTGGGTATGAGCAAGAATCCTGAATATCTTCTGGTATCCGGTCAAGCGATTCCCGTAGGCGCGGGAACAAACGTCAGGCCAGCAAATTCGTTGGTGTATGTTGTCGATACGAAAAGTGGATTTTTCGCTGCCTATACGATTCCATGGAATCGAACAATGGAATCGTCGAGTGCTATGCAGGGTGGCCAGATCATTTTTGTTGGAGGAGGTGTTGTTCGTGAGCCTCAGAGCGGTGTGAAGAAGCCGGCGACTCCACCTCCCGCTGGAGGAAAAAATGGAATTGGAGGAGCGCCAGGTGCAAATCCAAATGCTCCTGCGAATCCCAACGCTCCGCCTGCGAACCCAGGTGCTGCACAAGATCCGTTTGGTGCAGGAGGAAACAAACCTGCGGGTGGAAATCCACCAGCCGGTGGCAACCCGCCGGGCAATAAAAAGAAGTAGTTCCCCAATTATCGCGATATTGCGTTAGAAGTCTTTCTGTAAGTTATGGCCATCAGTGAGTGGGTTAGCGGGCGAGTGTTTCAATTCGTCCACGGTAATAATCTTGTCTACAACACCTGCTGGGAAGATCCGCGACTCGATCGTCAAGCGATGGACTTCTCGGCAAACGATACGGTGATGGTGATAACATCCGCCGGATGTAACGCCTTGGACTATCTGTTGGCTGGTGCGGGAAAGGTTCATGCGGTCGACATGAACCCTCGCCAGAATGCTCTTTTGGAGCTAAAGGCATCCGCAATTCGAAACTTGGATTACGAGCGTTTCTTTCAGATGTTCGGCGAGGGGCGACTTCCGAACGTCGAATCCATTTATGCAGCTCATCTTCGAAAGTCCCTTTCCCCACTTTCTCAAAAGTATTGGGATCGATGGATCAAATTTTTTGATCACCCAAAGAAGTCCTTTTTCTTTCGTGGGACATCCGGTGCGTTCGCCAAGATGATTGGCACTTATATGCAGAAAGTAGCTCGTTGCCGGAAAGAAGTTCTGCAGCTTCTGGAGGCTCCCACGCTACAGGATCAGCAGGAGATCTACGACAAGGTCTACCACAAAATCTGGTCAAAATCGTTGCGATTCGCCATGAATCGAGACACAACATTAAGCATGTTGGGTGTTCCAAAAGCACAGAGACGGCAGATCGATCAGCAGTATCCAGGCGGGATCGTAAAGTTCATCGAAGACTCGATTGAGGCCGTCTTTAGAAAGCTACCCATCCAGGATAATTACTTTTGGAGAGTATACGTAACAGGAAAATACACAGCTAGCTGTTGTCCCGAGTATGTACGACAGGCAAACTTTGATCGCCTAAAGAACGGGTTGTTGGATGGATTGCATGTCCATACGAATTCAGTCCAGGGATTCCTAGAAAAGAATGACGCGCCGATCAATCGATTCATCCTGCTGGATCATATGGATTGGCTCAGCGACTACTACTTCCCATGGCTCGAATCAGAGTGGCAAGCGATCCTGTTGCGAGCGGCGCCAGGTACTCGAATTCTGTGGCGATCAGGTGGATTGCGAACGGACTTTATCGATAATGTTATGGTGAAGAAGAACGGCGAAACTGTTCGCTTGAACGAACTCCTGCAGTACCAAACGGAACTTGCCAATAAACTGCATCAGTTGGATCGGGTTCACACCTACGGCAGTTGCTGTATTGCAGATCTCGTCGCTTAATCCTGTCGTTTTATCACAATAAGCTTTAATACAGTACGCTTTATCACAGTACGCTTTATCGCTGTACTTTCCACTCCAAGTGCCAAATCACAGAACATAGCATGGTTCA
>NZ_JBIPLW010000034.1:0-3028 GCF_044369455.1 Flavobacterium sp. | reverse complement strand
AGGCACTTCAAAGTCCGGCTGGCCGATCGACAAATTGATCGGATTCTTCAGCTTGGCCGCAAGCTCAAAGACTTTCCGGATGCCGCTCGAGTCGAAAGCGAGTGTACGCTGTGCAATCCAGGGATGCGGTTTTGTCATGCGAAAGGGAGGTAGGTAATAGTTGGAAAATGAGCGGCCTAGGCAAGAAAGTAGCCTCAGATCGGTAAATGATACGGTGAAATCGACTTTTTGACACCTCGAAGTTTCAGCAAACTGCTAGCACTTTGGTGAAGCTTGTGTAGCATTACGCCCTCATCCCGTTTGTTTTTTCCTCGGATGTGTTCATTTAGAAACAGGCACCTATCTTATGGCGAGCATGGTTGGCAGGTTCCGTAGTGTTGGATTTGTAAGTTCACTCGCCCTCTCCCTTGTTGTCTTACTCCACCCCATTTTTTTTCCAAGTATTTGTGTTTCGCAAGAAGCGACGGCCGCCAAGCTAGATCCGCATGATCTACCGTTGCCCGATAAGCTTCCAGCAGCAACCCCCAAGGATGAGTCCAAGAAAGACTGGATCTATAGGGTCGATGAGGCCTTTGGAACTTGGCTGGTTAAGCCGATGGACGCCACATTATTTTACGACTTTGGCACAGGAGACAAACCCGTCAAGGACGAGGCCGGTAAAGAAGTCGTCGACGAAGAGGGTAACAAAGTTGTTACTAAGGGGTGGCTAGGGACTAGCGTCCCGTTTGTTGTCGTCTGGCTTCTGTTCGCCGGAGTTTTTTTGACGTTACGCATGTCGTTCATTAATTTGCGAGGGTTTTATCACTCGATTCAACTCATTCGAGGTGTTTACGATTCCAAGCACCACAAAGGAGACGTCTCTCACTTTCAAGCTCTCGCCTCCGCTTTGTCTGGTACCGTAGGGCTCGGCAACATTGCTGGCGTGGCCATTGCCGTTGGTACAGGAGGCCCTGGTGCTACGTTTTGGATCGTACTCTCCGGATTGATCGGCATGTCCAGCAAGTTTTCCGAATGCACCTTAGCGGTCATGTATCGAAAAACCGACGAACAAGGGCTAATTTTGGGGGGACCGATGATATACCTAAAGGAAGGCCTATCGCGTATGGGCCTTGGCCCATTGGGCAGCGTACTTGCGCTGGTCTTTACATTTCTTTGTATTGGAGGATCGTTTGGAGGCGGGAACTCGTATCAAGTCGTTCAGTCATTGAATGCATTGCAAGCCGAAGAATCCTTCAGCTTTTTGAAAGACTACCCATGGATCTACGGTCTGGTAATGGTCGTATTGGTTGGGGTCGTAATCATTGGTGGTATCAAGTCGATCGGCAATTTTGCTGGTACCGTAGTTCCATTCATGTGCCTTGCGTACATTTCGATGTGCCTCGTAATCATAGGTTTGAACGCCTCAAGACTGCCGTGGGCCATCGGAGAGATTTTGACAGGAGCATTTTCGCCCGCTGGTATGTACGGTGGATTCCTGGGAGTTATGGTAATCGGTGTCAAGCGTGCCGTTTTCTCCAACGAAGCAGGTGCAGGTTCCGCCGCCATTGCACACTCCGCTGCTCGAACCAACGAACCAGTAAGCGAAGGTATTGTTGCACTCCTCGAACCTTTCATCGATACGGTTGTTGTTTGTACGCTTACGGCACTGACTATCGTCGTTACTGGCGTGTATCGCCAACCGGATGTTTTGCAGCTTTCCGCTGATAACAGAGGCTCTATGATTACACTCGTTGCGTTCACACAGAATGCTTCCTTTGCTTGGTTCAGATATATTCTGTACCTAGCAGTCTTTTTGTTCGCTTACTCCACATGTGTTTCGTGGTCTTACTATGGTGAACGGTGCTTCGTTTCGATCTTTGGAAGCAAATCATCGTTGCTGTACAAGATTCTATTCCTGATCTTCACTTTTCTGGGGTCTATCGTCAGCGCCACGAATATTCTGGACTTTAGTGACATGTTGATCTTGTCGATGTCCATTCCGAACCTGATTGGCGTCTTTTTGATGAGTGGAATGATTCGAAAGGAATTGGATCGATACTGGGTGCGTTACAAGAGTGGCGATCTGTTACCTAAAGATTAGTTCGATGGGCGGTTTCCGATGAGTGATGCAAAGTACTATGACCTCGTCGTATGTGGCGGTGGGGTTATAGGCCTTTCCATCGCATTCCAATGCGTCAAGAAAGGCTGGACGGTTTGCGTTTTAGACGCTGGTGAAATTGGCAAGGGATCTTCTTGGGCTGGTGCTGGGATTCTTCCGGCCGGTGCGTCCGTCGATGCACTAGATCCACTCGAACAGCTACGTGCACTGTCTCATGAGCTTCACCCCCTTTGGGCTGAGGAGCTTTGGGAATCGACTTGCATTGACAATGAGTTTCGCCGCTGCGGAGGTCTATACTTAGCGAGAACACGAGCTGAGCGAGCGACCCTTCGGGCGAATTGCAGTTGGTGGGACGAGCATGGTATTGCTTACGAGCAACGTACTATTGGCCAGATGAGTCAGTGTCTTCCGGGCATGAAGTCACTGACTCTCGTCGAACCTGAGGCGGAATGTTGGTGGGTGCCTGGCGATTGCCGAGTTCGCAACCCTCGGCATCTGAAAGCTCTGCAAAAGGCACTTCATCAACTGGATGTCGATTTGGTACCTAACACTTCGGTAACAGGCTTTCGTTGCGAAAATGGGCGAGTCCAACGAGTGACATGTGAAGGAGGTCGTACAGTGTTTGGTAATGTCTATTGCGCGGCTTCTGGTGCATGGACTTCAGCACTGCTTTCTAACGTGGGAGTGGCCACGGGCATCATGCCAGTTCGAGGGCAGATGCTCCTGTATAAACTAGCATCACCAGCCTTCTCGTGTGTGATCAATGAAGGGCATCGTTACTTGGTTCCTCGCGATGATGGTCATCTACTGGTCGGGTCTTGCGAAGAGGAAGTTGGTTTTGTCGCTGAAACAACTCAGGAAAAAATAAATGAATTGCATGAATGGGCGGAGGGCCTAATGCCGGCACTTACCGAGAACCGATTGGTGCAA
>NZ_JBIPLW010000083.1:0-3036 GCF_044369455.1 Flavobacterium sp. | reverse complement strand
GACAGGGGGAAGTTGTTGCTCATGGTTCTGGCGGGCTCCTTCGCTGCGGGGGCGGGGCTGGTCGTGGTTCTGGAAATGATGGACCCCGCGCTCCGGGGGCAGCGCGCCGTCGCGGCAGCCTTGGGCAGCCCTCCGTTGGTGACCGTGCCTCTTATCGAGACAAGCACCGATTACTCGGACCGCAAGCGCAAGTGGCTCTTGCTTGGGCTGGCCATCATGGCGGTCCTGCTGGTGGGCCTGCTCCTGATCCACTTTTTCGTCATCGAACTTGATCTGCTGTTCTATACCCTCACGTCCAAATTGGCCCGCCTGTAGTGACCAGCGGGCAGCGCACCGACTTCCAGGAGGAGAGATGGAACTGATTGAAAAAGCCTTGGCCAAAGCACGTGCGCAGCAGGAGGCGACGCAAGGGAACGCAACCTCCGCCGCCGAGGCAAAGCCCGCGCCGGATGTCTCCGCTCCTGGCCTTGCCTCGGACGCAGACAGTCAGGTGCCAACGTCGCGGCTGCCTGGGTCGACGTCTGTTCCCGATGCCCCTCTGGACGGAATCCGTTACGTCAAGACCAAGGTGGAACTGGCCAAGCAGTCCCACTGGATCGAAAACAGGCTCGTTGCCGCGAACGCCAACGACCAGACCGCCGACATCTTCCGGATTCTCCGCACCAAGGTCCTGCTTCCGATGAGGGAGAACGGCTGGCAGACCGTAGCCATCGTCGGTGCGACTCCGGGAGTGGGCAAAACCACCATCGCGTCAAATCTGGCGCTCTCGATCGCACTGGATTCGAACCAGAGCGTCCTGCTGGTCGATGCGGATCTGCGCCGTCCCAAAGTTGCCGACTACTTCGGTATCAAGGTTGAGCATGGTTTGGCGGAATACCTCGCCAGCAAAGCGGATCTGGGCGATTTGCTCGTCAATCCCGGGGTGGAACGCCTGGTCGTGCTTCCCAGCCGGGGTTCGGCACAGAACTCCACCGAGCTGCTCAGCAGCCGGCGCATGCAAGAACTCCTGCCCGAGCTTCGCAACCGCTATGCGTCGAGGATCGTGATCTTCGACTTGCCCCCCTTGCTCGCGACGGGGGATGCCCTCGCATTCCTGCACAACTTTGACTGTGCGCTCCTCGTGGTCGAGAACGGACGCAACACGGCAGAGGAGTTACAGGAGGCCAGGCGGCTGATGCAGGGAACCAACTTCCTAGGGTGGGTGCTCAACAAGGGTGACGCGGGAAGCGGCTCGGCCTACTACCACTATGGCGCCACTGGCTGATTCCGGCTAAACCCCATGTACGAGGCTTTTTTCGGCCTGAACCGGCGGCCCTTCTCCCTGACGCCCGATCCGGACTTCCTGTATCTGAGCAAGCAGCACGCCGTGACGCTTGCCATGCTCGAATACGGTCTGGGCAGCCAGGCCGGTTTCACCCTCATCACGGGCGAAATAGGCTCGGGCAAAACCACCCTCATTCGCCACATCCTCAAACATATCGGCGGCGATGTGACCGTTGGGGTCATCACCAACACCCATCGCAATTTCGGTAACCTGCTCACGTGGATCCTGTCGGCCTTCGGGCTGGAGCGCAAACACACCGACAAGGTCGAGATGTACCAGCAGCTCATCGACTTCGTGGCGACGGAATTCCTTCAGGGGCGGCGCGTTGTCCTCATCGTCGACGAAGCCCAGAACATGGACGTCGAGACGCTCGAAGAACTGCGTTTGCTGTCGAACATGAACATCGGTGACGAGTTGTTGCTGCAACTCGTCATCGTCGGGCAACCCGAGTTGCAGCAGACACTGATGAGGCCGGAACTGGCCCAGTTCGCGCAGCGCATCTCCGTCGAACACCACATAACGGCACTGGATCTTGCCCAGACCCGCAGTTACATCGACCACCGCATCCGGACTGCCGGCGGCCATGAAGGCCTGTTTGATCTCTATGCGTCGGCAGTGGTGTACTACTTCAGCCGGGGTGTCCCCCGGGCCATCAACAACATCTGTGACATGGCCCTTGTGTACGGGTTTGCAGAAGAAGCAAAGCCCATCACCTGCGAGATCGTCATGGAAGTGATCAAGAGCAAGCGCCTCATCCGTCAGCAGGCGGGGCGTTCGGAGCGGGACTCTTCGGACGAGCGTTTGCGTCAGATGGTGCTCGAGATAAAGGGAATAGACATGGCGGAGGCCGACTGAGACATGGACGCTCCTGAACAGCAAATGCACCCCTACTGGAAGCAAGGCCCGGCGGGCATCCTTGTCATAGCCCTGGTCGGCGTCCTTATCGCTTTCGCTTTCAGGGACGGTCTCGCAGATCTCTACGTTCGTTGGTCGACCCGGGAGGAGTACGGGCACGGCTTCCTGTTGCCGGTGATTGCAGCCTACTTCCTGTGGCAGGACAGGGTGGCAATTTCGCGAACGGAATTCAGGCCTTCGTGGGCTGGTGCAGCGGTGCTCGTGGTGGCGTGCGCCGCTTTTCTGGTGGGGGATATCAGCAATCTCTGGCTGCTGGAGCAGTACGCGTTCATCCTTGCACTGTTCGGCATTTCGCTCGCGCTTTTCGGGTGGTGCGGCGTCAAGTTCATCCGGGTTCCGCTGATCCTTCTGTTCTTCGCCATCCCGCTCCCTGCGTTTGTCCAGGTCACGCTGTCGATCAAGCTCCAGATGCTGTCCACCCAACTTGGCGTGGGCGTGATCAAGCTCGCCGGCATTCCTGTTTTCGTTGAAGGCAACGTCATCGACCTCGGTATCTACAAGCTTCAGGTAGCCGAGGCCTGCAGTGGTTTGCGCTACCTGTTCTCGCTGATGAGTTTCGGTTTCATCTGTGCGGTCATTTACAGGGTCGAGCGATGGAAGCGGGTGGTGGTGTTCCTGTCCACCATTCCCATCACTGTCCTGATGAACAGTTTCCGCATCGGCGTGATCGGCATACTCGTGGACAACTTCGGCATCCATATGGCCGAGGGTTTCATGCATGATTTCGAAGGCTGGAGCATTTTCGGTGCCTGCCTTGCCCTGCTGTTCCTCGAGATGTGGGCGCTCACTAAGGTGGG
>NZ_JBIPLW010000024.1:0-10915 GCF_044369455.1 Flavobacterium sp. | reverse complement strand
TGATTATACATTGGCACAACAATTAAACATTGTTCCTTATCAATTTTTCCCTAGATACAGAGTTAAGTTAGCACAACCTGATCCAGAGAATCCAGAAGATGAGTTGGTTGTAGCTACTAAAATAGTTGATTATTCTTATTTTAAATTGAGTGATTTCCCTGAGGCACAAGTAGGACAAACCTATTTTGTTGAAGTAGCAATTGAAATAAATGGCGTGTTTGGTGATTATGGAAACGCTTGTGAAATTAATGCGGTAGCACCAGGAATTCCTAGAGCAGTTGCTCCGAAGTTTAAAGCTACGGCGTATCCAAACCCATTTGCGGATAACTTTATGTTGGATGTGAAAACAGCAAGCCAATCAGAAGTAAACGTAAAAGTATACGATATGGTAGGTAGATTGATTGAGCAAAGAGATTTGAGAACAAGCGATTTAGAAACGACAACCATTGGAAACAATTATCCAAGTGGTGTGTACAACGTAGTTGTAGCCCAAGAGGATAATTTACAAACCGTAAGAGTAGTGAAAAGATAGTTTCAACTAACTAATAAATGAGAAAGACCTTCAAGAAATTTGAAGGTCTTTTTTTATTCATAAAGAGGATGGTTATTCTTCTACTATATCGGTTCCTAGTTCAAGATCGTCCAAATCTCTTCGGTCTTTTTTGGTAGGCCTTCCGGTTCCCGTTTTTCGATAATGTTCTTTTGATAATTTGAGTAATTCTAAATGGGTAAAAGTTTCAGGAGGCGTATCGTCTTTTCTATAAATATCAACTAGTTTTGCTCCAACTCTATTTTGCGGAATATCTAAAACCGTAATTTGATAGGTGATTTGGTCTTTTCTAAAAGTAACTTTATCCAACGGGAAAACCTCTTTGGATGGCTTAGCTACTTGACCGTTAACGGTAATATGATTTTTTTTAAAAGCCTCAGTTACCATGTTCCTGGTTTTGTAATATCGAACACACCATAAATATTTATCTACCCTCATTTTTTTTCCAAAATCAACGTTAAATTGTTCACAAAAATAAATCAATATTGTATCTTGCGGGCTCAAAATTCAAATAAAAATGAATACTTTTTTTAAAATTATACTTCTATTTATTATTGGAATAGCTGTTGTTTCTTGTTCAAAAGATGATAATGGAAACGCCCCTTTACGAGATTATACAGAGCAATATGTAAAAGACATAGCAAATATTGAAACTTTTATGAAAACGCACTCCATGACAGTAGTAAATAATCCGGGAAGTACAGACGACCAAGATGTTACTTTTACCATAATTCCGACTGGCGGCACACAAACTTCTATTTGGGATCAAACTATGTATCCCATTCTATCAAGAGAGGTAACGGTTAAACAAAAAGATGTTGATGTTACGTATAAAATATACTATATAAAACTAAGAGAAGGCGCTGGCCCAAATAGTAAATCGCCTTGTAATGTTGACCGTGTGTTGACTGCTTATAAAGGTGAATATATCTATACGAATACAGAAACTGTCGGATCAGTAACAACCAGCACTATAAAATCTGAAGAATTTGAAACCTCTGTTAATCCGCAAAGCTATTTTAATCTAACGGGAGTGATAAGAGGATGGAGCGAAATATTTCCACAATTCAGAACCGGTAATTATGCTGGAAACCCTGACGGTACTATTTCGTATACTGATTTTGGATCGGGGATTATGTTTATTCCCTCGGGTTTAGCCTATTTTGGTAACCCAACAGGAGGAATTCCGGCGTATTCGCCATTGGTTTTCAATATAAAACTTTATGAAGTAGAACGTGTAGACCAAGATGGAGATGGAATTTTTTCCTATCAAGAAGATTTGAATGGCGATGGCTATATGTTACGATTAGAAGAAGGTGTTGTAAACCCTGATGATACCGATGGTGATGAAATCCCTGACTTTTTAGATACCGATGATGATGGCGATTTCTTTACGACCAAAAGTGAAACAAGCTATGTGCACCCAAACGATGTTTTAGAAACGGTTCGTTACTATCCATTTAATGGTGTTTCAGTAGATGACCCATTGACACCTTTTGTAGACGAAACCAAAGGAGTTCCGGATTGTGCTGGTAATTTTACGAATCCAACAAGACTAAGAAAATATCGTGATGCTGCGTGTCATTAAAAAAATCCCGTATCGTTCCAAAAAACGATACGGGATTTTTTTTAAAATAAATTGAAAATTATTTTCTTTTAATTACGCTTTCTACAGCTTCAACTATGGCTTGATTGTTTAGCTTGTATTTTTCCATCAGTTGTTCCGGAGTGCCACTTTCGCCAAAGCTATCGTTTACTGCAACAAACTCTTGTGGTTTCGGATTGTTTAACGCCAATACTCTGGAAACGCTTTCGCCTAAACCACCCAAAAAATTATGCTCTTCAGCTGTAACTACGCAACCTGTTTTAGCCACAGATTTCAAAATGGCTTCGTCATCTAGTGGTTTAATAGTGTGAATGTTGATTACCTCTGCCGAGATCCCTTTTGTTTCCAATGTTTCTGCTGCAAGTAACGCTTCCCAAACTAAATGTCCGGTAGCAATAATAGTAACATCAGTTCCTTCATTTAGCAGTATCGCTTTTCCAATTACAAAAGGTTCGTCAGCCGGAGTAAAATTAGGCACCACCGGGCGACCAAAACGCAAATAAGCTGGACCGTGATGGTCTGCAAGTGCTATAGTAGCTGCTTTAGTCTGATTGTAATCGCACGTATTGATTACGGTCATTCCGGGTAGCATTTTCATCAATCCAATGTCTTCTAAAATTTGGTGTGTCGCTCCATCTTCTCCCAATGTTAAACCAGCATGTGAAGCACAAATCTTTACATTTTTATCAGAATAGGCTACTGACTGACGAATTTGATCATAAACCCTTCCGGTAGAAAAGTTGGCAAAGGTTCCAGTAAACGGAATTTTACCACCAATAGTTAATCCTGAGGCAATGCCAATCATATTGGCTTCTGCAATCCCAATTTGGAAAAAACGCTCGGGGTGATTTTTCTTAAAGTCGTCAAACTTTAACGAACCTATCAAATCAGCACAAAGTGCTACGACATTTTCATTTTTTTGTCCGAGCTCGGTCATTCCTGCGCCAAAACCCGAACGAGTATCTTTACTTCCTGCGTTGTTGTATTTTTTCATTGTTTGTAGTTGATTTGTTCTTTTGTTATTTTTAGTGTTGTGTTTATTTTTAGTTTTTTAATTAAGTTGCAAGTTAATTCAGTTCCATTAGTATAATTATAAGTAATTTTTTGAGGCAACTTATTATCGATAAAAGAGAGATTTCGGTTATCAAAAAAATGATGCCCAAATAAGGGTATTAATTTTGATGGAAATACATCATTGTTTTTGTAATAAACCAATTCAACTTTACCTCTATATTTCTTTTTACCTCTTTTATTTACTTGATTTTTGACAATAATTGATTTGGTTTTAGTTGAATCAATAATTTCGTTTGTAACATCATACTGCATGTTTTCTTCGAAATATAGCCATTTTGAAGGTTTTATTTTTGTGGAATTTATATAATTAAATTGAATACCATTTTCAAAATTTATTACTTCATAATTATGAATAATATTTTCTTTATAATCATTTAAATAGCCCCAAATAGTTTCACTCCCTTTTCTACAAGTAAAATAATAGGTGTTATTTTGAGAGTTAATCATTACAACCGCAATATTGCAATCACCTTGAAATTCATAAAAATTATCAAAAACATATTCCTGGCAAAAACTACTTTGACAGAAGAGTAATGCAATTATGTAAAATAAATTTCTCATTTATTCTTGAATTTTATGTCTTCTTCTTTTACTTGAAAGTCAACATCAGTATCTTTGATTGAAACTAAATCAAAATTCAAATTACAACCTTTATTACATCGGTATTTTATCGAGCTTGGTATGTTATTTTGAGAAATAGTAAACTCAAGACAATCAAGTTGTCGGTGATGTTGTAGAATAGTTGTTATAGTATTTAAAATAGGAACATCAATTGGTTTTAAAATGAATGTATATTGATAATCAATTCGTTTCTTTTTTTTATTAGAGTAATTAATTGCTTCAATTTTAGTCTGTAACGAATCTAATTTGATTTCATTTACAACAAAACTTTCACAATTAACCTCATGATTTGGCCGGGAAAATTTCTCATGATTTGGCTGGGAAAATTTCCAAGAATATTCATAAGTAAAATCAGTAACATCTTTTAAACTCTCTAAGTAATATTTGTGAGACATTTCCGTATTCTTATCTATCAAATAACAATTCATCTCATTGCCCCAACTACTGCTAACAAAGTGATAGGATTGGTTCTTGGAGTTAATAAATATAGATAAATATTGTGTGTTATTATTTTCTATGTCTGTTCTAGTGTATAAAATAGCTTTGTCAAAATGATACTCTTGACAAAACATATTTTGACAAAAAAAGAAGAGTGCTATCGAAAAGAGTTTGTTCATCCAAATTAATAATCACCCAAAGTTTCCGCATTCTGTGCCAATCCAACAGCTAATTGCTCATCATTCGGCGCTTTACCGTGCCAAGCGTGGGTATGCATCATAAAATCGACACCATTGCCCATTACCGTATGTAGCAATACACAAACTGGTTTTCCGTTGCCCGTTCTGCTTTTTGCTTCTTCCATACCTTTAATAATTGCTTCGATGTTATTTCCTTCTTTAATTTCTAGTACATCCCAATCAAAAGCTTCGAACTTGGCTTTCAAATTACCCATATTCAAAACATCATTGGTAGCACCATCAATTTGTTGTCCGTTAAAGTCAACAGTAGCGATAAGATTATCTACTTTTTTAGCGGATGCATACATAATGGCTTCCCAGTTTTGGCCTTCTTGCAATTCGCCATCGCCTGTAAGCACATAAACTAAATGAGCATCGTGATTTAATTTCTTGGCTTGTGCTGCACCAATGGCAACCGACAATCCTTGTCCTAACGAACCCGCAGCCATTCGTACTCCAGGCAAGCCGTCATGCGTGGTGGGATGCCCTTGCAAACGCGTGTTCAGCTTTCTAAAAGTAGCCAACTCCGATACTGGAAAATAACCACTACGAGCTAAAACGCTATAGAAGATAGGGGAAATATGACCATTGGATAAGAAGAAAAGATCTTCTCCAATGCCGTCCATACTAAACCCTGGATTTCGTTTCATTACCTGTTGGTACAATACGGTTAAAAACTCAGCGCACCCCAATGAGCCGCCCGGATGTCCCGAGTTTACGGCATGTACCATGCGAAGAATATCTCTTCTTGTTTGTGTTGTAAAATCGTGTAAATGTTGTGTGTTAGACATTTTTTGTAGTTATAATTAATTTGACCCAAAAGTAATTCTAATTTTAAAGGATGGCAAATGATTTTATTACAAGTTATTAAGGGTTGTAAACAAAAAAAGTCCCACCGAAGCGGGACTCAAGATTTTCATCTACGGCATATAGCCTTATTGTGATAAGATTAAAGATTAGAAATTTTAATCATTTCAAAAATAAGTAAATGTTTCTTAACAACAATAAGGAAATCTGTAAAAAAAGCAATTTTTTTTTGTAGTTTTATTCTTTAGTATAAAAAGTATAAGATTATGGCAAAGATTTTAGGATTGGATTTAGGAACAAATAGTATTGGGTGGGCAATTAGAGATACAAACAAAGAAGGAAATCAAATTGTTGATGCTAATGTGATTGTTTTTCCACAAGGTGTTGGCGAAGAAAAAGGAGTTGAGTTTTCATTAGCTTCAGAACGAACAAAACTCAGAGCTTCAAGAAAATTATATAAAAGAAGAAAAAAAAGAAAAACCGATTTATTAAAATTATTAATAGAAAATGGTTTTTGTCCGTTGACAATTGATGAATTGACAATCTGGTCTGAATATAAAAAAGGACAAGAAATGAAATACCCAACAGCCAATTTTGAATTCTCAGAATGGTTGAAGATTAATCCTTATGAAGTTAGAGCAAAAGCAGTTAATCAGATAGTTTCAAGGCAAGAATTAGGAAGAGCTTTGTATCATATGTGTCAACGCAGAGGTTTTAAAAGTGGAAGAAAAGATGCTGACGCAGGTAAAGATTTGGAACAATACAAAAAAGAGCAAGAGCTTTTAGGACAAAATGGTTTTAAAACTTTAGGAGAATATTATTTTGATTTACTTCAAAATGATAAAAAAGTTAGAAAGACAAAGTTCAGTGCAGATGATCAAGAAGTAAATTCTTCTCGAATTAGTTATGTAGAAGAGTTTAATGTTTTAATGAAAGCCCAAAATATAAGTAAAGAATTAGCAGATGATTTCTTTGATGCTATTTTTTTTCAAAGACCTTTAAAGTCCCAAAAAGGAGCAGTTGGAAAATGTACTTTAGAAAAAATAAAAACTCGTTGCCCAATAAGTCACCCTTTATTTGAGGAGTTTAGGATGTATCAATATCTTAACTCTATTAAAGTAAAAGAACGAAATAGTGATAAGTTTGTTTTTCTTTCAGAATTTCCAGAGTATTATAAAATTGCAAAAGATAAGTTCTACAGAGTAAGTGCAAAGAATTTTAAGTTTGTTGATATTTCAAAAAGCATAAATACTTCGGCTAAAAAGAATAGTTTGTTATTTGAATTTAATTATAACGATAAATATCCAATTGTTGGCAGTCCAACGATCAGTAAATTAATTGAAGTTTTTGATGCAGAAGATTGGATAGGTTGTAAAAAACTAATCATTTCAAAATATAAAAAGCAAGACAATAAAACGGTTAGTGATTTAGTTGATGAATTATGGCATTCGTTATTTTTTTCAGGCGATTTTGTAAATGATATTACTTCTGAGAAAGTAAAAAATTTCATAAGAACTCGATTTAATATTTCAGAAGAAAAAATCAACTATTATGAAAGTATCAATTTAAAGCAAGGATATTCTTCATTAAGTAAAAAAGCTATAGTTAAGATTTTGCCGTTTTTGGAGAATACAATTATTTATCCTTATGCAGTTTTCTTTGCTAATATTGATAGTATTATTGGAAAAGAAAAATGGGAAGCTAATAAAGAATTTATTCAAGATACAATTGTCGATATTATTTCAAATTATAAAACACAAATACTAAAGATTGATATTGTAAATGGTTTGGTTGGCGATTTTATCAAAGAATATGATAATTCCAATTTCGATTATATTTTAGATGAAACCGATAAAATAAATGTTGTAGATAAAACCAAATTATTCTACGGTAAGTATGAATGGGAAAAAATGTCTGATGAAAGTAGAAATGGTTTGTTAAATGAAATTGAAAAAGAATTTCAGAGCCAATTAAGAAAAAGAAGAGTTGGTGGTTATTATTTGCCAAAACCAAGAGTTGACGAAATTATCAAAGAATTTTTAATTCAAGAATATAAAGTCTCCAAAGAGCAAGCAGATAAACTATATCATCCTTCTGCAATGGATGCTTATCCACAAAGTCAAGATAATTTATTAGGATTGCCATTTACAAATTCTATAAAAAATCCGATGGCAATGCGAACTTTGTTTTATTTGAGAAAATTAGTAAATACATTATTAAAAGAAAATAAAATTGCTCCAGATACAGAAATCATAATTGAATTAGCAAGAGAATTAAATGATAAAAACAAGCGACTTGCCATTGAAAGATGGCAGCGAGAAAGAGAAACTGAGAATAAAAAATTCAGAGAAAAATTAGAAGAACTGGCAAAAGACACCAATTCAAAAGTAACTGATGCAGACATTATCAAGTATAGATTGTGTCAAGAACAAAATGGAAAATGCTTCTACACAAACAATACCATTAATTGCGAAAAATTATTAGGTTCAAACCCACAGTTTGATATAGAACATACATTTCCTCGTAGTAAATCTTTTGATAATTCACTTGCAAATAAAACATTAGCTGATAGAACTTTCAATCAAATTAAAGGAAATAGAATTCCACAAGAAATAAATGAGGGAAATTATAAAGAAAATTTCACCCATAATATTAAAGATTGGCAAAAAACCATAGAAGATTTAGAAGAAAAAATAGAACAACAAAAATATTTTTCAAAAGTAGCCAGTACAGTTGAGCAAAAGAATAGTGCTATACAAAAAAGGCATTATTTAAAATTAGAGTTAGACTATTGGAAACAAAAAGTATATCGCTTTACTGCAACCGAAATAAAACCGAACTTCAAAAACAGCCAATTAGTAGATACTGGAATAATAACTAAATATTCAGAGTTGTTTTTAAAGTCACTATTTCAAAAAGTTTTTCCAGCAAAAGGAACTATGGTTGCTGATGTTAGAAAATCTTGGGGATTAGGTGAGAAAGATAGAAACTACCATTACCATCATGCTATTGATGCAGTTGTCTTAACATTTATGGATAAAAGTATTAGAGATGGTTTAGCCGCAGCATTTAAAGAATCAGAAGAAAATCGATATCAAGAAAAATTTAAGATTGCAAAACCGTGGCAAACTTTTACTGAAGATGTATTTCAGTTAAAGGAAAGTATTATTGTAGTTCACAATCATAAAGATAAAATAGAAAAACAAACGGTTAGAAAATTACGAAAAAGAAATAAAATTCAATATGACAAGCAAGGAAATGTAATTTATGAAAAGGGGCAAGGAATTAGGGGTTCACTACATAAGGATACTTTTTATGGTGCAATTGAAAGAGAAAATGAAAATGCAGAGAAAGAAATTTGGTTTGTTTTAAGGAAACCTGTAAATAGCAATTTTACTGATGCAGATGTAAGTAATATTGTAGATGAGGGTATTAAAAATAGAATACTTAAACATGGTTTAAAGAATATTAGAACAATTGAAAATTGGATTTTATTGCCAACCGAAAAAGATGAAAAAGAAAAGGAAATCAAAGAAATGTTGATTAAAAAAATCCGAGTAAAAACAAGCAATAAAAATTTACCAAAAATTAAATCTCAAAGTCATGTTTCAAAAGGCAACCGAAAAGAATACAAAGAACATTATTATGCTACTTTAGAAAATATTTTTGGTATGGCAATTTATGAATCCTTTGACAATAAAGGTAAAAAAGAGCAAGCCTTTAAAACTATTTCGGCATTTGATTTAGCAAAACACAATCAAGGTAAATTAAAATTAGAAATGCCAGTTGAAGAAAATATAATAAAAAACAAAGGCAAAAAATCGGAAGTTTTGATTCCCTTAACTAAAGTTTTACGAGTAAATCAAATGGCACTTTTTTATGAAAATAGCCCAGAGGAATTAAAACAATTAAGTAAAAGTGAGTTAAATAATAGACTATTTAAAATAACGCAATTTGAAAGCGATGGACGAATTCAGCTTCGCCATCATGCTCAAGGTGGCGCTGATAAGGATTTAAAAAAGGAATCGTCTGTAAATTTTGAACAGCCAGTTCAGAAATTAAGAATAAGCTTAAGTAATGTTAAAGCAATATTTGAGGGTAAAGATTTTATTTTATACCAAACAGGTAAAATAGATTTCATGTACTAAAATTTTTGGTGTATATTTACACCACTAAATATTTTTATTATGGCAAGACAAAGCATTACCCTAGCCAATCAAAACGATGAGTGGCTCAAACAACAAGTAGCCAAAGAAGAATTTACAAGCAAGAGTGAAGCAGTAAATTATTTGATTAAGCAAGCGCGTGAGCGCGATGCGTATCATGAGTATGTTCAAATGAAAATTGATAGAGGTTTGAAGAGTGGTTTTAGTACCAAAACCAAAGAAGAACTTTTGGCAGAAATTAAAAGCAGACTGAATGTATAGATATAATTTATCTTTTGAGGCAGAAGAAGATATTATAAGAATTTTTGAATTTGGGTTGGGCAGATTTGGTTTGCAACAAGCTTACAAATATTATGATATGTTATTTGAATGTTTTAATAAAATAGCAGCTAATCCGTTTATGTTTCCCATTGCAACAAATTATAAGGATATTGAACGTTTTTGTGTTTGTGGAGTTGATACTATCTATTACAATATAAAAGATGATGATATTGAAATCGTCACCATCATAGGAAGACAAGATTTTTAAAAGTTCTTTGACATAAGATTTTCAAACGCTTAAACAACCAAACCACAACGGAGTTTCTACGCAGTCACTCTGTTGTGGTTTGATTAAAGATTAGAAAACACGATATTAGACGAGATGGAGTAATCGAAATGGAAACGGTTGTGGTTTGATTAAAGATTAGAAAACACGATATTTTATCATTACTTAATTGATAGGTTTAATGGGTTGTGGTTTGATTAAAGATTAGAAAACACGATATTAGACAAATTCGGAAACACCAAAGTACTTGGGTTGTGGTTTGATTAAAGATTAGAAAACACGATATTAAAAATGGGAAAGAACGATACAGAAATTCAGTTGTGGTTTGATTAAAGATTAGAAAACACGATATTGAACTTCTTTAAATACTCAAACTACTACAAGTTGTGGTTTGATTAAAGATTAGAAAACACGATATTTCCTCTAAACTTATAAAAGCATCGACTGAGTTGTGGTTTGATTAAAGATTAGAAAACACGATATTAAAATAAATTCACAACGTAAATCCCACCAGTTGTGGTTTGATTAAAGATTAGAAAACACGATATTAGTTGGCTCGTTACCTTCTAGTATTCAAGAGAATAAAGTGAAATATCGTTTAAAAAAATGCTTCTTTTGCAGGATGATAAGCTGTAATTGAGGCATTTTTTTGTTTGTGAAAAGTTGTGGTTTACAAACACCGAGTATTTATTTTTAGTGGAGTGTTTGTGAATCTCCCGAAAATGGGAGATTTGATTGGCAGATTAGAAAACACGATATTAGTTGGCTCGTTACCTTCTAGTATTCAAGAGAATAAAGTGAAATATCGTTTAAAAAAATGCTTCTTTTGCAGGATGATAAGCTGTAATTGAGGCATTTTTTTGTTTG
>NZ_JBIPLW010000080.1:0-3080 GCF_044369455.1 Flavobacterium sp. | reverse complement strand
GCACGTAGCCTATCGCATCGACGCGAACCCTGTTCTTACTGCACGCGCCAATCAGCCTCGCGTAAAGCCCGCTGACAGCGATGAAGAACCCGGCGCGGATACGGAAATCAAATACATTGCTATGTTCAATCGGCGAGTTGCCAAGGGGCAATGCTTTCATCGTCCGTATCTAGGTTGTCGAGAGTTCGCATGCCATTTTGCGCCGCTCGACGGCACTGAAAAACCGCTTGACTGGGATCAGTCACTAGGACTCATGTTGTATGACATACAGTTTGGCAATTCCAATCGCCCAGGATTCTTCGAGGCATGTATTCGAAAGGGCGCTCTTCATTGCGATGCAATGAATCCAGGAGTCGACGGAGAAAAGCCAGTCAGGATCTACGGATGGGAAATAGATGAGGTGCCAGTATGATCCTGCAACGACTATACGAATTGGCTGATCGAGAAAAACTGATAGACGACCCTTCCCTCGTGAATAAAGAGGTTGCGTGCCGAATCGATATCGATGACTCGGGAAACTATCTTGGCATTCAAGATCTTAGGCAGTCTGTCGAGAAACCGGCGAAAGGAAAGACGCCAGCAAAAGTAATCAAGAGTGGTGGCAAGCTTTTGCCTGTCCCGGTTCGCCCCGTCGTTCGTGATGCCGAAGGGCAATGGAAGACTACTGATCCTGCGGCGAGCGGAAAGGAAAAACCCGCAGTCTTTCTCGTTGATACGATTGCGCGTGTACTCCCGGTCAACCGACTGTTAGACGAAGACAAACGCGAAAAGTTTGCTTCCCAACGTGCGACGTTTTGGCGATTCATGAAACACGTTATCGTAGAGTTAAAGAACAACGCTCTCGAACCGATTGCGAGGTTTGCAGACAAATTACTCGAATCAACTGATCTTGAGGATCGCATTTGTCAGGATTTGGATTCACTTGGACTAGCAAGCACAGTTCTTTGTACACTCGCACTCCATTCAGATTCTGGGAAGTGCCTTGGCGAACGAACAGAAATCATCTCTTGGTGGCGTGAATTTTTCGGAGGTGACTTTGCAACCCAACAGGCAGGCGGGCGACAAGGGCTTTGTCAAGTCACCGGTCGGGTGTCGGGGATCAGCCAATCTGTCAAAACAAAGGTTAAGGGATTGGTACCAATCGGATGTCGAGCGGACGCTTATCTCGTGACTGGATTGGATTCGGCTGATAGCTTCAATCTCGTTGGAGCAGAAGCGTCAATGGTCTCTCCCGAGGGAATCGATGGCTTTACCCGTGCACTCAATGCGTTGATCGGAAACGATTTTCCGTCACAACGCACCAGTTACAGGGTCAATGGCATCATGTTCCTTTTCTGGACACGTGAAAAGCATGACCATTCGATGATGACTCTTTTCGAACCGGAACCCGACCAAGTACGTTTCCTTCTCGAGTCTGCATCCCGAGGGGTGCAATCGTCCCAGGCAAGCTCGGATGCATTCTACATGTTGACGTTGGGTGGGAACTCCGCCAGAGTCGTTGTACGTGACTATCTGGAAACCACGGTCGATCGCATTCACCTGAACTTGGTTGCCTGGTTCAAGGAGCTGACTATCGCGGATCTCTCAAAAGACGGAAACGGGTATTCGTCCAGTCGCGTACCATTGTGGATGCTTGCGAATGCGACCGCGATGGATAGTGACGGTGTTGCACCTGATACACCAGCTCGGCTATTGCAGGCCGCAATCCAACGTACGCCCATTTCCGATTCGATACTCAATGCATGTTTGCGTCGATTGCGAGCTGATGGTGCCAGTGGTTTTTATCTGGCACGTATGTCTTTGATCAAACTTTACCTCCTACGAAAGGGCTTGCCCGTGACCGAAACTCTTGATCCAAGTGAAAACGATCCCGCTTATATTTATGGGCGTTTACTCTCCATTTTTGAACAGATTCAATACGACGCTTTGGGAGATGTAAATGCGAACGTGGTCGATAAGTTTTACGCGACATTCAGTGCATCTCCTGGTCTTGTCTTCAGCCGACTATTTGCAAATGCTCAAAACCATTTACGAAAGCTAAAGAGCGAAAAGCCAGGTGCGGCTGTGAACAGTGAAAGGCTACTCAGTGAAGTAGTCGCTATGTTGAACGCGAGTCCTCCAAGTATGCGACTGTCCCTTCAGGACCAAGGGCGATTCGCAATTGGCTATTACCACCAGAAAGCAAAGCGATTCCAAGACATTGCTGAGAGCAAAGCAAAAAAAGCGGCCTCGTAAGAACTGGAATTAACTTTCGACGTAGGCTTGTTTTTAGGCCTAACGGCAAAAAAGTATCAATCAGATTCACTATCCACAACACACAACTGTAACTTCCTGACACTGAAAGCACCTATCAATAATGCCAACCGATACTACCTCCTCAACGGTCAACAAACGCTACGATTTTGTTCTGTTATTCGATGTCCAAGACGGAAACCCCAACGGTGACCCCGATTCAGGAAATCAGCCAAGAATCGATCCGCAATCTCTTCAGGGATTAGTTACGGATGTTTGCATCAAACGCAAAATTCGCAACGCAATCTCGGTATTGGCGGGCGAAGCGCCAGGAACCGAGTTGTATTTTCAAACGCAAGATGCTGTTTATGAGAAGCGAGTCCTAAATCTTCAGCATCAACGAGCCCAAACGGCAGTGAAGTCCGACGAAGGTTCAGATCCAAAAGCAAAGGCAGACAACACAGCCAAAGCCAGAAAATGGATGTGTGAAAACTTTTATGATATTCGTGCGTTCGGTGCCGTCATGACGACAGGCGTCAATTGCGGTCAAGTTCGTGGTGCTTGTCAAATCACCTTTGCGCGTTCGATCGATGCGATTGTACCGATGGAGTTTTCAATCACTCGAAAATCGGTAACAACCGAAGACGAGGCAAAGAAGCAATCTCAGAAAGATGGCAGCATCACTGGTACGATGGGACGTAAAAATACAATTCCATACGCGTTGTATCGTTGCCAAGGTTTCATCAACCCTTACCTTGCACGCGATACAGGATTTTCCTTTTCGGACTTGCAATTGCTTTGGGATGCGTTGAAGGGGACGATGTGGGAAATCGATCGATCTGCTAGTC
>NZ_JBIPLW010000061.1:0-10948 GCF_044369455.1 Flavobacterium sp. | reverse complement strand
CAAAACACGGACGAATTCGTTGAAAAAATCCCGCAATACGCATCGTGTGGAGTGAATGCATTCACACTCTGTTTGCAAGGAGGCATGCCCGGCTATGAAGGGGCTGTGAATTCTGCATTTCGTGCCAATGGCTCTTTGCGAACTGAGTATCTTCGCCGAGTTGAGCGCGTTATTCGTGCTTGTGACAAACAGGGTGTGGTTGTCATTTTGGGATTGTATTACCAGCGACAGTCCAAAGTGTTGCAAGACGAACAAGCCGTACGAGCTGGAATTGTACACGCAGTTCAGTGGGTACAATCTTGTAAGTTTTCCAATGTGCTAATTGAAGTCGCTAACGAGTATCCCCACAGAGGCTTCGTCCATGCCGTCATCCGTGATCATGCGAGCCAAGCCTCGTTGGTCCGACTCGCCAAGACGACAGCGCCCGAGTTGCTGGTGACGACCAGCGGTTACGGAAACGGCAGTATTGACCCTGAAGTTGCCGCTGCATGTGATTTTCTTACTCCGCATTGGAATGGGACCAAAGTCAATGAAATCGGCCAACGGATCGCGATGCTTCAACGCTTCCGAAAGCCGATTGTCTGCAACGAAGACGACAAGACGGGGGACATGGCAGTTGCTGCGTTAAAGGCGACTGTGGAACACGGAGCCGGCTATGGACTGATGCTCAAGGATCACAATCAGACGTTTCCTTTTCACTTCGATGGCCCTGTAGACGATTCGCTGTACTACGCTGCCTTAAGCCGGTTGGCAACTGGAACCGTGAATAATGGTGTATCGCCAACTTTTGAACGCACTTCAACTTACTTTCCACCTGCAGAGTCCCAAGGGGGCTGGCGACAAGTCGAAACGGAGGCGGAGATCGAGACGATCGGAGGCATGGATAAGACGAAATTGGCTGCACTCCGACAGTGGCTGCTTGACTCGGACGATAGGCCATTCGCAGCAGTGGTCATTCGGCGGGGTACTGTCGTGCTACAGGTCGAGCGAGGTAACAGTGCCGTCACGGATGCGAGACGAGTTGCCTCGGTGTCCAAAGCTATCTGCGCTACCGTGTTGGCCATTGCATCGGAGCGTAGCCAGCAAGGTCTAACGCCACACAAGATGAAGTTCGATGATCGAGCCTTCGATTTCATTCCCTGGGCGCAGCCATTGAGCGATCCAAGAAAGGAGCAAATTACGATTGAACAATTGCTTAATCATACGTCTGGCATTTGTCCGGAAGCGATGGGAGCACCCAATGATGGCTCGTGGGATTACGTTCTCGGACACAGTGGTGATCAGCGCACATCCAAGTTGGCCTTTGATCCAGGCACAGCCTGTGGCTATTCGAGCCATGGACTAGTGCACGCTTCCTTGGTCTGCGAAACGGTCACAGGCAAGCCCTACGACCAGTTCGCCATGGAGGTACTGTTCAAACCTTTGGGCATAGAAAAATGGTGGTTTCAATACTACGAAGGAGGCAGTGTAGGACGAAAGCCCTCACATGGACTTGGCCTGCCTGCGCGCGAACTTGCGCGTATTGGCTACTGCATGTTGCATGGTGGTCGCTGGCACGAGAAACAAGTGATCCCTGAATGGTTCATTGAACAAACCGCTTTGCCCTCGCACCAAGTCACCACGCCTGAGATGCGTTGGAAGCTGAATCCAGCCGTTTTTACACTCGGATGGGAATTGCCTGCGCGGCATTTTCCAGAGAGTGGCAAGCACATAGCAGGCATACCTCTCGATGCTCGTTACAAACCTGGTAGTGGAGGCCAACTGTTGGCGTTTGTTCCCAGTCTCGATTTAGTGATAGCTCGTCAAACCGGTCTCAGTGGTGCTTGGGATTACGAAGAGTTTCTACGTCGCGCATGCGAGGCTGTGATTGCACCCTATTAAACAGCCGAACCACGGAAGATCGGTCGGCAAGACCGCTGGATTGCTGACCAAAACGTAGCCGTCAGAAACAAGATTTGGTTCGTGCCCAATAGCAAAGGTGTCTTGGTCTCCTACAGCTGTCGACCAGCCAATTTCAACGCCGATTCAGTGCCTTGTTTCAGACGTCTCCCATTCAGTATTTGCTGCAGCTTCGGATCGATAGTGCCTGCCAGCAATTGCAGTGCACGGATGCCTCCATCGGCACCATCGCCCAGCAAAACGGCTTCTACGACCAAAGTGCGTTCTGCCGTCAGTTTCAAAAGCGCGTCGGTTTGACGCCCCGCCAATACAGGACACGCTTGGGTAAGAGCGCGAAGTGGAAGCCATTTGGATAGCCGTCATAGTTCGGGCCTGCTGGCTTGGGCGCACAGAAACGGGGCCTTGAGGTTCACGGCCAAGATGCGGTCCCAATCGGCTTCCTTCAAATCGACGAATGGACTGGGGTTCTGGGTCGCAGCGTTGTTGATCAATGCATCGACGCGGATGCAGCGAAGAGATACTGCTGCGGCACGGTAGTCGAAATGCCTTTTTCTGCGGTCGCTTGAGCTGTCGGGAAGTCGAACAGGCGGAAAAAGGAGTCTGACTCCAATCGTTCGCCACTGCGACTCATGGTGGCGTAGAGCGAACGACGCGGGTTGTTCATGATCGAATCCGTCGACTCACCGCCGAGTTTGCGATCGATTTCGCCAGGGATCGACACCTGGCTGTCTCGCCAGATTTCGACTTCGATTTTGCGTGGGTTCATCCTCTCCGTGGCAGCGAAAGCAGTTTTCAGTCAACACAGGAAGCACTTTGTTTTCGAAGAAGTCAATCTGTGCGGCAGCGAGAACAAGAAACCCGTCCCAGCTAAACCCAAAGCTGGGATAGAATACAAAAAGCCGCGAATACGCGACTCCATTGCCAGGGATTAGCCGACTAGTTGCGAGGAACCGCCTCACCAAACGCGGAACCGCTTAGGAAAAGAAAGAGTAGTAGCGTGGAAAGCTTCAGTATCGTAGAGACATGCTTGATCTTGGCTGGGCTACTATTGGGGCCGCTGATCAATCTTTGGATCTACTCGATATGTTTCTTGCCTTCACCGGTGAGCCCTTGGCAGCAACGTCCCACCGAATGGTCCTCCCTCTCGGCTATCTGCAAACTGCCAATCGTCGGTTGGTTGTTTCGCAGCGCCGACAAAGAGCCCTTGGGCAGGTTCTTTTGGTTGAGGCCATTCCTGATCGAACTGGCGACGCCCACACTCTGGGTACTTTTGTATCGGACGGTGATGTCGGGCTATTGCATCCCGATAGCGATCCAACCCGCCTCTGCGCAACAATGGGCGATGCACGTGCAATTCGTGAAGTACAGCATCTTGATTATCCTACTAACGGTAGCGACATTCATCGATTTCGACGAGCTGACCATCCCTGATTTGATTACTGTCCCGGGCGCCCTGATCGGATTGCTAGGATCGGCACTGATACCCAGCTGGCCGCTTTGGGAGCCCGAAACGGTCGGAACATCCATCCTGTTGCATCAAGAAAGCGTATCGATTCACGCTGGCTCTCCGAGAGAATGGATCAAGGAATGGGGACAGACCGGAGGTTGGTCGAGCGGTCTAACCATAGCGATTTTGATTTGGCTTGCATGGTGCTGCGCGTTTGGAAATTTGAGGTGGATTTCTCGCCGCGGTTTCTCCAAAGGGGTGCAATATGCCATCGTCAGTTTCCTGCGCAGCTTTAACTTGCCGTTGATATTGCTGATGAGTGCTGTAGGCAGCGTCTTGATCATCGCATCCTACATCTGGCTACCTCCTGGACAGTGGAGAGCGTTGCTTTCCTCGTTGATCGGAATTGGATTAGGGGGCGCATTGGTGTGGGGCATTCGATTGATGGCTAGGATTGTGGTAGGGCGCGAGGCGCTTGGTTTCGGAGACGTCACACTCATGGCGATGGTAGGCGCATTCTTCGGATGGCAATTCGTATGGATCGCTGTATTTCTCGGACCTTGTCTTGGCGTTCCCTTGATTGTCATCCGGTTAGTATTGACCGGAAATGAAGAGACCCCGTTTGGTCCTTACCTTTCGATCGCAACGGTTTATCTCATGCTCGATTGGGTACGCTTATGGGTGTATTTTTCGGAGATTTGGTACTTGATTCCGGTGACACAAGCGTACATCGTACTGCTCGGGCTGATAGGTGTCTTGGGATCTATGCTATGGGTCGTTCATTCGGTTAAACTCGCTCTTTCGGGCGGAACGAACGGCCGTTAGCGCGAAGCAAAGAGGTTGAAGCAACCATGAAAGAACTGGATCGAAGTGTCAGGCTGCTAACGATATCTGTCTGCGAAAAACGCCAACTGCAATTTTTGCGCAAACTTTGAAACGGCTGCCGAGGTATGCTGGCGTGATCTGACTTACCATTCCCATTCGATTCCTCCGAGAGCTTCATCAATGCTACACCTCGATCATTCTTGGTTTCGTTGCATTCTCTGTTTCATGTGGATATTGGTCGGTGAAGGTCTTCACGGGGGCGAAACGATCGGTTATTGGGATTTCAGCCAAGGAATGGATAGCTGGACTGCGAACCCACATATACGAAACCTGCAGCATGGTGCAAAGGGAGTGTCGATGGAGTTGCAAGCCCCAGATCCGTTCCTGACGAGTCCACAGATGGCTTGCCCAGCAGGAAAGGTGGTTTGCGTTACCGTTCGCATGCTTTCACGCGCTGGCTCTGTTGGGCAAATCTATTTTCGCCAACCCTTTTCGGAAGAACGGAGCCGATCGTTTGTGATTCAGAACGATGGTCAATGGCATGAGTATCGCGTTTGGCTTCCCACGCTCGCTCCTCGCGCGCGATTCCGATTCGACCCAAGCTTCGATGAGGGCTTGATCGAGTTGGCCTGGATCCGCATCGAAGCGTTTGACGAAATGCCAGGTGAACTTTGGGCACAGCCACGTGAACTGCGCAACAAAAAGATCATCGGTGGAGGACTCTATACGGTCAATGGCGCAGAAACAGCGATTACTCCGCAATTCATCGCAGAGCATCCTGAGTTCAACGCGCATTATCCTTTCGATGGAATCGTTCTTCCAGCTGTATTGTCGCGAGAGTGGGTCGATTCACTCGGCTTGACGAAACTGGGAATGCCACTGCGACCCGCCTTCCTTCACGAGTTGTTATGGAACACCGTCAAGATCCCCGATGAGGCGGTCGCACAAACTCTGGCCGATCTGCAGACGATGCGTCGCGGTAATCTAACAGACAATTTCCTGATCTTTGGAATGGTGGATGGAGCGCGTGGACTGCATACACCCAACCTGGCGGATGATCACGACTGGGAAGCGATTCAGCACAACGCCGTCCAAGCAGCTCGCCTATGTCGACTTGGCAAGTTGAAAGGACTTTGGTTGGATACCGAACAGTACGGTCAATATCGTTGGCGAACGCGATCAGGAACACCTGAGTTCGAACCGGACCAGCCACAGGGTCTTCCTTTTCCGCTGGGTAAAGATGCACCCGAGGTTCTGCGCCGCCGTGGCAAGCAATGGATTCTGGCAATCCAAGCCGAGTTTCCCGAAGTCAAAATCATGACGACGTTCGCATGGTCCCCAGATTCCAACAGCTACGGGCCACTGGGCGGAGTCATTCCTTTTCTCGATGGTGTACTGGAAGGCATTCAATCACCCGCTGAGATCATTCATGGACATGAAAACACATTCTATTTTGGTCATGCCCCCGGAACGACGCACACGCATGCAACGAAAGACGGCTTTCCGGGCGACCGAAACCGATACTCGACTGCGCGAGCTGAAATTCGAAACTGGCGCTCGCTGAGCAACGATCCAGCCAAGTATGACGCGTTTGTCAAAGTCGGTATGGCAGCATGGGTCGAAGATCACCCATGGAACACGCCTCCGGGATGGCCCAACGGAACCAAGGCATCCTTGTGGTCCAATTTGCCGTTAGCACTTGTTACCAGCGACGAGTATGTTTGGGTTTGGAGCGAACATACCAAGTATGGCCAACCTGAAAGGATCGAAGTGAATCCGTTTCTCGCTTCGCTAAGCAATCAAACTTGGAACACACCGAAGTCGACTGGTTCGACGTTCGACGAGCAATTCGATTCTGATCCGCTAACGCGCGGTTGGTACTTCGACTTTGACATGTTAAGCATTGGTCGCAAGGCGACTCCGGCAGATGAAGCAGCCATCATGGATCCGTCGACCGTTCCCTACGGCTGGGAAAAGCTGACAAAGTGCCTGAAGATTACGGGGGGCCTGAAGGTTGCGGGCGAGAGCTCAAAGAAGCTGATCCATCAACGCCGTCGTTACGTACGCGCCGTCGATCCAACGGACACTTGTAAAGCCTTCACCTTGGCAGTGGACTTCCACATCCAATCCTTCGGCGACAACCAGCGAAACCCCATGATCATCGGGTTATTTCAAAGTGATTTACCATTGGACGAACACTCGTTGGCTCTTCGAATCTCGAGTCCAGAGAAGGTGGAACTGGTGCTGGCCGCACAAGGAGAAGTCCTCAAATTCCCTGTCGTGCAGGATGACTCCCTACGCCCCGCAACTCCCTATCGATTTGAATTAACTTACAAACCATCGAAGAAGCAAATTCAAGCCAATCTAATGACTCAGTCCCCGCCTCAACAGCGGTTCGCAATCGAACGTGACGTCACAGAAGCGATGCTCCCATGGACGCTAGATGAATTGGGAATTGCCATCGACGAACATGGAGAGACTTCCCAGCAAGTCTATCGCTTTCAAATCGATTCCATTCGCTTCAATCCCTAAGTCCTTCATGCGCCCTCGTCTCAATCTTGTTGCGACCTTGTTGCGGCAATCGTTTTGCTTTCCAGCAGTGTTGCCTCCGCTACCCCCAGGACCACCTACCGCCGCGCGATCAGACAAGGAAACCGCGAAACACGTCAGCAGGCCCAGCCGCGCTGGCAAATTCGGTAAAGTCCATGTTGCTGAGTCTCAGATTGTTTTCATGCCCCCAGATTTCCGTTGGAATGACGCGAAACGATGCGCCGGGGCAATCAACGCAATCGACACACAGTACTGCATGATCCACGCCGCCAATCGTTTCAGCATCGGCGAGTCCTGTTGGAGTGAACCTTGAGTCCCGTGACAAGGATCGCACCATCCACAACGAGCTTCATCCTTCCTAGCTTCGGTGCCAGGTCGAGGATGCCATGAATGATCGCCTTGTCATCGGTGCCGCGAAATTGTCATCGCCCATCTCGGCAATCTGCTTGCGCTGATCGCCATGCAACTTACGCCAAATGACGATCGCCTCGCAGCCGCTCTTGGCGACCTCGGGCAAAATCTCTTCGAGCGGCATCTCGCCATACAACGCAGTGGAAAGGACCTAGCGGAGCTTGAAGGACTCAGAGGCGGCTAACTTGTTCACTGTAGCGGCTAGCGCGGGAACTGCGCTTGCGGCTGCGAGTGACTGGAGAAATGTTCTGCGTTTCATACTGGGTACACTGAGTTCGATTTATGAGTTATGAGCTCGTCACTTTATTGATGGAACACGCCGCATTGAGCCTCTCGATCCACGGTCCAACGAAATGGCCATTGTCGTGATAGGTGCGACCGCGTGGGTTTCATGGGAAGAATACAGGCACGGCCCATTTGCTGATAAGGATTTTTTCACCTACAACGCAGTCTTTTTGGAACAGCGTGCAGTAGTTCGCGGGCGAGGTGGGATTGAAGAGCGGGATTTCCGGTAGAGCAACTTTCTCGAAGCCCTGATCCATCAAGGCTTGCGCGGCCGTGTCGCGGTTGCGGTCGAGCACGGGAGTGAGGAAGAAGACGGTCCCAGCGCGTTCGCATTGGATCGTCTTCTGGCCGTCCATCGTGATGGGGAGGAAGTGCGCGTTCTTGATCGCATCGGGAAGATTGGCAGCGAGGTAGTCGCGGTCGGCGAAGAGCTTTGCTCCGGCGACGAGGGCTTGCGGTTTCGCCTGGGCGCTGGTGAGTGTGCCGGACTTGGTGGTGTGCATCGGTTTGCCGTCGGCGTTGGAAGAGGCCGTGGAGGTCTTTGGCTTCTCCTTACCACCGGTCCCTTTGCTGACGAGTTGGCGGAGTCGCACGTCAGGGGTGACGGGCTTGCCAGCCGCGACGTCTTTCTCCCGAAAAGTCGCCATGAGGATGTTGCGGTCGGTGCGGCGGTTGTAGTCGTAGATGATGCGGATGAGACCGTCGGGCGTTTGTTGTCCATCAGGATAGGAAACGACTGTACGCTCGTCGAGCAGGAGTCCGCCTCCCCAGGTCTTGCCGTCGTCTTTGGAGAGGTAGGCCGTGAGATGCGAGCGGCCGATCCGCTGGTCGAGCGGGCCGTGTTTGACGAGCAGGAGATTTCCCGACACGAGCCTGCGAACGAAAAAACGCGAGGTAGGGTGCTCAATGCCCGAAGGCGTCAGATCCGGCCAGGTCTTGCCGCGGTCGGTGGAGACACTTTCGCCGATGCCGTATCGGGTGCGCACGAGCAGCCAAAGGGAGCCGTCGGTGCGCTCGACGAACATGTGCTCGTCGGCCTCGCGTGCGTCCTTTGGCACATTGCAACTGCCGCGCAGGGTCCAGGTCTTGCCAGCATCAGTGGAGACGACGAGCTGCGCGCTATTGTCCCCAACACTCCAGCCGTTGTTGCCCCATTGGCTGATCGGCAGTCCCCATTCGCCGGAGGAAAGCACGAGTGGCTTGCACATCATCACCCCTTCGCCGATGCGGCGCGGTAGCGACCACTCGGGCCGCACGGCATCGGGCTGGGCGGTGTCCACGCACCACAGTTCCGGTTTCATAGAAGGTCTCCTTTGCGCCCAAAAGAGGAACAAGCGGCCATCCGGCGACACCCACACCACGGGATCGAACGCCCGCACCGGCCCGCCCGCGTCTGGATCCATGGTGAGCACTTCCTGCCACACCGCGTTATTGTCGCCACTGGTTGAAAGCACGACGTAGTTGTTGAGGTCCTCGCCGGGCGTCACGCCAGCGTAAAAGGTCGCCCACAGCCGCCCTTTCGGTGCGACCGTGATGCTTGGGGCCATAGTCAGAGCACGGTTGCTCACCGCATGCTCCGTTTTCGGCGGACCGAGATGCCACGGCGGTTGCCGAGCTGGAGCGTCGTCGGCGTGCAGTGCGGCCAGCGGTGCAAGCAGCAGGGCGGTGAGGAGAATGTTGAGCGTTTGTTTCATGGTTTGGAAGCAGTTGGAAGTTTGCAAGATTGCCAAGCAAGGAAACGCCAGTGGTCCTTCTCCTTGCGCCAAACGGCGAGAAAGCTGAGCGAGTTTTCCATTTCACCTTCCGCAGTCGCTACGCGAATGCGGACGCGACCCGTCATCAACGCGATGCCCGGAGCGGGAAAGCTGAACTCGCGTTCCAGGTAGTCGAAGAGAAGATACTTCGTTTTGCCAGAGGTAAGCGTGTCGATAAACGATGCCTTGGTATCCACCGCACCCGTGGAGTGCGCATAGCGGAGTTCGTCGGAGAAGATCGCAGTCAGTCGGGAGCGTTCTGGTGAACTCATGGCGGCGATGCGGGCGTCATCAGCCGATTGGACGGCCAGGCGAGCATCGTCGGCGGCTTGCGGTGCGGCCAACGGCGCGAACACTGGCTTGGGAAGCACTGGCTTGGGTGGCGCGGGCTCCTGCGGCTTGGGCCCTCCGGAGCCGGGCTGCTGCAATTCCTTTTGCACCCACTCGAGGCCTTGAAGGTTGCCCTTGATTCCCTCGGCGGCGTCGACGGTGGGGCGTTCGTGGATGACACCGATCGGACCGCGCCAGCCGCTCTCTTGGACGACACGGATCATCTCAAGTTCCGATTCATCGGAGCCGATGTAGAGCACTGGGGGATACTGTGCAGTATCAGCTCTCATTCCGTTGAGATTGACTGCGAGCAGATGAGGCTGGATGCGTTTGAAGAGCGCGGGGAACTCTGCCAGCGAGCCGCGCCAGTGGTGAAAATTGAAGACGATGCCCACGTTCGTTAGTCCGTCGCGGCGCAGACGCTCGATGATGGCGATTTGATGAACCTGATCCTCGAACCAAGGCTCGCGATGATTGTAAAGCCCCACTTTGCAACCAAGCGCTGCCGCATCCTCTGCGATGGGCCGGATGCGGGCCACCTCGGCTTCGATTCGCTCGGCTTCGTTCGCTACTGTGATGGCGCGCGATCCGCAAACCCAGAACTGGGGATGGATGCCGTGGCGATTGATGGCATCGACGACTTGCGGATTCCGTGCCGGATACCAGAACGCGGCGATTTCGATGCCGTGCTTCTTCGCCGCTTCGATTTCCGAATCGACCGCGCCGTCTCCGTTGTAAGCGAACTTGCTCAATCCAAGCTCCTTCAGCATCTGCATCCGTTCCTCCGGGCCGCGCTTCTTCGCATCCCAGGGAGCCGCGATCCATAACGCGGAGATGTTCTTGCGGTCGAACAAGGACACCGTGTCGTCCGCAGTTAGACTGACAGATGTGGTCGCAAGAAAGGCGACAGCGAGGAGGCCTATCAACGTGAGTTGTTGTGGTTTCATGGGTGATCTTTCGCTGACGAGTATTTCGCGTCGTTCGAGTAATGGAATGTCGGCGAGGTCCTGTAATGATTGCAGAGCATTGTAACGAAAGTACTGCGCAGTGACGGATAGGAATGCAGAGCAAGGGGAGCTTTCATTGAGAAGCAGAAGTGAGGATTTTCGCGTAGGCTTTGCGAAGGATCGCGATGTCCAGATCTACGGCAATGTGTGTGAAGCCTAGGTCATGGTGCGCCGGAAGATCGGCCGCGTCTCGAACGAGAATGCCAGCGGCCTTGCCAGCTCCTTTCGCGGCGGAGACGACGGTGCGCAGGCATTGTTGGTAGTCTCCCACCGAGGAATCGGCGTGATTCTGAAGATCGAACTGCAAATCCGACGGGCCGACGAACAGCACATCAATGCCATCCGTGCGCGCGATTTCGGCGGCCCGCTTCACGGCTTCGACGGTCTCGATCTGCGCCATGATCAGCGGCACGGGCATCGCGTCACCCGGCGGGTTCAGC
>NZ_JBIPLW010000060.1:0-10961 GCF_044369455.1 Flavobacterium sp. | reverse complement strand
GGCCCGATCCATCCGCTCGAACCACCGTCGCGCGCATTGTACGCACGTTCGCATGCCGTCCACCTGGCAGATTGGTTTGCAGTTCCGTGTAGCCAATCAACGGCTGCTCGCTAGTTGGCTCATCAGCTAGAGTATGGCCAGCGAGTACAAGATTGATGCTCAAAATCAACAACACCATATCGAGAAGTTGTCGTGTCATGTAGATGTTCCCTTCCTCCTGGAGATTGGCCCCGCAACGGTTCCCGTCGAGGGTTCGGAAATCACTACCGCGATGAAGCGGTTGATCGGCCGACTTGCGCGGCTGAGGCTTTATGGACCGGGTCGAAACTGCAGAGCATACAGATCCGCCTCCTGCATGACGATGCGTAGGCGAACCGGTTGGCCGATGTGGGATGAGACGTCGCCGCCTTTGGTCCAAGCGACCGGTTGCTCGATGGCATCGCCGACTAGATTGCGGCAATCGGCGAGCGTGAAGCCTGGGATCGCTTTTCCAGCGGCGTCTTGCAACTCGACTCTCATACTGCCACCGGCGCTCGTTGCGTAGTTGACCACGAGTTCCTTGCCGGAGAACATGAACGGTTTCGTGACCAGCTCCCCGACGTCCGCGCCGACATGCACAGACGCGAAGCCGTCGAGCCGCAGCGTAAAGCGGCGAAAGGGAGTCGTATAGATCGACATCTCGGCAGGGCCAGTTGGAACGATGTTAAGCGCCGCGTAGTTCGAGCGATTACCCCAGCGCGCCGGATCCAGGCCAGGGCGAATGAAGGCTTCGCGAAACGTACGATCGAAGGGGCCGTTGCCGCGAGCTGTCATGAAGAGGATGTCCGTGCTCTCGCCACGACCAGGATGAAAACGCGTTGGAGTTGCTACGTAGATATGCGTCGCTCGAAAATAGGGATGCGTCAGCGTCGTGTAGATATGCTCGCCGTCGAAGTTTGGTTTGAGCGGCACTGGTTCCGTCCACGTTACGAAATCGAGTGATGTTGTGCGGCAGACTGACCGCAGTTCCTTGTCTAGGAAATGGCGGAAGTAGCAGACGTAACAACTCTCGCTTTCGGACCAGAACGAGACGTTCTGCGAGTCGAACGCGTATTCCTTCGTATAAGTGACGACTGGTTCGGGCTGCAGCTTTCGCCAGCGGATGCCATCTCCCGAAAGGAACGCAACCAGCCCCGTCTTCACTGTTCCAGCCAGCGCTTTGAATCGCTCGTCGGGTGGCACATTCGGTCGGGCGTCGAGAAATGGCGAGAAGTTATGGCAGAACGGCGCCTCGTGTAGGATAACATTGTTGTCTTTGCTGCCGTCAATCTCAAATAGCCCTAGCTTCGGCTTTGTCCAATGGATGCCGTCGCGGCTTTCGCAGTACCGAGTGACCTCCGGAGTATCACCATCGAACTTGGCTCCGCGGCCTTCGCGCGTATAGAGCCGAAAAAGTTCGTTGTCCTTAATGACGGTCCCGTATTCGAGGTTGTCGGCTGGTTCGGTCATGGCCGGAGCAAGTTGTGGTTCATGCAGCTTGAGCGTCGCGTTGTCGAGTCGATCGATCAAGTACCGATCAACGAACAGCTCGCGACGTGAGCTGATATCCCGCACATTCGCTCCGGTTGGTTCATCAATCGGTGCGGCTATGGCCGTCAACACCAATAAAGCTGACGCCAATGCGATTGCGTTGAATCCGGCAATTGTTCTTCTGTGCATTTGAACCGATCTAAAGTTATTATGGACCGAGCCCCACGAAATGGATGGTTGACAGAGTCGTAGCCTACCTGAGGCAGGCCAGAAACTCAACCAAATCCCGCAGTGAAGATGCGGCACTCGCCGTTTCGAGATCCAAGTCATTTGCCGAATAGACTTTTCATGCCAAGCCGTAACTCGCTCCGGTTTGGCACCACCGCCTTCTTCACTCTCGTCACCACCCTACTGTCGATGTGACTTTAGCGGAGTTGTTCCAAGAGCCAGTTTGCTGGCGATGATCGCAATTCAGAAATACTGAAGGCGCTCGGAGTTGACGTGTAGGCTTGCACACACAGTGCGTGGGCCCCGTGCAGTTCGGAGATTGGAACAGTGCGGTTCAAATGATTGACAAGCGCCTCCATCCGCAGGGGTTTGGGCGCCAAGCTGCAGGCCAGGTCGCACAGGTCGCCGGCTGTTAGTGCTCCCGGCACTGACGCGCTGTGCGGGATCAACACTGCAAAATTCGTCAATACGTCGTGGTAGCTGGCCAGGCCGCCTGCCAGGTAGACAGCGCGGATGTCGTCCTCGAACAGAGCACCTAACAATACCAGTTGGCTGCCCAGCGGTTCCGGCCCACGAGGCCATCCGTCAACGTTGCGGGGCACCTTGAAGTCGGTGTTTGCTGGGTTCGGCGGTGCAAAGGCGTCGCCCCAGAGGGCGATCTGCGAACCATGGACGTCTTTCCGATCACGCAGGTAAGCCAGGATCGAGCGTAAGTCACGCAGCCGTTGGCCCAGCAATGTCTCGCCGAACAGCTGCAGGTTCGTTGTCAGGTCGATATCGTCCGCGCGCGATTCGCCGATACCGCGCACATCCGGTAGGACAACCATCACACCAGACTGGATGAGCTTCTGTAACTCCGTTGATCGCTCCTTGAGGAATCCAGCCTTGCCGGACTGTGCCAAGCCAATGACCACTGGAACCTTGTCAAGCTGCTTGGCCGGCGAGAGGACCAGCACAGGCACGACGATTCCCGGTTCCACTTCCAAGACGATGCGTTCGACCTTCGCGCCAGCAATGGGTTGGTCATCGACCGCAGTGGCTTTGATCACGGGTGACTTGGCCAGCGAAACTTCACCCAGCAGCTTGCTCCAGTCGGCTCGCAGGAGCTCGCGACGCTCAGCCGGCGACTTTCCGATGAGCCGTTTGCGGGCGGCGTCGATGCGTTCCTGGCCGATGGCACTCATCAGTTGATTCAGGCTCTGAGGCTTTAATTCCTGCCGGGCCTGGTCGGTCAGGCAGATTAGTTCCGCAGGCATGCGAGGTGCGCTGTATTCGTCTTTCGCAGTGACCTTGATGCCAAACCAACGCTCGAACAGTGGATGAATCATCTGCCTGTGGAAAACGCCGATGTTGTTGCAGTGCGAGGCCTCGGGTGGACGCTGGCTGAGCAGGCCTTTGCCATGCGCGAAGCCCAGGTTTTCGGGCGTATTGTAGAACTCGCCCCAGATTTTCTGATACCGTTTCCAGACTGGATCGCGCTCCTGATCCCAAGAGAATTCGTGGGCATGAATCAGCCGGCGCGGCGCGATGCTGCCGACAATGACCCAGTGCAAAAAATCGTCACGGCCGCCGAGTCGCAGACCGCGAGTGGACTCCCAGTAAGCACCTCCCAGGTAGTTGAAGCTTGTCTCGGCGTCCTCTGGCAGGGGATAGCGAGTTTCCGGTTGTGGACCGCCAAAGTTAAACGGCACGCAACAGGCAATGCGGTGATCGAGAGAAGCCGTGACCCCCGCCGGGTCGCCGCCACCCGCGACAGCACCCAAAAGAATGATTTTCTTGGCGTCAATGCCGTCACGTGCCAGAAGTAGATCAACGCCGCGCATCAGATCCCAGGCCATCCAGCCCATCAGACTATCGCCCAGCAATTGAAGTTGCACTCCGGTGTCCTGGCGAAAGTAATAGTCTTGGCGACCTGTTCGGTACGGCTTCGCGTAGTCTTCGTCGCTGCTGAACGGATGCGAGCGACGCTCGCCGTAGCCCACCTGGTCGATCACCAGGACCAGACAGCCGGCGCGAGCCCAGGTCATGCCCATGTCCTGAAGCTCGCTATCGCGTTTGCCGCCATGATGAGCGTGCGCTATCAGTATGCCCGGCATCGAATCAGTCGGCTTGTCGGGCACATAGAGGTTGCCCGTTACCCATTGACCAGGGCGACTTTCGTAGACGGTATTCTCAATCTTAAAACCTTCGCCAGTGAGAATGCTCGTAGTGCGGACATTGAGCTTAGCGGGAGGTGCAGGATAGTCTCCTAGCGAACGCCGCAGCGCGGCCACTCGCTCGTCGCGAAACTTCTCCCATTGTTCCCGCGATGCGATTTGGGACCACTGCTCGCGGTTGCGAGTGTTGACCTCGGCCGTGCGGCGACGAATCACGCGGTCGATCATGCCCACCGCTTCACTCCGCTGCTCCTTGGTAAGGACATCCGGAGCGAGCTTAGCGAAGTCTGCCGCATCCTCTGCGGCGGTCGGCGAAGCTGGGAACAACGCGAAGACGAAGACATAGAGGGCGAGTAGCGGAAATAGCAAACGGCAATTTGCAAATCGCGGCTTCTCCGATTCCAATCCATCTACCGGCGCAGTTTCAACCGCTGCCATTCTGCGTTGGGTTGGTTCGTCCAAGATGCACCGCTGATTCCGTGGCTGTTCCCATCTATTGTTGTACTGAAGCTCGTGGTTGCCGTTGTGTAGTCGACGCGTAATTCCTTTGCCGGCAGTAGCCCGACGCCAAGCAGAGGCGTTTGACCTGAGTTCGCAAACCAATTCAATTGGCATTGATAGGTCGATATTTCAACTTGCGAGCCATCTGCCAGAGCACCTTCGATGGAACCGGTGACTTCCCGTTGGATGTTTGGTGCATAGAAAAGTCCATGTTTCTCAACCCATTTTCGTAATGACTACCAGTACTTCTAATCCCCAAGCATCAGCAATGATACTGACATGCCGACCCCGCGACAATGCTCGAACTTCCCGTGTAAATGATGGTGATGGGACCAAACCTGTTGCTGTCCGATAGGGATATGCTACGGTGAACGGCTTGAACTTGTACAATCAAGCTAGTCTTCCCGCATCAGCCTTCCGCTGCGAAGTTCCACGAAATACTATGACACAACGAATCTTACAAGGCCGTCTCCAAGTCGCAACTGTTCTGAATGATCTGCTTACCCAACGCATCTGTCCTGGTACGGGTCTCAAGCCAATAGCGGTCTGGGAGGCGTTTGAGAGAATTGTTACCGACCTCACACCTCGAGTCCGCGCACTGCTGGCCAAACGTGACGATCTTCAGTCCAGCATTGACGAGTGGCATCGCACGCACGCTGGCCAACCTCATGACGCAGAAGCCTACAAGAGGTTCTTAATTGAGATCGGTTATCTATTACCGGAAGGGCCAGATTTCTCGGCAATCACAGAGAATGTCGATCATGAAGTGGCGAACATTGCTGGGCCGCAACTGGTTGTGCCTGTGACCAACGCACGCTACGCGATCAATGCCGCCAACGCTCGCTGGGGCAGTCTTTATGACGCGCTCTACGGAACGGATGTAATTCCTGAAACCGACGGCTGTAAAAAGTCCGGTGACTTCAACCACAAGCGTGGTGCGAAGGTTATCGCCTTCACACGCGAGTTCTTGGATAAGGCTGCTCCACTCGCAAGCGGCAGCCATAAGGACGCAGCAGGATATGCCGTGCAAAGTGGAAAACTCTTAGTCACATTGATTGACAGCCAGCAAACCACTTTGGCCGACGTTACGAAATTTATCGGCTATGTTGGGGAACCTGCATCGCCGTCGACCATTCTTCTCGTCAATCATGGTTTGCATATCGAGATTCAATTTGACCGCGCTCACCCCATCGGCAAAACCGATGCTGCAGGTATCAAGGACGTAGTGCTCGAATCCGCGATCACAACGATTCAGGACATGGAGGATTCCGTTTCAGTTGTAGACGCGGCGGATAAAACGCATACTTACGCGAATTGGCTGGGGCTGATCCAAGGTGATTTGTCCGAGACCTTTGAGAAGGGTGGTCGTTCGCTGACTCGCACGCTCCACCCTGACCGTACCTATTCTAAACCGGACGGTGGCACGATGATCCTGCCGGGACGCAGTTTACTCTTTGCGAGAAACGTCGGCCATCACATGTTCACGGATGCCGTGCTCGATAGCGACGGTAACGAAATTCCAGAGGGCTTTCTCGATGCATTTTTCACCTGCCTGATCTCGTCTTTCGATCTAAAAGGCCTAGGGAAGTTCCGTAATTCCCGGACCGGCAGCATTTACATCGTGAAGCCCAAGATGCACGGGCCGGAGGAAGTCGCGTTGACCTGCGAACTCTTCGGTCGTATTGAAGATGCACTCGGACTACCTCCTTCATCGGTCAAGGTCGGAATCATGGACGAGGAACGCCGAACCACAATCAATCTAAAGGAGTGTATTCGCGTGGCGAAGGATCGCGTGGTGTTCATCAATACCGGTTTTCTCGATCGCACCGGTGACGAGATTCACACCAGCATGGAGGCAGGTCCGGTCGTTCGAAAGAACGTCATGAAGTCGCAGCCTTGGATTGTTGCCTATGAAGATTGGAATGTCGACAACGGACTCGCATGCGGACTGCGCGGTCGCGCGCAGATCGGCAAAGGTATGTATGCCATGCCGGACCTCATGGCACAAATGGTCGCGACCAAGCGAGCGCATCCCATGGCCGGAGCGAATACAGCCTGGGTCCCCTCTCCCACGGCAGCCACACTTCATGCCCTGCATTATCACGAAATCAATGTGGCACAACGCCAAACAGAACTTGCCAAACGATCGCGAGCCAGCCTCGACGATATTTTGACTTTGCCAATGCTCGGTACGACATGGCCAACTTCTCAAGAAGTCCAGCAAGAACTCGACAACAATGTCCAGAGCATTCTCGGCTACGTTGTAAGGTGGATTGACAGCGGTGTGGGTTGTTCGAAAGTGCCCGACATCCACGACGTCGGCCTCATGGAAGATCGCGCCACGTTGCGCATCTCCAGCCAACACATCGCCAACTGGTTGCGGCACGGTGTCTGTTCGCGGGAGCAAGTGACCGAAACACTTCGGCGAATGTCAGCTGTAGTCGATCGTCAAAACGCGAGAGACCCAAGTTATCGACCTATGTCGCCAAACTTTGACGAAAACACTGCATTCCAAGCCGCTTGCGACCTTGTGTTCCATGGCAGCGTGCAACCTAACGGCTACACCGAATTCATTTTGCATGCTCGTCGGCGAGAAGTGAAATCTCGCAAGCATTAGGGAACGACAATATGAGCCACCTTGCTATTCAACACTTAAAGACGCTGCTTCGGCCAGAGCAGTTGCTGCTGCGTTCAGAGCAACTTGCCGTCTACCAAAGCGACGGGCTGACGGCATTCCAGCAATCACCACTTGCCGTTGCCATTCCAGTGACCACCGATGAAGTCGTCGCATTGGTTCGTTTGTGCCATCAACACCACTTGCCATTCGTCGCCCGCGGCAGCGGTACGAGTCTGTCCGGCGGCTCATTACCCGTTGCGGGGGGTATCATCATCGCGATGAATCGGCTTAATCGGATTCTGAAAATTGATCCGTTGAATCGCATTGCCGTCGTTGAGTCGGGCGTTATCAACGCGGCTGTAAGCATTGCGGCTGCTCCGCATGGTCTGTACTATGCCCCCGATCCATCCAGTCAGACTATCTGCACCATCGGTGGCAACGTCGCATTCAATTCTGGGGGCGCACATTGCCTCAAATATGGGATGACCGCTAACCATGTCCTAGGTATGAAGGCTGTGCTAGCCACTGGCGAAGTCGTCGAGTGGGGCGGGGTAAGTCGCGAGAGTGTTGGCCCGGATTGGTGTGGGCTGTTCACCGGCAATGAGGGTTTGTTCGGCATCGCGCTCGAGGTCACGCTGCAACTGTTACCCAAAGCTGAGTGCTTCCATACGGTGCTGGCCGGATACAATTCACTAGAAGAGGCAGGCGACACGGTGTCTGCTGTGATCGCAAGTGGCTTGCTGCCTGGCGCGATGGAGATCATGGACGCACTCGCACTAGAGGCTGCTGTAGCTGCCGTACATGCCGAGTATCCCGCAGGTGCAGAAGCGGTATTGATCGTCGAGCTTGAAGGGCCGCGCGAAGTGGTCGCAGAAGACCGCAAGCGTCTCGACGCGATCATCGCTGCCAGCAAGCCAATCGAAGCGCGTCCAGCGCGAGATGCCGAAGAACGAATGGCTATTTGGAAAGGGCGCAAAAGCGCATTTAGTGCCGTAGGACGGCTTTCACCGGACTTCATCGTTCAGGACGGAGTCGTGCCACGTCGAAAGCTGGGGGAAGCATTGCGCCGCATCGGCGAAATGTCGCGAGAGACCGGTATTCGTGTTGCCAACGTTTTTCATGCGGGTGACGGCAATCTGCACCCACTCATTTTGTTCAACGGTCGTGTTCCCGGAGATCTCGATCGGGCCGAGGCACTCGCCGGTCGTATCTTGAAGATGTGTGTCGAGATGGGAGGCTCGTTAACGGGCGAACATGGTTTGGGAGTCGAGAAACGCGACTTCTTACCGGACATGTTCCGTGAGGAAGAAATTGATTGTATGAAACGCTTGAAGTCAGCGTTTGATCCTCTCGGTATCGCGAATCCAGGGAAGATGTTTCCCGGATCCGAGGCTCCCTCGCTCACGCAACACGGACTGCATCCGTTGGAAAAAGCAGGAGTCATCTCCCGCGAATGAACGCAACACTCACTCCAGCCAATACCGCCGAACTTGTCGAGGCAGTGCGTTCGACGCCGCGTCTCATCGCAGTGGGTTCGGGCACGAAGCCGCGTCTGTCCGCCGTCAGTGCCGTGAAGCTCTCCACGGCAAAGCTCACGGGTATCGTGGAATACGAACCGAGCGAATTTACCTTTACTGCACTGGCGGGTACACCGTTGCGCGAGATCGTGGAAACACTCGCAGCCCAAGGACAGTATCTACCTTTCGATCCGATGCTTGTTGCGAAGGGCGCGACGCTTGGAGGAACGGTCGCTTCGGGCGTCAGCGGCCCCGGACGTTTTCGATTTGGTGGGCTGCGTGACTTTATCCTCGCGGTTCAATTTGTGGACGGTGCAGGACGACTGCTGCGGATGGGTGGAAAGGTAGTCAAAAACGCTGCCGGATTCGATCTTCCCAAATTCTTTGTCGGCAGTCTCGGACGCTTTGGGATACTCACCGAGATTACCTTCAAAGTTTTCCCTCGCCACACGTCAAGACTCACCTTGATGTTGGAGACGGTCGGTCCAGAAATCGCCACACAAATCCTTACGCAGGCGGGAGCATCCCGATGGGAACTCGATGCACTCGACTGGCTACCCGATACAAAAAATATTGCCGCAAGACTCGTTGGCCCGACGGAATCGCTCGACGCGCTTGCCAACGAAATACTGAACCGCTTTCCTGGCGAAAGGCTGACTACCGAAGTTGCTGACGAAAAATGGGGGGCGCTGACGGAGTTCGAATGGGCAAAAAATTCTAAAGCCCTTGATGCAAAGGCAGATTCCGCCTTGCTCCTCAAGATGCCTACGACGCCAGTCACATCTGCGTCGCTTCGCGGGACCCTCGAAGAATTTGGCGCGACGGTTCTCGTCAGTGGAGGTGGCAATGTTGCGTTCGCGTCGTTCTCATCGGACGCGAAGGTGACAGCCATCGATGCCAAATTGAAGCTGCTGAAGGTACCCTGCATAACGCTTCGCGGCGATGCTCCGTTGTGGCTTGGCGCTCGGCACGATTTCCAGATTGCTGCAGCTGTAAAGAATGCCCTCGACGCAGAGAATCGTTTCCCAGGCTTAGAGGAATTTGACTGAGATGCTGCACCATATTTCAACCGACAAGTTTGGGCCTCTGGGCCTTCCGATGGCAGAAACTATTGAGCGCTGCGTTCATTGTGGCTTCTGTCTCGCTGCTTGTCCCACCTACCAGGAGTTGGGACAGGAAATGGATTCCCCTCGCGGCCGTATCGTCCTTATGAAGGAAGTTTTGGAAGGCAAACTCGATTGGGATACTGCTCAGCCGCACGTGGATCGCTGTCTGGGTTGCCTCGCTTGCGAACCCGCCTGCCCAAGCGGTGTGCCCTATCGCGATCTGATCAGTCCTTTCCGAGCGTTGGCGCAAGAGAAGTTCAAGCGGAGTCCGGGCGAGAGATTTGCGAGGTGGCTTTCTGCGAAGACGGTGCCGTATCCGACTCGCTTTCGAATCGCTGCTACGCTCGGAAAGTTAGGAAAGTTCTTCGCGCCGCTGATGCCGACTGCACTCAAGCCCATGCTGGAGCTTCTACCGGCGAAACTACCGCCGAAGCAAAGCTGGCCTGAAGTCACACCCGCCCAATGCGAACGCCGAGCCCGTGTGGCGTTGCTCATCGGATGTGCGCAGCAGGTGCTTGATCCCGATATCAACACGGCCACCATTGAAGTGCTCTCGCGGAATGGTGTGGAAGTGGTCGTGCCTCGCACGCAAGGTTGCTGTGGCGGGCTCGCGTGGCACACCGGCAACCTCGATGCTGCCCGCAATTTTGCGAAACGCAACCTCAACACCTTTCCTACCGATGTAGATGCAGTACTCACCAACGCCGCTGGCTGCGGATCGGCCATGCATGAGTATCATCTCGTCCTCGCCGGCACGCCCGACGCGGCTCGAGCGGAATCGTTTCGCCATCGCGTTATGGACGTAAGTGTCTTTCTCACCAAACTCGGTCTATTGGATAAGCCGCAAGGCTTCGGTGCACCGCTGAAAGTCGCTTACCACGACGCCTGTCATTTGGCCAATGCTCAAGGCGTGCGCCGCGAACCACGCGAACTGCTCCGCACGATTCCTGGACTGCAACTCTTGGAACTGCCCAACGCTCATCTATGCTGCGGTAGCGCAGGAAGTTACAACATGGAACAACCAGAGATCGCGGCATCACTTGGAGAGCAAAAAGCACGCGCCGTGATCGCGACGGGTGCGAGCGTCGTTGCGTCCGGCAATATCGGTTGCCTGACTCAGCTTCGTGTCCATCTGGCCAAATTGGGATCACCTATCATGATTCGTCATACACTGCAGGTATTGCGCGATGCATACGACAATCAAGGTTCATAATTTTTTTAGCATCTTCACTTCAATCAATAAGAACGCAGACGAATGAACAACCCGACCCCGCAACTTCCTATCTACGGAACATCCATCACTCTAGAACAAGCACGCATGGTTGCT
>NZ_JBIPLW010000046.1:0-3109 GCF_044369455.1 Flavobacterium sp. | reverse complement strand
TTGTTCATCGATGCGTTGGATGTTTTGGAAGTTGTCAATTATCTCAACTCCCGCAGCAACTTTAGTGGAAGCCCTGAGGGCGAAGGCGAGGGGCAAGTCGTGATGGTAGGACTCGATTCGACAAGTTCCCCTCCAATGGCGTGGAGCCGGTCGGTTTCGAGAGACAACTCCAACGTAGAAGTCGAACTCTCCAACGTAGTCGTAGGACCGGTTCAACCTCGCCAAGCGAATAACTCGATAGGCATGAGCCTAGCGGATTACTTGGCCGGTTTTGCAGAAGATGAGGAAGGTGACGATATCGCTACCGCCCTTGTTTCGAGCGTAGATCCAGGGAATGAATTATTGGATTCGATCTTCGCGGATTCCTTCCTCGATTGATGTACCGTTATTAAGATAGAGTCAAATCAACCGGTTTGCCTTTTCCAACCAAATTAGAATTACTCGAATAGTCCAGTCTTTCCGAAAAGCCTCCAAAGGTATTAGTAAAAATGGGAATTGACGCTTCAAAGTCAGTCAGTCGCTTTCGTTCGTTGCTCAAGGCGAAACGGGAGCAATTCCGTCGTCTTGTTTGCGAAGGGCTCGAACGCCGGGATCTCATGGCAGTGTTTGCGCCGGGGACAACCGAGGAGTATCGGGATGCTTGGATAAGTGCGCACCCTGGTTTGCAGGGGGATTTTGGGAATTCGTTCAAAGGGCCGCATGCATTCAATCTATTAGGGTCTCGCTGGACAAATCCCACCGGGGGACCGAGCCTCAACATGGGGGATCCTGCAACAGTTAGCTGGAGTATTGTTCCTGACGGCACACGAGTTGGTTCAGGGCCAACGGATCTCCAAGCATCCAACTTGATTGCCTTTATGGATGGCATTTATGGGACAGCACCAGGTCCGGTCGGAAATAGGCCTTGGTTTAAACTCGTTGAGAGGGCCTATGACAACTGGTCCAATGTGACAGGGGTCAACTTCGTTTATGAAGCGAACGACGATGGTGTTGCGCAAACCAATTCCGCGGCGTCACGAGGAGTAACCGGAGTACGGGGGGATATTCGAATCGGCGGTCGAGCCATCGATGGAAATAGCGGTATTCTTGCTTTCAATTTCGATCCATTTACGGGTGGAAACTTTGGATTCGACGGCGATATGGTCATCGATACCACGGATAACTTCTACGCGAATAGTTCGAACGGTCCCGCCGGCGAGAACCGTGGGTTAATAAACGTATTGATGCACGAGGCGGGCCACGGAATTGGGCTGGGCCATTCGATACCCATTAACAACACAAAGTTGATGGAGCCAAACGTCACCTTTGCGTTCCTCGGTGCACAGCACGACGATATACTTGGTGCGCAAACGCTTTATGGTGATAACTTTGAATCGAACGATTCCTTTGGTACTTCAACGGATCTTGGTACTAGGTCGAACGGCACTATTCAGTTGAATAATCTTTCAACGGATCGCAATGCCGACGTTGATGTGTTTAGATTTACCATCAGCAATTCAGGTCGAGTTTCGATCACGCTGACTCCAGAGGGACAGCAGTATGTCATTGGTAACCAAGGTGGCGCGACTGCGCCGGTCAATACACTTATCAATAAAGATTTGTCCTTCCGGGTTGAAACCGCAACTGGAGCAATTCTTGCTACGGTCAATGCTGGCGGTCCAGGATTGGCAGAGACGATTCAAGACCTCGCGCTGCCGAACGCAGGAACATATGCGGTTCGAGTCCTAGGATCAGGTACAGAAACGCAGCTTTACAATCTTCGAATTACGCTTGACGGGATTACTCCGCCATCCGGACCAGCTCTTGAAACTTTTCGATTGCTTTCGGTGGCACCCAATTCAACGGAGATTTTCTCAAACACGCGTCCCAACGTCTTGGTCGAGTCGCCGAGAGAGTTGGTTTTTCGTTTTGATGCCGATCTCGATAGGACAACGCTGAGACAAGGGATACGCATTCGTCCCGCGGGGGACGACAAACAGTTTACTTCTGCGGATTTGCCAATAGTTCCAGCCTTTTTGGATTTTGGTACGTCGAATCGAATTGTCATCGCTCGTTTCGCAGAGCCGCTCTCCGATGATTTGTATCAAGTAGAGATTTTTGGTGCTGATATTCCTTCCGAGGGTGTTCGAGCGATACGGAACCAATCTGGATCGCAGATGAAGCCTCGTTTGGCAAATACGGATCGTGACACCTTCGAGTTTGATTTGGAGTTAGGAACCAAGATCATCGCAGTTGTTCCGCAGCCGATCGATCGTGCTGCGAACGGTACGCTCACGCAGCGCCGAAATCAAATAGAGGTCTTCTTCAATGATGGCGAACTCTACGACCAATCTGTTCAAACGGGAAATCTAACGCCGAACCCGCGCGTAGTAGACCCTGCCTTTTACAAACTGATCTTTACCAATGATACAGTTAGTCCCAACGATGATGCTGTAGTTGCACCACAATCGATCGCCTACGATGCCGTGGAGCGAAAGGCTACCCTAACCTTCCCGTTAGATATTCAGTCGTTTGGAAGCGGAAACGGAACGTTTCGATTGCGAGTCGGCAGTAGTGAAGCCCCTGCTTCTACAACGAATGTGATTCTCCCGAAAACATTGACACCAGCAAGTGATCCAGCGGGGTTCTTGGATGCGACACTGAATCTACCGACTAACGGTACGATCGTTAATGGTGTAGTAACTGGCTCGTTCTCGACGATCATCTCTGAGGAGATTCGGACCGTTGGGCCGAATCAATTGCTTTTGAACTATCCGGGAAGCAATCAAGAGCCCGGGCATCGAGACATACAAGACGAATCGCACATTGACGCAGTGCCTGGTCAGACTGCAGACACCAATACAGAAATCACACGCGTGCGATACAGCTTCATGGACAATCAAGTCTATGGACGTGATGCGCAAGGCCGTCCTCTGTCCTCTTCGATGAGTCCCGAACAGAAGCAGCGCGTGCGAGAGATTTTTGAATTGTACAGCGCTTATATCGGTATCGACGTTGTTGAACATCTCGGCACATCGGTACAAGGAGACGGGATTCTGAAGATTGTGTTGGGGGACATGTTCCCCAACAATGGAGTTCGTTCTGGTACAGGGGATGTACTCGGCGTAAC
>NZ_JBIPLW010000065.1:0-3118 GCF_044369455.1 Flavobacterium sp. | reverse complement strand
AACGGCTGCTCAACGCCGTAGCGATTCCTTTGCGACCAAAATGCGTTTGCTGGAAGCTGCATGGGAAAATCAAGACTTCGATTTAGCTCGATCGCTCACCCATTCGCTACGCGATTCCGTCCTGCAAACGCAACTGGAGGTGCAACCGCCTACCGCATCGCTCGTCGAGACGAATCAGTGGCAAGCGGTTGCGGAATTGACCGCGGATTGGAGAGGTTGGGCTCGCGGTTGGAAGTACTTCAAAACGATCACGGTGGAAGAGTCGGCAGGCGAATCTCGCCACTCCGAGCCGATAGAAATTTCCTTGAGCTTTCCTGCCGATCAAGTTACTTCGCTGGTTCGTGAGATTCGCGTGGCCAAAGTGAGTCTTGGTCGGCTCGTCGAACTGCCATGCCAAGTGTACGGTGAAGTTCGAAGAGGCAATCAACGGCATTGCAAGATAATTCTCATGGTCGACAGTCTTCCAAAACAGAAACAACAGATTCTCGTTTTTTATGGCAACTCCGATGCAGAACTGCCTGAGTATCCTTCCGATCTTTTGGCCCAAGGTGAAGGTTTCGGATTGGATATCTCCAATGCTCACTTTAAGGCGGTTCTTTCACGGCAAACTGGACAATTGGAGCGACTCATCCTCCGTCGAGAACACGGGCTCGAACTGTATTCAGGTGGTGAAGGGCACGGCGAGCCACCCGGCATCGATTGGGCTCATGACTATGTCGATGAGGACGGCTTTCAGAAGCTACGAATCTCGCTTTGGGATACCTGCCCGGACTACGAGGTCATTCGAGGTCCGTTATGCACAATCATCCGACGTTGGGGTTTCCCATACTCGCCCGTCCACCCCATCTATTCACCAAGTCGACTCAAGGTGGATGTCGAGTATCGTTTCTATTCCGGTTTGCCATGGTTCCACAAGATCGGTTCCATGAAGGCCATTCAGGACTTTTCCGCACAAGCACTTCGGGATGATGAATGGGTCTTTTCTGGTCAATCCTTTACGGACAAGCTGTGGATGAATGCCGAGGGCAATCTGCACACGGGAGATGTACCTGCGGATCAATCCGAGAATCTGTGGGGAGTCGGCTTCTTCAATAAGGATACCAAAGACTCTTTCATGGCTCTTTTTATCGACCATTCGGCGACGGGCATTCCAGAACTTAAACACAATGGTGCACCGAATTTGTTCTATCGCTGGCATGGTAGCGTCTGGAGTCGCTACCCTCTACCAGTCAAAAACGTACCCGCGGGAGCAGAATTGAAGCAGAAGAACGCATATCTCGCGTTGCCATTTTCGGAATCGACTGGGGCGAAGGAGATCGAGTCACTGCGTCGCTGTCTGGTGAATCCGCTCATCTTATCTGCAAGCGTTATTTCACCGATGAATATTGCGTCAACCATTGATGTTAATCCCGGTCAGGCCGCAGAACGTCGACTTGCGAGACCGGGTGAAGCGGGTGACTACTCGCAATTGAAGTCAGCAATTTGGAAAGCTCTTCTTGATTGCAAAGATGCCCAGCTCTATACGGCAGACATCAATATCGTCGAGCTCGGTATGATCTACGACGTTCGAGTCCGAGGTGACGTCGTAACACTTGTGATGGCAATGCCTCATCGAGGACGACCGCGACTGGAGTACTTTGTTGACGGTTCTATCTCTGTGCATCCTACCGTGTCCGTACCCATTCGCGAGCGACTGATGAAGGTCTCAGGTGTTAGGCAAGTCGTTTTCGAACAAACCTGGGAACCCGGATGGAATTCCAATCGCTTGACCACGCGGGGGCGACAGAAATTAGGAATGGAGTAACTAGCGCCGCAACGGAGAAGAGTTTGGCAACCGACGCGAAGGGATTTCGGTAGCGGAACTCGCCAAGAGTTTCGGAATATTGCAATCGAATTCGCCGACAGCCTTGGCGGCTTCGTTTACGGGATGGGTAGAGATTGGGCAGATTCAGCAGGTTGCCAGTGCGGCCACATGGCTCCGAAGCCGATCTTGAGATGGGTGAGTTGCGTCTCGCCGAGATCGGCGAGGGTCATCACGAACAGTTGCCGGACACCATTGCGTTTCGAACCATAGAGCAACTGCCTGCCGTCCCCTGACGGGGTAGGATGATAGTGCGTTGTGCCATCGGGCGTCTTGGTAAGTTGAATGTTCACACCGTCCAGCGTGATCTGAAAAAGCTCAACGTTGTTGCCGACCTTGGCAGTGTAGAAGACCGACTGGCTATCCACCGACCAGACCGGCACGTCGCTGCTTCCTCCGTGGAAGTCATCGACATCGATGAACTCCGTCACGCCGCGATAACCGGCTCGATCGGCGAGCTTCTTCAAGCCCATGCCGTCGGCGCGAACGATATGCGGATGGCAGTCGTAATGCTCGCCACTGACAAACAGCAGCCACTTTCCATCGGGCGACCAGCGTGGGCCGAAGTCAAAGGGATGACCGGTATTGATATGCCGCTTCTCCGAGCCATCTGCTCTGGCGATGTAGACCTGATAGTTCTCATGATAACTGATGAGATTGCCATCCGGCGACGCGCTGTATCCGTAGGTAAACCCCGCGTTCGTGCTTGACAGATCCTGCTTGTTGCGGCCGTCAAGATCCATCACAAAAGGTTTCGACACTCCGTTGATCAGTGGCGTGAAGCCAAGCCTATTGGTCGTCGCTTGGGCCGCCGAGCCGAGTGTCTTCACTTCAGGCATGAAAAACAGACCGCTATTGTAGTGGCTGACTCGATCCACGGCTGTGAGGTTCGAAACCTTGCCTGTTGCAATATTGACCAGGCACGAATCGAGCAACCACTTTTTAGGCTCCATGCGAAAAGTCTTATGCTCTTGTTCCCAATTCGCGTTCTCTGCGTCTTGCCACCCGCGAGATACAATCGCCTGTTTTCCGTCCGGCGACCAGCCTGCGAACTGAGTCCACGCATCGGTCTCGTCAGCGAGTTCATCGGCGATCCTCGCTCGGCCCGATCCATCCGCTCGAACCACCGTAGCGCGCATTGTACGCACGTTCGCATGCCGTCCACCTGGCAGATTGGTTTGCAGTTCCGTGTAGCCAATCAACGGCTGCTCGCTAGTTGGCTCATCAGCTAGAGTATGGCCAGCGAGTACAAGATTG
>NZ_JBIPLW010000097.1:0-3133 GCF_044369455.1 Flavobacterium sp. | reverse complement strand
CTCGGTTGGCTAACAGAACAGAGTGGGATGAACTTGATTACCTCCATGCCTCTCTTGGCCATCGGTGGTGCAGCATGTTGGTTCTTTACCGACTCCATTTTCAAGAAGTTTTTCTGTGGAAGACAAATCTCCTACCAGTCAGCCTACTTTGCCCTGGCAATGGCATGCGCGCTTCCTAAGTTAACCGACTATAGCCTGCTTGCTGGCGGACTGATTTGGCTGATAGGTACCATTGGCATTATCAAAGTCAATCGGCATGTATTTTGGCTTGCGGAGCAACATCGCAAACCAGCTATTTTCGGTTTCTTTCCGATCATTCTGGTGGGAGCGCAAATGATCCTTCTGTTCTCGACCAAATTGAGTTGGATTGACAACACAGACTGGATGGGCTTCGGATTGGTTCTATGTTCGATTCCGATTGCCCTGACGACTCGAACGGCATCCAAAGTCTTCCATGCTCGCACAGGAGGGATGATTCCGATGCTCCCCGTGGCTATTGCCATCCCCATGTTTGTGGGACTGCTTATCGGTGCTGCCGGTATCGTGCTGTCCTTTCATGGTTTCCGCTGGGGTGGTAACTCGTCGATGGCTGCAGTTCCTACACTGGCGTTGGCATCGGGTCTCGCTTGGTTTGCAGCTCGCGACACTCGACATGCAGGGTTCTCGTGGGTTGCAATTGTTCTCACCGTGGCTGCCTACCAAAGCTTACCTGCCATGTTTTCGGAACTCTCTCGTTCGGTTGTTGCATCCGCTGCCACTTCGCTATCTGAAGAAAGATTGCCACTCGCTTTCTACGGCTTGACCTATCTGCCGTTGCTGATCGTCTTTGCATTTGTCAGTCGTCGGATGAATCGAGTTTCGGATTCGAACCAACTCCAATATGCGTCTCGACCGTTGCAATATGCGACAACCACTATGTGTTTGTTTCTCTTGGTACTTTCGGCAACGCACGTCAAAGCGCTGTTTCTCATCCCACTTTTGCACTCTGTGCTATTCGCCGGTTTTGCCTATAGCTGGAATGACCGCCGGTATCTCGCGATCTCGATGTTGACGCTGATCACCGTATCAGCAACGTGGGTTCCGTATGCCAACGCGATGTTCTCGATGCATCTTCCCATCGCAGCGATCGTGGTGAGTATGGGAGTCCTCGGGTGTACATTCATAACCGGCCACGTTGACCGATGGTTATCCACGTTTCCCGTTCCTGAGCGAGCTGTCTTTCCATGGCCATTACTATCCAGTGGCAAATCATTTCCTTTGGCCGCTTGGGTAGGAGGAGGCTTGATCGGTTTCGTTGCCGCTGCATGGCTAGTCGATGTGGTATCAAATATCACACAAACCGTTTCAGCTTGGAATTATGCGAAATCTGTGGTCTGCCTTCTCGCATCCTGGATTGCGATCTACCGAACGCGTCATTATCTAGCAGGATTAGCGAATAGTTTGATCCTCGCCGTGCTAGCGGTCTCCATCATGTCCTCTATGTCGTTCAGTTTCTTGGTGCAGTTGGACATTGCAAGCTGTGCGTTGGGTGCTGTTTCGTGTATTGGCTACTCCGCGTGGATGTCTATTCGCCGAACGCAGTTGGTTTGTTGGCAAGAGGATCGACAGGCATTAGGCCTGGATATTGGTAATCTTTGCGTGCAACCCAGCAATCCTATCGCAATGCGTCATTCGTTGCTCGGTGCGGTCATTATCCCGATGGCCGATCTTGCTACCTTAGGCGTTGCGGCTTGCCTCTCGTTTCAATTCGCTGGCGTTATGCAAGCGGGCTTTCTCTTCAAGCATGAGTTGCTCCGTTGGAGTCTGATCGTATTGATCGGTTGGTTGGTCTATGCGATTGGAATGACACGAAGTCGAATCGCTACGGCTACGTTTGTCGGTCTTTTACCCATAGTCGCGTCTGCATACTTCCAGTCGATACAACTCATCCCGTCAGAACATCGTTTCTCGGTACTGGTTTGGGTCGCTACAGCATGGTTGATGGGTGTGGTGCCCCACTGGCTAGAGCAACAACTGCAACAGTGGAATGGCCACATGCACGATACGATTTCGGATCGTGGCCTATTAACACGGTATGTACCACATGTTGCTGGCGTATGGCTGTTGTTCATCGCACTCGGAGGCGTGATGATCCACACTTGGTCAGTCCAGATCGCTGGCTTAATCGCAATAGCTGGCCTCTTGGTAATGTATCGACGACCCGTTCAGTCCCCGGAGTTTGCTGCAATGTGCATGTGGGGCAACATTCTCATTCTGATGCTCATCGCTCCGTGGTTATCGGTCTCCGGTCTAATCGTCGAAGCGTTTCGCGGTGGGCAATCCTTCACCACGGCTCCACTCCTCTTGGCAATCCTCGTTGGAAACATCTTCTTGGTCAAGTGGCTTTCATCGCGATTGCATAGCAACGCCGCCAACGTATGGTTAGCCGGTCTCTATGCGTTAACGATAGTGTCGTATGGTCTATGCTTGCGAGTGACAAACGTAGCTATCATTCCAGGGTTGGTTACGATAGTTGCAATCCTGTCGCTGGCAACCGAGGAGCTGATGCATGCGGTTCGTTCTCGCAATGAGTATCGAGTCTGGGCAGCCTTTGGAATCGTGGGAGCAGCATTGGTGTTCAGCCTCTGGCATGAGTGGCTCCCGATCACAGGATCCGGATCGTTGATTGCTGTGATCGCCGGACTGTCCCTGCAATGGTTGGGAGCCCGTAGCATGAGCAACGAGAAATGGTCTATTGTTTCCCGTCCGTCTTATATTCTTGGGCGAGTCTTGCCGGTGTTTGTCACGCTAGTCGGCGTCGCTGCTCTCTTCGTTTTGCCCGATCCGACGGCAACCGCATATCTCGCTACCGCTATCTTGCTTGCGGGCATCGCAACTCTATATCGTTCCGCGACACGAAGTAACAAGCTTGATGCCTGGATCGCGATCGTGATGCTGAACATCGGTATCGCACTGGTAACAAGATCGACGGGTTGGTCTGATGTCCAACTTTATCTCGTTCCTATCGGACTGTCGATTCTCGGGCTCGTTGAATTGATGAAACAACAGATCCCTTCGCACTTTCACAAATCATTGCGACTGATCGGATCTCTCACGATCCTCGTATCGCCTGTCTATAGCATGATCGTACATG
>NZ_JBIPLW010000064.1:0-3149 GCF_044369455.1 Flavobacterium sp. | reverse complement strand
GCACGCGTATCTCGGGGCCTTGATAGAGGTGCTGATAAAGCTTGTCTCGCTCGGCGCGCAAGGCCAGGTTCTCCCAAACGTGTTTCTCGATCTTCGGTACGCTCGGGTCGTATTTATAAAGCTTGGTCGAAATGAATTGGCCGCGTGTCCCTTTCGGCGGACCGTCGATCCACGCGAGGTAAGGCACCGTACCGCGATCCAGCCAGATTCGAGCGAGGATGGTGGAGTAGCGATCATCGAGCAATTCGGTGGAGTGAACAATGTTCGGTGGGATTAGCCGCCAGCCATTGCCTTTCATCCCTTCGCCTTGTCGGCCAATGCCAAGCTGCATCGGCTGCGATTCGTCGTAGTAGGCCTTCAGGTCTTTGTAATACGGTGCCAAGCCCCCGAGCATGAGATCCTTACCATACGGATGATGGCGATTCGCAGCGGTGACTTCGACTTCGACGTCATACCAACCGGAGTGCGACACACCGGTCTCACCAAGTTTGCTAAGGAAGAGCTTGCTGTCGAAGATCAGCTCTTGATTTCGCAGACCATGGCTGAGGTGGATGTACGCGGGACCGTTCGATTTCTCTTCACTGATGACGCCAAGCCCGAAAGCAGGATTGAGCGAGCCCATCGTCTCGGCACGGTCCTTCCATTGATCGATCTTCGGCCTACCATTCACTTCGGCCAGATCATACGCTTGTTCAAGCACTTCGTCGGCCGCTGTAAGATACTGCGCGAGATGGTGCCGCGAGGTACGAAGCGCCGAACCGATATTTCGAAAGCCCTCCAGTTCCTCATCGCCAGGGAAGCTGGTGGTGGGATCGAAGTCCCCATCGAACCCAAAGAGATCCTTTACAGTGTTCAGATACTCGGCACGACTGAGCCGGCGATGTACCACCTGCCCACCGCGATCCTGAGAAATCGACTGCGCCTTGGTCACCTGTTCTTCAATCCATGCGATCACCAAGCGACGTTCGTCGTTGGTTGGTTGCTTCTCATCCGATGGCGGCATTTCACCGAGCTGCAGCTGATGCAACACCTCCTGCCAGCGTTCAGCAATCGCGACATCGGCGCCGACCGTCGTCGGGAGATTATCGAACCGACGATCCCCCTTTTGTTCATTGGCTCCGTGGCATCCGAGGCAATAACGCGAAAGGAAGCGTTCGGGTTTGACCTGCGTGACGTCCGCTGCATGCAGGGCTGTAGAACAAAGCAGCAGGCACACTCCGTGTGCCGTAGCAAAAAAATTCAAACGTGATTGAACGACTGATGGCTGAATGGCGGATGTCTGAATGGCGGACGGCACACGGAGTGTGCCTGCTACTATGGAGATACCTTCGGCATCGTTGTTTTGAAAACGCCGTGGCATGTCACACCAAAAATTCATTGAGGTTACCTGTACTCGACCCGAATCGATCGCGCTGGATTCCCATCTGTTGGAGCAACGTAACGAAGAGATTGCACAACGGCGTCTGCTGGCGGCCTTGCTTCGGAAAGAACAGATGCCGCCCGTGCTTGAAACCTCCTCCTGCGAGGACAACAGGCAAGTTCGTGTTCGCATGCGAGCTGGCGTTCCCCATGCCGCTTCCGAAAACTACGGTGGTGTTATCCAGCAACGAGCTGCCACCGATGTCCTTCATCGTGGCGAGTCGTTCGAGGAAGTGATCCAGCTCGACTAGGAGCGCGGACTCGATGACGTGAAGCTGTCGCAGCTTATCCGGATCCTGGCCGCTGTGTGAAAGATCGTGGTAGCCGCGATCAATACCAGGGATGTTTGTCACCGGCAAAGAGCCGCCGATGTTCAGCGTGACAATGCGCGTCGCGTCGGCTTGAAGCGCAAGTGCGGCAACATCCAGGTTAGCTCGCACGCGATCCATGCAGCCCGCGTTGTCCCACTTGGGCTTCTCGCCACCTGCGACGGGCAGCGGCTTGTCGAGCCAGGCGATGTTCGTGGCGTTCGCTCGTTCAAAATCTCGCATGGCTCCCATGAATTCGTCCATCTTTTCGCGGTCCCAGCGGTCCAGCAACGGCGCTACGCGTTTTGCATCTCTCGCGATGAGCGAGAGGACCGATTCATTCTCGGCCAGCTCTGCGCGTCGTGCCTCCTTCGCCGAACTGGGGTCAGGCTTAAAAAGCAACTGAAACGCTTGCGATGGGTCCTCTAGCTTCGGAACGGCAATGCCCGAACGGGTCCACGAGATCGCATCACCACCACCCACGCCAAGGCAAAGGGACGGAAACCGCGTCAATCCACCTAGCTCTTCTTCTGCTAGTTGATCAAGCGACACACAACCATCCGCAAACCCAGCCGCTTGCTCGCGACGCACGCCACTGAGAAATGTATGAACGCCATAATGCCCTCCCTGCACACCAGGATGATCCAGCTGCGAGAATACCGTCATCTTTTTCTGCCAGCGTTCTAACGGTTTCAGCAAGGGCGTGAGCTCCAACTCAGGCCCTTGCCCCACTGGGAAAAACGATTCAGGCCGCAATCCGAAATCCAGTCCGATGCAAACCAGTCGCCGTGGTGTCTTCATCACCTCCGCGCCCTGCAGCGCCAGGTTCGAGAACCAGGGGAATGTCAGCGCGGTGCCGCTGAGGGTTTGAAGTACATCTCTTCGGTGCATGGTGTGGTATTGCACTTTTTGGTGGGAGTAATCTGTCAGGCAGGAGTTCAAAGGCGGATGCGTTTTATGGCTACGGCACACGGAGTGTGCCTGCTGCTACTATCGAACGCAACGGTCTTTCACGAGTCATTGCGTTACGCGATTTTGTCATCCTAAGTTTAATGATTCACAATGTTTTCTAACGGGTTGCCGAGGACTGCAGCGCGGGCAATGCGAGCTGAGGTAGCGCGCATTTCGTTCTTCGATTCCACGCTGCAAAAAGCCGCATGGCAGGTGACGATCAAGTTGGGTGTCTGAGCTTCCTCAGGCGTCTTGAGTGGTTCGTCTTCGACGACGTCAAGGCCGGCTCCGGCAAGCCGATGGTTTCTTAAAGCATCAAGTATCGCCGTCTTTTTGATGACTGCACCGCGGGCTGTGTTGACAACGAAGGCAGTTGGCTTCATCAACGCCAACTCTCGCTCTGCGATCAAGTGACGCGTCTCCCCATTGAGAGGACAATGTATGGAAAGGACATCGGCCCTCTCTAATAGT
>NZ_JBIPLW010000085.1:0-3151 GCF_044369455.1 Flavobacterium sp. | reverse complement strand
CCCAGACCAGCACGATCGGGCATTTCGCAAGAGTGGGGATCGCCAGCGCCGACCAACCGTTCAAAGCCGACGGCGAGCCCGCCGTCCCGCTGTGGCGCGGGCACGGCATGAATGTGCGGTATGAGGGGTTGGAGTAGAGGGCGCCGAACCAGAGCGCTGTGAATCGAACCGCCAAGGGGACCCCGCAAGTTCAGATATAGTTGAGCGACCTCGTGCTCGAGCCCAGAAGATGCGCGGACGCGGCCCTCTTATGTTCTGGCTTTTCCGGCTGGCCAAGGTCCTTGCCGCCGCATTCCTGCTTTTCGTCATCTATCTCCTCGTCGGACTCGCCCGATCGCAGGTCGAAGTCGGGCCGACCGGCGTCCATCGCTATTGGCTGGTGCCCCTCGCGCCCTTCGGAGGCATACGCGCCAATATCTTCTCGGGTACCGGCGATACGGTGTCCGTCCGCGGCTTCCTCGATGGTCCTGTGGTGCAGCGGACAGGCGCGGACGCCTGGTCGGCGCGCTGGTTCTGCGAGGATCGCATCGGCGCGTCAGAGGGTCGCGGCGATACACTTGTTATCGTCTGCGCAGGAAAGACGCATCGCCTTCCGCTTGCCCCGGTTGTGACTGCGGCGCCGATCGCGCCGATGCCCGAGCGCGTGATCGCGCTCAGCGACCTCGAAGGCAACGCGCGGTTCCTCGACGCGGCGCTGCGGCAGCTTGGCATCACGGACGAGGATGGCGGCTGGACATTCGGTCGCGGTCATCTGGTAGTGCTCGGCGACTCGGTCGATCGGGGGCGCGAGGTGTTCCGTGTTCTCTGGACGCTGTACCGCTTGGCTGGCGAGGCGTCGGCTGCGGGCGGCGCGGTCCATGTCGTGATCGGCAACCACGAGCAGTATGTCTTGAAGGGGTTGCTCACCCAAGCGCACGAAGATCATCGTCATGCGCTGCGGCGTATGGGCGGATTACGCGAGTCTTTCGCGCCCGATACGGTCATCGGCGAGTGGTTGCGCCGCCAACCGGTGATGTTGAAGCTTGGCGATACGCTCTTTGTGCATGGCGGTGTGAGCCCGCGGATAGCGTCACAGGGATTCGACATCGCCACGCTCAACAAGACTGCCCGTGACTACTGGGTCCGGCGCTCGACCGACGCAGCGACGGATGCGGTCTTCGGATGGTCCGGGTTGACGCAGTATCGCGGCTATCTGTCGGCGCAGCCGCGCGATCCGCTTGCAACCAAGCGCGAGGTCGATGCGATCCTGGCGCGCTACGGTGCGCAGCGCATCGTCGTGGGCCACACCCGAGTGCGCGCTGTGACGTCGCACTACGACGGCCGCGTCTGGGCCATCAATGTCAATGGCGACGACGCCCGGCCGGAGGTGCTCGCGATCGAGGGTGGCGTGCCGCGCGCCCTGGACATCGGGGTACATCGGCACCTCGATCCGCCCGGTCCTGGCGTCATCCGTGATCTTCGATGGTCGGACCCCGCCGACCGGCATCTCATTGCTGAACTGTTCGGGGATGCGTGGGAACTGGAAAGGATCCCGCATCCCTACTGAGCCGCACCGCAAGGAAATCTTTTTCCAAGCTCAATTTTTGAGCCTGCGCAGGCGCACGCTTCCTCCCGCGACCACCCATTTCGACCGGTTCCCATGCGCGGGAGTAGAAAATGCCTGTAGATCCACTGAGATACAGAGCGGCACTTTGCCTCATTGCCCTTGGCGGCTTTCTCTGGACGCCGACCGCCTACGCCCAAGCCACGATGGACGCGCGAGCGCAGTCGGCGCCGGCAGCCGCCCCGGCTGTTGGCCTGAAAAGGAAGATCGCCATCGCGCGCTTCTCGAACGAAACCCAGTCCGGCACCTCGTTCCTCGTCGACGCCTCCGGCGACCGGATCGGCAAGCAGGCAGCGGACATCCTCAGCGCTCGACTGACCGATACCGGCAAGTTCCTGATGTTCGAGCGCCAGGACTCGGATGAGGTTTCCACCGAAAAGATGCTGGCTGGGTTGAAGGAAGACGGGGTCGCCGTCGACTACCTCATCGTTGGCTCCGTCAGCGAGTTCGGTCGTTCTACTCAAAGTGAGTCCGGCATCTTCCAGCGGACGAAGACCCAAGAAGCGTATGCAAAGGTGAACGTGCGCCTCATCGAGGTCGCGAGCGGCCGGATCGTCTCGGCTACCGAGGGTGCTGGACGAGCGACGTCTGAAGCGAAGACCACAATGGGTGTCGGTGCGAGCGCGGGTTATGACCAAAGCCTGACCGACAAGGCCATCTCGGCCGCTATCTCCGAGGTGACCAGTCGGCTCGTCGAGACCATGACGAACAAGCCTTGGCAGTCGTTCCTGCTCTCGAAGCAGGATGGCCAGTTCATCATGTCGGGTGGCAAGCGCCAGGGCATCACGCCGGGGCTGCGGCTGTTCGTCTATCTGATCGGCGAACGGATCAAGAACCCCCAGACGGGCGCAATGGTCACGCTTCCCGGGCGGCGGGTCGCCGAAGTCCAGGTCATCTCCTCGTTCGGCGAGGATGAATTCAACGAGCTCTCCTTCGTCAGCGTCGTCTCGGGCGAGATCACGAGACCGCTCGGCGACTACTACCTCTCCGATCAGTGACACGGAGCCCGTCATGAAATCGATGCTTGCGATATTGGCACTGGTATTCCTGGCGGGCTGCGGCGCTCAACAGCAACTCGTGACCGCCGCGCCTGAGAAGACCGAGATCGTGGTCTTGGGTCCGACGCTGGTCGGCACAACCATATCGATCGGCGGTTCATTCAAGACCACCGTGCGGCGGGAGGACCTCGTGGCCTATCGGATGGGGGTGCTCGGGGCTGCTGACAAGGACGACGAGCGGCTCGAGCGGGTGGCCGTCACGGTCGACCCGGGGACCCATCGTGTTCGGGTAGTCCGCGGGGGCACAGTGCTCTTCGACGAGACCCTGTACATCGGTCGCGGTCAGGTACGGGAGGTGCGGCTCCAATGAGGACGCTTCGAAGCGGCTTTCTGGCCGGGCTCCTCCTGGTACTCCTGACGGGCTGTGCCACCGTCACGGAGGCGGGGTACTTCTGGGGTGATTACTCGTCCAGCCTCTATCGCTACACGAAGGATCCCTCGAAAGAGACGCTGACCGCGCATATCGCCACCCTCGAGAAGATGATCGAGG
>NZ_JBIPLW010000045.1:0-3155 GCF_044369455.1 Flavobacterium sp. | reverse complement strand
CCGCACGCGCTAGTGGCCCAGTGTACTCATTCCACCCTTTGAAGTGATTCGAGCCGCGGTAATATACTTCCTGAATTGCAACCAATCCTCCCAACACAGAAGCGGCCGTTTCCAGCGCCGCCAAAGCTGTTACGAATGATACATTGCAAGTGCCTGGTACCGTTATTGGTACCGTTATTGATACAAGAGGAAATCAAAGAGGCCTGACCCCCTTGATTCATGCCGGCTTTGCTTGAGACATGATGTCGCTACTTTTTACCGTAGCTGAGCGAGCTGAAGGGAAGGTTGGCTCCGGATGAGCCTCCCGCAGCATTGAGACGTGCGTCAATCGTCGCTTTTGCGTCTAATCCGGTTCCAAGCACAGATGCTCCCAAAAATGACAACGCGCCCAAACTAACAACTCCAGCATCGAGTAAAAACAGAGGGACAAGAAACTGACTCGACACAAAGCTAATCTCCGCAGAATCTGCCGCAGCTGTTACAAATTGATAGGTCCTAGCGACAGCCGCAGCACCAATCGTACCCCCGAGCAACGCTCCCAAGACGGCCCCCTTGAAACCTCCTAATTGATACCCGACGATCCCGCCGGCAGCCGAAAAGACAAGAGTATTGATTGAAAAAACAGCTTGCAACTCCGTTAGAGAAGAGTGTCCACTTGGATCCCGCCCATTCGCCGGATCGCTGTGGGCATACACATACTTATTCAGCGATATCGGCACGTCCTGCCAACCTGAAAACGTATCCATCGAAACAAACCGTCCCTTCTGCGGCGCGTAGAACCTTGCTCTCAAGTAGTCGTAGCCCGTAATCGCATCTCGGAATTCGCCATTGTAGATGGGCAATCCGACCGTTGTACCCGTTCTAGCAAGAACAACACCAAACGGATCAAGTACGAAACTGTCAGTAATGATTCCAGTTGCATTGCAGACTAACTTGGTAGTACCCATCGGCGTAGTGTAAATCGTCGAGGTCTGACCATCGAGGATCATTGCGATCGCCGCTTCACCTGCTGGTGGCCGTACGAGGCGAACGCGAACAATTCCGTTCACGAGTTCCGCAATGACAACAGCATGTTCCCGATTCGAATCGACTAGGTGTCGTGTCGTCTCACCATCCTCGATCCGTTCATATCGCTCTCCGTCCGGCGAATAGGTATAGCGAACGTTTTTGACCGCGGTGCCTTCCGTGACATTGGACTCCATCAATCGATTAGCGGCGTCCCAAGTATTCTCAATCCTCTTCACTCCATCGAATTGACTGAGGATATTGCCGTTCGCATCGTAGAGATAACGAGTCGTTAGTGCATTAGTCTCGGACAACAATCGGTCGCGATTGTCATAATCGTAAGTCGTGACTCCGGAAATGGAATCGTCGCGACGTAGTCGATTACCCACCGCATCATACAACCAAGTAGTGTTCCGATCGGCTCCGTTCACTTCATCGACGCTGTTGCGAATCAGCCGACCCGCGATATCATATTCAACGGACTCCTTGCGCCCTGTCGCTTCTATCAAAAACGTCTTGCGTCCGACGCGGTCATAGGCTGTGCGAGTGTCATCGAGTGTTCCTGAGGGACCGGTTAGTGTTTGCCGAATGACACGACTGTTTAGATCATACTCGCGACGTTCGACCGTGCCGTTGGAGTATTGAATTTCAGTATGTCGCCCTGCTGCATCATATACGTAACGAGTGACTTCACTCCCCGCTGTAACGCTTTGTAATCGATTGACGGCATCGTAGCTGTAGACGGTAGCTCCCGCGATCGAGGCTGTACTGAGTAGATTGCTCGCGACATCGTAGACGTATTGAATAGTCAATCCATCAGGATCGGTTTTGCTGGTCAGCCGATTGCGTTCATCGAAGGTGTACGTTGTGGTGGTCGCTCCCTCATGTCGTGAAACAACTTGTCCAATCGCGTTGTATTGCGTCTCGTTGATACGCCCGTCAGAAAACTGCTGACGTAAAAGTCGACCATTGATGTCATAGGTGTAAGTCGTCGTGCGCCCCATGAAGTCGACCATGCTGGTCAATTGCCCGGCTGCATCGTAAATAGATCGGTCGATTGCCCCATCTGGCAGCTTGCGAGCGATTTGTCGATTGGCTTTGTCGAATTGAAATTCCGTTGTGCGGCCTTCGGCGTCGATGATCGCAGTAGCTTGCCCCCGTTCGTTTCGTTCATATCTTGTACGATTTCCGAGCGGATCGACGACTTCGACCAACGCACCGTAAGCATCGTACCGAAACATTGTCCTTCCTCCTTCACCGTCAACTCTCGAAGTTATTCGCCCATGTCCATCGTATTCGGCAAGAACTTGGCTACCGTCCGGCAGAAGCTGTTGCACCATATTTCCGACTCCGTCATAGACCGTGCGCGTCGTGTTTCCTAGTGGGTCGCGATCCACGAGGCGTCGATTATTTGCGTCGTACTGCATGGACCACGTTTCATTGAGTGCGTTGGTCATTGCTACTTGATTACCTGCAGCGTCATACTGATAAGTCGTCGCATGCCCCAGTTCGTCGATTCGCTTGACGACTTGTCCAGCCAAGTCGAATTCGGTTCGCATGCGAGGATTATCCGTCAGATCATTCGGTGTTCCATCGGGATAGAGGACTGCAATCTCTTTACCCGCTGCATCGAACTCATAACGGGTGATACGCCCAAGACGATCCGTCATCGAAACGCGTCGTCCAGCCGCATCAAAGGATTGACTTTCTTCTGTGATGTCAGGGAAAATCGTTTTCACGAGGCGGTTTGCAAAATCGTACTCGTATCGGGTAATGCGACCGATTGGATCGACCATGCGAATGCGATTTCTCGCGTCATCGTAAAAACTCTGGGTTACTCCTCCTTCACCATCGGTCTCTCGAATGGTCTTGCCATTGGCATCCAGTTCCAGGCGAATAACAACTTCTGTTTCTGGGTTCGACGCACTGCCTTGGAATCGCATCGCGACGGGACGCCCTGCGGCATCGTATTCAACATCGATGGGACGCCGTCCTTCTGTCGTGAATGTGTCCGGTTTTCCACTATTGTTGGTAACGCTCATCAAAACTCCGTCGACCGCGACCAAGCTCTGGACAAGACCTTTGTTCGAGTATTGAATCGAACCAGATCGACCATTCGCGTCGGATCGACTAATTAGATTTCCGTTCGC
>NZ_JBIPLW010000013.1:0-79009 GCF_044369455.1 Flavobacterium sp. | reverse complement strand
AATGGGAGATTTGATTGGCAGATTAGAAAACACGATATTAGTTGGCTCGTTACCTTCTAGTATTCAAGAGAATAAAGTGAAATATCGTTTAAAAAAATGCTTCTTTTACAAGATGATAAGCTGTGATTGAGGCATTTTTTTGTTTGTAGTATTTGGAAATTTGAAATTATATTTTGAATTTTATGATTGTATTCGGTAGGGACAGGTAGCGACCTGTCCGTACATGAAATAGATTATATGTAATAGTATGAAAAAAAGAAAATCCATTCGTTTGAAAGGATATGATTATTCAAAGAATAATTTATATTTCATCACCAATTGTGTGAAGAATAATTTGTGCTGTTTGGGTCGTGTTATTCCCGTAGTGACAGGTCGCGACCTGTCCGTACATCACCCCGAAAATCATCACCCCGATTCAGATTATGTTGTTGAATTGAATCAATATGGATTAATCGTAAATGAAAAAATAAATTGGTTGATGCGCCAATATGAGTATGTTGATGTTCATAATTATGTGATTATGCCTAATCATTTTCATTTAATTTTAGAAATAGATTCAAGTTTGTTAAAAAATATAATTTCATCAGATGATTCCGAAGTAATAATTCACGAAATGTCCGAACAAAAAATAAAATCAGTATCAAGTATAATGGGAGCATTAAAAACCACATCTTCAAATGAAATTCGTAAATCAGGTTTTGAGGACTTTACTTGGCATCGTTCTTTTCATGACCATATCATTAGAGATGGAAACTCGTATCGAAACATTTCTAACTATATAGATTTGAATCCTAAAAAATGGATTGAAGATAGATTTTACATTAAAGATTAAAACAATTCTAATTGTGTGGGTTGTGGTGCTTTGGGTACTTCGGCTTTCCCCCAAAAATTCAAAATATTCCCAAATTGTTTATCAGTTATTCGCAACACACTTACTTTGCCTAATGGAGGCAACAAAAAATGTATCCGTTTTTCGTGAACATCGGCACTTTCGCTACTGGCACAATGGCGTACATAAACCGAATATTGCATCATACTAAAACCATCTTTCAGTAAATTGTTTCTAAAACCAGATGCATTCTTTCGGTCTTTCTTAGTCTCTGTTGGTAAATCAAAAAATACAAATAACCACATAATTCGATACCCGTTTAGTTCCATAATTTCGGGTACTTTATTTTCTTTCTGCCGCCAGTATAGCATTGCTGAAGGGAACTAGCCGTTTTTTGTAGCGCTACCATTAATGGACTTTTCTCTTCTTTAAAATAAACGGTTCGAGTGAGAATCTGTAATAATTCTGATTTCAAAACCGTGTTTAGTTCTTGTTCATCATAAGTTTGCATGAGTTCAAAAACTTTTTCATCCACAATAGGGCGAAAGGGTTCCATGATGTCATCGGCTAAAGCAAAAGCATTGTACTTGCTTTTATGGTGAATTCCGAGTGTGTTCAATAAACCACTTCCAGACAACGCTCTTGCAGTAGCCGCTCTTAATATGGCATATCCATAATTCAAAAAGCTATTGGGATAATCACCAAAACGTTCACGTTTTATTCCCCCTCTTCCGGAGGGTGTTAGGGGGAGGTTTTTCCAATACTGTGCAGCAGCAACTCCTTCCATATTAGTACTATCGCCACTCAAAACTTTACTACATAAAAAATCAAATGAATTCTTTTTTCCTGTAATTTTTTCTAACAAGATACCTTGATTGGTTATTTTTTCAATAATTGTTTGTTGCCACAATTGTTTCTTGAGGGGAACACTGGCATTGATTTGATTTTTAAAAATTTCTTGTTGTATGTGGTGGCTGTTTAGGTTTAAAAACATTCCATTAGGCAAGTGGTTTGTGTTGCAAATAATGACAGAAGAATTGTTTTCAACTATTAAATTCATTGCAGTAATGCTCAAATAAATTTCGGCATGATCAATAACTATAAATCCAATATCTTCAATAGGAATAAAACTTTCTCGAGTTTCAGATTTTATTACAAGTTGTCGGTTTTTTGTGGTCAGAGTTGCTTTGTTTTCTAGTAAAATAGTTTTTTTTATCATAATAAAATTTTTAAATAAAGTCTAATGTATTAAAAATCAAACAAATGGTTGTATTAATCTCATTAGGTTTAATTTCTCTAAGCGCTGCTTCGATTTTTTTGCCACAAACCTGTCTGCCGACAGGCAGGTTGCACAGATTTCCAAAGAGTTTTATTTTTAATTTTTTTTAACTTTTTCAATACCTCGCGGGCTTTGTCCCGTGGTAGTTTATTTTTAGCTGGTTTTTGCGTGAAGGATGGTAGTGGCATCCTTTTTTGAGGAACGAGAAAAAAGATACAACGAACAGCCTGACTGCGATGGACAAAAACAAGTTTATCAAACGTAGTTTTTGCCAATCGGAGGCACGCCCAACTAAATTGTTAAATAAAATCTTAAATGCGAAGGCAAAAATGTTAAATAATTTATCTTTGTCGACCTTAAATGATACAATGAAATTCGATTTATTACAAAAAGACCTCTATTCAAAAGCCCGTGCTGGAAGAATAACTACCGACCATGGCGTTATTGAAACCCCCATATTTATGCCCGTCGGCACGGTGGCTTCGGTAAAAGGAGTGCACCAACGCGAATTGAAAGAAGAGATTAATCCAGATATTATTCTGGGAAACACCTATCATTTGTACTTGCGTCCACAAACGACCATTCTTGAAAAAGCGGGAGGTTTGCATAAGTTTATGAATTGGGATCGAAATATTTTAACCGATAGTGGTGGGTATCAGGTGTATTCCCTTTCGGCCAATAGAAAAATAAAAGAAGAAGGCGTAAAATTTAAATCACATATAGATGGTTCCTTTCATTTTTTTACTCCCGAAAATGTAATGGAAATTCAGCGTACCATTGGTGCCGATATCATTATGGCATTTGACGAATGCACTCCTTATCCTTGTGATTATCGCTATGCACAACGCTCGATGCACATGACCCATCGCTGGTTAGACCGATGCATTAATCATTTAGAAAAAGTACCGACAAAATATGGATATGACCAAACCTTTTTTCCTATTGTTCAAGGAAGTACGTATAAAGATTTGCGTCAGCAATCAGCGGAATATATTGCTAACTCTGGGCAACAAGGGAATGCCATTGGCGGATTATCTGTTGGAGAACCCGCCGAAGAAATGTATGCCATGACCGAAGTGGTTTGTGAAATCCTTCCAGAAGACAAACCACGGTATTTAATGGGAGTTGGAACACCAATTAATATTTTAGAAAATATAGCATTGGGAATTGATATGTTTGACTGTGTGATGCCAACCAGAAATGCCCGAAACGGAATGCTCTTTACAGCGAATGGTAGTATTAATATAAAAAACAAAAAGTGGGAAGATGATTTTTCACCTATTGATGAAATGGGTCATACTTTTGTAGATACCGAATATACCAAAGCGTATTTACGACATCTGTTTGCAGCCAATGAATATTTGGGAAAGCAAATTGCAACGATTCACAATTTAGGGTTTTATATGTGGTTGGTTCGTGAAGCTAGAAAACATATCTTAGCAGGAGATTTTAGAACCTGGAAAGACATGATGGTAAAAAATATGAGTCAACGACTTTAATGTTTGTAGTTTATTGTTTGTGGTTTAGATTTAATTACCATAAACTACAAGCCATTAACCATAAACTTGAACAATGTTAAAAATTATTGACAAATACATACTCAAACGCTACTTAGTTACATTCATCGTAATGCTGCTGATGTTCATTCCGATTGGAATCGTGATTGATGTATCTGAAAAAGTCAATAAAATGATTGAAAATGAAGTGCCATTTGCGAGTATAGCCAGATACTATTTAGACTTCACGATTTATTTTGCTAATCTATTGTTCCCCATATTTTTATTCCTTTCGGTAATTTGGTTTACTTCAAAATTGGCCAATAATACCGAGATTATTGCCATCTTAAGTTCGGGGATTTCATTCAATAGATTTTTACGACCTTACATTATTGGTGCTACTATAGTATCGGTTTTTGCTTTAATATTGACCATCTTTTTAGTTCCAAAAGCGAGCGCAGGATTTAAAAGTTTTAGGTATACTTACCTCACAAATGGCGGTCGTGACGATATGCGAGACAACTCTGATGTGTTTCGCCAAATTAGTAAAGACGAATATATTTTTGTGAGTAACTTTAATCAGGCTTCCAAAATGGCATTCAATTTTTCGATGGAGAAATTTGAAGGTGACAAGTTGAAATATAAATTATTAGCCAGCAGAATTAAGTGGAATGAGAAAAACAAAAATTATACACTGTTCAATTATTCCAAAAGAAAAGTGGGCGAGTTTGGTGATATCATCGAATCGGGTGAAGTAAAAGACACTGTTTTTAAATTTGACTTAGAAGATTTAACTCCCGTAGTTTATATTGCGGAAACCTTGCCTCTAAACGAATTAAACAAGTTTATTGATAAAGAGCGAGCAAGAGGTTCTTCTAACATCAATGTGTATTTAGTGGTGCTTTATAAAAAGTATAGTATTCCGGTTTCAGCATTTATCTTAACTATTATTGCCGTAGCAGTTTCGTCTATGAAACGTCGAGGTGGAATGGGAACTAACTTGGCCATCGGAATTATTTTGGCTTTTGCTTTTGTGTTTCTCGATAAAGTGTTTGGTGTTTTGGCAGAGAAATCTGCCGCGCCGCCGCTATTGGCAGTTTGGACACCCAATATTGTCTTCGGAATTTTAGCCATTTATCTTTTGAGGAATGCGAAACGATAACCTAAAAAGTTATTTACACCTTCATTTGATTGTATTCATTTGGGGGTTTACGGCTATTTTAGGTGCTCTAATTTCGTTAGATGCCTTACCACTAGTTTGGTTCCGAATGCTTTTTGCGGTTGGCTTTATTGCTATTTATATTTACTTCAAAAAGGTATCATTAAAGATTTCTACCAAAAGTTTTATACAGTTTGTTTTTGCCGGTCTCATAATAGCATTACATTGGTTTACTTTTTTTCATGCCATCAAAATATCTAATATTTCTATAACCTTAGCCTGCCTATCAACAGGTGCTTTTTTTGCTTCATTGCTTGAACCTATTTTATACGGAAAGAAAATAGTATTCTATGAAGTTTTCTTTGGATTGCTTGTCATTGGTGGACTTTATATTATTTTTAATGTAGAAGGAAACTATTTTTGGGGTATGTTGACTGCTCTAACTTCTGCATTTCTATCAGCCTTGTTTGCCGTAATTAATAGTAAGTACGTAAAGACTCATGACGCCACCGTTATTTCATTTTATGAACTCAGTGGTGGGGTATTTTTCTTTACTTTTTTATTGTTGGTTACTCATAGTTTTTCAAGCGATTTTTTTATGCTTTCGCCAAAAGATTTTATGTATTTGATGGTATTAAGTTCGGTTTGTACGGCTTATGCTTTTATTGCCTCTACTTCGGTTATGAAGTTTTTGAGTCCGTACACCGTAATGCTTACGATTAATTTAGAACCCATTTATGGTATCATACTCGCCGTATTAATATTCGAGGAAAAAGAGAAAATGAGTTTTGGGTTTTATATTGGCGCCTTCCTTATTTTACTCACAGTGTTACTGAATGCCATACTAAAACATCGTAAAAAACTGAGCTAAAGTAGTTTACAACTAATCCTTAAAAAGTACATTTTTTCACAATATAAAATTTTATATTTGCTATTCGATTAAACAAAACAATGATCCTATGGAATATTTAGATTTTGAACTTCCAATTAAAGAATTAGAAGATCAACTCGATAAATGTCAAATTATTGGTGCCGAATCTAATGTTGATGTCACTGCTACTTGCAGACAAATTGAGAAAAAATTAGAAGAAACAAAACGAAAAATTTATAAAAACCTAACGGCTTGGCAACGCGTACAATTGTCACGACATCCGAACAGACCATACACTTTAGAACACATAACCAACCTAACTAAAGGAACATTTTTAGAACTTTTTGGTGATAGAAGCTTCAAAGATGATAAAGCAATGATAGGTGGTTTAGGACAAATTGATGGTCAATCGTTTATGCTTATCGGACAACAAAAAGGAATCAACACCAAAATGCGTCAGTTGCGTAATTTTGGAATGGCAAGTCCAGAAGGATATCGAAAAGCATTGCGCTTGATGAAAATGGCAGAGAAATTCAATATTCCTGTAGTTACCTTAATTGATACTCCTGGAGCTTTTCCTGGTTTAGAAGCTGAAGAGCGCGGACAAGGAGAAGCCATAGCCAGAAATATTTTCGAGATGTGTCGATTGAAAGTGCCCATTATTTGTGTAATTATTGGTGAGGGAGCTTCAGGTGGTGCATTAGGAATTGGAGTAGGTGATCGCGTTTTAATGATGGAAAACACCTGGTATTCCGTTATTTCTCCGGAGTCTTGCTCGTCAATTTTATGGAAGAGCTGGGAATATAAAGAACAAGCTGCCGAAGCTTTGAAATTGACTTCTGCTGATATGAAAAAAATGAAATTGGTAGACGATGTTATTCCTGAACCACTTGGAGGTGCGCATTACGATAAGGCAACAGCTTTTAAAACAGTGGAACAATATATTATTAAGGCATTTAATGAACTGAAAGATTTATCAACAGTCGAGTTGGTGTCACAAAGGATGGACAAATACAGTAAGATGGGCGAATATAAGGAGTAATTTCTTTCAAAATTCTGTAAAACCGTCTCGTCAATAACGTGGCGGTTTTTTTTTGGTTATTAACAAAAAAACGAAACTTATAAACAAACAACTTGGATAACTCAATCCCAAAAAACGGACCAAAATAGTTACTTTCGCTTTATGGAAAATCTCAGAAATATGAACCCTATAAAAGTAGATAAAACTACGATTATAAACCTTGAAAAAGGAAAGCTACCGCCACAAGTACTTGACCTAGAGGAAGCAGTGCTCGGTGCTATGATGATTGATAAAAAAGGGGTTGATGAGGTTATCGATATACTACAGCCCGATGCTTTTTACAAGGAATCACATAAGCACATTTTTGAAGCAATTTTTCAGTTATTCACAGATTCTCAGCCTATTGACTTATTAACAGTTTCGGCTCAATTAAAAAAGAATGCAAAACTGGATTTGGCAGGTGGCGATTTTTACCTAATTCAGCTTACCCAAAAAATATCTTCCTCGGCGCATATTGAGTTTCACTCTAGAATTATTTTGCAGAAATACATTCAACGCAGCTTGATTAAAATCTCCTCTGAAATCATAGAGGAATCGTATGATGAAACCACCGATGTATTCGATTTATTAGACAAAGCGGAATCTAAATTATATGAAGTAACCCAAGGAAACATAAAGCGTAGCTCCGAAACAGCACAAAGTTTGGTAATTCAAGCCAAAAAAAGAATTGAAGAAATTGCCAATAAAGAAGGATTAAGCGGCATAGCAACAGGTTTTGATAAGCTGGATAAAATTACTTCAGGTTGGCAACCAAGTGATTTAATCATTATTGCGGCTCGACCAGGAATGGGAAAATGTTTAGGAAAAGGCACTAAAGTTTTACTGTATGATGGTTCTCTTAAAAAGGTTGAAGATATTTCTGAAAATGAATTATTAATGGGTGATGATTCTACTCCAAGAAAAGTGCTTTCCATTGCCCGTGGACAAGAAAAAATGTATTGGATTCATCAAAATAAAGCCATGTCTTATAGAGTAAATGAGAGCCATATTTTATCTTTAAAAAGAAGTAGAAACGAGGGAACTCACAAGCAAGGCGATATTCTAAATATAACGGTTAAAGACTATTTAGAAAAATCGAATAAATTCAAATCAAATTATAAAGGGTATAAAGTTGGTGTTGAATTTAATGAAAAAGAACTTCCTTTAGAACCATATTATCTTGGTCTTTGGCTTGGTGATGGGCATTCATTCAGTCAAAGAATTACAAATATTGATAAAGAAATTATTGGATATTTAAACGATTATGCAACTTGTTTAGAAAGTGAATTGGTTGTATATGAACAAAAAGATAAAACTAACAATTATGCTATTGTAAATAAAAATAAATTTACTTCCGTAGAATTTACAACCTGTATTCAAACTGAATTAAGAACTTTAGGAGTACTGCAAAACAAACATATTCCAAATCAATATTTAATAAATTCAACGGAAAATAGGTTACAATTATTGGCAGGAATCATAGATTCTGATGGCTATTATACTTCTGAATTTAATTGTTTTGAAATTGTTCAAAAAAATGAAGATTTACTAAATCAAATAAAATTTATTTGTGATAGTTTAGGTTTTAGAACCTCGGTTAGAAAGAAAAAAACCTCAATTAAATCAATTGGATTTCAAGGAGAATCTTTTAGACTAAGGATATTTGGAAATCTAAATGATATTCCAACAAAAGTGGAGAGAAAAAAAGCCCGAGAATGGAATTCAAAAGTGGATTGGAAAGTAACTGGAATTAAAGTTGAATATGATAGGATTGATGATTATTATGGTTTTGAAATAGATGGTAATAGATTATTTCTTTTAGAAGATTGTACTGTAACACACAACACGGCCTTTGTATTGTCTATGGCACGAAATATAGCAATTGATTCTGGACAACCCGTTGCTTTGTTTTCATTAGAAATGTCATCAGTACAATTAATTACGCGTTTGATTTCTTCAGAAACAGGCTTGTCTTCTGAAAAATTACGAACTGGAAAATTAGAAAAACACGAGTGGGAACAGCTTTCTACAAAAGTAAAAGACTTAGAAAAAGCACCATTGTATATAGATGATTCACCTTCGCTTTCTATCTTTGATTTAAGAGCAAAAGCACGTCGTTTATCATCACAACACGGAATCAAATTAATCATTGTTGATTATCTTCAATTAATGACCGCTGGTGGTAGTAACGGAAAAGGGATGGGAAATCGTGAACAAGAAATCTCAACCATATCAAGAAACTTAAAAGCATTAGCCAAAGAATTAGGAGTTCCCGTAATTGCATTGTCCCAATTATCGCGTGCAGTTGAAACAAGAGGTTCGAGCAAAAGACCGCTACTCTCAGATTTACGTGAATCGGGTGCGATTGAACAAGATGCCGACATTGTATCATTTATTTACCGTCCTGAGTATTACAAAATTGATGAATGGGATGACGAAGAGCAAACACCAACAGCAGGTCAGGCTGAATTTATCATTGCTAAACACCGTAATGGCTCACTCGAAAGCATCCGTTTGAAATTTATAGGAAACCTTGGTAAGTTTGATAACTTAGAAGAATATGGTAGTTCTTTTGACGATTTGCCTTCCAAAATGAATCATGATGACAATCCGTTTATGACGAAAAATTTACCTTCACCCAATGAAGCTTTTGGAAGTAACATTAATAGGAATGATGACGATAGTGATGTCCCGTTTTAGTACTACGTAAAAACACTTGTTTTTTAACAGTTTTTGATTTTTATTAAAATTTATTGTTAATTTTGAGTATTATTAACTAAAAACAAGATTAATTATGTCAAATAACGCAATAGATTTAAAAGAAGCTAAAGAATGGGCACGACTTTACAGAAAAGATAATCCTGATGGAGTTATAGCATATCTAATTCCAAAAATAGATATGACTCAATTATTAAATCAAGAAGGAGTTGCAGATTTTAGAGCCTATTTGGGATATGATCCTAATATGAAAATGGAAAAATTAATGATTGTTGGGGTAGATGAAAATGGTAACGATTTAATTAATGCTCAAAAAGGAAATTTTATATACGATATGACTAGTCCTTGTCCGAAAACTTGCGATGTAACAAGTCCTCTTTTTAATCTTGATACTCAAGAAAAACAATAAATGCTGAGTAAGTGATTATAATACTTGGAATTATATTATTGCTAATTAATTGTTTCTTATTTTTTATAAGTATGAGTAAAAAAGCAAAGACTTACAAAGTTTTTGCTTTTTATCTTTTAATAATGGCTATAATTCAAATAGCTTCATTGGTAACATCTAAACTAAAAATACATAATATTTTTTTAACTCATTTTTATTTTGTTACACAGTTTCTTATATTAAGTTATTTTTACTTTTTATTATTGATAGATTTAAAACAAAAGTTATTAATTAAGATAATTACTCCATTAGTTATAACCAGTCTTATTATTTATTATTATAACTATCCTCTTGATTTTTATATATTTAATCCATTTGAAATTTTTATAACTTCTTTGCCTTTAGTCATTTATACTACATTTCATCTGTATAATTTATTAAACCAAGATAAAAAGTTTTATTATATCAATTTAGGATTGTTAATTTATCTTTTCGGAAGCACTTTAGTTTTCTTAACAGGTAATTTGCTTTTACTTATAGATGGAAATTACGTTTTTGATATTATATGGAGTTTTAATGAATACATTTATGTAGTTTATCAGTTATTAATCTTAAAAGATATTTATCCTTTATCTAAACAATGGAGACCAAGTCTGAAATAATAAGAATTTTTATTTATACTTTTTTAGCTTTCATGACGATGGCCACAGTGCTAGTATTTTTTTTTTATTTTTCACGAAAAAAAATCATTAAACAAGAAATAGAAAAAAGGAACTTAGAAGTTAATTATCAGAAGGAAATTTTAAAAACGGTTATTTTAACTCAGGAAACAGAACGAAAAAGAATTGCTCAGGATTTGCATGATGAAATTAGTTCAAAATTGAATATAGTTTCTTTAAATAGTCATTTGTTAATTAGCCCTAATTTATCGGTTTCAGAAATCAAAGAAATAACGGCAAATATTAATAATTTAACATCGACTGCATTAGAAAGTTCAAGAAGAATTGCCCATGCTTTATTTCCTCCAGTTTTTGAAAAATTTGGACTTGAAGCAGGAATTCAAGAATTAATTGTTGAGTATAAATCAACAAATAAATTCGATATTCAGTATTCTAACCAATTAAATTTAAATGAATTTAATAAAAATACACAACTTGGGCTTTTCAGGGTTTTACAAGAATTACTTCATAATACACTAAAACATGCAGTTGCTAATACAATTAATATAACTTTTTTTAGAGAAAAAGACACTTTTTGCTTACTGTATACTGATGATGGAATTGGTTTTAAAATTTCTGAAGACAAGAAAGGAATGGGTTTAATCAACATTGATAGCAGAATAGGTTTGCTCAATGGAAAGTATTTTATAAAAACAGCTCCAAAAAATGGATTTGAAATTAAAATAATCTTTAATGATTTATGAATAAGATAAAATTACTTTTAGCAGATGACGAAGAATTGTTTCGGAAAGGAATTAGTTTTTTACTACAAAGGCATGAAAATATCCAAATTCTTTATGAAGCAGATAATGGAAATGAAGTTGTAGAATACCTAAAATCGAGCTCAATTCATCCCGATATCATACTAATGGATTTAAAAATGCCACTGCTAAATGGAGTTGAGGCAACAAAACTTATCAATAAAGAATTTCCTTCTATTAAAATCATTGCTTTAACAAGTTATAATACTAAATCTTTTATAGCAAATATGATTGATATTGGAGCTGCCTCTTATATTGTTAAAAACTCATCGCCTGAAGAAATGATTACTACAATTAATCAAGTAATCGAAAAAGGATTTTACTATAACGAAGTGGTATTGAATGTAATTCAAGAAAATTTAATTAATAATAGAAAAAATATTTTTTTTGAAGAAGTTATTTTAACAAAAAGAGAAAGAGAAATTTTAGAATTAATATGCAATCAAAAAAGTACTCAGCAAATAGCTGAAAAGTTATTTATCAGTCCAAGAACTGTTGAAGGTCACAGAAATAATTTATTATTAAAAACAGATTCCCAAAATAGTGCAGGTTTGGTTGTTTTTGCGATTCAAAATAAAATAGTTATTTTATAAAAAAAAACGTGAGTCTATTATAAAATAAAGCTCACGTTCACCACAATTATAAGTTCAGTCTCAATTTAACCTATAATGATTTTTATACCTATTATACAACTAAATACAATTAAAGCAGCCAATATTACTAACCCTATTTTACTTACTATACTTAAACTTTTTATTGGATCTTCCATATGAAATAAAATTTATACAGTTATTATTTATCAAAAATAAAAGGAATATTTTAGGTGGTTATACGTATTTTCACCTGTTTTTTAGAAATTTTTTATGATTTTTTGTTTTTTATTCTACTGATAAAAGACGTATCTTCGATTAGTGTTATTTTATTACAAATGAATTATATAAAGACTATTTTTTTGTTAGTTGGATTGCTCTATTTTTCTATAGTCAAGGCGAATTTCATTTTGTTGCCAATGGACGAATCGACGCAAAAAAATCATTTAAAAGCATATGGAATTACCTATTGGGCATTGGACAAACAATTCAAAGCCAGTTGGTTATTAAATTACCGAGGCGGTTCTTTTCTTTTACCCGATATTCCAGAAATTAGAAAAGAATGTCAAATTCGTGGCGTTAGTTTTGAAATTTTATCCGATGCCGAGATGCAATCAATTTTAGCCGATATTTCAAGTCCATCCCAAAATATGGAAACCGTAGTTTTGGAAAAAGCACCAAAGATTGCTGTGTATTCTCCACCCGGAAAGCAGCCATGGGATGATGCCGTGACGATGGTTTTGACGTATGCCGAAATCCCTTTTAAAGTTGTTTACGACGAACAGGTTTTGAGTGACCAATTACTTTTATATGATTGGTTGCATTTGCATCACGAAGATTTTACAGGACAATATGGTAAATTTTATGGTGCCTATCGAAATGCACCATGGTACATTGAACAAAAAAAGGATGCTGAAGCATTAGCAGCCAAATTGGGTTATGCCAAAGTTTCTCAGGATAAACTGGCTGTAGCCAAGAAGATTAGAGATTTTGTTATTGGCGGTGGATTTATGTTTGCCATGTGTTCAGCCACCGATAGTTTTGATATTGCCTTAGCGGCTGATGGTGTTGATATTTGTGAGCCGATGTTTGATGGCGATGATAGCGAAGCCAACTATCAATCGAAAATTGATTATTCTAAAACCTTCGCTTTCAAGAATTTTATTTTGGATAGAAAGCCAGAGCATTATGAGTTCTCTGATATTGATATGACTGAAAAACGTCGAATTCCGTTTGAGAAAGATTATTTCACTTTGATGGAATTCTCCGCAAAATGGGATGTGATTCCAACTATGTTATGCCAAAACCACACTCAATTGATCAAAGGGTTTATGGGCCAGACAACAGCTTTTGATAGTGAATTGATAAAGTCGAGTGTACTGGTTTTAGGAAAAAACGAATTAAATGATGAAGCGCGATATATTCATGGACAAAAAGGAAAAGGATTTTTCACTTTTTATGGTGGTCATGATCCTGAAGATTACCAACATAGAGTAGGAGATGAGCCAACTGTTTTAGATTTGCATCCTACTTCCCCGGGGTTTCGATTAATATTGAATAATGTGTTGTTTCCAGCTGCTAGAAAGAAACCGCAGAAAACATAGATTTTTACTAAACTTTAATATCTTTAATTATTTCCAAATGATGTTTGGTATGCAATTCCAAAAGCCATATCGAGGTTTTTAAATTCAAATTACCAAAGTAGGGATGCATAAAAAAATTATTCGATTCAAGATTTTCTAATTCGATTATACGCTTATTCGCAATTTCTAATTTTGAATTTAGAACTTCAATTGAAGATGTTTCAGTCGGTTGAACTGCTTTTGGTGCTTTTCCTTTTCCTCTTGGAAATTTATTGATAGTTTGAATATATGTCCGTTTCCAATTAAACTTCCATTTGTATTCTTGAGGATTTGAGTTTTTTAATTGAGCCACAATGCTATTAATAACGATAAGACTATGGTCGATATGCCAACCAATTGACGATTGCGAAACAGCAACGTTAGTCTTTTCAAAATCTATAATATGAGATTCTAGTTCGTCTAATACTGATTTAAGTTTGTTCATTAATTTTAAAATTTGTAATCCGAAACTATACGATTGGGATTTTGTTTTTTATTCTTCACTTTCTTTGTCCAAATACTCTTGCACAATTTCAATGGCATTTGTTACGACATCACTTAATGCGGTAATAAAACTTCCATCTTCAGCATTATCAATAGCATGTTTGATTGCTTCTACTTCTTTCTTGATGATTTCATGAGTTACGGTTCTACCACTTTCAGCAATACCTTTCATGATTAAACCAATGATTTCTTCTTCGGATCTACCCCGTAAGTGTTTTTCTTGTCGGATGATGATATGGTCAAACATTCTGGCTGCTATAGAAGCACATTCTTTAATATCTTCATCACGACGGTCACCAACACCGGCAATGATTCCGATTTTTTTGGTAGCTTCGACGGAACTTAAATATTCTTCAACACCTTTATATCCGGCAGGGTTGTGAGCAAAGTCAATTAATACTTTGAATTTTTTGAACTCGAAAATATTCATCCTTCCTGGTGTTTGTGCCGCACTTGGAATAAATGTTTGTAATGACAAACTAATGTCGTCAGTTTTAAATCCTTGCAAATAACTCGCCAAAGTGGCTGCCAAAACATTAGCAATCATAAACTTGGCTTTTCCGCCCATCGTTAACGGTACATGAGTTGCTCGTTCTACTCTAATTTTCCATTCTCCTTTTTTGATGGTAATGAATCCGTTTTCGTATACGGCTACAATTTTACCTTCTTTAGAAAACTGCTTTGCTTTTGGATTGTTTTCATCCATACTAAAGTAGGCCACATTGCAACTTAGTTCATTTGCAATTTTTAAACATTGTTCGTCTTCGGCATTTAAAATGGCCCAGCCGTCTTTTTTAATGCTTTTTACAACGGTACTTTTCACTCGAGCCAAATCATCTAAAGTATGAATATCGCTTAAGCCCAAATGGTCTTCTTGAATATTAGTGATAATTCCGATATCGCAACGGCTAAATCCAAGGCCAGAACGAAGAATTCCGCCACGAGCGGTTTCTAAAACAGCAAATTCAACTGTTGGATCTTTCAATATGTATTCGGCAGAAATGGGTCCAGTAGTATCTCCTTTTTCCATCATGTGGTTTTGTACATAGATTCCATCTGATGTAGTGAAACCTACTTTATAGCCATTATTTTTTACAATATGAGCCAATAATCGTGTGGTAGTTGTTTTACCGTTGGTTCCAGTCACGGCAATGATTGGAATACGACTTGGTTTTCCCGGAGGATAAAGCATGTCAATAACGGGAGCAGCCACATTTCTTGGCAATCCTTCAGAAGGAGCCAAATGCATACGAAAACCAGGCGCAGCATTCACTTCAAGTATGCAACCGCCATTTTCTTTGAGGGGTTGTGTTAAATTTTCGGCCATGATGTCGACACCACATACATCCAATCCAATGACGCGAGAAATGCGTTCGCAAAGAAAAATATTTTCAGGGTGCATCATATCGGTGACATCTATAGAAGTTCCACCTGTACTTAAGTTAGCAGTTGATTTTAGATAAACTACTTCGTCTTTTTTGGGAACTGTTTCTAAAGTGTAATTCAATTTTTCTAGTAAATCAGTTGTGTCTCTGTCGACATCAATTTGAGTTAATACATTTTCATGACCGTAACCACGACGTGGGTCTTTATTGGTTTCGTCAATTAATTGTTGAATCGTATGTTTCCCATCTCCTTTTACGTGAGCGGGTTCTCGTTTAGCGGCTGCCACTAATTTATTGTCAATTACTAAAACCCTGAAGTCGAACCCTGTGATGAATTTTTCAACAATAACGCGGTGACTGTATTTTTTGGCGTATGCTAATCCTTCAACGGCATCTTCCCATTTTTTTACATTAATAGAAGCGCCTTTTCCATGATTCCCATCTAATGGTTTTATCACAATTGGGTATCCTATTTTTTTGATTACATCCGTTAAGTCCTCTTCATCAACACAAATACCACCGTTAGCTACTGGAATGGATGCTGCATCGAGCATTTTCTTCGTTTGTTCTTTGTTACAGGCAATATCTACCGCAATGCTGCTGGTTTTACACGTTATAGTAGCTTGAAAACGCATTTGATTGATTCCATACCCTAACTGAACTAATGAGTTTGTTCCCAATCGAATCCATGGAATATCTCGGGAAACGGCTTCTTCAACGATACTTCCTGTTGATGGACCCAAACGAACACGTTCTCTAATTTCACGCATTTTTTGAATATCAGCTTCGAGATCATAATCGGTTCCAGCGATTAAAGCTTGTGCAATGGCAACGGAACTTTCGGCCGCAAATAGTCCGACATTTTCTTCGGTATAACTAAAAACAACATTATATATTCCGGGTGTTTTGGTTTCACGTGTTCTTCCAAAACCCGTTTCCATCCCGGCTAAGGTTTGAATCTCTAAGGCAATATGCTCAATCACATGTCCCATCCAAGTGCCACGTTCTATGCGCGAAAAGAATCCACCGCGAACACCTTCAGAGCATCGATGCTCAATCATTGTTGGAAACATTGCTTCTATTCTTTCACGAAAACCTTCAATTTTATTGGTTGGAAATTGTTCCATTTCTTCCAAATCAAGGCGCATTTGGATTAATTTTTTGCGTTGAACACTCCAAATATTTGGACCACGAAGTGCTTGAATTTTATCTATTTTCATGATTGGGAATAATTTGTAATAGTAATTAGTAATGATTTTGTTAAAAATAGGAAATTTTTAATGGTGACTTCTATTTTTTTTGAAGAAATGGCAAAAAAACACAACATATCTAATCTTTTTTTTTAACTTAAATTGATTTCCAGATTTTTAGTAAGTAAAGTAAACGTTCTAATTAGCCCCGACCTGCCTGTCGGCAGGCAGGTGTTAGTTGAAATCCTTTTTTCGTGTTCTCGATACTTTTAAAATAAAATCGAACTGACGAAAAAAGATTGGAACGGACAGCGGGAGTAAAAGTTCTAGGTAATTGAAAACGTTTTGCTCCTATTACTTAATAAAATCGACGATTTTTTGATACAAATCAGCGTCGTGCATGCTGTGTCCTAATCCACTGGTTTCTATGTAGGTGGCGTTTTTCCAGTTGTTGGCATACTTGCGACCTTCATCAATTAGCACTACTTTGTCTTCCGAATCATGAGCGATAAATGCTTTTTGAGAAAAGTTTTGGGCAAATTTGTGTGCTGCAAAATCATTGATATTGATATTGAATTTTTCAAAATAGAGATTTTCTAAACTTTCTTTAATTCTATTGTTTAAACTTAAAAGGTTTATATAATTGTCTGCGATAATTTTGAAATCTGATGGTGCGCCAAGAAGAATTACTTTTTCGATTGTTTTATCCTTGTATTTGTTGAGATAAAAAGAAATTGCAGCTCCGCCAATAGAATGCCCGATAATCGTTTTTGGTTGGTATTTTTGGGCAACAATAGTAATGTATTCTGCAAATTTAGGCGCGTTGAATTCAGTACCTTCGCTTAAACCATGAGCGGGACCATCTATAGCAATAATGGTTTTTCCTAAAGGTTTTAAATGTGCTAGTAACTTTTTCCAGCGGGAAGCATTGCTTTCCCAGCCATGAATTAAAAAAATTACTTCTGAATTTCCTTTCCAAATATAGGTTTGAAACTTTTCATTGTTGTATTCAAACGTTTCCAGTGTTGCGCTTTGCAATGTTTTTGGTAATTCTTCTTCTTTTAGCTTTCCTTTTCTGGGTTTACTAAAAAGTTGGTAGGCTTTGTTTTTAGCTTTTTCAGCATTAACATAGCTTAGACAGTTAAGATAAAAGCCTATTGCTTTAGTGATAATAAAAAATTGAATTTTTTGCATAAAAAAATCCCGTCTCGTTTGCCGAACGAGACGGGATTAGTATATTATAGGTGAGCAAATAATTTTTGCATTTTTTCTCTTTCTTCTTCAGCCAATGAAGCATCAACTAAGATTCTTCCTGAATGCTCATCGGTGATGATTTTTTTTCTTGCTGCAATTTCAACCTGTGTTTGAGGTGGAATTGTAAAGAACGAACCAGCCGAAGCACCACGCTCAATAGAAACTACTGCTAAACCATTGCGAACACTAGAGCGAATTCTTTTGTAAGCGGCTAATAATCGTTCTTCGATTTGTGCTTCAAATTCAGCTGATTTCTCCATTAAGAAACCTTCCTCTTTTTGAGTTTCAGCCATGATATCACTTAACTCTGCTTTTTTGTGTTTTAGATGAGCTGTTTTTTGATCTAATTTTTCTTTAGAATTCGCAATCACTTCTTTTTTGTGCTCTATAGAAGCTTTTAATTCTTTGATTTGTTTTTCAGCCAATTGAATTTCTAATTCTTGAAATTCTACTTCTTTGGTTAACGAGTTAAATTCTCTATTGTTACGAACATCTTTTTGTTGCGTAGTATATTTCTTTATCGAAACCTGATGCTCAACGATTGCATTTTTTTTCGTGTTTATTTGCTCTTCAATAGCAACCAAATCCGATTTTAATTTATCTAAACGAGTACTTAAACCAGTAACTTCATCTTCTAAATCTTCCACTTCTAAAGGCAGTTCGCCTCGTACATTTCTGATTTCATCAATTCTAGTATCTATGATTTGTAGGTCATAAATTGCTCTTAATTTGTCTTCAACATTTAGTTCTTTTGTAGTCGCCATATTTTATAAGTACTTTACTGGATTTGTATTTTCTTCGGATAAAATGATCCTGCCTGCCGGCAAGGCAGATGCAAAATTAGGGATTTTTTTCTTAAGAAAATCAACAATATAATTTTTTGTACATCTTTCACTTTCAAAGTGGCCGATGTCTGCTAAAAGAAGCTGGTTTTCAGCTTCATAAAAGTTATGATATTTCAAATCGGCGGTTAAAAAAACATCCGCTTTTGCTTGAATGGCATTGGTAATTGCAAAACTTCCGGAGCCACCAAGAACCGCAACTTTTTGAATCGATTTCCCAATAAAAGCGCTATGACGAATGCCACCACATTGCATTTTATCTTTTACAAATGCTAAAAACTCGTTTTCATTCATTGGTGTCTTAAGTTCTCCTATCATGCCGAGACCAATATTTTGATGCGCATTTTGTAAATCATAGATTTCGTAGGCTACTTCTTCATATACATGATTGGTAAACAAGGCTTTTAAAACTTTGGATTGCAATTGTTTTTCAAAAGTGACTTCAATTTTAATTTCTTCGTTTTCTACAAATTCGAAACGATTACCAATTTCGGGATTGCTGTCTTCGTTGCCCATATAGGTCCCAATTCCTTTAGAATTGAAACTACAATCTTCATAGTTGCCAATTTTTCCGGCACCGGCATTAAATAAAGCATTGCGCAGGGTTTCTACGTTTTCGGGAATGGTATACGTGACCAGTTTTTGAATGAAGTTTTGTTTTGGGATTAATATTTTGGTCTTGACTAAGTCCAAAGCATCTGAGAAGATTTTATTAACCCCAAGTTTGTGATTGTCTAATGCTGTATGAACGGCATAAATGGCAATATCATTTTTAATAGCTTTCAATACGGCGCGTTCCACATAATTCTTTCCTGTAATTTTCTTTATACCTGAGAAGATGATAGGATGGAAGCATACCACCACATTGCATTTCTTTGTAATAGCTTCTTCGATTACATTTTCTAAAGCATCGTGGCACACGAGAATTCCAGTTGCTTCAGCATTCGCATCGCCTACGAGTAATCCTACGTTGTCAAAATCTTCGGCGTATGCCAAAGGTGCCATTTCTTCTAGGATTAAGAGTATTTCTTTTAGTTTCATTTCTTTATCTGCTAACTGTTTACTGAACTCTGAATACTGATTAAGTCGCCCATTCGTTTAACGTTTCTTTTATGATCCATATCCCATTTACTTTTTCAAACAATAAAAAACTGCCATTATTATGTTCGATGTTTCTATAGAAAGCAATTTTTACTAAAGCAAAATTGTTGCTTGCAAAATAGATAGGTTTGCTGACAATCATTAATCTTTGGTTGTTTTGATTCTTTCTATCGGAAACTATTTTATACTCTTCAAAAGATAAGCACGCGTTGACTTTACTTTTTAAATATTGATTTTGGTTGTTAAATAAAATGGTATAGGCAGCAGACCAATCTTCATCTAGGGCAACGATGATTTGCTTTTTGATTTCGTCTGCATTCTTTTTTAGCAAATCGTTTTTGGAAATCACTTCTAAAACTTCCTCGTTATTGGGTGCTTTTTTGCAGTAAAAGCTTAACAGTTGTAATCTTCCTTTGGCAATTACTTTTTCATTTTTATAGTATTTGGTAAAAATCACTTTAAGTAATGCAGCATTATCTGTTTCCTGTGCGAAAGCTATTGGAGAAAACAGTAGTGATAGAACGAGCAGTGTAAAATAATAATGTTTCATAAAATAAAGACAACTAGAATAATTTTCATTCAAAGATAAAAAATCGTTACTTTCGTACTATGATTTTGTTGCGAAAATTACTCTTTCCTCTTGCCATAGTATATGGTTTTATCACTTTTTTAAGAAATTATCTTTATGATAAAGGTATTATAAAATCATACGCTTTCGACATTCCGGTAATTGCGGTTGGAAATTTGAGTGTGGGTGGAACGGGCAAGACGCCGCAAATCGAATATTTAATTCGGTTGCTTTCTCCCAATTACAAAGTGGCTACTTTGAGTAGAGGATACCAACGCAAATCAGAAGGTTTTGTTTTGGCTGATGAAAATTCCAATGCTGAAATTTTGGGAGATGAACCTTATCAGTATTATACCAAGTTTACTACTATTCAAGTAGCTGTTGATGCAGATCGAAAAAATGGAATAGAGCAGCTTTTATCTCAATCTGCAGCACCAGAACTCATTTTATTAGATGATGCGTTTCAACATCGAAAAGTAAAAGCGGGATTTTATATTTTATTGACGTCTTATGATGATTTGTTTTGTGACGATTTTATGTTGCCCACAGGAAATCTACGTGAAAGTATAAGTGGAGCGAAAAGAGCGAACGTAATCATCGTGACCAAATGTCCTTCAAAAATTACGTTATCAGAACAAGAAGAAATCAGTAAAAAGTTGAGAAGATCCTTCCTTCGTAAGGATGACAAGTCAGTGACAATCTTTTTCAGTTGTATTGATTATGATGATAAAGTATATAACACTAACGAAAGTATAGCAGTAAACGATTTAAAATCAATACCAAAAATTTTACTGGCGGGCATAGCCAAACCAAAACCTTTTTTTGAATTTTTACAATCTGAAGGCGATGAAATTATGACATTTCCAGATCATCATCATTTTAGTGAAAACGATATTAATGCCATTAAAAACAAAGCCAATGACAAAATCATCATCACAACTGAAAAAGATTTTGTACGTTTGAAAGCTAAAATTTTAAAAAAACAACTATACTATTTACCAATACAGAGCCAAATGGTAGCCAACCAAGACGCTTTTGACCAAACTATATTAAATTATGTGGGAACTTGTACAAGAAACCGTTGATTATATAAAAAACAAAACCAATTTCAGTCCAGAATACGGTGTTATTCTAGGTTCGGGATTAGGCAGTTTTACCGATGATATCAACATCGAACAAACATTGCCTTACCACGAAATTCCAAATTTTCCTGTTTCTACGGTTCAAGGACATAAAGGCGCACTTGTTTTTGGGACTATTGGAGATAAAAAAGTGATGGCAATGCAAGGGCGTTTTCATTTTTATGAAGGATATGATATGAAACAGGTAACATTTCCTGTTCGTGTGATGAAATATCTTGGCGTTACTAAACTAATTGTATCTAATGCTTCTGGTGGTGTGAATTCAGATTATAAAGTGGGTTCAGTAGTGATTATCAAAGACCATATCAATATGTTTCCGGAACATCCGTTACGGGGCAAAAATGAGGAGCGATTTGGACCACGATTTTTGAATATGAATGAAGCATATAATAAGGCTATGATTACTAAAGCAAAATCAATAGCTGCTGAAAACGGTATTGCGGTTCATGATGGAGTTTACTTAGGTTTGCAAGGACCAACTTTTGAAACGTTTGGTGAATATAAAATGGTAAAAATTCTGGGCGCTGATTGTGTTGGAATGTCAACGGTTCCCGAAGTTATTGTGGCACGACATATGGGTATTGACTGTTTTGGATTATCTGTAATTACCGACATGGGTGATGTTGAAGCCAGCATGGAAGAAGTAAGTCACGAAGAAGTCTTAAAAGCTGCCGCCAAAGCAGAACCTCACGTTAGAAAATTAATAAAGGAATTAATTCTTCAGTTCTAAAAAGGATAATCACTTCGTGATTTTTAAAGTTGTAAACGGTAGTTTTTGATTTTAAAAATACCCCCGAGTCTTTGGTCGAATATACTAAAGCTAATCGAGAAGCTAAAATTATCTCATGGTTCTCGATACTCCCGAAGCTTCGGTTGTATTTTACTATGTTTCATAAAAACCACTCGAATAGACCATGTTTTCTAACTCAACAGAATATAATAGGACGTATTATCAACTTCTGTATGGATTTTATTATCAAAGAGGACTAAGGGAATACAGATAAAAATCCAAATCCATTTCATTCAGAAACTGTCAAAAAAAAATTAGGAATGTTAAAAATAGGGAATTTATTTTCTTAACAAAACAATTAGGTCGATTATTCGTGAAGAGTATCCAATTTCGTTATCATACCAACCCACAACTTTTACCATTTTTCCGATAACAGAAGTTAATTGAGCATCAAGAAGGCACGAATTAGTAGTGCCAATTATATCTACAGAAACAATGGGATCTTCGGTATAGTCTAAAATTCCTTTAAGATTGGTTAAAGAAGCATTTTTAAATGCAGCATTGATTTCGGCAATCGTCACCTCTTTTTTTACATAGCAGGTAATATCGGTCAATGAACCATCAGGAACAGGAACACGAATGCCGCTACCACCAATTTTTCCTTCCATATCTGGAAATATTTTGGTCAATGCTTTGGCAGCACCAGTAGTTGTTGGTACTATAGATTGACTGGCACCACGTGCACGACGCAAATCTTTATGTGGCTGATCGTGTAAACTTTGGTCTGTGGTGTAGGAGTGAACCGTGGTTATGTATGCTTGTTCAATACCACAAAGTTCATTAATGATTTTAATCATTGGTGCAGCATTGTTTGTTGTGCAACTGGCGTTTGATATAATTTTTTCGGTACCATCTAAAATGGATTCGTTCACACCAAGGACAACGGTTTTAATTTGCGAAACTTCTGAAGGTGCCGATAGAATTACTTTTTTGGCTCCAGCCAAAATATGTTTGTTAATATCTTCGAAGGTGTTAAATTTTCCAGTGCTTTCAATTACAAAATCGATGTCAATCCAATTGAGATTACTAATTTCTTTTTCATGAAAAAACAGGTATTGTTTTCCATCAACGATTATCGATTTCTCGTCAAAAGAAACGGTACAAGGCAAAACACCATGAATACTGTCGTATTTTATCAAATGCGCCATTGTTTTGTTATCGGCAATATCGTTAATAGCGACAACGTCAATAGAGGGATGATTGCGTAATAATCGGAAAAGAGTTCTTCCGATGCGTCCAAATCCGTTAATGGCTACTTGAGTTTTATTCAAAATATAATTTTTTAGAAGATGTCTTTACTTCCTTCGTCAGCACAAACTATCTCCGCTTGACATTTTTTTTATTGAAAGATATTTCAATTACGCATAATACTGTCACACTGAGCTTGTCGAAGTGCTATAAAATATGCTTTTCAGCGTGATATGAGGAACGCACCAATGGGCCACTTTCTACATGACGGAATCCCATTTCTTTGCCCAGTTTTTCGTATTTTTCGAATTGTTCCGGAGTAATGTATTCTTTTACAGGCAAGTGTTTCTTACTTGGTTGCAGGTATTGACCGATAGTTACGATGTCAACATTTTGGTCACGCAAATCGCGCATGGTTTGAATCACTTCTTCTTCGGTTTCCCCAAGCCCAAGCATAATTCCCGATTTTGTTCTGCGAATTCCTTGGTCTTTCAGGTATTTTAAAACAGCTAAACTTCGGTCGTATTTTGCCTGAATTCGAACCTCACGAGTAAGACGACGAACGGTTTCTACATTGTGCGATACGACTTCCGGATTGGCTTCTACAATTCGGTCAATGATTCGTTCTATACCCTGAAAATCTGGAATCAATGTTTCTAAAGTAGTTTCTGGGTTCATTCTGCGAATGGCCTGAACAGTTTCTAACCAAATGATAGAACCCATATCTTTCAAATCATCTCTATCAACACTAGTAATAACAGCATGTTTAATTTTCATGATTTTTATGGAACGAGCTACTTTTTCGGGTTCATCCCAATCTACCGTTTCTGGCCTTCCTGTTTTAACCCCACAAAAACCGCATGAACGGGTGCAAATATTTCCCAAAATCATGAAGGTTGCCGTTCCTTCGCCCCAACATTCACCCATATTAGGGCAACTGCCTGATGCACATATTGTGTTCAGTTTATATTTATCAACAAGACCACGCAGTTCTGTATATTTTTGACCAATAGGTAGTTTTACTTTTAACCATTTTGGCTTTCCAACGGGTAGTGCATTATCTAAAACAGATTCCATAGTAACTTTTTTGCAATGCAAAGATAAAGAATGTAGATTGAAGATTATCAATTTTTAGAATTCAGATTTCAAATTGTTATCTAGAAGAATCAAATAACAAAATAGTTATTCCACAAAATCCAAATGCTTGTTATGTGTTTCGCTGATGGTTAAAACGGAATAGATACCAAGAATAAAAACAATTGCACCAACAATAGCCGCAGCCGTTATTACACTTTGAGTACCTTTTAAATGTTCAAACCCAATCAGCATTAACGGAACGGTTCCACGAACCATATTGGGAATACTTGTAGCGGCAGTGCTTCTTAAATTCGTACCAAATTGTTCAGCAGCCAATGTAACAAACATGGCCCAAAAACCACTACATAAGCCCATCCAGCCGCAAAAGAAATAATAGGTATTCTCGCTTTTTGTCCCTCCAAAAAGTAAAAGAATTACACCAACTGCCGTCAAGAGCATCATATAAAGGATGGTCTTTTTTCTAGAATGTAACAATTGAGAGATAAAACCACTAGCAAAATCGCCAACGGAGCCAAAAATATACGACCATAGAATCGCTTTGGCAGGATCAATTTTTGCAATTCCCATTTCAGGAGCAAACTGATTGGCCATAAATACCAATATTCCGATACAATACCATATAGGAACACCAATTAAAATGCATTTTATGTATTTTATAAAAAGCGTTTTGTTTGTAAAAAAAGATAAAAAATCGCCTTTTTTGATAGTTGAATTTTCTTTAACCGATTTGAACATACCACTTTCGGCAACACTAATTCGTAATACTAATAATACCAAACCCAATCCACCACCAATAAGATAGGATGTAGACCAACTTCCAGAAAGTTCCACGGTAAAATGCGCAACTACTGCTCCCAAAACTCCAAATCCAGCTACAATAGAACATCCAATAGCCCGTAATTCTTTGGGTAAGGTTTCAGATACTAAGGTAATTCCAGCGCCTAATTCACCCGCTAACCCAACCCCAGCTATAAATCGCAACCACGCATAAATCATTGCGGTATCTCCAAATTCTATCAGAGGTAAAAGGCCACAAGCAATATTTGCTAATGAATAGACTAAAATAGAACCGAACAGCACCGAAAGTCTTCCTTTTTTATCTCCAAAAACACCCCATAAAATTCCGCCAATAATCATCCCGGTCATCTGGAAGTTTATGATCATGGTACCTACTTTATCAGCGTCTAAATGCAAATCGTTCAAACTTGGAATGCGAACAATTCCAAAAAGCAACAAATCGTAAATATCTACAAAATAGCCGAGAGAGGCAATGATTACAGGGAAACTTAACAGAATGCGAAATTTTTCTTTCGTGTTAATTTGTTTCATTTCTGGAGGTTTGATTTGCTAAATATAGAAATAAAAATAAAATGGCTGCAAGAATTTGATTTTTGCAGGTTTATAGTTGAAATATTTTCTTTATGTGATTTTCCGAGCCGCTTGGGTGTTTTTATTCACCCCAGTTTTGTTAAGCATTAGAGAAATTGCTTCTAAATTAACAAAAGCAAGCAATGTATAATATTAATTTGTCTATAATATTTTTACGATTTGTTATTGTCGTTAAGAGTAAAAAATGCTTTATTTTTACGGTAAAATAACGGAATTTATTTTTTATAATTCATTTTAACAAAATTCAGCATTTATATGAGTTCAATTAATTGGAAAACTGTTAGCCATTTTGAAGATATCACATATAAAAAATGCAATGGCGTTGCTAGAATAGCATTCAATCGTCCCGATGTTCGTAATGCTTTTCGTCCGAAAACCACTTCCGAATTATTGCAAGCATTTCATGATGCTCAGGAAGATACCTCAATTGGCGTAGTATTGCTTTCTGCCGAAGGACCAAGTTCAAAAGATGGCGTTTGGTCATTTTGTTCTGGTGGCGATCAAAAAGCCAGAGGACAGCAAGGCTATGTGGGTGAGGATGGGTATCATCGTTTGAATATTTTAGATGTACAGCGATTGATACGTTTTATGCCTAAAGCCGTAATTTGTGTTGTGCCAGGTTGGGCTGTTGGTGGTGGACACAGTTTGCATGTGGTTTGTGATTTAACTTTAGCAAGTAAAGAACATGCTATTTTTAAACAAACAGATGCTGATGTCACAAGTTTTGACGGCGGTTATGGTTCGGCATACTTAGCCAAAATGGTAGGTCAAAAAAAGGCTAGAGAGATTTTCTTTTTAGGAAGAAACTATTCTGCTCAGGAAGCTTTTGACATGGGAATGGTCAATGCGGTTATTCCTCATGCTGAACTTGAAGACACCGCCTTTCAATGGGCTCAGGAAATTTTGGCTAAATCACCAACCTCAATAAAAATGCTAAAATTCGCCATGAATTTAACCGATGATGGCATGGTGGGTCAACAAGTTTTTGCTGGTGAAGCTACGCGATTAGCCTATATGACTGAAGAGGCCAAAGAAGGAAGAGATGCTTTTTTAGAAAAACGCAAACCGAATTTTGAAAAAAAATGGTTGCCTTGATACAGTGATCAGTTTGCAGTAGCAGTTTGCAGTATTTACGAAACAAATTTAAACTCTTAAACAATTTTTAAACCTTTAAACCCTCAAACTTTTAAACAAATAGTAAAAATGAAACACTGGATTGAAGCCGCAAGGTTGAGAACATTACCGCTTTCGGTTTCCGGAATTATCGTCGGAAGTTTTTACGCTATGTCACAAGCAATGTTCAATTGGAATATTGTGTTTTTTGCCTTGCTAACTACCTTAGGATTACAAATACTTTCCAATTTTGCCAATGATTATGGCGATGGTATCAAAGGAACCGATAATGATGACAGAGTAGGGCCAAAACGTGCTATTCAAAAAGGAGTTATTACGCCTTTTGAAATGAGAAGGGCCATGGTTTTCACTTCTTTAATAACCTTGCTTTTTGCTGTTTTACTTATCTATTTTGCTTTTAAAGAGAGTTACCTTCTTTATTCTTTTATCTTTTTGTTTTTGGGAATTTTAGCCATTGCATCGGCAATTCGTTATACGGTTGGAAATCGTGCCTACGGTTACCGAGGTTATGGAGATGTTTTTGTTTTTATATTCTTTGGATTAGTTAGTACATTTGGTGTATACTTTATGTTTTCAAAAGAAATAGATTGGTTATTACTGTTGCCTGCAATGGCTATTGGTTTCCTGAGTGTAGGTGTTCTAAATCTCAATAATATGCGAGATGAAGAAAGTGATAAGAAAGCCGGGAAGAATACTATTGTGGTTCAAAAAGGCGTAGCATGGGCAAAAAAATACCATTATTTTTTAATCTTTTCGGCTATGGCATTAGTGGTTGTATTTGCTATTTTAAATAATTTTCATTTTGACCAATATTTATTTTTAGCGGCTTTTTTTCCATTGACATCACATCTTTTAACTGTTAGTAGAAATAGAGATACTAAACTGCTTGATCCTGAGCTTAAAAAACTGGCCTTAAGCACCTTTTTTCTTGCCGTTTTATTAGCCTTAAGCTTAATCTATTTTGTATCTGATTTATTGGTAAATTACATATAATTAAAATTATCTCACATGAAAATTACATTTTATGGTCACGCTTGCATCGGAATTGAAGTGAGCGGAAAACACATCCTCGTTGACCCGTTTATTTCGGCTAATGAAAAAGCGGCTGACATTAATGTTAATGAATTAAAAGCAGATTATATTTTGCTTACGCATGCACATCAAGATCATACTTTAGATGTTGAGGTTATTGCTAAAAGAACAAATGCGGTTATTATATCCGGATATGAAATTGCAGTTTATTATGGTAATAAAGGGTTTCAATACCATGCCATGAATCATGGTGGAAGCTGGCAATTTGATTTTGGAAAAGTGAAATTTGTAACTGCAGTGCATTCGAGTTCGTTTCCCGATGGAACCTATGGTGGAAATCCGGGAGGTTTTGTGATCGAAGGCGAGCATAAAAACATTTACATTTCAGGCGATACTGCACTAACTATGGATATGAAATTAATTCCAATGCGCACCAAGCTCGATTTGGCAATTTTCCCTATTGGAAATAACTTCACCATGGACGTGGAAGATGCCATAATTGCTGCTGATTTTGTTGATTGCGATAAGATTTTAGGATGCCATTTCGATACGTTTGGTTTTATTGTTATCAATCACGAAGAAGCCATTAAGAAATTCTTTGATGCAGGAAAAGATTTGATGCTTTTAGATATTGGCGAAAGCATTTCGCTGTAACAATGAACGCTTCTTATTTTAAATACTTACTTCATTTCAAACAACCTTCGGGAACTTCACGAGGTATACTGACCGACAAAGAAACTTGGTTTATCGTCATAGAAAAAGAGGGAAAAAAAGGAATAGGCGAGTGTGGCATTCTTCGCGGATTGAGCGCAGATGACAGACCCGATTATGAAGAAAAATTGCAATGGACTTGTCAAAATATTCATCTTGGTGAACTAAAATTGTGGGATGAATTAATTGAATTTCCATCGATACAATTTGGATTAGAGATGGCTTTTTTGTCCTTAAAAAGTGAAAATCCATTTATTTTATTTCCTTCAAAATTTACAGAAAACACAAAAAGCATTTCTATAAACGGCTTGGTTTGGATGGGTGATGAAGCCTTCATGAAAGCTCAAATTGAGGACAGAATTGAGCAAGGTTTTAGCTGTATAAAATTAAAGATTGGCGCCATTGATTTTGATAAAGAATTGGATTTATTACGTTTTATTCGGGCTAATTTTGATGAAGAAACTATCGAAATCAGAGTGGATGCTAACGGTGCTTTTAATTCAAATGAAGCTTTATTTAAAATTAATCAACTATCTGGTTTTAAATTACATAGTATAGAACAACCAATTAAAAAAAATCAGACTGACACGATGGCAGTACTGTGTAAAAGTACGTCAATTCCTATAGCTTTGGATGAAGAGCTGATAGGTGTATTTTCAGTAGAAGCAAAGCAAAAATTACTTCAAGAAATCAGGCCACAATACATTGTTTTGAAGCCAAGTTTTGTAGGCGGATTTCGGGGAACTTTAGAATGGATTTCGGTAGCCGAGAAATTTAATATTGCTTGGTGGATTACTTCCGCTTTAGAAAGTAATGTGGGTTTGAATGCGATTGCTCAATTTACTTTTTTACAAAATAATTTATTGGCTCAAGGTTTGGGAACGGGAAGTTTGTATACCAATAATTTTGATTGTCCATTGACCGTTTCGGATGGGCAACTTTGGTATGATACAAAGAAGGAATGGGAGTTTGATTTTAACCAAATAAATACGCTGTGAATCTCAACATTATCTCTCTGTATCTCTGTGAAACTTTTTAAAATTACACAGAGATACAAAGAGTCTTATCGTTGATGAGGTTATCCTACTTGTATATCTAACTTTTTAATTTCCGTTTTATATTCCGATGGAAGCAATAAATTTTTAAAAAATTTGCCCATATTGCTATTTCGACTTAATTTATAAACAGGAATTACAATCGTAAGTAAAGAAAAATCATTTAAAAACAATAGCTTTTTTAACCGTTTTGAAACTAGTAATTTTTGAGTTTCAATGAGCACTAAATAGCGTAATGGTCCAAGGTGTTTTTTGTATTGCTTAAATAAGTCAAATGTGTATTTGCTTGCTTGTAGATTTTCTTTCAAATGCGTTTCTCTTAAAGGCAACCATGCAATATACGTTGAAGGCAACTCTGATAATCCCATTCGAATTCCGACGCGGTAAAAAACATTGTATACTTCTTCTTTTTCGGGTTCGGTTAATTTCTTTTCTAACAGTTCATACGATGCAATCGAGTAATGAATTAGCATAAATAAAACATCGCGATACGCCCAATCTGGAATTGAAAAACCTCGATTTTCTTCTACTGCTCCGTGTATTTTTCTTAAAGTATCTATCGAGGCATGTGCTTCATTCATAGACGAGAAGACAATAAGCCGTGCATATTTAACAGTAGAGAATAATCTGCCCAAAGGGTCTGAAGGTAACTTTCCAGTGAAATAAAGCCAATCGACAGCCTTATTTAGTGCAAATTCGGCCGATGCTCCTGCAAAAATGAAAAGTATGGTATCGCTTTTCCCCCATATTTTTCTAACTATTGAATCTTTTTCAACAAATAGTTCCATTATAATTTAGTATTAGTTAAGGTGAGTTAGATTAAAATAAATAGATATTTATATTGAAATCATTAAGTTAGTTAAGTGAATTCAGTACAATAAGACTTAACAAAACTTAATTTCTTTATGGTTTAAAAACTATTTCGCATTAATTTTTTTTATTGTTACAACAGTAAAAAAGTAAACTTCGAAATTTTAAATTGTTTACAACATTTTTTTAAAAAGCTAACATCGAACTCACCTTAGTTATTAATTTACGTATTTCCGTCTGTTTTTAGTAACCAAAGTAAAACGCTGTGTATCTCATAAAATCGCTCTATTTCTCTTTGTCTCTCTATGTAACTTATCAAAATTATATAGAGACTCACAAAGTAAAAAAGGAGATGCACAGCGTTTTAGGATTACTAAAGTTACTTACTCCAATCTATTCTTCTTGAGAAATACATCACCGCACCGAGAATTAAGAACAAACCAATACTACCCACGAGTAAGGCATAATCTTCCATTTGGATAATCACATAAATGAAGGAATACAAAACGGTCAAAGCGGTTCCGATAAACATAGGAAACTTCCGGTTCTTCAAAATCGAAATGGAGTAGAGCGTTATCATTGCTACAACTGATGCTCCAGCAATGCTATAAGCAAAACTAAATGTACTGTGCTCGGTAATTGAGATTAATAAGGTGTAAAACATAATCAAAGCCAAACCTATCATGGAATACTGAAAAATATGAATGTTGATTTTACTTACCGATTGGATCAGAAAGAAAATTAAAAAAGTCAATCCAATAACCAAGAATCCATATTTTGAGACACGCTCATTTTGCTGATATTCGTCCACAGTTTGAATTAATTTTACTCCAAACAGATAATCATTCAAATCAGGTAAAACATTTGCATATTGCTGTAAAAACGTTCTGTTGATGTCTAACACTTTCCAATCGGCGTGGAAGCCATCTTTATTGATGGTTTTAGTACCGTCGTTTGCTGCAAATGATCCTTCAAAACTCGGTGATTCCCAGTCCGAATCGATACTGATGTTGGTTACTTTTCCAATGGGAATAAATTTTACGCTATTGCTTCCGTTATAGGTTATGCCAAAATCAAAATTGATTTTATCGGTATTTGCTAAGGATTTATAATCAAAATTAGTAGTGGCTAAAACGCTATATTCGCTTTTGTCATTATTTTGTGGTTCAAAAGCATATTTATTAGTGTTTAATTGAATTTTTAATTCGCTTTTGATACTTTTTAAATTGGTGGTTTTTACAATTATGGAAGCTTTATTCCATTGTATGTTTTCCTCGGCTATTCCTAGTTTTGAAAAATTTGGACTCGTAAAATTTCCTTTAAAAGTCATGTCTGCAGTAAAAACGACGTGATTAAAAATACCCCGTTTTAAGGATTCGTTTTTCTTTATTTTAGAAGTATTTTTCAATTCATTTGGAAAGAAGTAAGCATAATTAGTTGTGGCTTTTCTTTCGATGGTGGTAACTCCAGTTTTGGGATTGGTTACATTATACGATTCATAAAAGGTATATGGAATTCGCAATACTGGTCCGTAAAACAGTACATCTTTCCCCCATAAATCAGTAACTTCGTCAACCATTTGAGTTTTTCGTTGCGACCGTTCACTTATTAAATTTTGAACAAAGAATAGCGGAATTAATAACACTAATGTCAGAAATCCTACCATCAGCATTTTGGCTGTTGTTGATTGAAAAAATGTTTTTTCTACTGCTGCTTGATTTTCTTGATTTTCCATGATTTTAATTGTTTTTAGTTAGAATAAATTATTATTAAATATGATGTATAGATATATAAGTGTTATTGGAATGTTTGCCAACAAAATGAGAATTCGAATGGCTATAGTTTCTCTTTCAAATTGATTGATAATGAAATGATATGCTAAATGGAAAAGTGTAATACTATTGACAAGTAGAGCAAGTATTACATAGAAAAAACCAGTTACTAAAATTTCAATGTTATTAGGAACACAAAGATGAATTGCTAACAATAGCGTTCCAATACTAAATGAAGTGATGGCTAAATAGGTTGAAAATTTGCCTGGTGTTTTATTGGTTACCATGCTGAAATTTGTTTTTTGTTTATAAATGAAAAGAATATGGTGTAAACGATTACGATAAAAGTTCCCAGAATACATGTGAATACATGTGCTTCAGGATTTGTAATGCTATCCAAAAGGCTACCGAAAAGGGCGACAGGATGGTTTATAATATCCCAACTATTGAAGCGTAATATTCTTCCGAGATAAACACCAAAGCTTGACAAATAGCAGATGACAATCACAATACTGTTGCTTTTTTTTACGGTATATTTCATTTCTAATAAACGATGAATATGATGTAAAGAAGCAATACCGGCATAAAAACCAGCAATGGTAAAACTGGTTAATAGAATAGCATCAAAGAGAAATTGAAAACGACTGCTATAATGCAGGTGAACGAAATCGGTTATCAAATAAAAGGCATTTGGAAGAAAAAGTATCCAACCTAAAAGCAGTATGTAAAAACTAAAATAACCCGGTATTGCAGTTTTTAATTTTGATGATAAGAAATAGGGAATGTATCCTAAGAATAAATTCCATATTAAAAAAAGCAAATAGATATCGTGTGTAATTTTCACACGTAACAGCATTAATAGTAGTGATAGTAACCCAAGCAGCACTAATACTGAGTTTTGTTTTTTGTTAAAAAAATAGATGGTTAGCAATTTGTTCATAATAATCAATAATTTAAAAGTACTTTGTATTTCAAAGTAAATGGATAAAAAAATTAGGTTAGCGTTTCGTTATTAATTTTTCAAGTGCTTCAATGTGTTCTTTGAATGCTTTTTTTCCAGCCGTTGTAGCGATGTATTTTGTGTTTGGCTTTTTGCCAATGAATTGTTTTTCTATCATAATATAATTTTCAGTTTCCAATGCTTTGGTATGACTGGCAAGATTGCCGTCAGTTACGCCAAGAAGTTCCTTGAGCGTATTAAAATCGGCACTTTCATTCACCATCAAAACCGACATGATCCCCAAACGTATTCGGTGATCAAAAGCTTTGTTGATATTTTGAATGATGTTTGTCAAAACTAATTTCTATCGTATTTAAAATACATCAACGCACCATAAACGATATGACAAATTCCAAATCCCATCACCCAAAAATACAAACCATAACCCGAAAACTCTACTGCAATTAGTCCCAACACAATTTCAGTTATTCCCAAATAGCGAACATCTTTCAAAGTATATTTGCTGGCATTCAAACAAGCTAATCCATAAAAAATCAATGTAATGGGAGCTATTAAACCATAAATTTCATGGCGTAATAGGAGTATGGCGAAAATTCCACCAGTAAATAAAGGAATGCAAAAGTTTATCAACAATCTTTTAGCAGCAGCGTTCCAAACTTTTTCGCCAACTTTTTTGGCTTTTTGCTTGGTCATAATGAATGCTGTAATTAGGGATAATAGTAACACAACTACAGCCGTTAAAATAATTAGCTTAAATGTTAATCCTTCAATAATTACCACATCATACTTGTTTTGTTCCAAAAGAGAATTAACGATATACGCTCCAATTAAGGCATAAATTCCGGCAAGAATGCCCGATAAACCACTAAGCGAAATAAATTGCGTAGATTGTGACATCATGTGTTTGATGTCTTGAATGTCTTTAAGGTATTTTTCGTTTTCCATTTTAAAGTACTTTGAAAAACAAAGTAAATGAATAATATTTTCTTGACCAAATGATTTTTAATTTATTTTTGATAAAAATATTTCAAATGAAAAAAATCGCACTATTACCATTACTTTTTACCGCCATTATTTACGCGCAAAGTAACGATCAAAAAATGCTTGCTGATATTTATAAATTTTCATTAACTAAATCTACTTGCTATTCCTGGCTAGATGATTTATCAAATAAAGTTGGTTCTCGATTATCAGGTTCTGTTGGTGCTGAAAAAGGAGTGATTTATACCAAACAACAATTAGAGACTTTAGGTTTAGATAAAGTATATCTTCAAGAAGTGATGGTGCCAAAATGGGTGAGAGGCGAGAAAGAAACCGCTTATATTTTGGATGATAAATTAAAAATCAATATTCCTATATGTGCACTTGGTGGTTCTGTTGCCACCGCAAAATCGGGTGTAACGGCTGAGGTTGTTGAAGTGAAAAGTTTGAAAGAACTAGAAACTCTTGGTGAAGCAACGTTGAAAGGAAAAATAATTTTCTATAACCGACCTTTTGAACCTGAAAACATAGATGCCTTTAAATCATACGGAAAATGTGTGGATCAAAGATATTATGGTGCTAAGGAAGCGTCAAAATATGGCGCAGTGGGTACCATTGTTCGTTCTATGAACTTTAGACTTGATGATTTTCCGCATACAGGCGCACAAAGTTATGGCGATTTGCCCAAAGAGAAGCATATTCCAACAGCAGCAATAAGTACTAATGCTGCCGAGTTATTGAGTAAAAAATTGAAAGAAAACAGCAAATTGAAATTTTACATGAAATTATCGTGTCAAACCTTCGATGATGTGCTTTCGCATAACGTTATTGGTGAAATTAAAGGCTCAGAACATCCTGAAAAAATCATGACCGTTGGCGGACATCTCGATTCCTGGGATTTGGCAGATGGTTCACATGACGATGGCGCTGGAGTAGTGCAAAGTATGGCAGTTGTAGAGTGTTTTAAAAAACTAAATTACAAACCTAAAAACACCATCAGAGTTGTCCTCTTTATGAATGAGGAAAATGGAGGAAGAGGTGGAAAGAAATACGAAGATGTGTCGAGACGTAATGATGAAAATCACATTTTTGCGCTCGAAAGTGATGCAGGTGGCTTTTCCCCAAGAGGATTTTCTTTTGATTGTGATGAGGCCAATTTTCAAAAAGTAAACAGTTGGAAGTACTTATTTGAACCCTATTTTATTCATAATTTTGTGGAAGGTGGCACAGGTTCTGATATCGAACCGTTAACCTCAAATAAAATTGTAAAGGCAGGATTAAAGCCCGATTCGCAGCGCTATTTTGATTATCACCATGCCGCCAACGATACCTTTGATGCCGTGAATAAAAGAGAACTAGAACTAGGAGCCGCAACTATGGCTTCGTTACTCTATTTGTTCGACCAATATGGAATAGATTAGTGAAACCACAAGATATATACATATTAAATCAGCCCGAAAAGTATCGCAATATGCTTTTGCATATTATTAGTGTTGTAGAACATACGGTACCCGAAGCGACTTTAGAATATAAATGGAACATTCCTTTTTTTTATCTGAATAATAAACCATTTTGCTTTTTAAATGTCAGTGGTAAAGGGAAATATGTAGATGTTGCTTTTAGTAAAGGTTTTCAATTAAAAAATAATCTCGAAGTTTTAAATGGTGACAAAAGAAATACCTATAAATCACTTCGCTATTTTTCTCTAGATACTATTGATAACGCTGTCTTAGTATCGGTAATTAAAGAAGCCAAATCATTTTGCTAAAAAACATCCAAACACAAATGTGGTATCAGGGTGTTTTAAAGTAGAAAATTAAATTAAATACTAAAAATTCCACCAAAAGCAATTATTTTTTGTAAAAAGAAAAAACTTTGAGAGGCTTTGTCAGCTGGGCTATTTGTAGTTCTAATGTCGTTCATGTTGATATATCCACCTTTCAATTCGGTTTGAACAAAGAAGTACTTAAAGAAGGTAAAGTTTAATCCAGCTTTGGCAGAAACTCCAAATCCAGCTATATTAAAATCGTCATGCCTTTCTTTACCAAGTAAAGTTGAATTTGTTTTTGGATATAAAAAACCACCACCAACACCTTCAGTAATATTAATCTGAAATTTATCCGTATTTCTTATTTTAAAAATTTTTGAAATGTCATCAACTCTACAAAACTCTGTATTGACATAATTCAAACCATCAGTATGCTCAAATTTAAGAAAACTACCATCAGTTAAGTCGATGCTATTGTTTCCAGAAGGTAAATATACACCAGCATAATCTGGATAAGAATTACCAACAGCACCTCCAATTCGAACAATTTGCTCTTGAGTCATTACATATTTCATATGGTCAAATCCAATCGAAATATTATAATGATCGTTAATAAAATAACCAATTCTTAAATTGGTTTGCGGTATAGTCATTCGTGCTGGATTGGCATAATCTAAATGCCACCCTTTTGCTTTATCATGTGCTTGCACATCGTACAAGGTAAAATCATAATCAGGACCTTTAAAATGAATATCCGATTTGGAATAGCTTTCGCGATTTCCACCCCAAAAAATATACATTTTTCCTTTATTATGAGCAGTATATTTAGTTGGATTAACGCGTTGTTCTTGTGCAAATACGTTTTGTGTAAAGACCGTAACTGTCATTAACAAAAATAAAATTATATTTTTCAATGGCTAAAAATTAAAATTGATTGATGGTTTGTCGGATAGCCACCAAACGTGTCATAAGATCTTCAAAGTAGTCTAAATGCAACATATTGGCGCCATCACTTTTGGCATTAGCGGGATCAAAATGGGTTTCTATAAAAATACCATCAACACCTACTACAATTCCAGCTTTTGCAATAGTTTCAATCATATCAGGTCTACCGCCAGTCACACCAGCAGTTTGGTTGGGTTGTTGTAACGAATGGGTAACATCTAAAACCGTTGTAGCATACTGTTGCATGGTTGGAATGCCACGAAAATCAACAATCATATCTTGGTAGCCAAACATGGTTCCTCTATCGGTAACCATTACATTTTGGTTGTTGCAATCGAGTACTTTCTGAACGGCATGTTTCATGCTTTCCGGACTCATAAATTGTCCTTTTTTCAGATTGACAACTTTTCCTGTATTGGCAGCAGCCACAACCAAATCGGTTTGACGCACTAAAAACGCCGGAATTTGCAGTACATCTACATATTGTGCGGCTTTATCCGCATCTTCGTTCGTATGAATGTCGGTAATGGTTGGAACATGAAACGTTTCAGAAACTTTACGTAGAATTTTTAACGCTTTTTCATCTCCAATTCCAGAAAAGCTATCAATTCTAGAGCGATTGGCTTTTTTGAATGAACCTTTAAAAACGTAAGGAATTTGTAATTTATCCGTAATGGTGACCAATTTTTCGGCAATTTTCATTGCCATTTCTTCGCCCTCGATAGCACATGGCCCCGCAAGTACAAAGAAATTTCCACTATCAGTATTTTTGATTTGTGGAATAGAATGAATATTCATGATGCGTGTTTTTTATGGCTACAAAGTTAGTATTAATTTGATAGCTTTTTAAAAACAAGGGATTAAGTTATTTTTTTATGGTAAGACCTACTGGAACTAATAAATAGCCACGCTCATAAATATTTACATACAACTTAACAGGCTTTACTTGTCCTTCCCATTTTAGTTCATAAACATCTAAAAATCCGGCGCCTATTTCCACTCTTTTGGTCGGAAACGGACAACAACTTTCAATTTTTGTATAGGTGATTTTCTCTCCTTTTGGTCCAGCTAATGCATTTAAATAGCGATTGGCATTCAGATTTTCATCTTTGGCATTCATATAGAAAACATTTACAGGATAATCCGCATCGTAGCCATATTTGATATCTTTGCTGTAGTCCGTCAAAACAAACGTATTTTCTTTGGTCAACGTTGGAAAAGGTGCAGTGTCATCCACATTTTTAAGGGTAGATTTTGTACTGACACAAGATGTAAATAGTGATATAAGCGCAACAATAGAAGTTAATTTGCCAATAGTTTTCATAATTAAATAATTTTTTTCTTGATGTTACAATAACCGTGCTATACCCTTATTTTTTATTTCGTATAAACATAGAAACGATAGCTCCAGTGATGATTCCTTTTGATAAACCAATGAAGGTGCTTTCAATTATATAAGTTTTTAAATTAAAATATACTTTAGCATTTTCTAGTGTTAAATAACCGTTCTTTATTTTGTAAGCAATTATGGTTTCAAAAAAGTGGGGTGTGATGCTTTTATAGATTACAAATTGGGCTAACGGATTCAGTAACGAAATTATAAATGACAAAATTATGCCGCATACGAATCCTTGTCTAAAAGTCATGCTATTGTTGTAATCGTATTTTTTTTTCTCTTTTATCGCTTGAAAGAAAAACAAAACAGCCGGAAAAACAAAAAGGAAGCTACACATACCATAATTATTGATGTGATCATCATGAAGTCCGATAGCTTTTTCCCCGATTGCCCATGCTAAAGTTAACAGCGTGAAGCGAAGCGCCCATTTTATTTCTATAGAAAAGTTTTTCATTTTTGTGTTGACAATTTGTGTTCAAAAATACTTTATTTCGATAATTTAATATTGCTATTTTTGTAAAAAATAATACAATGGAATTAATAACACAAACTTGGCATTGGTCGGTTGCCGGTTTTCTCATAGCTGCTATCATGTTACTGCTCAATTATTTTGGTAAAGTATTCGGAATGTCTTCTAATTTGCGTTCACTTTGCTCAATGACTGGCGTTGGTAAAAAAGTCCCATTTTTTAATTGGGACTGGAAAGCGCAACGCTGGAATTTAGCGGTGGTTTTAGGTGCGATGCTTGGCGGTTATGTAGCGGTACATTTTTTAAGTGATGCTTCAAATGTTGACTTGAATCCGAAAACCATAGAACAACTTGCCGCGATGGGAATTGATGCGCCCTACGGAAAATTATTGCCCGATGCCTTATTTGGCAATCAAATATTCGAATCTCCAAAAATGATTAGTATACTATTGATTGGCGGATTATTAATCGGTTTTGGTTCGCGCTATGCTGGTGGTTGTACATCGGGTCATGCCATTGCCGGAATAAGTAATTTGCAATTGCCTTCTTTGAAAGCCGTTATTGGTTTTTTTATTGGTGGATTGATTATGTCGCATTTTATTTTACCCTTAGTATTCTAAATTATGAAGTACTTAAAATATATACTCGTTGGTTTCGCTTTCGGAATTGTATTGACCAAGGCAGAAGCTGTTTCTTGGTACCGAATTTATGAAATGTTCCAATTTCAATCGTTTCACATGTATGGTATTATCATGACCGCAATAGTTGTTGGGGTTATTGGCATCCAAATCATCAAAAGAAAACAGTTAAAAGACATCAATGGAAATCTTTTGATTGTGCAAGACAAAGAAAAAGGGAACGCTCGCTATTGGATTGGCGGAATCCTATTTGGATTGGGTTGGGCCATGGTTGGTGCTTGTCCTGGACCCATATTTATTATGCTTGGTGCCGGATTTATGAGCGTTGGTTTAATTTTAATCGGGGCTCTTTTAGGAACGTTTTTATATGGTGTTGTAAAAGACAAGTTGCCGCATTAGACTAGTCTATTTCCCATTCAACTTCAAAATTCCAAACGTAATACAAAATTGCGCCATCAAGTAGGTCAACATAATCCAAAATGTGGCCAATGGTATCGGTGTATTGAATTTATTAAGGGCCAAAATACTATCCGAAGTCACAAAGAAAACAGCACCGATGAGCACGATATATTTTGAATTATTTTGCCAATTAAAAGCGCCTTTTAACGCCATCACTACCATTATAGAAATCGTTACAGCATAAACGCTAACAGGAACTTTCAAATCGCCTAAGCTTGGTAATAGGACAGAAAGCAATTTCGCTAAGTAGACAAATACCAAGATAAGCCCAACCCAAAAGAGCGGTTTTTTGAAGTTTCTGTTTTCTGAATTTTGTGTTACGAAAAGAAAAATAAACAAAATATGTGCTATCAAGAAAGCAACTAATCCAAAGATGAAATATACTTCACCCTTATCGGCAAATAGTAAAATACAATCACCAATCCAAGAGAAAAGTAATGCCAACAGCAACCATTTTTTAGTTTCGAATTTTTCGCTTTTTACTGCGGCATAAAACAAAAACGGAATTAAAAACGGCTTTAAATACCAAGTTAACAAGTCATTTCTAGTAAGTAACACCATAGAATAAAGTATTCCAAAAACGACGAAGCCTTTTAACACGTTAGTGCTAGTGATCAAAGGAACGTGTCTTTTGTTTTTTATTGAATTCCACAATAACAAAATAAGAACTCATCGCCATCGATAACATAAAATACCCTACAAGAATCCAATTCGAAAAAGGAATTAGTTTTGACATGCCAAACCAATCACCAAAGTAATAGATAATTCCGATAGAAACGATAAATCGCAATCCTTCCCAAAACACGGAGAATTTTCGAGTGTCCATCAATTCGGTGTAGCTATAAACGGTCAGGAAAATGAATAATCCATACACAAAAATAGTAGGCAAACCAATCGTAGCAATGTTACCAAAAAGATAGCTTATCAATCCGAGCGTTACAAACAATTGCACCACAGACCAATACTTTAAAAGTGCTGAATGTTGGTGACCATATTTGTCAAAGCGATACACGTCAGTGATTTTAGCAACAGGATATTTTTCATCAACATCTTTCGGTCGCCAGCCTGTTGGTTTAAACCAAATGGTAAATTTGTCTATCCAGTTTTCGGCATGATAGGCATCATTTATCAGAAGCCATAAATGCTGAAAATTGATTCGGATGGGATTCCAAGTCTGCGCTGGTCGCGTAATTCCAAAAACGGGCGGAACCGTATCTAATTCTTCCTGAAAAGTACCAAACCATTTGTCCCAAAAAATAAAAATCTGCCCATGATTCTTGTCGATATATTCAGGGTTAATAGCATGATGCACCCGATGATGCGATGGGGTAACCATAATTTTTTCGAGAAAACCCAATTTGCCAATATATCTCGTATGATACCAAAACTGTAAAAACAAATGCAATGGCAACAAGATAGCAATGACTTTTGAAGGTATTCCGAGAACAGCAGCGGGTAATAATAAGAACGTAAATAAATTCACAAAGCTCGAAATCGGTTGACGCAAAGCACATGCTAAATTGAATTCTTCACTACTGTGATGAATGGCGTGTTTGTTCCAGAAGAAGTTGATTTGGTGCGCCCAACGGTGACTCCAATACCCATAAAAATCGATTACAAAAAAAGCAATTACATACGTAAGAATTGTAGCTTCAATAGTTAGGATTGCTAATTGCGTAACCATCCATCCATAAGAAATAATAGCAATACTCAAACCCAAAGCGTCTTTGACAGCATTGGTCATTCCGGAACTGATACTCGATATGCTATCCATCATTGGCGTATGATTGACACCTTTGAAATAGCCATAGGTTCTTTCAATAATGATTAAAAAAAGAAAAAACGGCATCGCAATCACTAATATTTTCCCGTATTCTTCCATAATTGTGCATTTGTTTTTTCGAGGTCAGTTTGCATTAATAAAGACTTGGATCAAATATAACAAATTCAGAAACAGTAATTATATTTTCAAAAAAGAAGTGTGTTTTATATTCTTTCCATTGGGATTGATTGACCTATCACGCCAATTAAATCATTTCCAGCAGCTTTAGTATAGTAAACGCTATTACAACTGGTATCATTGCTACAGAAAGTAGTAGCGCCTTATTATTAAATGGTTACTAAAAAGAAAAATAAAAAGCAATTAGGAGATTTTTTTTGAGGTTTACTTAATTTTAATAGAATAATTTATTGGCAATAAGTAATTTAGGTAAGGGTAACCAATTATAGTTATTTTAACGAATATGGTGTAAAATATAATAATCTCTTCATAGGATAGTTTTTCATTACTTTTAACAAAAAGAAAAAAGTTTAAAGCAAAAGACGCTAACATAATATAAATACTGTTTTTTTTTGTAAGAATTCTTTTTTACATTTACAACCTATTTTTACACAAGACTTTATGCCTCCTTTAAAATGATAAATACCATAAGATTCTTTTTTTTTCTAACCTTTGCGTCGATAACTCAAATTTATTCTCAAAGTTCTTGCCCAAATTCTGATTTTGAGTCCGGTACCCTTGGTGGATGGCAAGGTCAAACAGGTTCTTGTTGCCCAATAGTTACATCACCCTCAGGAATAGTTGCAGGAAGGCATACGATCATGACAGGTACTGGTACAGATCCTAATACGTGTGATGTTGTTCGTGTTGTTTCACCGGGTGGACTTTTCTCTGCCAGAGTTGGTAATGATCAAGCTGGTGCTCAGGCAGAAACACTTTCTTATATAATAACGGTTACACCATCATCGTCACTTTTTATTTATAAATATGCAGTAGTTTTAGAAGATCCAGGACATGATCCTACGGAACAGCCCCGTTTTCAGGTAAGGGTTTTGAACGCTGCAGGACAATTAATCGATCCCACATGTGGGCAATATACAGTGGTAGCGGGGGTCGGTTTAGCTGGATTCCAAACCTGTAATGCTGCTAGCGGAGAAGTGCGGTATCGAGATTGGACTACTGTAGGTCTGAATCTTAGTGCCTATCTAGGACAAAACGTCACCATCGAGTTCGAAACCGGCGATTGTTCTCCAGGGGCTCATTTTGGCTATGCTTACGTAGATGCTTACTGTTCTCCTCTTCAAATTGGAGCGACTTTTTGTACCGGTTCCTTTGCTGCACAACTTACAGCACCTATAGGTTTTAGTTATTTGTGGAATACAGGAGAAACAACACAAACGATATTAGTAAATAGTCCAGCCGCGGGATTAAACTACTCGTGTACTCTAACTTCAGTTACGGGTTGCACCGTAGTGATTTCAACAGTGCTTCAATTGGAAGATCCTACCGCAGATTTTACAATAACGAATACGTGCTTTAATAATGCCATTTTTGAGGATACTACGGTGTTAACCAATACCTCTTTATTGGACAGTTATCTTTGGGATTTTGGAGATGGAACCACATCTACGCTACAAAACCCTACCCATTCTTTTCCTGGAACGGGTACTTATACAGTTAAATTTACAACCTTTAATGCTTTTGGGTGTTCTACTTCGGCCACCAAAATTATTACAGTTTACAGTGCGCCAACGGCTCAAATTACCTATGGTCAAAACAATTTTTGTACATCTGACACCGCCCTAAAATCGATACAGCTAACGGGCACCGATTTATATACTGGAGGTGTCTATAGTATAGATGTTCCTGGATTAAGTTTTAATCCCAGTACCGCTGAGTTTACACCAAGCACTAGTGCGCCAGGAACCTATGTTATAACGTATACCATTCCAACAACAAATGGTTGTACGGTGCCTCCCGTTACCACTACAATAACCCTATTTTTAGCACCACAAGCTACGATAAACTATGGTGCAACTTCGTATTGTAATTTAATAAATTGGTCACAAAATGTTTCTTTAAATGGGATTGGAGTTATCACAGGCGGAACCTATACGGCAACGCCAGCGGGATTGGCTATTGACCCAACTTCGGGTTTTATAACACCCAGTGCTAGTTTAGGTGGAAATTATACCATAACGTATACTGTTCCTCCAAGTGGTGGTGTTTGTAGTTCCATAACAGCTACAACAACTGTTACAATTATTACGGCACCCACAGCCATAATACGTTATGCTACTCCTTATTGCGATTCGGTAACAACATCACAAGCTGTTACTTTGACGGGTACAGGAATTTTTGGTGTAGGTTTTTATGGTTCATTTCCATCAGGATTGCAATTAAATACAACTACAGGGGACATCATTCCATCTTTGTCAACTCCAGGAAATTATACCGTTGAATATACCATTCCAGCAGCTGGAGGATGCTCGGCCGTGACGGTTAGCACCACTGTTTCAATCACGCCTTTACCTACGGCGGCAATTAGTTACGCTGACCCCTTTTGCCGATCAATCACAACTCCTGAACCTGTATTATTAACTGGAACTGCAGCATACACTGGAGGTGTTTTTACAGCACCAAGTGGAGTTACAGTAAATAGTGCAACAGGCGGAATTACTCCTAGTAATAGTATTGCAGGAACACATCAAATTGTGTATGCTATCCCAGCTACATTGGGATGTACACCAGCTTCTGTAAATACAACAGTTACAATCCTTCCGCTTCCCGAACCCGTATTGACCAATTTTTCCATTTGTGAAGACCCGAGAGGATATGTTTTTAGGCCTGCGCTATTAGACACTACGTTGAGCGATCTGCTATACAGTTGTCAATGGTTTTTTAATGGCGCACCAATTCCAGGCGTAACATCGAATCAATATACCGCTTCTGCTCCTGGGAATTATTCCGTTTTAGTGACCAATATAGCAACAGGTTGTGTTTCTCCGCAGGCAACTTCTTCTGTTAGTACTGCAGTAACTGTTGAAGATTTTAGTACGTATGTGACAAATACCTTTGTAGACAACAACACATTAACCGTATTAGTGAGTGGAGGTACCGGACCGTATCTTTTTAGTATTGATGGCTTACCTTTTCAAGTTTCGAATGTTTTTACCCAACTGACACCTGGAATACATATCGTAAAAATAACGGATGTTAATAATTGCACCGATGTAAGCAAAGCCGTAATGGTCTTGGGATATCCTAACTATTTTACGCCAAATGGCGATGGGATTAATGATTATTGGAATATTTATTATTTTGATGCACAACCCAATGCTAAAATTTATATTTACGATAGGCATGGCAAATTGCTAAAGCAATTATCTCCACTCAGCAAAGGTTGGGATGGAACCTATAACGGTAATTTGATGCCCTCTACAGATTATTGGTTCTTAGTTGAATTTAAAGACTTTGACGAAAACGGAGTACTAGTTTGGCAAACTTTCAAAGCTCATTTTTCGATGCGACGGTAATTGTTTTTTTCGTTGATTAACATTTCATACTATGTAGAATTTATTCTATTTGCCTGTGCTGTCCCAGTCGCGCCTTAGCGGTGCTCCAAAAAATAATTGCACCCAACAGTATAAAAATAAAAAAACCGTTACAATTTAGGAACGGTTTTTTTATAAACGTTAGTCTTTATTAAAAAATATATCCTAACGATAATTGTATCACTCTATTAGTTACTTCGGCGTCTTTATTTGCTTGGGTTAACCCAGCAACATAACGTGCTTGAATCAAAAAATGTTCGGTAATATTATATCCTAAACCTCCAGCAACTGCAAAATCAAAAGTTTCCCCTTCGAATTGATCGGATACATTTTGATTTACTAAAAATGAGAACTGTGGTCCGGCTTCTAAACTAAATTTTTTACTAGTTAAATAAAATTTAGCCAATACCGGAACCGTTACATAGTTGTAATTAATGTCCTTTACAGCGGCATCATCAACTTTTGCACCTTGTGACGAATACAAAAGTTCCGGTTGTAAGGATAAATTTTCCAATAAGCTAATTTCCACCATACCTCCAAAATGGAAACTTGTATAGATAGAACTGTCAATATTATTACCTTCAAGACTAGAAAAATTTGCTCCTCCTTTGACGCCAAACTTCAACATTTGTGCATTTATAGCGTTTGCACTTAGTAAAACAATAAATAATATACATACTTTTTTCATAAATAAGTTTTTTAAAATTTATCAAAGATATAAAAAAACGGAACCCGTTGGGTGTTAATACATTTTTTAAATAGCACGAAGTCAGTCAGACTTCGGATCGGGGAGAACTTCGAAACGACATATTTTCCCAAAAGATAAAAATACTTGAGAAAGAAAAATGTGAATTTTGCAAATTTTTTCCTTTTGCTCCCGCGCGAATCTTTCGCGTGGTTATTTTAAAGCCAACATTTTAATTTACAACTACAGCATCAATAGGTACTTGTGAAAATACTATTTTATTGGACGTACCATGCGAAAGATTCGCGCGGGAGCGGTGGCTGTTTTTATTTTTTTATATACCGATCTGTATAATTTCCGTTTTTTAATTCTAAGATAGAATTTGTCTTATTTATAATCTCATATTTTGTTGTATCTATACTTGATGAGCCATTTCCAAGACTTTCAGATACCAAAATTAATTTTCCTTCTTCAGTCCACCATTTTTTATAAAGTAAAGTTGCCATATTGATGGATTCTGCCGTTCCATTATTTTTAAGTGTAAAACCTTGTACTTCTTTTTCATTGATGGGATTAGGTTGCACCCATGAACCTAACAAAAGATTTTTGAAATTTTCGATTTTTGGGTCGGAGTCTATTTCATTTGTTGTTTCTTGTTTTGATTTTTGATTACAAGAGAGGAATGTAAATACTAATAGAATTTTGATAGATAAAGCTTTTTTTGTCATTTTTTAGTTTTTTAATTATTCATATACACAATATAGTTTTTGTAATAGCTATCTTTATCATTTAAGGTTTGGTGATTGGCGGTTTCAAGTTTCTAGCGCAATTTTTTGGTCGATAAATTTACCGTTTTACTTCCCGCATTTTTGCACCAAATTTTGAAAGATTTGGTTTCAAAATTCGAGAATAAAACTACCGTCGCTCCCGCGCGAATCTTTCGCGTGGTTCTTAAAATCATCCTTAAGGGTATAACTTTAGCTATAAATTATTGTTTCTCGGATCTCTTTGCCGCTATTTTTTTACTAAGCCACGCGAAAGATTCGCGCGGCAGCGGGGATAGGATGGCGTAGCCAGTCGCTTTGTTCTAGTCGCGCGAGGACTGCAATTTAGTTAATTTTCATTCTGAATATATAGCTATATGAGGGATTTCCATCATTAGGATCGTAAGTTTTATTTGTAAAGATTGTATTTTCGTCGGCAAAGTGAATGTCTGAATTGTAGAATTCATAATATCCAAAAGATGGATATGTCAGAATAGTGTCCATCGTATCGAAATTGTAGAGTTTGCTTAAATCTGAAATATATTGATTCGAAGGACTACATGCCTTAATTAAGATATCGTTGAATTGACGTTCAATATTTAGATTGGCATCCAACTGATATTCATCCCAGAAAATATGATTACCAGCATCCGAAACAAATAAATTTGGATATGGATAGCCAACGCCGCCAGGAAACTGCGGAAATTGTGTTAAGTTGAGATAATTCCCCGTGGCCCAATTAGTAGTATTCATCATATACAGGTTTGAACTTGAAGTATCGCTGCCCATATAGAGAATATTGTTCAATGGATTATATGCCATTTGACCAAAAGTCAAACTGCTTTGAGCGGAAGTATAAAGGCCTGTCTGTGTGTTTATCATTTGGCCAGGTGACGCACTGTTATAGGGATTGGCATAAACCAAATTGTTAGTACCCGCCTCAATCTCGTCGAATCCATAACCGCTAGTATACGTTGTAATAGTTGTATAACTGAAGGTATTTAGATTTACCTTTAGGATATTATCGACTTGACGTCGAGTTAAATACATATATTGTCCATCAGGAGATACCGCGAGATCAGTACAGCGGAAATTTGGTAAAATATGGGACTCAATGCTAAAAGTATCAGTATTTATTACTATGACTCCATATTTATCTGCAACTTCATACAGATCCGCAGGAGTACATATTGCATATAACTTATGCCTTACCGGATCTTTTATCATTTTACGGATATAATAGGGAACATAAAGAAAATCGCCCGCTGTCTTCTTAACTATATTACTGCCTACGGTTTCAGTGGACAAGGCAGGATTACTTGTTTTAACAACAATCTGGTACGGGTGTTCATCCATGATATTGAAGGTCTCGCTATAATCATACTCAAGCGTGTTAACATCATTAATTTCTGCTACAGGTTGATTATCATCGTGATATATTAAGTAAGATACAAAATCACTACCTTCATATTTTGTCCAATTTAATCTCATCATCCTTCCTAGCCGTGGTGTTGCTTCCAATTTAATAACGTTAGAAACAGTGATAGAATCCTTCTGAATTAATTCGGAGTTATTTCCCAAATAAACTTCAAACGAAATTTTATGTAGCCCTTTGCTTAATGAGGTGCTAATCGTACTTTCAAAATTATTATCGGGGTGGCTTTCATACAATTCACCATCTATATCGCTGATCCATTTGACCCTTAGATTATTTGGAGAAACATTTACTTCTCCTGAAAATTCTATTTTTCCTTTAAAGTTTTTTTGGTCTGCAGGAATTTCATAGACTCCATAATCGCCATTGTTGTGAAAAGAATAGTCTCTTTCCTTTAGCGGCATGATGATGCCAACATCAATATTCTCTTGCACTTCTTCAAAACTAGGTGCACTTTCCTCAGGACTACATCCAACAGCAATTAATAATACTAATGCAAAGTAAAAATAAGATTTCATAAGCTGATATATTTTATTATTTTTTTTATTTTCGTATTTTGGAAATATTTTTGCAAGCATCTATATTGTGCGTTCGCTTTTTCTTTTTTATTTCAGTATTTACAGTTATTTTCATTTTTTTTTCTGCGTATCTTTAATTTAAGCTAATATCGGCTTTTTTGAAAACTTCTTTCAATTCTTCACTAATTTCAAACGATTTAAGTGGTGGAACATTTGCACCGCCTGGATTTCCAATTGGTATTTTACCAACAAATGATTTTACACCTCCGAAAATTAAGCGAGGAATTTGTCCAATAACTTCTTTACTATTTTTAATTTTCAACCCAAATTTTAACATTTTCCAATGCACTTCCGTGTGTGCAAAAGGATATTTTTGAACAATTATATGAGCTCTTTCTAAATGATTCCACGCAACATTTAAGTTTCCTTTATTTAATTCAATTTCGTAGTTCTCCAATTCTATTTTATAAAATGGATTTAATTTTTTCGGAACTGATGTAAAAAATTTCATAATATTCAACTTTAAATTTTATTTGATTTGTATTTCGGCTTTCTGTCGCTCGAAAGTGACGCACAACTACCTTACAGTCGCATATTCTAAATACATAAACCCTATTTGGTAATATTTACATCTTTATTCCCCTTTCTATTTTCAAAAATACTATAATTTTCAATATACCTTGTCAAAGTTCAAAACGTTGACAATGTTGTGGTTTTCTATTTTATTGCTCCGAAGTCGAGACTTCGGAGAGCGGGGGTTCGTTGTTTTTGAGTTAATATTATTGTGTCATATTTAAAAGTTGCTAATACTATTTAGCTTTGGAAATAGCCATTTTAATTGCAAGTCCTGTTAGAACACTTGCCATAAACCATTTTTGTGCTTTTACCCAAGATGGATTTTTGTCAAAAAATAATGCAGCTTTCGATGCTGTTAATACAATAAAAAAATTGATACTGAAACTAACAAATATTTGAGTAGATCCGAGTTGTAAACTTTGTGTCATAATTGAGCCGTATTCAGGTTTTATGAACTGTGGGAAAAATGACAAATAAAATACAGCAACTTTTGGGTTGAGTACGTTAGTTAGAAAGCCAATAGTGAATAGTTTTTTTGGTTTGTCATGTGGCAAATCTGTATTTGTTTCATAGATGTTTTTACTGTTAGGTTTTATGGCTTGGTATGCCAAGTATAAAAGATAAAAAACACCTAATGCTTTCAATAATGAATAAGCAAAAGGTATTGCGAAAAGCACTGCTGTAAGTCCAAAGGAAACCATAATTATATGGAACACAAAGCCACAAATTACTCCAATAAGTGAAATTAACCCTGCTTTCTTTCCTTGTGTTATGGAACGAGAAATTAAGTAAATCATATTTGGTCCCGGGCTGATAACAAGAACCAATGCCGCTAATGCGAAAAGTAGAATGTCATTAAATGGTATCATATTTTTTCTTTTTTAGTGTTTTCTATGCAGTCGGTACAATGACCGCTAACATGTGAATAAGCGCAACAAACTTTCGTCAATCTACCCAAATTGTGATATATAGCAGATTGTCTTTTCCCCTTTCTATCCCCAAAAATAGTATAATTTTCAATATACCTTGTCACAGTTCAAAAGGTTGATAACAATGTACTTTTCTATTTTATTGCTCCGCAGGGCAACTTCTTGAGGGGGTAACTATCACGCGATAGGAATGCTACGCCAGTCGCTTTGCGTTAGTCGCACGGGAAAACTCTAACTGTTAGCGGTTGTTTTTCTTTATCTTATCCAAAACGGTTCGGTTAGATAGAAAACAGTATCTATAAAATATAAAACTTCATTTCTTGTCAAAACATTTTCATCATGTAAATCTTCCAGTATAATTCCTAATTCGGGATTGATGTAATCGTTGTTACGATTGTTTTCAAAACCATTTAGAGTTAAAAATTCTTTGACTTGATTTAAATCTGTATTGGCAGTTATTGCAACATAAGATTGTTGAACAACTGCATATACAATATGATTATCTTTTGTAAAACCAATTAATTTGTAAGCTGTATCTGGAAAGAAGTAATTGTGCAATAGCAAATTGTATAAGTAATCTTTCCAAGTATTGTAATAAATGCTATCATTTAGTTTAAGTACATTTTCAGTGTCCTTCAAATACACTTTTTGTTCAGCACCTTCGCTAATGTATTGAGTTAAATCAATAGCTATCCAAAGATTTTTTTTCAGAAATATAACTTTCTAATCTCTTTGTTTCTTGTTTTTTGAAGTGCTTTTCGTCTTCAATGATTGTGCTTGATGACGCGCCATCGTTAAGGTAACTGGCGATTGATTGGATAATTGTTCCAAACCTAACTTGGCTCTTTCCCGAAAGGACATTGTGTAATTCATGTTTCAAATGATTTTGCATCAACAAATATAAACAAACTTTTTAGTTATTGAAAAATCGTTGATTGTCTATGTTTTTTCAAAATATCCTCGATAGCGCCTGGTAACTCCGACTGTTTATTCCCCTTTCTATCCCCAAAAATACTATAATTTTCAGTATACCTTGTCACAGTTCAAAAGCTTGATAACATTGTACTTTTCTATTTTATTGCTCCGCTGGGCGACTTCTTAGATCGGGAGTAACTACCACGAGATAGGAATGCTACGCCAGCCGCTTTGCTCTAGTCGCACGGGAGCGGGGGAGGGGGGCAGTTTTTATTTTAAAATTTTTTCGTAATCCTCTGGTTTTGTTTTTGCAAAGAAATATTTCGTTCCAGTCATGTCTATAAAATTATCAAATTTTGCATTCTTAACTTTATAGTATTTTCCATCAACGATAACATTTCCCCCAAACCCGCAATCATATCCATCTTTTGCAGTCTTAATAGTTAATTTATCTTTAGTAAAAACAAGTGTAAAACTGCAAGGATTTTCATTCTCTTCATACTTAACATAGTATATTACTTTATTAGATTTTATTTTAACTCTGGCATACAGATTACCCATGTTGTAAGATGGAGCTCCTCTAGAAATATCTATGTAAAATAAGATAGAATTATCAGATTCTGGGTATATAGTTATTTGTCCAGTTGGACCTTTTTCTGGACTGTCTCCATATTTATAAACTCCAGCGAATTTAGCTGTTTGAAGATTATTGTCTCCTATATCTTTTTTATTGTTTTTTTGGCAACTTAAGTTTAGGAAAGCTATCAAAATAATTATAAAATCAATTGAATTTTTTTTCATCTATTTTTCTATTTAAACGGTTTTAAAACTTGCACACAACTACCTCATAGTCCCATTTTCTAAATATCTATACACCCTATTTGGTAAGATATTTGCATGTTTATTTCCATTTTTATTTTCAAAAATACTATAATTTTCAATAAACGTTGTCAAAGTTCAAAAGGTTGACAACGTTGAGGTTTTCTATTTTATTGCTCCGCTAAGCGACTTCTTAGAGCGGGAGTAACTACCACGAGATAGGAATCGCTCGGGAGCGGTCAACATTTTAATTTACTACTACAGTATAAATACATACTTGTAAAATACTATTTTTTTGGACTTACCATGCGAATGATTCGCGTTGGAGAAACCACTTTTGTATGCCTTTTATTTCTCAATATTTATAGTTGGAAACATTTCTTTAAGTTTTGGCAAATCTCTTTCAGATTTATCATTTACTTCATATGATTGGTCATACAAACAATTAATTTCACCAATATATTTTATTTTCCCTTTCTCTATTTCAAATGGAACATCAAGTTTGTAAGTCATTGTCTCAGCATATTGAACACCATTACTAAATGTAGTCCTTGCGTAGAATTTGTATTTTCCTTTTACTTTTTTGATTTTAAAATAATGGACCGCTTTATTACCGTCAAACAAATCAGGTTCAAAATGAACATACCAAGTTTGTGGAGGTACAATACTAACAACGCTTAATTTAACACCTGGTGAGATATTTTCTTCTCCGTAAAAAAAACGGGCAGCATTAGTGTAATTACGTTTGTCAATAGTTATTGCGCCTATTACAATTCCTTCTTCTCCAGACATTTCAATATTTTTAGGAATTTCTGTTGATGGAAGCTTTACGGATACGCAAGAGTGAAACAAAAGTGTTATTATAATCAGAATTGGATAAATTGTATTATTTTTTTTCATTTTTAAAGTTTTATTTTCTTTTTTGCAGTTGGTGCTACATTGCCAACAACTTGTCTAAAACAGAAACATTATTTCTCAAAACTAATCTAAAAGAATTTTAGATACAGCGGTTTACTTCACTTTTTCTTTCTCAAAAATAAGATTTAATTCTTACAAATCTTCGGAAGGATTGGTTAAGTCAATTTTTTAGGTGTAGTAGAGAGGAAAATTGTTAATCTTCTTCAAAAAAGTCATTATCTAATTCTTTTATTTCATAAACAGTTTTTACTTGAGCCCCCGTCGCTCCAGCGCGAATCTTTCGCGTGGTTCTTAAAATCATCCTTAAGGGTATAACTTTAGCTATGAATTATTGTTTCTCGGATCTCTTTGCCGCTATTTTTTTACTTAGCCACGCGAAAGATTCGCTCGGCAGCGGGGGGAAGTAACTACTATGCGACAGGAATGCTACGCCAGTCGCTTTGCTATAGTCGCGCGGCAGGGGGGGCTATGCTTCACGTAACAATTCTTCCACTTGAATTTTTAGGTCTGGTAATTCTCGGCAAACAATTGTCCAAATAACTTCGTCCGAAATATTGTCATAGCTGTGGATTATTCTATTTCTCGTACCAATAATATTCTTAGCATTTTTCAACTGAAAGTTATTGTCTTCTTTTAAAATTCTACTGACAGCTTCTCCTATAATTTCTAGGTTTCTTTCTACAGCTTTTTTTGTCTTAAGGTCGGACTTGTAAACTATGAAATCTCTACTCTCACCAAGAAATAGAAAAATTTTCGACAATACTCTGATGGATGTCAACGAGCCAAGTTTTAATTTTAATATCCATATATTTTAATCTTGGTATTCTCGAGTTGTTGTCTAAATATTCTGTTTCTTATGGCTCTCTCCTCCAATAAATCAACTTGTCGTTTTAGTATTTCTTCTAGTTTCGATTTCAACCCGAAATAAAGGTCTGTGTATTTAAATGGATCTTTCTCATCAAAGTCTACAATTAAATCTACGTCTGAGTTTTCATTAAAGTCTTCTCTCGTAACTGAACCAAAGGCAAAGAGTGACTTAACATTGCTGGCTTTACAAAGTTCTTGAATTTGCTTTATTTTAGGTTCTTCAATTTTCATGCTCAAATGTAACTCATTTCAATCAAATGTCAAAATTGTATTGGTTATAACGTTCCCGTGGCTTCAAGAAGTGGCGGATAATCCCCATCAATATTTCATTCTCCCGATACTTCGGGAAAGGAGGAATCTCATTAGTTACTCTTTTTATGTGATTTCTCCAGTTGGTCGATATGACTGTCTATTTTAGTTATCCGCATTGCAAATGCAACCATTTTGTTTTAGTTTAAGTAGGTACTCGTCACAGACGAGCACCAGTTGTGAGAGGATCTCCCTGTCAGTTTATGGCAAGTCTACTCGATTGGTAACTGGCAATTTATTTATTACGCTTTATTTTGATTGGATTTTGACGAGTATCAAAAACGTCAGCAATTTTTATGAGTTGCTGTTCTATATCGACTGAATAGATGATTTTGTAATTGCCACAAACTATATATTTGTAATTATCATTTCTATCAATCAATAATTCTTCATATTGAAACATTTCTGAATTTTCTATAAGTCTATTGGGTTCTGCTAAAATGTTTTGAAGTATTTTTTCAGCGACTTTTCTACTTGCATTTTCAATATAATATTCGAAAATTTTGTCAAGTTCACTTTCAGCAAAATTAGACCAAACTATTTTATAACTCATGAATTGTATTTCCTTAAAAGCTCGGAAGTACTTTTATAGCGACCGTTTTTAAAATCATTTTCTGATTTATCAATTCTTTCGTTGAATTCTTTTATTGACATAGGTTTAAAACTTTGCTCTTGTTCTAATTCACTAGTAGATTTCATTTTCAATAAATTTTCAAATTGAGAAATAACTTCTTCACTTTGTAGTTTAAGGAACGCTTGCACAAATTCTATTTTTCTACTTTGTATATCCATGACAAAAATATTTTTATCAAAATTACGAATTATATCAAATAAGACGTTTCATTTTACGTTTTTTTTGCTTGCTACCAACGACAGTTCTTCTAAAAACCCTCCATCCGAACTGATTTTAATTAATTATGAAGTCAATATATAGGTTTTACGGAACAATAAAAACCTTTTTTATAAAATGGCAACTGAGATTCCTCTCTCGTCCCAGAAGACGAGACGGAATGACAAGTAAACCCTTAATTTAAGGACATTGTTAGCGGGAGCGAGGGAACTCATCACAGACGAGCACTAGTTGGGATACTGAAATAGTTTTCAAGGATTCGTCTCAATGTATTTTGAATCGTAATACCTGAATTATTTTCCCATTCTTTTATTTCTCTCCATAGTAATTCATAGGATGATTGTATAGGATTATTTATTCCATAGAAATGAATGGTAGAAGTTTCTATTTTATCTCATACATTTTTTTAAGTGTTTCGTCAATGTTGTTCGTCAAAATAGTTGGTTTGTAATTTTCTCTTGGTGTTCCGTTTATATGATAAAGTCGTTCCGTTGGAATTTGAAAACCAATATTTGTTTCTGACATCATAAAACCATTTATTGCTCCTAACAAACCTGCCATTTCAGTTCCAATAATTTTTGCTATTTTCATACCGTCAAAACCAATAGCAATTCCTTCTCCCATACTTCCTGTCCAATGTCCAACTAATATAAAAACATTTCCTTTAAATTGAATTTTTCTTGGTGTAACATATTCAACCCATTTTCTTTTTGTGTCAAATTCTTTTTCGTCAAATTCGTGTTGTTGGTAAGGCAATGTTTTATTTATAAATCGTCCCATTATGCACCTTGCAACTGTCGAATTTCCGCCACTTGGTGTTTGTGTTAAGTCAATTACTAAATTTTGGTATTGTAAAATACTATCAATGGCTTTGTCAAATTCTTCAATGGTATTATTGTTACCCAATGCGTCATTTATTTTAATGTATGCTGTTGTATTATTTAGAATTTTTGCTTCAACCAAATTTTTATTTTCGGTTAATTTCAAACTATCTGGGTTGATATTAATTTGATTTCCATTTCTCCTTATTGTAATTTGTCGCTTTATGTTATGTGTCCCTGCAAATAGCATATTGATTGCATACTTATACATTTTGTCTGTATGTTGAGTTGTATATTTTGGCAAAAACTGTACAACTTGTTCTGCAACTGGTTTGCCATTAAAAAGCAAAATTTCATCTCCAATTTTCAGACCTGATTTTTCTGCTCTAAATTCTTTTTTCAAATCTGTTATGATAAATTTCTCATTCTGTTTTTGCACAAACATATCTTGTCCACTTGGAATTATCCTGTTTGATGAATTCAAGTTTGTGTTTAATGAAATATGTCCATTATGAAACTCGTTTATTATATTCTCTAAAAAACGAATAAAATCATTATCGTTTGTTATTTCGATTATTTGCGGCTGATAAATTTCTTTTACTTTCTGCCAATTTATTTGTTGCTGGTCAAAATAAGCATAGTTATTATTTATGTCGTTCCAAAATTCATTAAAATCCTTTTCATATTTTGTCTGTCCAAAAGTTACGTTGGAAATAAGTATTGTCAAAATGGTTATAAAAATTTTCATTCTATTTTGTCTATTGAAGTGTGGAATTTCGCCAAAATAGCCACTAACATTCCTAAATACTCGTAATAACTTAAGTATATCTACCCCAATTTGGGGGTATAAGCGAATATTTATTCTTTTTTTACTTTCAAAAATAATACTAATTTTTTGAAATAAACTTTGTCAAAGTTCAAAACGTTGATAACGTCTTGTTTTCTATTTTATTGCTCCGCAGGGAGACTTAGGAGAGCGGAATTTCTATTGTAGTTATACGCATTGCAAATGCTATGATTTTTGTTCTAATTTAAGTAGGTACTCGTCACAGACGAGCACCAGTTGGGGTATCAATGGTCGTCGATTTAAATCGATCAAGTAGGCTTGGGAATTCTCCTTCCATTTAAGTTTGGTTTAGGTAGTGCTTGTAACGGCTGTTGTAATGTTTATAATGTATTATTGTAAATTTATGGGAACGGCATAACTAACTCTAACTTCTTTTCCGATAGCGCGGATTTGCAATCCGTGCCCACATAGATTATAAATAAAAGTACAGTCAACGCTATATTTTTTTATTGGTATAGTAATCAATAAATTAAAGTTCAATATTATTACTGGCACGGATTGCAAATCCGCGCTATCGGGTCGAAATGACTGTTTATTTTAGTTATCCGCATTACAAATGCTACCATTTTTGTTTTAATTTAAGTAGGTACTCGTCACAGACGAGCACCAGTTGGGGTTCCGAAGGGCAACTTCGTAGAGCGGGAGTAACTACCACGCGATAGGAATCGCGCGGGAGCAGGCGATTTTTAATCTTGTGGATAAAAGTCTTCCAAGTTCATTCATAATTTTGTATATTTTGACTTTGTAAAGATACCTAAAATTCTGATTTTATTTATATGACTTTTAACACTAACAATATTTTAACGGGCAAAGATACCGAACGTTATTTTGATTTGAATAAGGCCTTTTTGAATTTCCTGAACTGTTTACTTATACTGAAACTAGTGATAGAAGCATTGAAAACGTAGGTGCTACATTTCTAGAAATGTTACTTGCCCATATTCTTTTGGCATTTTTATCTGAATGTAAAAAAGAGGTTGAAAGGTTACAGGATTATAATCATCCATTGGGAATCTTTAACAACAAAATTACGATGTGCTACTACCTTGTTTTGATTGATAAAACCATCAAAGAAGATTTAACGCTGGCGAACAAAATTCGCAACAAATTTGCTCATGATCTAGCGATGTATTTTGATAGTAAGCTTTTACAATCATGGTGCCGTGAATTAAAAAGGCACAAGATTTCTTTAACTCCATTTCATCCTAATGACGCTACGAATCGCGATTTATCTCAAGTTTGGGTGCACCAACATATCAGGTATCTTAACGGGTGTGTCAGTATAGCAAGAAACCAAAAACGCCCTCTTTCACATAACTTTAAATAAGGTAGTACATACATTATAAAACATCGGAATTTTAATAATTTTTTGTTTAAATTTACCCACGTTATCAAAACAATTATGAGCAAAATTAGAATTAGAAATTTCGGACCTATCAAGACAGGGTTGCAAGTTAGCGAGGGATGGCTTGAAATTAAACGTGTTACCGTTTTTATAGGTAATCAAGGTTCGGGAAAAAGTACTGTCGCAAAGTTAATTTCTACCATAGTTTGGATTGAAAAAGCTTTAGTGAGAGGTGATTTTACTTCGTTGACAAAGGAAGAATTTAAGATTCACTGCTCTTACCAAAACATCGGATCTTACTTTAAAGATACTACCGAGATTGAATACCACGGAAAGGCTTTTAGCATTCGTTATGATATTAATAGCGATGATGTATTTATTAAAAGAAATCTCATGAATGGTTATTCCTTTCCAAAAATTATGTACGTGCCAGCAGAGAGAAATTTGGTTGGTTCGGTTAGAAATGTGAGAAACTTAAAAGGCCTGCCTAGCACGCTTTATACCTTTGCTGATGAATATTTTGATGCCCTGGATGAGATTGATTCTTTGGACGGAATGGTAGATTTACCTATCAATAATGCCCAACTTGAATATGAAAAGTTTAGCAATATCGTTAGAATAAAAGGTAAAGATTATACTGTTAACCTTACTGAAGCTTCAAGTGGCTTTCAATCATTTGTACCGCTTTATATGGTCAGTTCGTATTTGGCAGATTCTCTTTTTAGAAAGCGTGACCATTCTACCAAACATACTAGTCTAGAGGAAGAAAGGAATCTGTTTTTACAGGTACAGGATATTATGAGTGATCCAACATTGTCTGAGGATGTGAAACGAGCACAGTTACAACTATTATCAGCGCAACGCAGTTATTCTGCCTTTTTGAATATCGTCGAAGAACCAGAACAAAACCTTTTCCCAACTTCGCAACGGGAGGTGCTTAATACTCTTGTGCGCTTTAGCAACCAAAATGATAATAACAAATTAGTTATAACAACTCACAGCCCCTATCTTTTAAATTACCTAACCCTAGCAGTGAAAGCGCATACGCTGGTTAAAAGACTAAATAGTAATGATTATGATATGCTTCGAAAAGTGCAGCAAATTGTACCCATTATATCGGTCTTAAATGGCGATGATCTTGTAGTATATGAGATGGAAGAGGCAGAAGGAACTATTTCGCTGTTAGAGGATTATCATGGGATGCCTTCGGACGACAACAAACTTAATGAACGACTTGGCGAAACTAATGAGCTTTTTGCAAGGCTACTGGAAATACAGCAAAAGTTATGAGTTTAAATTTTATGGATGCAGGATGCCAAACGCACTCCAGCAGGAAAAAATTTGGATTATGTGATGATCCGCCACCTGCCATAAACCCAGCCTATATTGATGAAGCTAATGGTGCAAAATGGATAGCAGTAGTGATTAATGAGTATGAATACTATTGTACTTTTACTGCGGTGGACAATTGTATAGATGTTCGAAAGCCAAGTGGAAAACCAGAAAAGCGTTGTGAAGGAATCCTTTCGTATAATGACACTATCATTTTTGTTGAATTAAAGCAACGGGGAGCATTGGGACCCGATTGGGTTAAGACTGCGGAAGAACAAATTAGGGTTACGATTGGTCATTTTGAACGAACCGATGCTGCAGAAGATTTTACCGAAAAGAAAGCTTATATAGCCAACAGTGAACATCCTAAGTTTAAAGAAAGCCAAACGGAACGGATGGAAAAGTTTGCACAAGAAACCGGCTATATTCTTCGAATTGAGAATAGAATAATTCTCCTATAAATATATGAGAAAGTTTGGGTGCATACCCTTTAAAATTATAGTATGGAAAAATTGTTTCATGAATTGCTTAGCGCAAATACCGCAAAGGAGGTAACAGATGTTTTAGAAACACTAATCGACGAATATAGTGTTGATTGGACTCCAGTCGGAGGCTACAAGGATAATATTGCAACCATCAATATAGGTACAGATCCTGCCGCTGGACTTGCAGAAAGGCTAACTAATGCCATAGATGCCGTGATGGAACTCGAATGGAAAATTCAAGGAGAACCAAATAATATAAATAGCCCAAGAATGGCTTCGCAAACCTGGTTCGATTTGGAGGAAGGACGCTTAAAAAATGTCGAAAATGCAAGCGATAAAAAAATACAAGAACTTGCAAAAAAAATAAAAGTAACGCTTAGAGATTCTGAACGAGAAAATTATCCAACAGTTGAAATCCGTGATCATGGTATTGGGGTTAAAGCTGACGATTTTTCAAAAACTATTTTAAGCCTTCATGGTCAGAATAAAATTTCAAAGTTGTTTTTGATGGGTGCTTACGGTCAAGGTGGATCGACAGCACTCTCATATAACAATTATACAATAATAATTTCTAAACCTGCTCTTGGAGAAGAAAACGTTAAAAACGAAATTAGTTGGACAATTGTGCGAATCAATCCTGGTAATGTTGACTCTGATAAATTGGAATGGTTTGAATACTGCATCAATAAAAGCACTGGTCAACCATTCAACTTAAAGGATTCAAAAGGTCTTTTTAATCATGGTACGTTAATACGACATATTGGAATGGACCTTGGAAAATATACTGCTAAAATTACGGGACCGACATCATCTCTGTGGTATTTAGCTCATCACTACTTATTTGACCCCGTCATACCAGTAACAATAAGTGGCGAGCGAAAAAAGGATTTGAATAATGGTAAGGTAGAAAACCGCAGTATTTTTGGTAATAACCGAAGATTGAGTAAAGGTGGGGGTGATGAAAAGAACTTAACTCAATATCAAAATGAGGTAAATCTAACTTTTAAAGATGGAAAAGTAAGAATCTACTACTGGGTCTTAACATTAGAAGGTTCAGATAAACCAATGGATAGAATAAAGAATTATTGTTTACCATCTCAGCCAATTATTATTACATTCAACGGACAAAAGCAAGGTACACTTCCAAGTTCTATTATTAAAGGGGATTTAAAGTTACCATTTATCGAAAAGTATTTAGTAGTGCAAATTGAATGTGACGGACTAGACAATGAATCCAAGAGACATTTATTCAGTAGTACTAGGGAATCATTAAGAGATACTTCTATTCTTGAAGAACTAAAAAAACTAACTATTGATACTCTAAAAGAGGATGATCAATTAAAATTATTAGATAAAGAGAGGAAAGACCGTTATCTTAAAAAGGATATAACTGAATCTCTAGATAAACTCAGAAAGAAACTTGCAAATAGAATAAACGTTTATTTTAAAGCAAACGGTGGCGGTACTGAAGTAAAAGCTTCCGAAACAAAGGAATCCGTTAAGACCAAAAAGCAGGTTCCAATTCCTTTTAGTGATCCACCAACTTTTTTAGAGATTACTACAGAAGAAGGCAAAGAAATATATATTGGAAAAACTTTTAGTATTAAATTCAAAACTGATGCTCATCCAAGTTATTTTAATAATCCAGACGCATTTTTGGCAGTAATTGAACCACATTCGTTTGGCAGTTTTACGGGGTCAGCAAGAGTTATTGATGGATATGGAATTGCATACTTTAAATGCAGAGAAGATGTGGAACCTGGAACAAAAGGAAATATTACCCTAGAGCTTCGCCCACCAAAACAAAAAACACTTAGTAGTAACTTAGAAGTTCAGGCTATAGAATTAGCTACAGATGGAGATTCAAAAAAAGGTGGTGATAAAAATATACCAAATATTCAAATTCATAATATTAACGAAGATGAGGCCTATTATAAAGAATCCGGTTGGAATTATGATACTGTAGCTGATGTAGACATTAGCAACGATTCTGTAGATATTTTTATAAATGACTCGAATAAACACTTGACAAAAATAATTACTCGCGCACAGCAATACAGCATGGAAGCTGTCGAGTCAATTAAAAATAGGTATAGAGAACATGTTGGGTTCTGTGCCTTTATGATAAGTCAAAACAAAATTGAAACAAGACTAAATAATGAAGACGGCAATCAAATTTCTCAAGAAAATATTGATGCAATAAAAAGTGCCGATTTAGCCAATGCCTGTGAAACAATTGTTGAGTTAATCAATGATTTTTTCCAAGTGATAATAACCGAAAATGTTGAGAATGACAATTGATCACCTACAAACACCATGGTCAATGCTCAGTGCCCGAGATTTTGATTCCTGGCATTCTATGTGCTCCTATTTAGGAGCTTTCCCTGCCCCCTTAGCAAATTACTTTATAAAGTACTTTTCAGATGAAGGCGAGCTCGTTTACGATCCTTTTTCAGGTAGAGGAACTACCGCATTGGAAGCTAGAATATTAAATAGAAATACTTTAGCAACAGATTTAAATCCAATTGCTCTTGCTCTTAGTGAGGCTAAAAACTATAATCTTAGTACAGAAGAAATCTTTACAAGAATTGATGAACTTGAAAGCAAATATGATTATGCATTATATCAACCAGAAGCAATTGCTCAATCTGATGAAATTCATTTAATTTTTCACCCAAAAACTTTAGCACAACTTTGTTATTTGCGGAGAAAATTATTGAAGTCAGAAAAACAAGTTGATAAATACCTAATTGGAATTACATTAGGAATTTTACATGGTGGAGAGCGAAAAGACACTACCTCTGCATATGCTTCGATAGATATGCCAAACACATTCAGCATGTCTCCTGAGTATGTAAGGAGATTTGTTCAAACAAATCAACTTAATAGATTTGAAAGAAATGTTTTCAGTTTATTAAAAGAAAAAACAACCAGAATGTTTAAAAAACATTTATCTTTAGGAGGTGAAGGTTTAATTATGAAGGCAGATGTCAAGTCGTTATCGAAATATGACGAGTTGCAGCCTTACAAAGATTCTGCAAGCTTAATATTGACCTCGCCACCCTATTTAGGGATTGTGAACTATGCTAAACAAAATTGGATTCGTTCGTGGTTTATGGATCAGGATCCAATTGCTGTGTCGGAAGAATTAGATGATGATTTAAATTTAGACGGATGGATTGAATTTTCTAAATTGGCAATTAAGGAACTGAAAGAATTTTTGAAGGAGGATGGTGTCGCAGTTTTTGTTATTGGTGATGTCGCGAAATCAAAAAATAGTGTTATTCCATTAGCAAGGGAATTTTGTTTAATGATTATGGAAAATAAAATCTTTAAAAATGTGTGGTGCATTAATGATGTCATTACTAGTACTGATAAAACAACCAGAATCTGGGGTGATAAAAAAGGAATTGCTACTTCTACGGACAGAATTGTAATACTATCGGATATAAATCCATTTGAAAAGTTTGAAAATAAACACAATATTGAGAAACTAAACATAGATTCTGTTATTGAGTTAACAAAATATTTTATAGGAGTTTAAAAAAATAAAAATTTATGTCTAAAGTCCTTGTAACATTCGATGAATCTTGGTACAATGAATTAAATTCGGTGGCATATTATGGTGAGACAGAATTTGAGAAAAATATTAAGCAACATTTGAAGCACATTTTTCCAGATTATATGGCTTTTAGCTATAAACAAACTGTTGCTGATGGACCTCAAAAAAACAGGGCAGATTTAGCTTTGATTAAAAATGATTATAAAGATTGGTGGATTATAGAAGTTGAACTTGGAACTGATAATTTTAACCATGTAAAACAACAGGTACAAACGTTTTTAAATGGTGATTATAATCCATTTATGATGATTAAGTACATTACTAGAAAAGTAAAAGAAGAGTGTAATATCGATATAGACCAAAAGCTTACAATCGACTTAATATCAAATAATGCACCAAAGGTATTAGTTATGGTTGACGAGCCAAAAATTGAATGGGCAAAAGAAATTGAAAAATTAGGTGGTGAAATTTTTATTTTTCAAGTGTTTAAAAATACTAAAGGATTTCATTTATATAGATTAGATGGCAAATATCCGATAGTTTCTGTAAGTGAAAGTCACTGTAAATATCACCCCTCAATACCAAACTTGCTTGAAATTCGTGATCCAACAGTTATCAAGGATATTGTTGATGAAGTTCAAATTCTTTTCAATCAAAAAATTACTTTGTGGCAAAAAGTAATTAATAAGGAGTCAACTTTTTTGAGGTTTACGGGATCTATAAATCCATTATCTGCTTCTTCTACATTTTATTTATATAAAGATACAATCGGTAATTTTCACTTTCAAATAAATTAAAATTATGAACTTTCAACTTGGACCAGAAATAATTACTTCTTATAAGAGATTATCTTATACCGCATGGTATGCATTAGCTGAATTTATTGATAATTCGACACAATCATACTTTAATAATGAAAGTATTCTTGAACCCGTTTTGAGAATTGAAGGGAAAAATTTAACCGTTAAAATAACATTTGCTACAGATTTAAATGGTGATTATATTTTGATAGAAGATAATTCAATTGGAATGTCGGCAGAGGAATTAGAAGATGCAGTTATTGTTGGTAAACCACCTAAAAACCAGGGAGGTAGATCAAAATATGGAATTGGTATGAAAACTGCTGCTTGTTGGTTTGGAGATATGTGGACTGTTCGAACAAAAAAGTTAGGTGAAGAATTTGAAGAATCAATAACTATTAATGTTGATGAAATTGCAAGTAGTCATTTAGATTTAAATCATCAAAGAATTAGTAAGCCTTTAGGGGAGCATTACACTACAATTGAGATTAGACATCTTAACAGAAAAATTATAAAAAGGACAGCTGGTCGAGTAAAGACCTATTTAAGTTCTATGTATAGGAGAGATTTTAATAATTATAATTTCGAACTTTATTTTCAAGGTAATAAGTTGGAATGGGATTATGACCTCATTCAAAATAGATTATTACTAACACCAGAGGGAGAAAGAGTATTACATAGTTTCAATTTTGAAATTGGGGATAAAACTGTTAAAGGCTGGGCAGGAGTAATGGAAAAAGGGAGCAGAATGGATGCTGGATTCACTATACTTCAATCAGATAGAGTTATTATAGGGTTTCCAGATTCTTATAGACCTGAAACTTTATTTGGCGGACAAGAAGGTGGCTCAAATGACCTTGTAAATCAAAGACTAGTAGGTGAAATTGAACTTGATGGCTTTGAGGTTAGTCATACTAAAGATGAAATATTGTATGAAGATCAGGACAAAGATGAATTAGAAGCAAAATTATTTGACGAATTAGCTGATTACAAAAGATTGGCACTTTCATATAGAAAATACCAGTCAGACGAAAGAAGCACCAAAGATGATGATTCTATGATTGCTTTAAATGAGTTTGAATCTGAAATTATTTCAGATGAATTTGATGATTTAATAACCAATTATGATGTTCCATCAGACGACCTATTAAAGGATTCGAATATTGCTGTACTTCAATCTGTAACTAAAAAAGTCGAACCTTCTTTAAAAGCAAAAATAAAGGATTTAACAATTTATATCTATTTGTCAGATGGTATGTCTCCAAATGACCCATATGTAATTATTGATTCAATAAGAACTAAAGAGTCTGTATATATCTTAATTAATAAAAATCATCCTCATTGGATGCAATTGAAAAATAAGGAATCAATTTTAAATTTTATCAGGCATTGTGTATATGATGCAGTCGCAGAATGGAAAACCTATTTTAAGATTGGAAAAATTGAACCAGATACAATTAAAGATTTCAAAGATAAATTGTTGAGAATTCCTTTTGAAATTGAAAAGCATAGCATTTAATTATCTTTTTTTGTTTTACTGATTGTCAATTAACCTTCTGGTTATATAGCTTTCATTGTAGATTTAAGTTTGATTGACATTTGGAAAGTTAGAAACAATACTTGAAATATTTTCAATAATGTATTGCCTAAAGCGCAGATTTATAATCCGTGAAACTTATAAACATCAAACTATTCATACACAGACTATAAATCTGCGTTAAATTTGTTTTATAAAACACATTCAAAAACCCCAATCACTTTTAAACTACTTAATTCATCATCTTCTAGTATAATATCTTCAAAAGAGGAATCATTTGATATCGGTTTTAAAGTTATTGATTGATGACTCCAAAAGTCTTGAGTAACTTCTTTTTTACTCCTATATTCTTTTACGGTGTATCCTGACCCAAAATCGGGGTCTTGAATACTTGTATGTTCTACTAAAACTATTTTTCCATCCCTTGAGCCACCAGTATATTTTCTAAACATACAAATGGAGCCATTTGGAATTATTTTGTTCATGGATTCACCGATAACTTTACATGCAAACCAATCATTTGAGGGCTTATAATTCTTTGGTAACGCAATCCACTCACAATCGGGTACTGTTTGCAATTCACTAAAATTACCAGCAGCAACTTTTAAATCATAAATGGGAATACTATTTACATAGGGGATAACTTCATCTTCTTGTAAAATCTGAGTTTCTTTTTCAGTTTTGAATTTAGGAATAAATTGAGAAAAATAGTCTCTTAAATCTTTATCACAAACATATACATAGGTTCCTCGAATTCCTCTTAATAGTATTGTTTTGTATATGTTTAAAATAAAATCTTTTAACTCTTCCGGGTCAACAATAGATTGTTTACCATTTACATCGTAATAATTTCCTTTTAGAATTTTAATTTCATTAGTTGCTTTATCATAAGTAATTTCATTGCCAAAAATTATCCCTGTATAATTCAAATCATATCCTTGAGTTGTATGAATACAACCTACTTCTTCTCTTGAGTTAACTGAGTTAACCCAATCAATATTAGTACTGTTCCATTTTAACCTTGTGCCTTCAATTTCAATGTCATAATCTTGCTTGGAATCTTTTTTATTGGTCATCCAAGGCCATGAATATCCTGCAACTAATCTGGATAAACCATTTTCTATATCTCTAGATTTAATTTCATTAACTATATCCTTAATAGAATCGAAAAGAATGAGTTCATATTCCTTAGAGTTGAATATAATGTTGGAATTAGTCAGTTTACATTTTAAAAGATTATCGATGTAATTAACATAATCATTTCCACCTCTTGACCTAAATTGAGATTTTAAATATTCTGTTTTGGTTAAACTATTCACTTTAAGTTTATCAAAATCTTCTTTTTTAACATCGGAAGGTTTTATGGATTGGTTTTCATCATAAAAATAGATAGCACTTTCGGATTGTTTCATAATCCAATCTAATTCATTGCAAGTGTGTTTATCTAAATTCAACTTTTCACAAACAACATCAAATGCTCTAAAGTAAGCTCCTAAATTAACACGACGTCTTAAACGATGTGACTCATCAACAATAACAATATCAAATGTATCATTAACAATTTCAGCAGGTCCAATCACCATATTGGCACTAAGTCCCTTAATGTTTTTAAATACTTTCTTTAATGTGCTTCTAAAGGATGACATTGGTACAACCAAAGCCATTTTAGGGTTTGGGTATTTCTTTTTTAGTTCAAAAACAATTTCCATGAATTCGAACTCATCATCTCCAAATTCATTAAAATTAAAATCGTCATTAGTTGTGTTAAGTAATTTAAATAGAAATATTGCTAAAATTGTTTTACCAGTTCCTGCGCCACCTTCAATAATAATATTTTTATAAGTATTATTTAAAAGGTTCTTCATTATAACCAGTAAACTACTTTTTTGTTCCGAGGTTAAGGTTTTATAGGGAGAATATTTGAATAAATCAGAATTGTCAATATAATCAATAGGATGCTTGGCTATACCAACTGTTCTTAAGCTATCCCAAATAGATTTGAAAATATCCCAATATTCTTTTTTTTGGTAATAATTATGATTGGCTAATCCAGTGTTTGCATTAATCAACTTATATTGGCCGTCACCAGAAATATATTTAATCAAATTGGACTCAATATCTAAAGTTGCCGATTTATTAAACTTTTCACTTGATATTAAATGAACTGCAGATAGTTTATTCTTTTTATTATTTTTTAAGTGACTACCCATTCTAGCAAAGGCATCAGCTGTTTCGCCTACATAGGCTTCATTTATGTTGCCATCACTCAATATATATACGATAGGCCATAAATCTTTAACATAATGGACTGTATTAAATTCATTAGCTAAACTTGAATCAAAATCATATCTTTTAATTGTGAAGATTTCGTTTTGACTCATAATTCGTTATATTTCTTAGCTGTTCCTTTTGCTTTATCTACAGGGTACTTTTCATTATTGCTTTTTATCTTTTCTAAGATAATTTCAAATACATCAAGATTATGCTTTTCAGCTAGTAAAAATGAGAAGGAAAGTATATCTGCAAGTTCTTCTTTTAAGCGGTCTATTTTAATGTTTTCAACATCATCTCCTTTTTTCCATAAGAAAAGCTCATTTAATTCAGCCGCTTCAAGAGCAATTGCTAAAGCTAAATTTTTAGAATCGTGAAATTGTTCCCATTCTCTATCATTTCTAAATTTAATTAGTTCATCTATTACTTGTTTGTACTTTTCCATTACGAATGATTTATCATTCAAACATACCAAATTTCCCATACATAAACAATCAACCGTTTGAGATTTTATCGGTTTAATGGCGCAAAAGCAAAGCTGCCATAAAAAATGCACCATAAAATGTATCATACTTTTCAGTAGCAATAAAAATGCACCATAAAATGTGTCATACTTTTCAGTAGCGATAAAAATGCACCATAAAATGTGTCATACTTTTTAGTAGCGATAAAAATGCACCATAAAATGTATCATACTTTTTAGTAGCGACAAAAATGTGCACAATAAATCCCCCTGTTTTTCCGTTTTAGTAATGTTGCACTTACCTTTTTATTGCTTATAAAATAGGGTACTAACCAATGATCTATGAGGAGAAAATCTCAGGAAATAAAGGACTTGCTGGGGTTTTCCCAGGAAGAAATGGCTCAACTTTTGAGGCTTCACCGCAGTACCGTGTCCCGTTTTGAGTTGGGCAACGGTAACATCCCTCACCATTCTAACGTACTGTTGGGCGCCATGCTCCACTACATCCAATCGCCGGAAGCTAAGGTTGAACTGCCCGCAGCGCTAGAAGAGCAGGAGGCAGAGCAGGCCGTAAGACTTCAAAAACTAATTAAAGAAAACGAGTACCAGTATGAGCGGCTTAGACGAAAGCTCAGCAAAACTCGGGCACTTTATTCGCATAACGAAAAAGCTATGAAGCTCCTCTATTTCTTGAGGGAACGTGCTAGCGAACTGCCCGAAGTGTCTCCCGATGTGTTGCGTCTTTTGGAGAAAAGGGTGAAAGCTTCGCTTAAAAAGCAGAGCAAGGCCGATGTGTTAGCCTTGGAATTACAGGTCGATTTGTTAGTGTACCAAAAAATGCTTTTGGAGCGAAAATTATTTGTTATGCGCGACAAGCGCAATGAGAATAAAGCATCATAACAATTTAATTGCTACGTTTTTGTTTGTTATTATGTTAAAATTTTAATAAATTATTCTTAAAATTGAATTTTAGGCACGGTGTTCGTCATTACGGTTTGCATTAGTAACATTAAAATTCAACACGAATGAATTATTCAATTTCAAGTTTAATGCAAGTCGCAGATTGTGACTCATTAGTAGCCTGGGCGGCTAGAGAAAAGGCCGACCTGAATTACAAGAAGATTACCATTGAGCGTGTGGCTCAAAAGTATGCCGAGACCTCGGTGGGATTGGATGCCGAAATCCAAGGAGTTATTGCGGAGATTGCCGCTACCGAAATCATTATTGCGGCATTACCCGAAGGACCTTCTCGGGAAACTGCAATGGACAAAAAAGTTACGCTCGAGTACCGAAAGTTTGTGCTAGAGAACCGTAAAGAGAATTACGGGACAGTAGCTTTGTTACAGAAAGAATCAGAATTGGGTCGAATAGACCAAGAATTGGCCGAAGTTGACGCCTTTATGGCGGCAGTAGAAGCAAGAAGACTGAGCATAGCAGCTTAAGTATGAGGAGCGCCCCCTGCGGGGGGCGCTTTTTTGTTTTTATTAAAAAATTAGAAAAAATAATATAAATTTAGTATCATGAATAGAGTAAACTATCTTCGGGATGCATTAGGATTAACACAAGAGCAGTTGGCAACTGCATTAGATATCACAACCGATGCCCTTTCAATGCACGAAAGCGGACACTATGAATCATATAATCCTAATTCTTCATCTGACTTCATAATTTGCATAAGCAATTGCTCCTGTTTCAGTTTCATTTCTTTCTTAAATTTCATTACATCCTCAAATTTAACGCGTCGATGTCTGCCGACCATGGTAAAAGGAATTGTTCCTTCCTCGAGCAATTTCACTAAGTGAGGTCTGGAACAACCAACTAATTCCGCAGCCGATTGCGTAGTCATTTCGATAGCTATGGGAACTATAGAGATTGGTTGGCCCTGACTTGTAGCTTTTAATATTTTTGCTAAAAGCTTTAGGGCAGTTAAGGGTATTTTTATTTTTTGGGCAGTTTCTTCAATTTCAATTTCTGGATTTTCCGAATGTAAATCTTCCAAGGTAGCCGTTAATGCAGTATAGGAATCCATAGCTGCTAGTTGCTCTTTTTTAGAAGGTTTTTTCAGGTCATTAAAATAGTCCATTTTATATTCATGTTTAGTTCATGCAAATATAAACGAAATAAACGAAACGGAATTACATTGCTATGTTAATTTTTTTTTATTGACGGAGGAAAAAATTTGACCCGAGCGTAGCCAACTAGTAAAGCCATTGTTTGGAGCGCAGCGAAAAAAAAATCAGAAATCAAAAATCATTAACCGCATTTGCATTTACACCAAGGACGTCTAGTCCATCACCGGAAAAAGCGAAAGACAAGCGTAGGAAATCATTAAACAAATCCGCAACCTAAACAACAAGGAAAAACACCAGCCCGCCACCATCCACGATTTATGCCGCTATTTGGGCATTGATCCGGGAAACATTAACCCATTAAAATAGATATTGGTAATGAGAGAAAGCTACTTTTAGGTTATGGTATTAAAAAAGCGCGGAGTTCCGCGCTTTTTTTGAAAAGTTTGCCTGAAAGGGTGGCTTTTTTTTTGTTTTTATTATGTTTCTAGTGTGACTTTAAAGTTTGAATCATTAAAACAATCCATAGGCCTTGCTGCTTTGGGATTATTTTAAATTAATGAATTTAAAGTCTCACTTTCAAAGCTACTATAACATATTCCTGTTCTTTAAGTCCTTTAAGCGGATTAGAGCCTTTATTATAACTCGCCCCTAAAATAGCTGATTTCTTCCTATTACTTAAAATAGTAAAATTAGCCCCAGTCTCTATCAACTTTGTATTCCTCTCTTCTTTACTGATACTATTAATTAAGTCATATCTTTCATGAATATTAAAAAATAATTCTAGTTTTGAATTCAATGTATTGGCAAGTGGATAAAGCCCGACAAACAGATTTCCTACCCCCCTCATTATAAAACCCTTATTTGTTTCAATTGGTGCATTAATAACATATTCATTTTCGAGGCTAATGCTAGGGGAATATTGAAATGCAAATTCCTTACAAAGGGTTATATTGTTATGAGGTATTATTTTACCTAACCAGGAATGAGTATTGTAAAATTTTGTAAAATCTGCTACTAATTGTGCTGAATGTAACGTATCAATATCATTATAATTGTATTTAGCAGTTACATTAAATATAGATCTATGACTATTTTTTCGGGTGGCGTCAAGACTGAAAGTTGCGTTGGTAAATAATTCGTATGAAAAGCCAGTTTGAAAGCTGTTCTGTTCTTTATCTATTAGTGTATTCCTATGATATTCAGCAAAAAGAGTATACGATTTAGTGTCACTGTTATTAAAATCATAACCTAATGCTAAATCAACAAGGTAGGATTCTTTGCCATCATTAGGTTTAGTATAACTAAATTCTGCTGGTTCAGCCTTTGTTTCTCCACTATCAAATGATTGCCGTATCTTGAATTGTGAATGGGCTAATGAAGTAAAAAGGAAACAAATAGTTATTTGAATATATTTTCTTTTCATCATTATTCAGTTTTTGTCATTATTAAAATTACACAATCTTGAACGGTATCTTGCTCTTCGCACTCATTAGCATTAATTACAACCCCTGCTTTAAATTTTTGGGCAATGAAAGTAAATACGGTAGCTAATGATCTAATTTGAGTGGAAGACATACGTAAATCAAGAATGAGGTCAGCTTCATCACTTATTTCAGGAACAGGAATTCCCCTTAATCTTGAAATTGCACTTTTTACAAGGTATTTTATGACTTCCTCTTTTTCAGGCGAAGTTTGATTTGCGATAGGTTTGTCATTAATTCTAAAGGAATTTTTAGAGTGTTCACTTTTATATTCCTTCGCATATTCAGTAAGGAATTTTGCTATTAACTTTTTTGCGTCCTTTTTACTTTCGTCGCTTAATAACTTTATTTTTCTATTATTTCTTCTTTCCTTGTTTCTATGATAGGGTGTGAATAATCGGATTTCAGTTCCATTTATTTCTTTTAACTGACCACTCCATACTAGTTGGTATAATGTTTTCAAATCATCTATATCACTATCAGTCAATTTACTTTTATCACCATAGTTCATAATTGAAAATGGATTATCTGAACCAAATAATTCACTTTTCCATTCTTTTTCAGATATATTAGCAAAAAAATGGCGTAGTCCGAAAATATGCCCAATTTCATGCTCTATTGTTTCTACTTGTTCTTCACGGCTTTGCTTGAACATTGTAGGATAGATATAAAATGTATTTTGACCTGGACTAGGAAAAAAAGCTGATGCTAAAACACATCCTGAAGGATTACAGTCTTGCTGATGCATTGCAATCTCAAAATCCCATACATCATTATCTTCATGAAATTTTATTGGACAAGCATCTTTCCATGCTAAAATAGCTTCTCCAAAAAGACCTCTTATACCCGCTTTAGCCACATCAGGATTTTTAAAATAACTACCAAATGATTTTTCAAATCTCCAATTTAAAGTAACACCTTGTTCCCAAAGAGGTATAAAGCCATTTGAGGCATCCACCCTAATTTCTTTCAAGTCCCTATTTTTTGGTAGAGCATAACCTTTAGAATCAGTTACGCAAATAACATGGTTATTATAAATATGCAACTGCTCTTCGATTGGTAAAAAAGAAGTTGTTTGTAATTCAAAATCAGTGTTTATTTTTTTTGTTGTTTTCATAATTTTTAGTTTTTAGTTTATAATTGGTTTTTATTTACTTCCTGCAATTTTATTTACTGCATACGGAACAACTCCTAATCCTAATGCTAAAAGTACGTTGGTAACAGATGACATGTCTAGGTATACATCCTTAGTTAAATAGTTGTACATCCAAAACGAACAGAGGCAAGATCCTAAGCCCACGGATATCAATCCGGAGATAAAGGCAATCAAGCGGCTAGTGCTTTTGGGTTGAATGGTTTTAGGAACGTATGGTGTTGAGTTTATGGGAGTAGCAGGAACTTGATCCTGGATTGCACCAGTCGAAGCTGGTTTTGGTGGTTCATTGAGTGCTGGGTTGTCTTCCGATACTTCTATAGTTGTATTTTCTTTTAAGGCATCACCAATTTTATAAGCTTCTTTATTGAGCTTCCAAAAAATAACAACCAATATTACTATAAAGGTTATTATAGGCATAAAAGCCAATAATTGCTCCAAGCCAAATAGTTCACATTTTTGGCAAGGCGGTAATTCGGTGCTGGCAGTTATTACTTTAGGTGTTAGCAGGAATACTAAGGGTATCATAATTTTTTTCATAATATTTTATTTAGAGTTTGACATTCCAAAACTACTCCCAATACGAATTGCAATACTTCGGTAAATACCCTAAGCTGTATGGGTATTTTACCTAATCATTAAATTTTCAATGCTTTAAGGGATTGTAAGAAAAAAAGTGATATTTTAGCTTGTAACTCGAGTATTAGGGTAAACACCCCAACGATTTAGGGTTTTACCCCAGTCTGCTTACTTAGGTTATGAGGAACTTTGAAATAGAAAATAATAACCTTAATGTTTATAAATTATGAAAGAATTGAAAGTAAAAAACTTGAATAAAAAGTGTGAAGAGTTTTTTAAAGATTATCCTGAATTTTCGAGTGTAAGTACTCAGGTTCTCTGGTTAAGAAGCCATGTCCTTGATGATATTGATCCCGAGTTGTACGGATGCATTTTAAATAGGCATCAAATTACAAAAGATACTCATGAAGACTTAATAGCGAATTATTGGGGGGAGGAACGACCTGTATATACTGAAATAAAAATACAGAGCATTAAAAACGACTATTTTAGTTTTCCTATAAATTACGATTTTTTTATTTCTTTCCCATTGGATATGAATAAAAAAATTTCTCATCATCTGGTAGGTAATTTTACACTCAAACCCTCATGCTATTCCTTACCTTTTATGGAAGCAATATATAGAAAATATAAAAAAACCGCCATATTGGTTTTTACCATGGGTCGCCATTATGATAAGGATTGTTTGGTATTTTCTATTAAGGGAAGCACTGAAAGCTATTATGACTTTTCTCAAATCCCGCCTCTATATCCACCTGAAGAACCACTTGCTGTATAAAAACAGTTTTGGTCTTTGTAAACGAATGGGGGTAAAACCCTAATAAATCAGTGTTTTACCCCAGTATGCAATCTTTTGTTATAAGGAACTTTGTAGAAATAAATTGTAACCTTTAAATTCTTAAATCATGAAAAAAATTTTATTTATGTTTTCAGTTCTCCTTGTAGTAACAGGATGTGAAAAAAAAGCACCAAAAATAGAAACAAAGCAAGAAAACTCAAAACAAAACAAGCAAACAGAAAATTTAGATTTCTTTGCTATGCAAAAACTCGTTAGTGGTAATAGTTGTGAAAAGCACTTAATAATTATTGCAAAAGACAAATTTTCAAATAATGCACTGGAAGCTCAGACACTATATGATAATTTTCGATCGGATTATAAAGATTATTTATCAACATCAACTATTGGAAAATCATGTGGGTCTGAATATTCATATTTCAATGTATTAAAATATGTCAATAAAAATAAAGATTTCACAAAAAAAATGTTATCGCAGTGGCTTTATAATAATGGAAAATATATATGTTTCCTTGATACATATCCACTTATTGAATGTGTTCATAAGATTGATGATACTGCAACGCTTAACAAAATTGATGCTATTTTGGATGGTGAAGTTGTTAAATATTCGCTCACTTTTAATCAAATAAAATCAATGATTATTGCTAAAGGGGGTAAATATGAAGATGATAAATATGAATATTATTTAAATTTTGAAATAGACTGGGATGATAAGATTGCTTTTAATCTGAGTCGTACATTTAAACCAGTTGGCGATTATTATTCAATTCCATTTATAAGAAGTATTTATGAGGTTAATTCTACTAATCTTGCTGCAAAAATGGATACTCCTTTGGAATTTTTTAATTTTCCATTATTTTCCAATGCTGAACAAATCATTTTCCGTATCAAGTTAGATAGTGGCAGATATGTTTATTATGATTTTTCTCAAATTCCACCTTTAATGACAGGACCAGATACATATTATAATTTTTCTCCTCTATAAAATTATTTTTACTAAATTCACTCTGCCATATACAAAAGTAGAGTGAATTTATGATTCAAGAAATACTGCCTTATTTAAATTTTACGCAGCTAATTGTTGTACTAACATTTGGATATTTTCTGATATACTATAATGGAAAGGAAATTATCCAAAGACTACTACTTTTAATTCTTTGTTTGGCTTTATTTGCGGAAGTATTGAATTTGTTTTTGTTAGTAGTTAACAAAGAAATTTACATTGGCTTTGTTTATTCTGTATCGGCTTTGTTATTTAATAGTTTATGGCTTTTGTTATCGAGTAAAATCTTTGAACGAGATTATGTTTTGAAATTGTTAGCAAGCTATGTTGTTTTAGCTTTAGTCAATTTGTTTTTTTACGAAGGGTTAAAGTATTTTAACCATTTTACTTTTATTATAGGGGCGATGATGTATGTAGCCATTTTTATTAAAGAAAGTTTTTTTCATTTAAAAGGAGAGAATTTAACTTTTTTTCATTCAAATAGCTACTTGCTCTTGTTTTGCCCTATTGTATTTATGCTGGGTTATAGTATCCTTAGTAGTTTTAACAACAGAATTATAAATTCAACTATAGTTTTTCACGGTATTGCTCTCTATGACATTATTGGCTATTTCATCAATTTTATTTATTATTCGTTGCTTATAGTGTTTTGTTATCGTGAAAGTAAAATAGAGAAAAAAGAATATAAATAAGCTATGTCTAATGAAGAAATAATTTCAGCAATACTAATATCAATAGCCATTGTGGTATTGGTAGTGTTCTTTTGTGTTTTACTAATCAAACTCTACATCAAAAAAATAAAAGAGCATAACATTAAAGAGTTGGCATTTCAAAAAACGCTTACCACAACCATCATCGAAACCCAAGAGCAAGTGCTCGAAAACATTTCTAAAGATTTACACGACGACACCGGGCAGCAGCTCACCGTGATTAATTTTCAGTTAGAGAATTTAAAACTCGATAGGCCAGAACGTCAAGCGGATTTGGCACCTTTGTCTGATTCTATCCGCAAGTTATCCGATTCTATTCGTGGAATAAGCCATTCCTTAAACAATCAACTGATTATGCAACAAGATTTGCTCAAAGCTATTGCTACCGAAATGGAACGCTTGCAAAAAAACACGAAAATAGCCATTAGTTTTGTGTTACAACCAACATCAAAACGAGCGTTTTCTTCAGAGGAGAAAATCATTATTTACCGCATTTTTCAGGAGAGTTTAAATAATGCCATGAAGCATGCACGGGCAACCAGTATTTCGTTAACGGTGCAACTGCAACCTTGTTTTGAAATGGTTATCTCTGATAACGGACAAGGTTTTGATACCCAAGCAATCCAACAAAAGCGATCCTTGGGACTGACCAATTTAAAAGCGCGTGCCGAAAGTATTCAGTACTCGGTTACCATCAAATCATCGCCCGGAAACGGAACCATCATTACGCTTTTAGACACTAAAACAACATAACTATGGAACCCATCACTATTTGCATCATAGACGATCACGCCATTGTACGCCATGGCTTAAAAGAACTGTTATCCAAAATGGGTAACTATAAAGTGATACACGAGTTTGACAATGGCGATGAGTTCTTAGCCGCGTTGCCGCTAAACCCAGCTCCGAATATTTATATTCTCGATTATTCGATGCCTAATAAAAACGGTGTAGAAGTGCTACAAGATTTGGAAGCACGAGAAGAAGAGCTTAGAGTATTATTGTTGACCCAACATTTTGATGAACAAATTATTAATGCGGCGTACCACCATGGTGCGAGAGGGTTTTTGCATAAAAACTGTACGGCACATGATTTGAAATTTGCCATTGACAACATCATCAAAATAGGATATAACAATGTTTCCGAAATCCTAAAACGCATCCGTAATTATGACGTATCAGGAGAAACTAAAAAAGAAGCCGTTGCCTTAAATGCAAGAGAATTAGAGTTTCTGAAACTCGTTTGTGACGAACGAGAGCTTACCTACGAACAAATGGCAGATGCCATGAACCTTTCGATTAAATCAATAGAAACCTATAGAGCTGCCTTGTTTGATCGGTTTAACATTAAATCTAAAGTTGGACTGGTCTTATTTTCTTTTAAATACAGATTGACTGAGCCATTTTTATAATTTTTAACTTGACTAGGTTAACATGATGCTTGCTTAGTCAGCATGACAATTTTGTAAATAAAAAATGGGGGCTCCAAACTAGTAAAGCCCATTACGTAAAAAAGGATATTATTTTATTTTTTTAGATACTATTTGATTCGTCAATTGGTATTTTTTTCAAACCTGACAGGTTTTAAGAACCTGTCAGGTTTAGTTATTTTAGAACCTTTACATCCGAGCGATGCTAACAGACGAAGTACAAGCACGCTTTTGATTATAGAATTTACAGCGTCATTTTATGTTTATGCGGTGATTTTATTTCGTATTTACCGCAAAAATCCGGTGTTATGGTTACCCATTTAAAAAAAGCTGACATGAATTCAAGTGGGATGCAGCAATAATTACGCCTTTACTTGGACGGGTTAGGCATAGACAAGGAAAAATACTTCGTAACGAGTAGCACTTTGATACTTCGACCCTTCGACAGGCTCAGGGCATGCTCAGCAAAGGCGAGGCTCAGTGTGACCGCTTTTGGATATGGGTTTTTGTTGAAAAGTAAAAGCGCGGAGGGTTCCGCGCTTTTTTTATGGATTAATTGAAAATTTTTAAACACGTTAAATCAAATTTTCAACGGTCGCGTCTGGAGCATTATGCTGCACAGATTCAATGCCGTTATCACGGGCAGCGGTACTCTCATACATTTCACTACTGCCGATAATATGACCGTTAGTTGAAATTAAGTTAAAATAGGCTTTTCCGTTAGTAGCAGTTTTTCGGTCAAATTGCGCATCATCAGCACTATTTTTTCTCACGGATTCAATACCGTTCTCACAACCTGCTTTGGTCGCATAACCTTGGCTCGTTAAAATAACCTGTCCGTTAACGGCTTTAAGATTGAACTGAAAGTCACCATTCGTTCTTTTAGTAATCACAAATTTTCCCATGGTAAATAGTTTTAAAGGTTTTCAATAGTGAAATGACTCACACAAAGTTAGACAACTATTCTTTTTGAGTTATAATTTTATCTTTAAAATTTAGTAAACAAATAGTTAAAAAGCCTTTTCGCAAACGCAATTTTACGCTCCGTGTGACAGCTTTATATAAATCCAATGAGTACAACATTGTCAGTCTGAGCTTCGCCTGTGCTGACTTAGGAAGTGTCGAAGACCTTTGTTAAAGAACTGTTTGTTGTTAGTAATCGTCAAACCTGACAGGTTTTTAAAACCTTTCAGGTTTAGATTGAAAAGCAAATAAAAAGCTGGACTAGAGTAAAAAAAGAAGCGTTAATTAAAGAAGATTGGGACAAACTAGTTTTGTGTTCTAAAAATTACACACAGTTTGGTAAATGGTCTTCTACTGATTAAG
>NZ_JBIPLW010000018.1:0-31908 GCF_044369455.1 Flavobacterium sp. | reverse complement strand
TGAGTGGCACTTCGACAGGCTCAGTGTGACACCGCTTTACTAATTGGCTATACTAATTCATTAAACTAATCCATTGCAATCTTTATAAACTAATGCCAATCCAAACAACCATTGTCACACTGAGCTTGTCGAAGTGCATACCGTTCAACCAATAAAAAAGATTCTCGATACACGTCACTTCGACCTTACATCCGTCACTTCTTTTGATTTTTAAAGATGAAAACGCTAGTTTTTATCTTTAAAAATAGTATCGACCCGAGCCACCCGAGCTTAAGCGAACTGAGCGTAAGCTAGAAGCCGACTGCCGAAGACACACGAGCGAAGCGACTGGCGAAGCACATCGAGTAGCTTTGTCTCTCAAACCTGACAGGTTTTTAAAACCTGTCAGGTTTAGAACCGCTATTCAACTAATTTTAAGAACATTTCTAGAGTAATTGGCAGCATACGAAGTGATTAACTGCATAATATAGGCCGTACTTCGATACGGTGTCATATGATCCTTTATTTCAGAAGGGGTGTTGATACTGACCTCCGAGGAAATGTATCCCATACCATAAAAATGCCCCTTTTCTACCCAAACGCAACTGCGTTCGTCGGCGGTACGCCCTTTATCCACAATGGCAAAACTGGGTCGGTCATTGAGTAAATAGGATAGTGCTTCTTCAATCTTTTGGTTGTGATGCGATGGCTCCGGAAAGGGGGTCGATTTCACTTGGGGTTCCAATTGGCCTTCGGAAGTTTGACCATAATTACAAAAGCGATGATCAATAGCAAACTGTTCCGATAGGTTGCGCAAGCAGCTAATACCATCATGTAAGGAGGTAAAGGTTTCAAGGGGCGACTGTCCTTTTGTAAGTTTGCCAAGGGCCAAATAGCGATAGCCGTTTCGGGCTTCGTATTCGTACAGTCCGTACTTAGGTTCTAATTTCTTAAGGGCGCTGTTGTATATCGGCCACAATTTTTGGATTTCAATACACTCCAGTAGGAGTGCCATAAATTCGGTGGCGGCAACTTCATAGGAAATACCATGAATATCCCTTAGGAAATTTTGGCGTTGTGGCGTAATGCTATGCCCAGTAAAATGAGAAGCTACCCTTTTTTTAAGGTTGATGGCCTTACCAACATACACTACTTTCTTTTCCTGATTATGAAAATAATACACACCCGGCTTTTCAGGGAGTTGCTCAAAATCCTGCGGCGGTAGGTTAGGAGGCAATCGTTGATCCTGCGCCGTCTTTTTAATCATTGTGGAGAGTACACCTTCATCATCCCAAGATACTAATTTAGAAAATAGTGTTGCCGTAGCGGTGGCATCACCACCAGCGCGGTGGGCATTCTCCAGCGGGATATCCAAAGCACGACAAAGATTCCCCAAACTGTACGAAGCCAATCCAGGTTTTATTTTTCGGGCGGCTCTCACGGTGCAGAGTTTACGGGCGGTCCATTTAAATCCGCTTTTTTCGAGTTCGTGGCGCACAAACGAATAATCAAAATTGACATTATGGGCGACAAACACGCGGTCGGTGAGCATCGCCAATACTTTTTCAGAAATAAAATCAAAAGTAGGCGCGTGACGTACCAGGGCATTATCGATACCGGTTAAAGCAAAAATAGCGGGTGGGATGTCCTTTTCGGGATTAACCAAACTTTCCCATTGGTCTAAGATGGTGGTGCCGTCGTGAATGATGATGGCTATTTCTGTAATGCGGCTATGGGTGGCATTGCCGCCAGTGGTTTCAATATCGACGATGGCGTATTCTAGTTTTTTCATTATTTAGTATATTTATCTTCTTTTGCCTTGACGCAAAAGAAGCAAAAAGTCAAGGCTCGCAAATTAAAAGCTTGAAAACTACCTCGAAGCTGCGTTCCGCGCCCCAAGCCGTTCGCCTTGCAGGCTCAACTCGTGGAGCGCTGCCACTTCACTTCTTCGTTGTCTTCTTACGCTTTTTATTTGATGCCTTTAAAATCGGAATTGTATTTGCACTTTCCTACGTTGCACTGTGGAAAGTGTGCTAAGACGTTTTATTTTTATCATAGTGTTTTTATCATCTTTTGTCTTGGTAAATTGATTTCATGTTCCTGCGGATAGGGTGCGCGATGCGTCATGCTAACATCTTCTCGTATTTGTTGCTGTGTTTGAAAACGCTTTTCATCTGTAGCCGAATATCGAGGGTCAGGAATGAAAGGCATCTTCTCCATTTTGGATATGGTTATCGTTGGAAAATGATAATCCACTTCCACCTGACCTAATAACAGATAACATCCTCCACCTTTAAAGGGATACTGTTGCAGGCAATCGGCAAAATGCGCCGTATCAAAAAACGCGCCTTCTGCATCGATCCAAGTGCCAAAATACATATCGCCTCGTTTTGTGGGAACATGTTTTCGTGAAATTAAATAGGCCAACATTCGGACTGTTTTTTTGTGGTGTAGGGTCAAATCCTTCGCCATCACATCACCTCTATACCGTGTCTGCAATAAATTGAAAGGGGTCACCGATACCGAAAAATCAAGCAGTTCAATTTCATCAAAAGCATCTTCAAATGGGGAACGCTCCAGTAAAGGTAATTTATATTCTTTGACGGGTTCCTGAAGCAGCATTAAATTGCGGTTCTCGGGTTTAAAATTGATTAAAATCAATCGTGCTATGATCAGCAATTCATTTTTGGGTTTGCCGGTAAAACGAAAGGCCCCAATGAAGATGAGCGTTTGTAGGGCTTCAATTCCAATGGGGATTCGGTTGATAAAATCTTCTAAGGATAGAAACGTCCCATTTTCTTCGCGTTCGGTAACTAGTAGTTCCGCGGTCTTAGATTCTAAACTTTTTAAATGCTGAAAACCTAAGTAGATAGTCTTGCCGAAAACCTTTGTCTGATGGTCACTTTTATTAACACAAGGATTATGAATTTTCGCACCCGACATTTTGGCTTCGTGAATATACACTTCAGTACGATAAAACCCTCCGAAATTGTTGATTACCGCTGTCATGAATTCGATAGGGTAGTAGGTTTTTAGATAGAGGCTCTGATAACTCTCAACGGCATAGGATGCCGAGTGTGCCTTGCAAAAAGAGTAGCCTGCAAAGGATTCTATCTGACGGTAAATTTCCTGGCTTAACGGCTCGGGATGTCCCTTTTTTGCACAGGATGCAAAGAAGTTGTCTTTTACTTTTTGCAATGCTGCTTTGGAGCGCCCTTTACCACTCATGGCTCGACGCAGGATATCACCATCGGCAGCGGGAAGTCCGCCATAATGCAAAGCAATCTTGATTACATCTTCTTGATAGACCATAATGCCATACGTTTCACCCAATTGTTCTTTAAACACCTCATGAAAATATTCGAAACGGTCGGGATGATTGTGCCGGAAAATATACTCTTTCATCATTCCCGATTGTGCTACTCCTGGGCGGATTATGGAGGAAGCGGCTACTAATATTTTGTAATTATCACATTTCAGTCTTCGGAGTAAACCCCGCATGGCTGGACTTTCAATATAGAAGCAGCCGATAGTTTTTCCTTGGCTTAATAACGCGTTGCAGGTTTGTTCATTTTTGGAAAGGGTAGTATCTCGGATATCGACTTCAATGCCTTGATTTTCTCTGATTAATTTTACGGTATCATCAATATGGCCAATGCCGCGCTGGCTAAGAATATCGAATTTATCAAAACCAATATCTTCAGCAACGTGCATGTCAAACTGCACTATGGGAAAGCCCTTTGGTGGCATTTCCAATCCAGTGAAATTGGTTATCGGTTCTTCTGAAATAATAATACCACAGGAGTGCATACTTCTCTGATTGGGATATTTTTCGAGCATCATGCCATAGTCTTGAACCATTTTAACCACTTCATTTTTGTGGTGTTTTTGCATTGGGTTTTTTGCCAATTCATCGAGTTCTTCTTTGGGCAAACCGAATACCTTTCCGACTTCACGGAAGATGGAACGGTATTTAAATTCGACATTGGTGCCACAAAACGCCACATGATCGCTACCGTATTTATTGAAAATATATTCTAAGATGGTATCGCGTTCGCGCCAAGACCAATCGATATCAAAATCGGGTGGTGTTTTTCGGTTAACATTTAAAAAGCGTTCAAAATACAAGTCGAGTTCTAAGGGACAAATGTTTGTAATATCGAGACAATAGGCAATGATACTGTTGGCGCCACTACCACGACCTATGTGCAAAAATCCCCGACGAATACTGTATTGCACAATATCCCAAGTAATAAGGAAGTAGCCACTGAACTCTAAATCGTTAATTACTTTTAGTTCTTTTTCAACTCTTGCTTTGGCTTCTGCATTGTGGGCACCATAACGGCGAATCATTCCTTCGTAGGCGAGTTTAGTCAGTAACACACTATCATCGTGTTTGTTTGATGTGTAGTGCTTTTTATTTTTCGGAGTAAAAAAATCGTATTCGAAATTACATTCGGCTATTATGGTTTGGGTGTTTTGAATGATCTGTGGAAAGGCACTAAATTTTTCCATAAGATTTTCCATCGGAATCATGACTTCAGTTACCTTGCAGTAATCGGTTGCTGCTAATTTTGAGCCAATACTATTTAAGTCAATTGCCCGTAGTATTTTATGAAGATTGTGTTCTTTTTTGGTACGATACGTAACAGATTGTAGCACGACCATTTTAGGAATCCTTCTTTTCCAAACATAATTATACAGTTTTGGTAACTGTTCCGCAGTAATCCCAATAAATTCATGTTCCTTCAATTCGTCCGGGACATTATCAAACGGATAAATCACAAACACGTTTTCAAAATAAGGTGCTGCTTCTGGAAGTGGTGTGTTTTCAAAATTGTGTTTCGTTACTAGACGGTTCATTTCTGCAAATCCGGTTCTGTTTTTTGCCAAACCAATGTATAATTGTTTACTGGTATTGCGGAAGTCGATACCCACCAGTGGTTTTATGTTTACTGCCGCACAGGCTTTTATAAAATCATAAGTACCGGTTACGGTATTGATATCGGTTAATGCCATTGCTGTAACGCCATAATCAACCGCTTGTGTTACTAAATCCTGTAAAGGAATAGTGCCGTAGCGGAGGGAATGGAAGGAGTGGCAGTTTAAGTACATATTGTTTTTTTTATATCTTCTTTTGCCTTGACGCAAAAGAAGCAAAAAGTCAAGCCTTAGATTATTCGGCGACCTGCTATTCCTTGATACCTAAATCAAAAGAAGCCAGCGCGCCTCCTGGCTCCATCACTAAAACAGTCTACTAGACTGTTTCTTTACGCTCGGTCCTGCTCAAACAGTTTTTGATTTTACGGTATCTGCGAAATGCAGGTGCCCGCCTGCCATAATCTTATGGCAGACTAATCGGAATTTATTTTTGCGTTTCCTCCGCTGCGCTTTGGAAAGGTGTTTTAAGAACTTTTTCTTGGTTTTGAGTTACTTTTAATATCGCATCTGCACGGCCAACGGCATGAAAGCCGTAGCGTTTTTTCATTTTATCTAATGCCTGATACAATGCCAACATTTCTTCGGTGTCTTCAAACATATTAATCTGATAGGTACCCCGGACTAAACCAGTAAAAGTTACTCCAACCAAACGAATGCGCATACGGCGGTTGTATAATTTGTTGAATAGTTCCAATGCCAATTTTCCCAATATATGATCGCAGGAAGTATAGGCTACTTTTCTTTGTAAATTCTCAGTATCAAAATTGGCGTATCTTATTTTTACTGAAAGTGTAGAGACTAACCATTGTTCTGATCGTGCCTGATAACAAAGCTTTTCAACCATACCTAATATCAAGGATGCTACTTTTTTAATGTCAATGGTGTCTTGTAGGTAGGTGTGTTCTGTAGAAAGGGATTTTCTTTCGGTGTAAGGTTCTACCGGATTGTTATCTATGCCATTGGCTTTTTTCCATAATTCCAATCCGTTTTTACCAATCATACTTTGCAAAACCTCAGCCGGAGTTTCGGATAATTTTTCAATGTTCCTAATCCCTAATCGAGAAAGCAGATTAAAAGTGACTTCACCCACCATCGGAATTTTTCGAATTGATAACGGATTCAAAAAGGGCTGTACCTTGTTTTGCGGAATTTCGAGATTACCTTTTGGTTTTCCTTCGCCTGTTGCAATCTTAGATACTGTTTTGTTTACCGATAAGGCAAAGCTTATGGGTAATCCTGTTTCTTTGGTAATGGTTTGTATTAATTCGTTTGTCCATTTGTAACAGCCGTAAAATTTATCCATACCGGTAATGTCGAGGTAGAATTCGTCGATACTTGCTTTTTCTACTATAGGGGAATGCTCTTCAATAATTTGGGTTACTTCATGTGATTTTTTGGAAAACAACTCCATGTCGCCTTTTACAATTTTTGCCTGTGGACAAAGCTGCATGGCCATTCGTATCGGCATCGCAGAACGAACACCAAAATATCGTGCTTCATACGAACAGGAAGTCACAACACCTCTTTCGCCACCGCCTACAATCAGCGGAATACCATTGAGTTGCGGGTTTTCTAACCTTACGCAAGAGACGAAAAACGTGTCTAAATCCATGTGAACGATAGCGCGTGACATACTATTTTAAAATTTGAAGTGAAATTATATGCTGCAAAATTAGAATCATATTACCATAATTTATTATATTTGTTGTGAATTATATTACCATTAACATATGTCTATATTTTCTGATAATCTTAGATACCTGCGTGTCAAAAGCGGTATGACACAGCAAAAAATAGCGGATGCATTATTGATTCCGCGGGAACGTTATGCAAAGTATGAGGCTTTTACAGACCCTCCTTTAGATTGTTTGCAAAAGATTTCCCGGTACTACCATGTAAGTATTGATTTGTTGTTGTCCTTTGACATTCGGCGGGTTCCTTATGAGAATTTGATACAGTTAGAGGAAAACAGAATTTTGCTTCCTATAACCGTTGACAGCAATGGGGAAAATAAGATTGAGATTTTGTCTGAAAAAGCGCAGGCGGGTTATCTTACGGGTTACAGCGATCCAGAGTTTATCGAGGCGTTGCAGCATATTTCTTTGCCGTTTTTAAGAAATGGAAAATACAGGGCTTTTCCGGTTACCGGAGATTCTATGCCACCGCATAAAGAAGGCTCGTTTGTAGTGGGAGAATATATAGAACGCCTTAGCGATGTTGTTGATGGCAAGACTTATATTCTAGTTACCAAAACAAATGGCATTGTGTATAAACGACTTGATAAGAAAGGGAATAATTCACTTGTAGCAAAATCGGACAACACCATCTACGAACCCTACGAAGTTAATGCTTCAGAGGTATTAGAGATATGGCGCTATGCGTGTAGTATTGCCACAAAGGAATTTGAACAAGATGATTTAGGCGTGATGAGTGTTAAGGATGTACTGCAGGGAATCAGGCATGATTTTTCAGCCCTGCGTACCGAGTTTAGCCAGAGGAAACCTTAATTTTCAAACCTGTCAGGTTTAGTAAAGCCTATTAATGGTGGGTTATAATTAGGGTAAGCAAAATCCAAAGTAGTGTTTTTGGCATCAAGCCATGCTTTTTCGTATTCTCTTTTGATATGTATTGGCATACGATGGTGTTTGTTAGTTCAAACCTGATAGGTTTTAGAAACCTGTCAGGTTTAGTCTGACGTATGCAGATGTCGTCACTTCGCTACCAAAGCCGTCACTTCGAGTGATTTTTGTGTAATGTAATGAAACAAAAATTGTATCGACCCGAGCCACCCGAGCGTAAGCGAACTGGCAAAGCAAAGGCGAACTGAGCGTAAGCTAGAAGCCAACTGCAAACAACCGTTCTACCTTACACTCCGTCCACATCACTCGGACGCATCAAGGCAAAATGAACATACTTATTCCCATCAAAACAACAACGGCAAAACCCTCAAATAAAAAAACCGAAAATTGATTTCGGTTGATTGTTGGCAAAAGGGGAATAGGTCATTATAGTAGGTTGATTTATCTTTTTAACACAAATTGAACAATTTTTCCCAACCAACCAGGCACTTTGATACGATTAGAATTAAAGAAGGTCTTTGACAAATACTGCGTTCCCATTTCCAAAGTACCTTGAAGGATATTGGCCGTTAAATGAGGGGTTGAAACGACTTCTTGAAAGGACTTTTTGATTAAATTTATAGGACTAAAGCTGCCGATGGTAGTATAATATTGTGCTTTTAAAATCAGTAAATCTTGCTCCTTTTGCTTTTGTAAAGCAATAATTCGTTCCAGTAAGATGGCTTTTTGGTTTGTCGGTTTCATCTCAATTTTCATTTAATGATTGACTGATAACATGCAAATTCCAGTGATATTGACCACCCAATTCCAATTCAAATTGACCACCTAATTTCGGAGCAAAATGACCACCTAAATTTTTCATTAAAAACTACTTTTTTTCTTGTGTTAATTTGTTATTCAAATATACTAAAATTGCTCTTTGTTAATTCCTTTTTTCTTTCTCATAGATTCGCCTTGTAATTCAATTCGATGTGATTGATGTATAAGTCGGTCTAAAACAGCGTCGGCTATGGTTTTTTCTCCAATTATATCGTACCAACCTTGTACTGGTATTTGAGAAGTTACGATTATAGAGCCGTTATTATGTCTGTCTTCGATTATTTCTAAAAGGGTAATTCTGTTTTGACTATCTAAAGCTTGAAGTCCAAAATCGTCTAATATAATCACATCCTGACGTTCTATTTTGGCTAATTCTCTAAGATAAGAACCGTCTGCTTTGGCCATTTTTAGCTTAGCGAACAACTTAGATGTATTATAATAGCTAACGTTATATCCTTGAATACATGCTTGATAACCTAATGCAGTTCCTAAAAAACTTTTGCCTACTCCCGTACTTCCTGTGATTAACACATTGTGATTTTTCTCAACAAAATCGCATGCTGCTAATCGTAATACCATGTTTCTATCGAGATTTCGTGAAGCATCAAAATAGATGTTTTCAATATTGGATTTGTAATGGAATCGAGCGTTTTTAATGCTTCGTTCAATACGGCGATTGTGTCTCTCATCCCATTCGGCATCAATAAGCATTGCGATAAACTGGTCTAGCGTGTAATGGTCTGTTTTTCCGCTTTCGATAGCGGTTTTAAAAGCATTATGCATTCCATAAAGCTTCATTTGTTTCATTTTGGTCGTGGTGATTTCATTCATAAGTGTTTGGTTTTAATTTATTTGTAATAGTTTTTCCCTCTAATGTTGTTGTGGTTGGGTAATTCAAATTCTTCTTCTTGCTCATTGTCGGCATTATCTAAGTTGTTTTCTAAAATGTTTTGGATGGCTTTAAAACTGTAAATTCTAAAATCGAGTGCGCGTTTACAAGCGTTGATTAATCGTTGTTTGCCCACTTTCTTCTCAAAGTTTAATATGCCTAAACAACTTTTGTAGGCTTGTTCGGGATGATTTCTACTTTCAATGATTTGTATGATATAATCCGCCACACCCTGGTCAATACTACTAGCCCAATTAATAAACCGACTAGCACTCCAATCGGCTACAAACTGATGTGTACTGGCTAAATGTTCAGCAATAGTGGTGTAATCATAAGGTTTGTAATTTCTTGGATGAATAGCGATTCGGTTGTATTTGTAGAAGATTTCAACCGAAGTTTTAGTGTATAAAAATTTCACTTTTTTTCTCACATATTGATACGGAACACTATAATAACTCTTATCTTGACTCAGTAATGCATGACCATTTTGCATTACTGTAGCAAAGGATTGGTACTTGATTTCAAAGCGTTCTTGAGGTAATGGACGTAGTTTTTGTTTCTCATCTTCTATAAATAATTCATAACGAGAATAAGGTCTTCCTGTGAGTTTTTTGTGATTATGAGCATCTAATAAATCCCATATTTGTTGGTTTAACTCCTCTAAACTATAAAATTATTTTTGTTTTAGATACACATAAATTCTTCGATATAAGATTTTTACAGCTCCTTCTGCTAAGGATTTATCTCTTGGTTTGTAAGCTCTTGCAGGTAGTATTGTAGTTTCGTAATGCTCTGCTAAATCGGCTAAGGTTTCATTAATTGTAGGTTCAAAACGGCTGACTTTAATTACGGCTGACTTTAGATTATCTGGAACAATTGCCGCTGGAACGCCTTCAAAAAACCGTATAGCATTCTCTACCGAAGTTACAAAATCTTCTTTTTGTTGGCTCATAGAAGCCTCTGCATATGTGTGTTGACTTGCTCCTAATATGGCAACAAAAAACTGAACTTCTTTAATCTCTGCTGTGTTTTTATCAATAATTGAGAGCGTCTTTCCAGCATAATCCACATACATTTTATCACCAGCCTTGTGATTCATGTGCATCACGGGGTTTACGCGCTTACTCCATATTTTAAAGTGATGCCTAAATTGAGAACTTTTAAAACCATCAGGATGTATAGCAATATATCTCTCCCACATAAGTTGGACGGTAACACCAACTTTCTTGAGTTCGCGTTCCATTTGAGGAAAAAAATCATAAAGCCGTTGTAGTTTAGGGTCTATACTTTCAACAGTATTCTGTGAAAATAAAACTTCAAGTTCAGCATCTGTTTTGGCATCAATAGCTTCAAAACCTAAGCCTAGAAGTTCAAATAAAGAAATATATTTCTTTACAGTGTTTCTTGATAGCGATAAGTAATTGCTAATAAACAACTTACTCTTACCACTACAGTGAAATTTAATTACTTTTCTAATCTTACTCATGTCTGTTACTTTATTTGCCATAATCCGTATTTTTTATACGAATGTATGGGCTAACAACATGAAAAAAAGTAATGGCTTTTAATGGCTAATTTACCCTAAAATTTAGGTGGTCATTTTGGACTGGAAAGTGGTGGTCAATTTGCACCGAAATCGATGGTCAATTTGGACTGGAAAGTGGTGGTCAATTTGACCGTTTTTTCCAGGAAGGAGTGTCTATTTAAAAGATAAAACTACAAAATACAACAAAAAAAATGTCCCAAATATTTATATATATGGGAAAACTATATTTTATCAGTTTAATGGTAAATGTTATTACTCTAATAATTTATTTGGATTAATTACTGGTAGTATAAAGTTACTTAATGCAGTACCTTGAAAACGCGTCATTAAGATTCCTCTTGATGTTGAATAGGTAATTGATGCCAAAGCATTGCCTAAAGCCGGATGCAAAGTAACAGTATTGTCTTTTTCTAATTTAGTTAATTCTTCAATGTTACCAACATGAAAAACATAAACAAAACTGAAAGCTCCTATTGCTTCTTCTATCTCCTCTTTTTCACTTTTTGTTTCCACATTTACCGAAAAATCCGCTTTGATAAGTTTGTCAGGAATATTAAATCCCAACTCAAAGTTTACATTGAATGTATGTCCTTTTACTTTATCCTCTTCAAAATCGAAAGGACTATTGATTTGTCCTTTTATAATCTTGAAATCTACAATTTCGATTTTATCAGGTTGCAATAAATTAGCTGACATTTGCTAATGGTGTTTTATTATTTGTTTTTGACTTTTTCCATGCATTTGTATATTCTACATCAGTTGTATTGACACTTACATTTCTGTAAACTGTTACATATCCTGTAGTTCCTTCACTTATAGCAATAGGTTTCCTTTGAGGTACATTAATTATTGGCTCTCCCAGTTCAGCATGTAATTTTGCCAAAGAGCGTAAGGTTAAATTATGTTCACCAGTAAGCCATTTGTTAATTTCAGATGGTCTTTTATCCATTTTATCAGCTAAATCTTTTTGACTTAACTTATTTTCTTTTAGTAGTTGGTTTACACGAACTACTATATCAGCATACAGCCTAGCGAAGATTTTTGTTTCCTCTGGTGTTTCTGCAAGAATTCTTTGGGCTACTTTACTTCTCATAATTTGGATTTAGTTAGAGGATGATTTCATCTGAACCATCATAATTATTTAATTTTCTGTTTTTTTCATCGACAATAATAGTGCCGTCACGAAGTGCAATCTCAATTTTTTTAGCGAATTCGCAAGCTGCTCTCCATTCTACAAATAATGAACTAGTTTGATTTGTTGGGCCATCTTTGATACCTCCATTGAAAAGCATAACAATATTGTTTGTGATTTTTAAGGCGTATAATCTTAAAGGAAAATCAGGATAATGATACGTTATTTCATCTACTGTGACTTTACCTTGAACTGGTAATCCTTTAACTTCATTTTCTGCTCTGTTGAATAATTCATCAATTGCTCCATGATCGTTTCCTATAGCTAATAGAATAAATGATAATAAATCTTGATTTGCCTCTTTGTATTCTGCCATAGCATCATATTTTTCAAAGAATAAATCAGTTTCATTTGTGTCGAAATTTTCATATTTTACGGTATAAAAAGTGCATTTTGCACCTTCATCATCCCATATTTCTAGAGCAAATATATTCACTTTATTATTTGTTTGCAAACAAAAATACACTTTTAAGTGTATTTTATGATTATTTGTTATACTTTTTGATTTATTTTTTCAAATGTAAGAATACTAGTTAGCCTAAAGTGTCACTGTAAAAATTAATTTTCAACAACTTTTTATATTAACTTATTTGACAAATGTTAATTCATTTATTACTGGCTAACAAAATAATTTATAAAATATTCTTTATTGCGGCGGTAATCGCCGTTGATTAGGGAAAATATAAACTAGATACTTTTTATAACATTTGGTTTTAGAGAGGATTTGTGCCATAACATGTTCTTTACATCGCAAATCGCGATAGCAGATAGGTGTTCCTTTTTTTGATTGTTCACGGAACGTGAACAGATATTTTTGGTGAACATTAGAGTAATGGAAAATACTAACGAGGGTAAATTTTGACTAAAATTACTCTCGTTTGATAAAGGTACAATTGCATAATAAACTTGATTGGTTTATTGAATAAAAACATGGGGTGTTGATAATAGTGACCACACGAAAGGATTCGTGCGGTAGCGGGGGCTAACAACATGAAAAAAAGTAATGGCTTTTAATGGCTAATTTACCCTAAAATTTAGGTGGTCATTTTGGACTGGAATTGGGTGGTCAGTTTGCACCGAAATCGATGGTCAATTTGGACTGGAAAGTGGTGGTCAATTTGACCGTTTTTTCCACGTTAATCATCCAATTTTGTGCTGCTGCTTGCCAATCGACCATTGGTGTTTTGCCACCAACTAACCAACCGACACTTTTGAAGTAGTTGAAGAATTTTTGAGCTTCTTGTTCTGGAAAGTTATTTTCTTGGAAATAGGTTTTGACTTCTTCGATTGTTGGTTGTAACTTTTCTTCTTTTTTCGCGGAACTTTTTTGCCAACTGTTTTTTATTTGATTTTCATCGGAGTTGGCGAATGTTTGAAGCATTTGCCGATTATCATCGTCCAATGTTTCCAACATTTCTTCTTTTTCTTTTTTCGCGGAACTTTTTTCTTTTTCTGAATTTTCATTTTTTAAATCAGCATTATTTATTTCTTCAAAATTTTTTGCTTGATTTTCCAAGTTTGAAACGTTTTTTTCGTTTAAAATGTTTGTATTGTTTATATAGTTTATAGAAGGTACTAATGCTTGTTCAGTACCAGTCCCACTACTAGTACAGGACTTGTTCAAAGCTTGTTCATTAACCTGTTCAAAAAGAAGTTCATTTTTTGGTTTTCTCTCGGATTTTGGAACTGGTTTTAAATCATCAGAAAAGTTGAATAAAATGACATGACTTCCTTTAAACGGATTGTAGGATGGCTCGTAATTGATGTAACCCAAACTATGCAAGTTCTTCAGGCATTTGTGATAGGTTGCTTTGGAACTGATTTTGCTTATTCGCATTACCTCATCACGATTGATGCTTATTGGATTTTTAAAACGGTTGCAGTTCCAAAATTGGAATAAGGCAATGTATAAGCTAACGTGTGTTGGATTTAACGTTTTATCAATGGCTACTTTCTCAAAGAAACCTGTGAGGTGTTTTATGTAATTCATTTACTAGTGATTAGTGAATAGTAATTAGTGAAAAGCAGAGCTTGAACTTTGTTCAAGGATTGACCTGCTATGCAGGAGATACTTCGGCAAGCTCAGTATGACAAAGCAAAGCTTGCGATGAATTTACTTAAAGAGAGTAGGCAAGGCATTTACTTTGTTTCCGTGAAGGAGTTTTTCAATGTCTGAATTATCATAATACATGATGCCTCCAACTTTGGTATAAGTTAGTGTTCCGTTTATTCGGAGATTTTGTAAAGTACCTATAGAAATGTTTAACAGCTTACGGACTTCATTGGATTTGAGCCACTGTTTTGTTTGTTGTTGTTTGGATTGAATGATTTCTTTTAAATCGTTCAAAAGAAGACTTCTGAATTCGTTTAAGTCTTCGAGGGTAATGATTTGTGCAGCCATAACGTGTGTTTTAGTTTGTTATGATGCAAATTTTAGAAGTTTGATTTGTTTTCTTTCACAACGGAGGTCGTGTTGTGAACGATTTTTATTTAAATGACTTCATCTGAGTTTTCCATTCTTTTTAATAAATGTTCGTTTAGCATTGTGATAAATTTTGTTTTATCACTCTTCCTTGCTCTAATTTCAAGGAATACACGGCGGTATTGCCCTAGGTCGATTTCGAAAATATGTTCGAAATATTCAGCTATTTCTTTTAAATCTGCAGCACCATTATTGAATACACCTTCAGTATGTAATGCATACATTAACTCCACTAAGGCTACTTTTGAGCTATTCCAAGTCATTTTCACGTTCGGTTGGCGTTGTGATTTTTCTGTATTTTCTTTGTTTTCCAATTTAATTAATTGGTTTTCAATATATAATTCAATGAGGTCGTTTGCTAGGATTGTTGCTACTTTAAAATCATGTGAAGTTGCAAAAGTTGTATCTGTTTCAAAATAGTAAGGATCTAATGTGAGTTTGATATCAAATTTACCTCTTAAAAAGTATTTGTAATCTAAATAAATATTACCAGAACGGTAGTATTGGTAAAATTCTAATTCGCTATCAAAAAAGTTTTTTAAGATTTGTAATTCGTTGTTGTAGTACTTTTTTAAAATTTTATTACCACCGTTGGGTTTCTTCATTTCAATTTTATAAACTCTGTTGTAAAAAACTAGTTTTGAAGTGAATTGTGGTTTGATTTCTTTGAAGAATTGAATTTCCTCTGCTTCGGTTTTGAAGTTGGTTTTAGTTACTATTTTTTTTAATTCATTGATTGATTTTAATATTATTGAAATGGCTTGCTCACACTTATTAATTTGGTCGTCAATTTCTAAGTCAATGAAATTTAATTGTTCGTTGAGGTGGTTAAGTAGAGTTGCGATTTTGAAGGTCAATAGTTTCTATTTGTTATATGATTTTAAATGTAGAAAATGAAAGATATTTTATTAGTCTATCTTTTAAACAAATCCCTAAACTGATATAATAATCTTTCTAGTAATCTCAAATCTTCGGTAACAATATCAGCACTACCTATCATTTCTTGTTGAAAACTAATCTTCTTTTTGTATGATGTTTGAATTCCTTTTGGAAGAGCAATGTCAATAAGTAAATTTCCTTCTTTATCTGGTGTCAAAGAGATATTTTTAACTTTACCGTTTATCATGCCGAATTCTCTATCAGGAAAGTTTGCTAGTCTTATATTTACGTTTTGTCCTGTTTTTATTTTTCCTGAATTTTGAGCAGAAGCTTTTACCTTACCAATATAACCACTTTCAATAGTTGGAACAATAGAAAAAATATTGTCACCTAAAGTAACAAACTGATTTTCATTCCAAACTTGTAGAAAGTTAACTTTACCATCAATTGAAGACCTAAATACATAATTCAATTCCCAATCTTTAACTGATTTTTTTAATTGAAAAAAAGCTTGCATAACATTACGCTCAAGATTTACATTTTCTTTGTTTTCATTTATTTGTGTGGTTTTACTACTCCTATTTAGTTCATTTATAGATGACTTTAATGAAGATATTGAACTTAATAGATTTTTATACCCTTTTTCAGATTGCAAATAGGTTAATTTATGCTTTTCTAATTCTTGTGAAGCAACAATACCTTTATTGAAGAGCGTTTGATAACGTTCTAAATCTAATTTTTGAAGAGCTAATTCATTTTGAGAAATACCTTTTTGTGATTCAAGTAAACTCAATCGTTCTTTTAGTTGTATAGACTCTAAACTGTGAGCCGTTCCTTCTACTTTATAAGGTTGCAACTCTCTATTTAATTCATCGGTTGAGCATTCTTTTTGAAACAAACTATAGGCATTTTCCACATCTCCTAATTGTGCGGATTTAAGCAAATGAAATGGGAAATCACTTTTTTCTAGATTTAGGGTATCAATAATACTTTTTAGTAGAAAAACATCTTTATAATTAGATGTGTTTTCGATTACTGCAAGTGGAGTATTATTTTTTACTAAAGTCCTGTCTTTAACTAGAATTGCTTCGATTTTACCTGAAGTTTTGGCAATTAGTTTTTCAGGTGGTAAATTAGTCGTGATTATGATTTGAGTTGAAACAATATCAGGATAACGAATAAACCATGACATTAAAACCAATAAAACAACAAAGCCTAAAAGAATTGTATTACCCCATCTATAAATCGCTTTTGGAGGATCGGATAAAATATCTCTAACTTCGTCACTATAAATTTTTATTTCGCCAAATTCTTCCATATTATTATATAAATTTTGTGCTTAGAAATGAAATCCTATTTTAAATTATTAGTTACCAAGTTCCAATTGATTCTTTACTAATTGATAATACTTGCCTCTAATTTTTGTTAATTCATCATGATTCCCTTGTTCTACAATCTCTCCATTTTCTAGAACTATAATATTATCAGCATTTTTTACTGTTGATAAACGATGCGCTACAATTATAGCTGTTTTATCTTTTATAAATGAATTTAAATTATCCATAATCACTTTTTCATTATTTGCATCAAGCGCACTCGTCGCTTCATCAAAAAAGACATAGAAAGGATTTTTATAAACTGCTCTTGCAATCATTATACGCTGTTCTTGACCACCACTAAGTCTTATCCCTGATGTACCTAATTCCGTATTATATTTATTTGGTAGTTTTTCAATAAATTCATCCATATTGGAAACAAAGGATGCGTCTTTTAATTTTTGTCTATCTATTACTTCGTTCTGTTCGGATTCAGAAATGTTTCCTGCAATAGTATCATTAAAAATGAAAGTGTCTTGCATAACAGCACCACAGTTCATTCTCCAAAAATCATTGTTGATGTTATTTAAATCAATTGAGCCAATAGCTATTGAACCTTTCGTTGGTTCATAAAATTTCAACAATAACTTTAGCAATGTAGTTTTACCACTTCCGCTAGCACCAACAATGGCTGTAGTTTTTCCTTGTGGTAGCGTACAGTTAATATTTTTTAGAACAAAAGGCGTAGATTTTCCACCATATCTAAAGGATAAATCTTTTAACACAATAGTTTTGTCTTCTGAAATCTCTTTTACTTTATTGGATTTTAATTCGTCTTCATCTTCTCTCTCATGAACTTGCGACAACCGTTCTAAACTTATTTTTGCATCTTGCCATGTTTGTATGAATGCCACAAAGTTTCCTAAAGGTAGATTTAACTGACCAACAATATACTGAATTGATGTCATCATTCCCAGTGTCAAATTACCATCAACAACAGCCGTTGCAGACAAAAAGATAATAATAATATTTTTTAGTTCATTGATAAAGCTTGCACCTGTTGTTTGATATTGTGCTAGTTTTAATGTACTAAGGGAAGTTTTGAATAAACTGATTTGGGTATATTCCCATTTCCAACGATTTTTTCTTTGAGAATTATTTATTTTAATTTCTTTAACGCCATTAATTATTTGAACTAGATTAGTTTGACTTTGCGATTGTTCATCAAATCGTTTATAATCAAGTTCAGCTCTTTTTTTCAAAAAGAAAAAAGTCCAACCAACATAAAAAACAGCAGAAATTATAAAAACTAAAAAAATCTTTATATTATAATATGCTAAAATTCCATTAAAAACAACAAATGTTATTAATGAAAAAATCATATTCAACGATGAAGAGGAGACAAAGTTTTGAATTCTTACATGGTCATTTACTCTTTGTAAATGTTCTCCTGTATTTCTAGTTTCAAAATAAGAAATAGGCAGTTTAAGCATTTTAAACAAAAAATCAGAAACCATTTTTATGTTAAAACGACTAGTTATATGTATCAACAACCAATCTCTAAAAATACCAACTAAAGTTTGAGAGAATATCAAAACTAACTGCGATATTAATATCAAATATATGAATGGAATGTCGCGATTATTTACCCCAACATCAACCACAGTTTGCATCAAAAAAGGCAGAATAAATTGAATGATACTAGCAACAATTAACCCAATAAATACCTGTCTAATTAATTTAGAGTAGGGTTTAAAATAAGGTATCAAAAATTCAAAACCTTTTCTTTTAGACTTATCTTCTTCTAAAGAAAAAAACTTACTATTCGGTTCTAAAATAAGTACAAAACCCGTTCCATCATTAGTATTAGTCCAAGCATTATGAAAATCTTCATGGGAGTAGCTTAACAATCCTTGTGCAGGATCAGCAACATAAATTTTCTTATTAGTTGTTTTATAAACTACTACAAAATGTTTTTGTCGCCACGGCACTATAAAAGGTGTTGGTGCTTCATTTACTAAACTATCCAACGCAACCCGCATCCCTAAAGTACGCATTTCGATAGCTTCTGCGGCTTCAGCAATACCAGCCATTGTGACTCCTGTCTTAGTAATACTTGCCTTATCTCTTAAAAACTCTCTTGAAAAGGTTTTACCATAATGCTTTGCTATCATCCTAAGACAAGTTGGACCACAATCTCTGTAGTCCAATTGTTGAAAAATATGAAATTTATTTTTTCTCAAACTAATTTTATTCAACAGAAAGTAAATTAGCTTTAATTTCCATCAATTTTTCAGAAGACAAATAGAATGAATTAAAATACAATCCTTTTACATTTTTCAATGTTTGCAAATTGTCTATTGGATTTTCGTCTAATACAATAAAATCGGCATCGTTACCAGTTTTCAAAACACCATAGTTTTCATTAAAAAATTGAGCAAAATTGGTAGTTGCCATTTGTAGTATTTCAAAATTTGAAAGTTTTGCTTTTTTCAATAATTCTATTTCAGAGATTATATTACTACCTACCATCATGTATTTTGAAGAAGCATCTGGACTTAAAAGCATTTTTATTCCTTCTTTTTGTAAACGATTAATAACTTTATATTTTTCTTCTAAATCATTTAACTCTTTAGCAACTTCCTCTTTGAGGGCTTGCTCACCCATTTTGTAACGATATTGTTTTGTTTTCTCCAGCCACGTTTGCATAGTTGCTTTTGAAACATATTCCATACCAGCTAACTTTTGCAATTCGTCATAGGAATACTGACCAGAACCTATGCTGTACCAGGTTAAAGTAGGACAAATAAAAATATTGTTTTTTTTAATTGCTTGCAATCTTGATTCAAAAAATTTTGGATCGCCAATTAAACCACCTAAATGCTCTAAAGAATTGAAATTAGATTTTAAAAACAGTTCTTCATCGATAGAAACACCAGCGGATAAATAAGGAAAGTGTCCTGCTAATGGAATATCATATTTTTTTGATAAGTTATCTAATTGCACAAAAACATCTTGGTTTTTTAAACTTAAAATCTTTAGAAAACCAAACCCACTTTCTTTTGATTTTTTAACAAAAGCTTCTAATTCTTCGGGAGTTGCTTCCAAAGAACGACTAATTGGCGGTGCAGATAAGTACAGTTTAGGAAATTGAGAATCTTTTGAATTGTATTTTTCTTTCCATGCTAAGTGTTTCCAATCACCACGCATGGAACGAAGTTTTGTAACACCATGTAGTAAGTTTAATTCAAAAAAACGTTTTAAATCCTCTTCTTTTTCTGGTAAATGTATATGTGCATCAGCTAATGAAGGTAAGATATACTTTCCTTTTAAATCGATTGTTTTAATGGCTTTTAATTTTGATTTTTTGGCATTTTCTATGGCAATAATTTTACCGTTTTTAATAGCTATATTTTGGTTTAAAAGCGGTTTAACGTTTTCCATTGAAACGATATTTACATTTTTAAATACAATATCAAATTCTTGCTTTTGACTGAAAGCGTGGTGGATTACTAATAAAGTAACAAGTAATACGAGTTTTTGCATGGTTTTAAGTTTTATAAATTATAATATCCTTCGTGGTCTTTTTTTACAAAGTCTTCAAAAGAATTGGTTAAACAAAATTCATTGTAGCGAAAATCTAAATTACGATGAGAAAGGTCGAACTCATTTGTGAGTTTTTCATATTTTTTAAGGATAGATTGGCATTTTTGGGTTAGTTCAAAATAAAACTCTTTTCCTTTTTCAGTATAAACCTCCTCTAAATTTAGTAACTCTAATCCAGTTTGAAAACGCGGAAACATATCGGTCATTCTTCCTAAAAGTTCGTGTTTTTCGGCACCCGAAAAAACTTTTTTTGAAAGTAAAATATCAAAACATTCTACACGGCGAGTTACTGTATATAAACCATGAAAAGCACCATAAACAGTGCGGTAATCCCAGTCTTGTTTGGTTAAATCTCGCATAATAATGTTGTCCACGTCAATTTTGAAATACTCTTTTCTATCGTGAACTACATAATACAAATGATTGTGTGAACCTTGATGGATTAACTCCTCAATATAGTATATGAGATTTTGATTTCCCAAAACATAAAAGTATAACATTCCTAATGTTTCTATCGAAGCAAAGTTTAATATTTTTGGGTTATCATGAAGGTAGATTTTTTTGTTTGCAAACACTAATTCTTCATAAAACAGGGGCAAATGTTCTTTTACTATTGCAATTGCTTTTTCTAATTCTTGATAATTATCTTTCCAGACTGAATGATACTCTGGTTTAGGGTTAACAATATGCCCTTTATAATATTCTTTAAAATATCTCTCCAGTACTGGGTGAAGTTCTTTTAGAATTTCAAAAGTATCAATTTTTAATATTTCTTCAACTTTATTATTTGCCTTGTCATAATATCCTAAGTTTGGAATATAAGCAAAACCATCGTTGTTGAAAGATTCATGGAGTAACAGAGGTTCTTGTTTTAAAAAATACCCTTGCATTATTTCAATTAGCATATATGTGGTAAACAAATTGTCTTTTTTACTATTGAAATACGCAAACAGTAAAGGTTCTAAAAAAATGGTATCATCATCAAAGTCAACTTTTTCTAATAATGATAGGTTTTCTTTGTAAAGGAGAAGTTTGATGTTGTTGATTATATCGGTTTTATTATGGGTAATATTGATCATATTTTCTTTTTAATTCATGTTTTAATAAATCATCAATTTTATCCTCTTCAACAGAAAATATATCTTCAATTTTTTTAAACAAATCAATATTTCTTTTACCTGAATTAATTAATTCAAATAACATTTTTTTGCCTCCTTTTTCAACTGCAATATCACATAAAAGTGCACCTGCGGTATACCATAATGATGATGTGTCATCTACAACATAATTACCAAAAAAAAGTTCATTGTATAAGTTTATATTTTTATCTTTTATCGAAAGATAAATATTTTTTAAATGTTCTTTATAACTCAAACCTTTACTGCCCCCTAAATATGTTGCTAAGCCTTCGTCAATGAGATTATGCCTATTTGGGAAACATTTAAAAATATATAAATGTGTAAGTTCATGAATATTTACTTCTGAGTTATTACCAGAAAAAATTAAATTTTCGCCAACAAAAGTTTCGGCTCCATTTTGATTAGGTAATAACATTGTTCTTTCCAATAAATAACCTCGGTCACTCATAAAATTATATACGCTTTTGCTTTTGAAATATTTAAAATTAATAATATCTGTTTCAAAAAATTTACTTAAATTTTTGTTTTCTTCTTCAAAAACATTTGCTTGATTAAAATCTATACTATTTTCAGAAAAAAAAGTTATTGTTTTTGTTTGGTATTTATTATATTTTTTTTCAAAATCAATATTATTTATATATTTAAATTCTGATTTGGTCAATTTTGCAAATACTTTATAAACAGTATAAATTTCAAGTTTACAATCTATATTTTTTAAAAATGAAAGTTCTATTTGATATGTATCTGGATTTACTTTTTTTATTGCTTGAATAAAAATCGATAAGTTTTCTTTTTGAGATTCTAACATTAAATTAACAAAGTCTTCGTCAGGATAATCAAAAACGGATTTTTCGTTAATTATCCAATAATTAACTGATGTTGACACATCAAAATCTTTAATATATTTAGAAAAGCTGTTTTTAATAGTTGTGTATTCCTCGTTATTAATTCCACATGATTTAATAAACTCATCGTTAAAAACAGTTTTTACTTCTTGTGCTCGACTAAAAAGAATAAAAAAGAGAGTAAAAAACAGAAAATTAAAATTCATTTGTTGAATAAATTTTGAATTAAATAAAATTAAAAATCTACTTTTTTAATATAAAATACTTTTATTTATTCAATAATTATATTTACAGTAAATAAGAGTGTTGAAGTTAATACTAATAAAATTACACAAATATTTTTTTTCTAAATTTAATAAATTTCCTTAAAATAAAAATAGGTTATTTTGATAGTTTCTTATTAAGGGTGTTTGTTAATTTCACTTAAAATTTAAGTAAAAAGGTTGTTTAAAAAAGGCTATATTAAAAACCATTAAAATAGCCTTTTATAAATTATTGTCCTTGACCTGGAGGTGATAAGGTTCCGCCGGGACGAATTGTAGGAATATTGTCCTTGACAGTCGGGTTTGTTTCCCTTGTATTTACTTTGTCATGACAAGCATTATCCGTTCCACCGCTAATACTAGCTAATAACTCTGTTGAAGCAATTGCTCCTGCTCTTTCTTTGAGAGCGTCTAAATTTAATTTTTTCATTATATTTGTTTTTTTTATGGCAGTCTTACTAAATATGTGTCTTGCATTGGAAGTAAGGCTGTTTTTTTTTGGTTGGTAATTTCAAGATATTAAGAAAAGCCAACCCTCTCTTTTCTTAATATATTAGTTTTTTATAGAAATCTAATAATTTCTTTGCTCTTCTTTTTAAAGGGTTACACAACAGCTGAATCAATCCCTAAATAATTTGGCCAATTATTTTAAAGAAAACATGATTGTTATTTAGAAATTAAATACTAACTCAAAAACTAAACTTTAATCCAATTATCTGATTTCAAAACTAAGTGAGGTTTTAATACTTTGCAAACAAAGAGTATCGTAATTCGGGAATTTCGATATTAAATTCCTGAATTTCGTGCAAACAAATAATTAAGTTACTGAATTTAAGGATTTTGAAAAAATGTATTTATTATTAATTTTTACTCTAAATCATGCGAAATTTGAATTTCATAATTAATTTATTTAAATAAAAGTCCATATTAAAACAAATAAATAACATGATTTTGATAAGAAACGAACAAGACTTGATAAATAAATTTTAAAGTGTAATAAATTTAGAGTATTATTGTTTCCAATAAGTTGTTTCTCCCCAAGACTACCATGAAAAATTATTTATGAAAAAAAATAGATTAATATACCTTTTAATTTTTATTTTTTCAGTTTGTTTGTTTGGGCAAGTTAAAAATAAGGATGATTTAAAAAAGATGAGTTATGATGTTTTAAAAGAAAATTATAACGAATCGAACAAAAAAAATGAAAAGATACAATATGCAACTTTATATTTAAATAAGGGCAAAAAAGAAAGTTCTAGTATTCGTATTGCCAAAGGTTTTTATTTACTTGCATATTTAGAATATGATGTAAACAATAAAAAGGCTCTCAATTTACTTGATAGTGTTATAAAGTATTCTAAAATGGTTGATGATACAATATTCCCGGCAGCTGCTTATAGAGAAAAAGCTGATTTATTAGTAAAAGAAACATTCTTTAAAGAAGCAGTGGAAAATTATAAAGAGGCAGAAAACTACGCTTTAAAAAATAATATCGATTATTATTATATTGTTAGAGATGCTGTTGCCAATATAAAATCTGAAAATTTAGGTCAAGTAGAAGATGCTTTAGAAATTTATAAAGAAATATTTAAGTTTTATTCAAGTAAAAGTTTTAGAAATAAAAAATATTCTGATAATTATTTAAATATTATTTTCGGATTAGCGGATGTTTATAAATCTCTAAACAAAGTTGATTCTAGTTCTTATTATAATAAATTGGGATACAAAGAAGCTTTAATAGCTAAAAGTGAAGAGTACAAATATATTTTTATATTAAACGAAGGTGCTAATCAAACTGTAAAAGGTAATTATAATGAAGCATTAGATAGTCTGAAAAAAGCACTGCCCAAAATGATTTTTTTTAAAGATAGTGGAAATATTTTAGCTTCATATTACTACAGGGGTAAAGCATACCAAGGTTTAGGAGAGATCAAGCTAGCTGTTGATAATTATATTAAGGTTGACTCAATATTCAAATTAAGAAAAAAAATAACTCCCGAATTTGTTAGTGGTTATTTATACTTAATAAATTATTACAAGGATAGAGGAGATAAGCTTAACCAATTGAAATATTTGACAACATATATTACCATTGATAGTACTTTGCAAAAAAATTATAAAGTGTTAGATAAACAGTTCCAAAAAAATTACGATTTTCCACATTTAATAAAAGAAAAGCAAACTCTAATAGAGTCATTAAAAAACAAAACCAAGTTTTATTATTTGGGCATTTTATGCCTATTGCTGACAATTATTGGATTGGTTATTTACCAACAGAATATTAAGAAAATATATCATTTAAGGTTTGAGAAAATTATTGCAGAATCTAATACATTAAAAGAGAAAAATGCAATTATAAATATCAATGAATTTAAAGATATTTCGATTGACGAAAATCAACTCAGCATAAATAAAATCAGAGAAATCACTATTAGCGAAGAAATTGTATCGCTAATTCTAAAAAAGTTAGAAGCTTTTGAACATGAAAAAGGATTCTTAAGCGGTAAAGTATCAGTAAAATCTCTATCAGAGGATTTTGAAACCAACAGCAAATATTTATCAAAGATTGTAAATGAATACAAAAACAAAACTTTCATAAATTATATAAATGATTTAAGAATAGATTATGCAGTAATTAATTTACAAGAGAGTAAAACATCGAGAAAATATACTTTACAAGCACTTGCTATCGAATATGGATTTAATACCGCCGAATCCTTTTCAACAGCATTTTCTAAAAAGACAGGATTAAAGCCAAGTTATTTTATAAAAGAGTTAGAAAACACAAAAATATAATTATCAATGTATTAAGTGAAAATAAAACACGAAATTCCCGAATTTCGATAAGTACTTGAGTTTTTTTTCTGTAGAGTAACATTTCATTATAATATATTTGAATTACAAAATTTTTAAATTATTAATTATGAAAACTAAAAAAGATGGTAAGTTTACTTTAGAGAAATTTGAAGTAGCTAAATTGAAACCAGCAACGATGAAAAAAATTGTTGGCGGATTAGGCGATAATGATCCAATTGGAGGAACAGACAGAAAAGGTCCAAAAGATCAAGGCGGAAATGTCTAAAAACTTTTAAAAAACTGAATATACATAATGTATATTCAGTTTTTCAATATTTTAAAATATTAAAAATGAGATTGTTAATAAAAATATTTGCAATATCTTTTGTCACAATAAGTTGTAATTCTTCAAAAATATCTTTAGATAAACTAAAATCTAGTTCTAGTAAAAATATTGAAGATAAAAAAAAATATTGGTTTCGAAAAGATTATTCTGAGGATGGCATTCCTGGTATTTCTATTGATAAATGGTATAATGAGACTTCAAAAAAAGTAAAAAATAAGATTATTGTTGCTGTGATAGATACTCAAATAGATTTACAGCATGAAGACTTGGTGGGACAGTTTTGGAAAAATGAAAAAGAAATCCCAAACAATAAAATTGATGATGATAACAATGGATATGTTGATGATGTCAATGGTTGGAATTTTATGGGTACAAAAAGTAAAAATTATATTGTATGGGCTAATTATGAATATGTAAGAGTACTTAGAAAATATAAAAAAAAATTTGATAATAAAAATTTAGAAGATATAAATAAAGAAGATTTCAATGATTTTGTTGAATATAAAAGAGCTTTAAAAAAATACGACGAAGAAAGAGCGTACCATAAGAATTGGCTAGATGCTTTGAACTATAGTGTTGATTTATTTCCTTTAGTAAAAGACACACTTAAGCATTTTTTTCCAAAAGAAGATTACAACTACAAACAATTAGATAGTATGTATCAAAAGTACAAGATAAATGATAAAACTTTTAGACAAAGAAGACTTGATAAAGATAAAGATTTGGGTGCTTTAATTGGTTTTATGAAATTAAGATTTGATTTTGATGAGAAGACAATTGAAAAGTTAAAAAACAAAAGAGAACAAGTTGATTCTTTATATAATAAGTCTATCAATATAGATTACAATGAAAGACTATTTATTGAAAACAATTCTGAATCTTTATTGAAAGGATACGGTTTAAATAATTTAAACCTAGAAATTAAAGGCATAAGAAAATACAACACTCATAACACCGAAGTTTCTAGTGTCATTGCTGCAAACAGTGAAAATGAATTAGGCATAAAAGGTTTTTCAAATAATATTAAAATTATGCCATTAACCATAAGCGCTTCAGGTGATGAGCATGATAAAGATATAGCATTAGCAATTAGATATGCTGTAGATAATGGTGCAAAAGTTATAAATATGTCGTTCACTAAAGAATTTTCATTGCATAAAGATTGGGTATTTGAATCAATAAAATATGCAGAAAAGCATAATGTTTTGATAGTTCATTGTTCGGGGAATGATAGTTATAATATAGATAATGAACAAAAATATCCAAATGATAATGATTACATTAATTCAAGTGAGATTGCAAATAATTTCATTAATGTAGGTTCAGTTACTATGAAATTAGACAGCACATTCGTTTCTGATTTTTCAAATTATGGTAAGAAAAACGTAGACTTATTTGCGCCAGGAGAGCAAATTTATGTTGCTATGCCAAACAATAAGTATGATTATGATTCAGGAACTTCATTATCAGCACCAATGGTATCAGGAACTGCAGCTTTAATATTTTTGTATTACCCAAAATTATCAGTTCAAGATGTAAAGCAAATCATTTTAGAATCTGGCATATCCTATGACATAGATGTTTTGGTTCCCGGTGGTGAAGGCATAAAGCTACCATTTAAAGAATTGTCGAAATCAGGCAAAGTACTTAATGTTTATAATGCTATGAAAATAGCAAAAGAAACTAATAAGTTAAAGAGGTGAAATGAAAAAAGCAGTTATAAAATCATTTCAAAATTATGTTTTAAGAACTCCTTCATTTTCCATATCAGTTTATAAAGAATTAGTAGATAAGTATGATTTTGATAAATTAGTATCTATTTACAACGATAAATTTTTAATTGAAGCTTTACAGATTGCATCTCCTGATTTAGTTGAAGTTTTAAACAAATATAGTTCAGATCCAAAAAACTTTTCAATTGATAAAATAGAATCTTTAGAAATTTCACTCTTAAAGTACTTAGCTAGAATATCTTCTCGTTGTACTCCTTTTGGTTTGTTTGCTGGTTGTTCAGTTGGCTCATTTAATAATGAAACTAATATCGCCTTAACTACAAAAGAACATTTCACAAGAGTTACACAATTTGATATGCAATTTTGGTCATCTCTTTTACATAACCTTTTCAAAAGAAATGATGTAAAACCATTTCTTACTTATTTTCAGAATAGTTCTCTTTATTCAATTTCGGAGTTTTACAGATATGTAGAGTATAAATATGTAAATAAAAAAAGAGAATACGCAATTAATGCCATAAGAAAATCAGATTATCTAGAGATGTTACTAGAAGAAGTCAGAAAAGGACTTACGATTGATAGAATGGTTGAATTATTGGTTTCTGATGCTTCAGAAAATGAAGATGCTTTAGAATTCATAAATGAATTAATAGACTCACAGATATTAGTAAGTAATTTAGAATCCACAATTACTGGTTTTGATGAATTACAAAGAGTTGTAGATATTATTAATGAAATTCCAACATTAAAAAAAGAATCTCAAATATTAGAAAAAATAAAGAGTCAACTTAAACTGTTTGATGAAACTATTTGTCCTATTAATAATGTTATTTCTGAAATAAAAAAATTAATAAATGAGTTAGGTGTTAACTATGAGGATAAGTATCTTTTTCAGACTGATATGAATATTTCAACAATAGTTAACACTATCGATTATTCAGTTTCTAAAAAAGTACAGGAAACAATCACTTTTTTAAACGGTATTTATAAAAGACGAAGCGCAATTAATCAATCTAATTTTATCAAGTCTTATGAAAAAAGATATGAATCAAGAGAAATGCCTTTAGCAAAAGTATTAGATTCGGAGTTAGGAATTGGTTATTTAAATAATGAAATGAAAGACACTAATCCTATTCTTGACAAATTTTCATTTTACAAAAAAGAGAATGAAAACAATATTGAGACTTGGACTAATTATGACTACACGCTTCAAAAGAAATTACACGAATCAACTTTAAAGAAATCATTATATATCTCAATTGGCGAAAATGATTTCCCAAGTTTTGAAATTGATGATACTTCTATTCCCGCAACATTTTCTGCAATGATTGAATTAATAAAAAATGATAATCAAGAGCAGATTGTATTAGACACTTCAGGAGGGATGAGTGCTACAAAACTATTAGGGAGATTTTGTAATGTAAATGTTTCTATATCGGATTTAACTAAAGAAATTATTGAAAAAGAAAAAGAGTATTACAATGACAAAATACTAGCAGAAGTAGTTCATATCCCGGAGGCTAGAACAGGAAATATTTTAAGAAGACCGATACTTAGAGAATATGAAATTCCTTACTTATCAAATTCTGATCTGAATTCTGACTTTAAAATAGATATTAATGATTTGATGATTTCGATTAAAAACAACAAAATAATATTGAAGTCAAAAAGACTCAATAAAGAAATAATACCCTGCTTGTCAAATGCACATAATTATGGGAAGAATTCGTTACCAATTTACCATTTTTTATGTGATTTACAATCACAAGGTGATAAACCAATGTATAATTTCAGTTGGGGCATTTTAGAATCTCATTACTCATTTTTTCCTAGAGTTTATTATAAAGATGTCGTTATTTCTAAGGCAAAATGGATAGTCAGTTTAGATGAAATTAATGAATTTTATAAATTAATTGATTATGAATTACTTAACGAATTTTCTTATTGGAAAAATAAAAGAAACTTACCTCGATATGTAAATCTGGTTCAATATGACAATACCCTTTTATTAGATTTAGAAATAGAAATTGGCATTAAACTGTTCCTTAAATCAATAAAAACAATTAGCAAAATAATATTAGAGGAGTTTCTTTTTACTGAAGATGAGATTGTAAAAAACATAATTGGTGAAAGTTTTACCAATCAGGTTATAATATCTTTTTTTAATGATAAAACTAAATAAAAAATGAAAAGAAGTTTTTGTTTAGGAAGTGAATGGCTTTACTATAAAATATATACTGGAGTAAACACGGCTGATTTTTTTTTAACTGAAAAATTAAATCCTATTATTGAATCACTAACAGAAAATAAAATAATTGGAAAGTGGTTTTTCATAAGATATAATGATCCCGATGACCATATTAGAATTAGATTTAATTGCGAAAGCGTTGATAAAGTTGCCGAAGTAATAAATAGACTTTATCCAGTTTTTGACGAATTAATAGAATCCGATGTAATTTGGAAACTACAAACAGATACTTATCAGAGAGAAATTGAACGATATGGAGAAGATACAATTGTGATGTCGGAAAGCATTTTTTATTATGATAGTAAAATGATATTAGATTATGTTGCTCTAAAGCCTTATTTTGAAAAAGAGGAAACCCAATTACTTTTTAGCTTTTTGGCTATTGATAGCTTTCTAAATTCATTCTCTTTAGATATTTCTGATAAGTTACTATTGTTAGATAGTCTACAAGAGTCTTTTAAAAAAGAACTCAATGCTGATAAGCAGCTAAAAAAAGAACTTGATAAAAATTACAGGGAATTGTTACTCGAAATAGAATCTATTTTAACCAATGAAATTAATGATAAGTATATTGAATTATTTAATACTGTTTATGAGAAACAAAGTAAAGTTAATTTGCTAGTTTCAAATATAAAATGCAATATTCAAATTTCATTAAATTCATTTTTAATCAATCATATTCACATGATTATTAACCGACAATACCCATCTAAACAAAGAACTTACGAGTGTTTGATTTATGACCATTTGTATAGATATTATAAGAAGGTTAGTTATAAAAAATCAAATTAAAATTATACTATCTTTTGTTTGATATTTATTGTACATGAAAGTTTCTCTCTCAAAATCTTCATATCCTCGCTGATTTTTCTATCCAATACTTTTGCATAGTGTTGAGTGGTTCTTATGTTTTTGTGTCCTAGCATTTTACTTACACTTTCAATAGGAACTCCATTTGTTAATGTTACCGTAGTTGCAAAAGTATGACGAGCGATGTGAAAGGTTAATTCTTTTTCGATTTCACACACGGTAGCAATTTCTTTTAGATAGGCATTCATTTTCTGATTGCTTAAAACGGGAAGCAATTTATCTTGATTGCAGCTTTGTGGATGGTCCACGTATTTGTCAATAATCATTTGTGTAACTGGAAGGATTGGAATTTTGGAGGCGGTTTCGGTTTTCTGTCTGTGGGTAAATATCCATTTCTCACCGTCAATTCCGATGCTTATATGCGACTTTGTTAAGTTTTTGACATCAATGTATGCCAAACCAGTGAAGCAGCTGAAAACAAATATATCGCGAACGAGTTCTAATCTTTCCGAAACAAATGCCTTATTGATAAGTTGCTCAATCTCTTTTTCAGTTAGAAACTCTCGTACCACTTCTTTGATTTTTGCTTTGTAGTTTACAAAAGGGTCTTTGTTTAGCCAAGCATTGGCTAAACATTCATTGATTATTTTGTGGAAATTCTTAATGTATTTTACAGCTGTGTTATTAGCGCATCTGCGAACACTACGCAAGTAGAATTCGTATTCGGTAATAAACGAATGGTCTATTTTTTCAATGTTGATATCGGTGAAGTTGTATTTCCAAAGAAGGAAATCTTTTGTATGCTTCAGAGAGGTTTGGTATCGTTCATAGGTTCCAGGTGCGTATTCTTGACCAACAAGTTCTTTAATTTTACGGTTATGTTCCTCGAAGATTGGAACAAGCACTCGTTCGCGGGATTTCTTGCCTTGGTATTCGTTTTTAAAGTTTTCAAAGGTAATCTCCACCCGGTTCATAAACAGTTTTTTTTCTGTTTCATAAACGGTAGCTCTCATCATGTCAAGCCGACCATTTATAAGTCGAGCTTCTTCGGTGTTGCCTTTCATTTTGACTGCTTCTACCGACCATTTTTCCTCTACAACAAATAAACCAGTGCTTACGTCATAGCGTTGTCCGTTGATGGTTATACGTTGGTAAATTGGCATTTGCCCTTGTGCGTTGACTTTAGATTTTCTCAAATAATAAAGTACTGTGATTTTTGTTTTCATTTTAGGTAACCTTTTTATGTTAATTAATATAGTTTAATCAACAATATAAGTCAAGATGTTCATTCTGTGAACCCCTTGTTTTAATAGGGTTAAGCTAAAATTCGGTGCACTTTTTTTTAACATTTCCAAAGTGCACCGATTGTGCACCTATTTTATGCGAAAACATGAATAATTTGGCTATTCGGTGAAAAGAAAAAACCCTTTAAACGTTGAGGTTTAAAGGGTTTTAGTTCATTTTGATAAAATACTGGCGGAGAAAGAGGGACTACAACTT
>NZ_JBIPLW010000002.1:0-382382 GCF_044369455.1 Flavobacterium sp. | reverse complement strand
GAAGCTCGGCAGCCGACAATCAATGGTATTCCATAACCTACGGCAATGGACTTTTCGTGGCTATTTCAACTGATGGCACAGGCAATAGAGTAATGACCAGCACCCAACTAGTAACGCCAACATTCACGGCAGTTGCACCAATTTGTTCAGGAGCGAGTTTGGCAGCATTGCCAATAACATCGAATAATGGTATCACAGGAACCTGGTCGCCAGCATTAAATAATACGCTAACAACGACGTATACCTTTACGCCAACAGCGGGTCAATGTGCGACGACTGCAACGTTAATGATTACGGTTAATCCCAATATAACGCCAACATTCACAGCAGTTGCACCAATTTGTTCAGGAGCGAGTTTGTCAGCATTGCCAATAACATCGAATAATGGAATAACAGGAACCTGGTCGCCAGCATTAAATAATACGCTAACAACGACGTATACCTTTACGCCAACAGCGGGTCAATGTGCGACGACTGCAACATTGACGATTACGGTTAATCCAAATATAACGCCAACATTCACGGCAGTTGCTCCAATATGTTCCGGAACGAGTTTATCAGCGTTGCCAACAACATCTACTAATGGAATAACAGGAACGTGGTCGCCAGCATTAGATAATACAACTACAACAACGTATACTTTCACACCAGATGCTGGACAATGTGCAACGACTGCAACAGTAACGATTACGGTTAATCCAAATGTAACGCCAACGTTTACGGCAGTTGCACCAATATGTTCAGGAGCGAGTCTGTCAGCATTGCCAACAACTTCTAATAATGGCATAACAGGAACCTGGTCGCCAGCATTAGATAATACAACTACAACAACGTATACTTTCACACCAGATGCTGGACAATGTGCAACGACTGCAACAGTAACGATTACGGTTAATCCGAATGTAACGCCAACGTTTACGGCAGTTGCACCAATTTGTTCCGGAGCGAGTTTGTCAGCATTGCCAACAACATCTACTAATGGAATAACAGGAAGTTGGTCGCCAGCATTAGATAATACAACTACAACAACGTATACTTTCACACCAGATGCTGGACAATGTGCCACGACTGCAACAGTAACGATTACGGTTAATCCGGATGTAACGCCAACGTTTACGGCAGTTGCACCAATATGTTCAGGAGCGAGTTTATCAGCGTTGCCAACGACATCTACTAATGATATCACAGGAACCTGGTCGCCAGCATTAGATAATACAACTACAACAACGTATACTTTCACACCAGATGCTGGACCATGTGCAACGACTGCAACAGTAACGATTACGGTTAATCCGAATGTAACGCCAACATTCACGGCAGTATCACCAATTTGTTCAGGAGCGAGTTTGTCAGCATTGCCAACAACGTCTACTAATGGAATAACAGGAACCTGGTCGCCAGCATTAGATAATACAATTACAACAACGTATACTTTCACACCAGATGCTGGACAATGTGCAACGACTGCAACAGTAACAATTACGGTTAATCCGAATGTAACGCCAACATTCACTGCAGTTGCACCAATTTGTTCAGGAGCGAGTTTGTCAGCATTGCAAATAACATCGAATAATGGAATAACAGGAACCTGGTCGCCAGCATTAGATAATACAACTACAACAACGTATACTTTCACACCAGATGCTGGACCATGTGCAACGACTGCAACAGTAACGATTACGGTGAATCCACCAAATTTAACGCCAACATTCACGGCAGTTGCACCAATTTGCTCAGGAGCGAGTTTATCTGCATTGCCAACAACGTCTATCGAAGGAATAACAGGAACCTGGTCGCCAGCGTTAGATAATACCGCAACAACTACGTATAAATTTACTCCAACAGCGGGTCAATGTGCAACGACTGCAACATTGACGATTACGGTTAATCCAACTGTAACACCAACATTCACGGCAGTTGCACCAATATGTTCAGGAGCGAGTTTGTCAGCATTGCCAACAACTTCTAATAATGGCATAACAGGAACCTGGTCGCCAGCGTTGAACAATACGCAAACAACGACTTATACCTTTACGCCAACAGCGGGTCAATGTGCCACGACAACAACGTTAACGATTACGGTGAATCCAAGCACTATAAATACTACAACTATTTCTGCTTGTGATAGTTACACTTGGACAGTTAATGGAACTACTTATACACAAAGTGGTACTTATACAAACGTAACGAATATTGCAGGAGGATGTACAAATACACAAACCTTGAATTTGACCATCAATAACAGTAGCTCAAGTTCACAAAGTGTAACGTCATGTGATAGTTATAATTGGTCAGTAAACGGAGTTACCTATACAGAAAGTGGCACCTATACTTCAATAAGTACCAATTTTGCAGGATGTCCAGATACTAAAACATTGGTATTGACCATCAACAACAGTAGCTCAAGTTCACAAAGTGTAACGTCATGTGATAGTTATAATTGGTCAGAAAATGGAGTTACCTATACAGAAAGTGGTACCTATACTTCAATAAGTACCAATGCTGCAGGATGTCCAGATACTAAAACATTGGTATTGACTATCAACAACAGTACATCAAGTTCACAAAGTGTAACAGCATGTGATAGTTATACATGGCCAGTAACTGGTGAGACCTATACTACTAGTGGAACTTATACAGGTACTACAACAAATGGTACAGGTTGTACAGAAAATGTAACGTTGTATTTGACAATTGATAATCTTACTATCACATCCCAGCCAACAAGTCCAACAATTTGTAAAGCCGTTGGAGCGACTGCTAGTATTTCAGTTGTTGCCTCAGGCGCTACGCCAACCTACCAATGGTTAGTACAAACACCAACAGGTACTTTATGGACACCTTTGGCCAATAACGCTAACTATGCAGGCGTTACTACAGCTACTTTAACTATTACAAGAACCACAACAGCTGTTCCACCAACAGGAACAAAATATAGACTTGCTATCAGCAATGCCTGTGATACAGGAGGTTTATTTTCATCAAATGCTACCTTGCTAGAACAGTCAGTGCTATCCAAAGCAGCTGCGATTACAGCAAAATCGGCTACCAATGGAACATTATCCCCTGCCTTGACAACCTGTCAAAACAGCAGTGTGAATTTAACCTTAGCTGCGGGTAGTGTTGGAAACATTCAATGGCAATCCTCTATAGATGGTACAAACTTTACTAATTTTGCAGACCCATATCCTCAATTATCATTATCTGATGCTAATCCAGCGTTGTCATTGTCATCAGGGAATTTGACACAAGACACCTGGTTTAGAGTAGTAGCATCTAATGGAGTTTGTTCTTCAGTAAATGGCGTTGCTATCAAAATCACCGTTAGTTTACCAGCAATTGCAGGAACTATTACTGGAGGTGACGTTACCGTTTGTGGTCCTATAACTAGTGGTACTCCACTTGATACTAATGGAAATCCACTTTCGTTACCAGTTACTAATAGTACAACACTTTCATTAATTGGAAATAACGGAACAATTGTATGGCAAAAATCAACTAACTTTAATGCAGCTATCCCAACTTGGTCAGCAGCAGGAAGTACGACTTCGAGTTTAGTAGTTACTAATTTAGCCGCAGATACTTGGTATAGAGCATTGGTAACCAATGGAGCTTGTTCCATTACTACAGAAGAAACAAAAATCACAGTAAATAAAGCTGCCAAAGCAGGGGTTACTACAGCTACAGTAAATGGAGTTGCAACAACAAGTGTATGTATAGGAGGCGATATTACCTTTACCTCTGCTCCTTATACAGGAACCTCAATACAATGGGAAGTTTCTACTACCTCTACAACAGCAGGTTTTTCACCAATAGATGGAGCTACAGGAAATTCATTTACAATGACTAATGTAGCGTATGCACCATTATCAAAATTCTATGTAAGAAGTGTGGTAGAGAGTGGCGAATGTACCTTAGCAAGAAGTGCTGTTACAACCATTACAGTAAATCCATTATCAGTTGCAGGAACTTTAGTAGGCGGTGGAACACTTTGTGCAGGTGGAGGTTCAACTGTATCGGTTTCAGGATATACAGGAACCGTTCAATGGCAGTATTCAACCGATGGAATAAATTATTTAGTTGCACCTTTCTGGAAATCTGGAGTGTTTAACAATCCAAGCGATACTACTGAATTTACTACAGCAGCATCAACAGGAGCAGCAGCTACTTATGTATTCACTAATTTTAATGCAGCTGGAACAGTTTATTTTAGAGCTAGAATTAAGAGCGGTGCTTGTTCAGAAGCGTATGCAACTCCAGTGCAGTATGTAAATGGATTGGGCGCTGTAGCTGGTGCAATTTCACCATTAAGTGCAACAATTTGTCCTTCAAATAGCACTACCTTAACCTTAACAGGTTCAGTAGGTGCCATACAATGGCAAAAAGCTACGATATCATCTACTACAGGATTGCCAGGTACATTTGCTAATATTAGTGGACAAACAGGAACGACATTAAATACAGGAAGCTTAACGGCATCTACTGCTTACCAAGCCGTAGTAACTATGAGTGGTTGTTCAGGATCAGTTATAGCAGGACCAGTTTCAGTATTTGTAGTGGCAAAACCAATTACAAAGACTATTACTAGTGCTAAAACAACACCAGCAGGAACTATTTCAGCACCATTGTGTACTAACAATCCACAAAAAGTATTGACAATTGGCGCGGGTTCTACAGGAGCTATACAATGGCAAACGTCTACTACATCAACCTCAGCAGGATTTGAGGATATTCCAGGTGCTAATGGTACTAGTTATGCGGTAGCTAACCCAGCAGTTGGAGTAAATTATTATAGAGCATCGTTTACTAATTCTTGTGGCGTTGTTGCCTTTAATGCAGCAGTAACACTTTACTTCACTAATTGTGGTAGTATAAGAGAAGTTGCACCAGTTGCAGTGGATACAAAATCACCATTTGGTGTTACGGCCTATCCAAACCCATATACAGAAACGTTTAACTTGAGTTTAACGACATCAAGTGAAAATAAAGTAGGTATTGTGGTTTATGATATGACAGGAAGACTAATCGAGAGAAGAGAAGTTAGACCAAGCGATATGGTAGAACAACAAATCGGAGATCGTTATCCAAGTGGGGTTTACAATGTAGTTGTAGCACAAGAAGATAATTTGGAAACCGTAAGGGTAGTTAAAAGATAGTTTTAACCAATTTAAATGAAAAAGACCTTCTAGAAAAATCTAGAAGGTCTTTTTTTCTATAAAAAAGGTAACAATTAAATAACACTTTTAGTGAATAAATTGACTTGAATAATTACAATTAGTTAAGATAAAGCCTAATTCCGAAATTATGGCTTTTGTTATAATGAACTAAAACTATCCTAAAGCAACTCTTTTGAAACCTGTTACAGTTAAACCTGCATCCACAGTTCTAACATAAGCTGTAACGCTCATCGAGCCATCTTTAATATAATCTTGGTTTACTAATGTATTGTCTTTGTAAAAACGCTGAATCTTTCCTTTAGAAATGTTTTCCAACATCGCTTCTGGTTTGCCTTCTTGCCGCAATAAATCTTTAGCAATTTCAATTTCTTTGGCAATAACATCTGCATCCACACCCGCTTCATCTAAAGCAATTGGGTTCATTGCAGCTGCTTGCATTGCTACGTTTCTTGAAGCTTCTTCAGCACCAGGAACGCTTGCAGAAAGTGCTACCAAGGTAGCAATTTTGTTTCCAGCGTGAATGTAAGAACCAACAAAAGCACCAGACAATCTTTCGAAAGAAGCGATTTCAATTTTTTCTCCGATTACTCCTGTTTGCTCAATTAATTTTTCAGCTACCGAAATTCCATTGAAATTTGAAGCTAAAAATGCTTCTTTTGTATCAAAGTTTATAGCGTGATTCGCTAATTCTGTAGCTAGTTTTACGAAACCTTCATTTTTTCCAACGAAATCAGTTTCGCAGTTTAATGTGATAACAACACCTGTGGTTTTATCCGCACTAACCACTGCAATAGCGGCACCTTCAGTAGATTCTCTGTCTGAACGATTAGCAGCAACTTTTTGCCCTTTTTTTCTAAGATTTTCAATGGCTAAATCAAAATCCCCTTCAGCTTCTACTAAAGCTTTTTTACAGTCCATCATTCCTGCACCCGTAAGTGTTCTTAATTTATTTACGTCTGCAGCAGTAATTGTGATTGTTGACATACTATTTTTTATTTTAAATTAATTTATTTTGTAAAAATGATAAATTCCAAACTTAAAATTCCACATCCCAAGTTTAAGAAATCATCAATTAGTTGACAATTATTGGAACCTTTCTGCCGTCAGGCAGGTTTGGAATTTCTTTTTTGGAATTTAATTTCTTTTATTCTTCAGATTTAGTTTGCTCTGCCTGTTCGCTAGCGCTCGAGTCTTCAGTAGCTTCTGCTTCTGGAGCAGCTTCTACTTCAACAACTGCTTCCACTTCTGGAGCAACTTCTACAGCTGGTTCTTCAACAGCAGCAGTAACTTCTTCTACTTCCGTTTCTATTTCAGGAGCATTATCACCATCAGAGGTTCTATTTGCTAATCCGTCTTTTACCGCGTCAGTTACTAAAGATAAAATTTTGTCAATTGATTTTGAAGCATCATCATTGGATGGAATAACATAATCTACTTCACGTGGATCAGAGTTAGTATCAACCATTGCGAAAACTGGAATGTTTAATTTTTGTGCTTCTTTTATTGCAATGTGCTCCGCTTTGATATCCACAACAAATAATGCAGCTGGAAGTCTGGACATCTCAGCGATAGAACCTAAGTTCTTCTCTAATTTTGCACGAAGACGATCTACTTGAAGTCTTTCTTTTTTAGAAAGTGTCATGAAAGTACCATCTTTCTTCATTTTATCGATAGTAGCCATTTTTTTAACAGCTTTACGGATAGTAACGAAGTTTGTTAACATTCCCCCAGGCCATCTTTCTGTGATGTAAGGCATGTTACAAGCCAATGCTTTTTCTGAAACGATATCTTTTGCTTGTTTTTTGGTAGCTACGAAAAGTATTTTTCTACCTGATGCTGCAATTTTTTTCATGGCTTCGTTAGCCTCTTCAATTTTTGCAGCTGTTTTATATAGATTGATAATGTGAATTCCATTACGCTCCATATAAATGTATGGAGCCATGTTTGGATCCCATTTACGAGTCATGTGTCCAAAGTGAACACCTGCTTCTAATAATTCTTTAACGTCAATTTTGTTTGCCATTGTGTAATAGTTTACGTTCCGTTTGATTAGCAATGCGTCACCTTTTTCGCTTCAAGACTTTCTGCTTTAAGACTTTGGACTGCATTTCGATGCTAAACTAATTCCTTTTTTACCAGGAATATCGACAACTTTGTTTTAAATTTCAATACTTTGTGCTGAATTCATTTCAGCATCTGTTTTTGGTAGTTTCGCTATCTTGAAAAGATACTGAAATAAGTTCAGTATTAACGTTTAGAGAATTGGAATCTCTTACGTGCTTTCTTCTGACCGAATTTTTTACGTTCTACCATTCTTGGATCTCTTGTTAGTAATCCTTCTGGTTTAAGGATAGCTCTGTTTTCAGCTTCCACTTCACACATTGCTCTTGCAATTGCCATTCTCACAGCTTCTGCTTGCCCTGTTGAACCACCGCCATATACATTTACTTTAACGTCAAAGTTAGTTGCATTTTCTGTCATAGACATTGGTTGCAATACTTTGTACTGTAAAGTAGCTGTTGGGAAGTAGTTGTTGAATTCTCTTTTGTTTACGGTAATTTTTCCTGTTCCTTCTGAAACATAAACACGTGCAACAGCACATTTTCTTCTACCGATTTTGTGAATAACTCCCATTACTTAAGATCGTTTAGGTTAACTGTTTTAGGTTTTTGCGCACCTTGTTTGTGCTCAGTTCCTACAACAACATTTAAATTTCTGAAAAGTTCTGCTCCCAATTTGTTTTTAGGCAACATCCCTTTCACCGCTTTTTCAATTAGCAAAGCAGGATTTTTTGATTGCAAAACCTTTGCAGTCAAAGTTCTTTGTCCTCCTGGATAACCTGTGTGACGGATATACGTTTTCTCGTCAAGTTTGTTACCTGTTAGGTTGATTTTCTCTGCGTTGATAACAATTACGTTATCTCCACAGTCGACGTGAGGTGTATAACTTGGCTTGTATTTACCTCTAAGAATCATAGCGACCTTTGAAGCAAAACGACCTAAGTTATGACCATCAGCATCTACAATGATCCACTCTTTTGTAACAGTGGCCTTGGTTGCAGATTGTGTCTTGTAGCTTAATGCGTCCATAATATTATTTTAATTAAACATTCCATTCCCAATAAAGGGAGCGCAAAAGTACAATTATTTATTAATATAGCAAATAGCATTTTTTAAATATTTTTAAAGTGATTGTGATTTTCGTTAAAATCCTATTAATTAATACGCTTAAGTAGTAAAATTGAAAGATGTGTTGCAATTAAAATTAGTTTCAGACTCTTTTTTGGTTGATTGAATTATGATTTATCATATTTCTTTGGATACTTTTTTATTTTATCGGTCCTGAGTGATGAAGTTTATAAAAAAATTATTGTTTTTGAATTTATAGTATTCTTTACTAATACATTCTTAATTTATGATCGCTTCTATTGCTCGCAAGTACGATTACTTTTTTACATTAACCAAGTATTAAAAATAAACAAATCGCCGTGACCGGGTAAAATGATAGTGTCATCAGGTATTATATTTTTTATTTTATCAATTGATTCCTTAAAATTCACCTTGTTGCTTCCTGGTAATTTAAGAACTAAATTTTTTTTATTAATGACAGTGTCTCCACTAAAAAGCATGTTTTTATACAAAAAACAAATTGAAAATACACTATGCCCAGGCGTTTCTATAACTTCAAAATAATTGGAGTCACTCGGAATACTCAAAGCCGTTTCTATTACAGTATCATAATAATAGGATAGATTCTTCTTGCAGCATTGAAGCGCATCTTCAAACTGTTTAGAATAAATGAATGCTGAAGTGTTCTGGATTTTCAATAATTTATTAACATCATAGTGATGATCAAAATGTTCATGAGTGATATAGATGATTTTCTTATGGTTTTTAAATTGTTCCAACCAAAGGTAAACTTCTTCACTCAATCTTCCCGGATCAACAATAAGTACTTTTTCCTGATCAACCAAAAAATAGACACATACAACAAACAAATCAGAAACATGTCTATACACAATTGACCTATCGTCAAGATTACAAAATAGTGGCTCTATCATCTATGAAGTTTTTTTTTGGAGATTCAAGTTCTTTAATGTGATGTATCAAAAAAATGTTTCTTTTAATGTATTACAACAAAGAAGACCTACCGCCATCAACAACAATTGATTGACCAGTTATCCATTTTGAAGCATTGGAAAGTAAGAAAATAACAGGCAATGCAATATCTTTAGCTTCACCATAGCCTAAAGGGTATTTAGAGCGGTCTATGTCCATGATTTCTTTAGATAAAATGTCTTGGGCTTGCATGAACATATCTGTTTCTACCATGCCTGGTTGAATGGTATTAACTCTTATACGTTTTGACGATAATTCATTTGCATACACTTTACTAATACCGTCTAAAGCAGCTTTTGTAATAGCGTATAGGCCATTTCCTTTAGCTCCTCTAATTGCAGAAATAGAACTTATAAAAACTACAGACGCATTTTTATTAATTTTCTTTTTCTGTAATAATTCAGAAAATAAAACCAAGACACAATCTAAATTTATTTTCCTAATGTTCTCGTAATCGCTATAATTAAAGAATTGCATGGGGCTTACATTTACTATTCCTGCTGAATGCACAAAACCATCAATTTTTATAGATAAGTTAGATACTAATAAATGAATAGTATCGATCTCTATTAAATCAAACTTTATTGCTTTTGACTCTTCCAGCCTGTTATCCGCTATAAAATCTTGTAATTTCTCAATATTTCTACCAATACCAATAAAATTTCCACCAGCATTGGCAATTTGTTTACATATTTCAAAGCCAATACCAGATGTAGCACCAGTTACTAAAATTGTTTTCTCAATTAAATAAAAATTATCATCCTTCATATTCAATTAATTCACTTACAAAATCGTCTCCTATTTCAAAATATCCACAGCCAATACTTAATCCAACACCAAAGCCACACATAGCAATTTTTTTATTTCTGACATCGTCACCTAAAATTGATAAGGTTAAAGGGATGCTTGCTGAACTGGTGTTACCATATTTTATAATTGAATAAGGCACTTGACTACTTTCCAATTTTAATTTTTTTCTAATCATTTCTAGCATAAACCTATTAGCTTGATGAAAAAGAAAATAATCAATATCAGAAACTTCCTTGTTTATATGTTGCAGAAACAATTTTATTTCACGAGGTACTTGTGTTATCCCAAAAGAAAAAACATCTGTTCCGTTCATTTTAGGATTTAAGTTTGTTCTTTTATTACCATCTTTATCTTCTAAAAGGCATAACGATTCTGCTGAGAATCTATTTCTATATCCACCATCTGGAACAATAATGGATTTAAAACCAGCTCCATCTGTCCATAGTTTAAAATTGATGTTTTTTCCTTCATTAAACTCGAAAGCCGTGGCACATCCTGCATCGCCAAATAACGGTGATAATGCTTTATCTTCTGCGCTGGCAAGTAGACTAGAGGAATCCCCAACTAATAATAGCCCTTTTTTTAGACCTTGAGATGTTAACATTGATGAAATTACGGATGCACCATATACAAAACCACTACATCCTAGCGGAATGTCAAAACAAGCTGAGTTTTTTGATAAACCTAAACGATCCTGTAAAATTATTGCAGTATTAGGAATTAAATAATCTGGTGTTTGTGTCACCATAATTAATACTCCTATTTCATCTTTTTCCCATTCTAATTTTTTAATTAATAACGCTGCTGCTTCATAACATAAATCAGATACCAAAACGCCATTCTCTAAATGCCTTTTTTCTTCTACTCCAGTCATTTCAACAAACTTCAATGCTTCCTCAGGAGAATTAAAAAGTGTGTTTTCTAAATTAGAAATTTTAGTTTTTGGAACGCAACTTACAGAGCCCGATATTTGTACATTAGATATATTTAAGATACCCTCAGTCATAATTATTTAGATTGTATCCTTGCGTACAAATTTTCTAAAGTCAAACATTCTTTAATATCTTCACCTTTGATTTGTTTTCCATATTTTTCATCTACCATCGCAATGAGCATAAGGCTAGTCATAGAATCCCATTCATCTAGGCTTTTATAATCTGTGTTTTGATCTATTTCGCTTTTTTCAGTGTCATCTAAAATTCCATAGAAATTTTCAATAAATTCTTCCATAATAATTAAGTTTAAATTTGTATTTTTTTTGCTGGCATCCCAAAATAGGTGCAGTCATTTTTAATGTTTTTTAATATCATTGTGTAGGACCAAATGTCATTATTATTTCCAATACTTTTATTTTGTAGAATTGCAGAGTTTAAACCGAATGTATTACAATTGCCAATAGTTACATTCCCAGAGATAGAAACTCTCGGGGAAAAGGTATTAAAATTACCTATGGAAGAGTCGTGACCTATTCCTGTTCTGGCACCTATAATATTAAAGTCTCCTATAGCTACGTTCCCCGTAATTCCTACATAATCCATAATTATATTTCCTTTCCCCATTTTGCTATATTCTTCATCAAATATTATAGTGCCATCCACTAAATTCGGAAAATTAATTTTAATTTTTTCTTCTAAAAAAAGATCAGCAATAGTATTTCTTATTTTTGGATTATTGATTGCGATTAAAACATCTTTTTCTGTAGATATATCATTTTTGCATTTCACTATAAAATCATTAATAGTAGAAACAACATCAACATTTCTAATCTTAGTGCCTATTTTATCTGAATTATCATCAATGATATAAATATTATCCCATTTGTTTTTGTAAAATCTATCAATCAAAAACAAAACTTCCATTGTGAATCCTCCTGCACCAATAATATATAAATCCTTCATTCTTTTAATTTATTGTTTTTTACGGTCACGTTCTGTTTAATATCAATTTCCCTCAGGTAATAATAAAATTAACACGCTCGCTTCATAATTTAATAATTTATTATTTTACAGAACTCTAATTTTTCTAATTTCCATTTGATAACGCTCCAGGTTAAACCAACTCCAAATCCACCAAAACAAACCGTATACGAATTGGTTAACGCCTTTTCTCCAATGTTTTCGCAAACATTTAATGGGACAGTAGTACTGCTTCCGTTACCATATTTTTGACTAATATTATTGGGCATTTGTTCGTATGGAATATTCATTTTTTCCGCCAATTTCTCCAACATAAACTTATTAGGTTGATGAAATAGATAATAATCAAAATAAGATTTGTCTATTTTCAATGTGTCAAACATTTCCTGAATCATTTCTGGCACTTTGGTTTGAACAAAATTAAACACTTTGTCTCCTTTCATCACTAAGTGGTCTAATGCCCGTAAATTTCCAGATTCGTCTGTAATCAATTCCGCTGTTTCCTTTGTAGATGGCAATCTAAAACCACCAGCAGGAATCTGTAAACTCAATGCATTCGTTCCATCCATTTTAATAAATAGATCAATTTCCTCATCATCAGATGAATTTTCTATAATTGTTATCGCAGCACCATCACCAACTAACGGACGACTATTTCTGTCTTTAAGAGAAATTTTTCTACTCAAAATATCGGCATTTAAAAGTACTACTTTATCTATATTTCCTGTGTTTAATAACATAAATGCTTGCATCAAGCCCACTTCAAATCCGGCACATCCCTGATTTATATCCATCGAAATCACATCTTGACTCAAAGCAAGTCGTCCAGAAATCACATTGGATGTTGCTGGCAAAAAATAATCAGGAGATTGTGTGCACAAAACGACAGCTCCGATAGAATTTTTATCAAGCAATTGATTGTCAAATAAATAATTCATTCCAAAAACACACAAATCAGAAACCGTAGTTTTATCATCTACAATTCTTTGGGTTCCATAACCCATAATTTTGCCTAGTTTAACGCTTTGTTTTTCTGAAAAATTATAATTGTCTATTTCATTCAAATAATGAATTTCATTACTCGGCAAAACGGATAGAATTCCAGTAATTTTTTTATTTTTAAATTTAAGATGCATTTTTGGATGTTTCTATTAATTTCAAAATAGCGGCTACGCTTTCAAAACTTTCTGGAACAATCAAAGAACCAATTATTTTAACCTCGAATTTGTTCTCTAAATCGGCAACAAGCGAAATTAAATCAAAGGAATCTAAATATCCTGCAGTTATAAAATTAATTGTTTCGTCTTTAAAATCAAATTCTGGACGTGTTTCTTCTAAAATATTAAGTATTTCTTCTTTCATTATATTATTATTGAGATAAATGCTATTTGTTATTCGGTCTTTTACAAAACCATAATCAATGTGTTTTTTTATAGAATATTCATGATTGACGTCGATCCAACTCAGATAACGCTTTATTTCTGGATTACAATTTAAACAATAATCAAATATTAATTCGCCATATCCTTTGCCGCGAAATTTAGAAACTACCAACCAAAAAAGCAATTCCTTAGTCGTTCCTTTTATTTCGTTTAAAAAAATTGCAGCAATTTCATTGCCTTCCTTAATGATATAGGTGCTTTTTTGCAATTTTTTCAATCTTTCTAAAGTAGGAATTCTTTCTGTATATTTATTAAAATTTTGTTCTAAAAGTTGTAATAATTCTTCAAAATCATTTTCATCTGGATTTTGTACTAACGAAAATTTTTCATTTGTTACATATTCTTTATTAATAAGATACATTCTAAAAACCGTATGATAATGGTAATTACCTTGTGAAATCAGCCAATTTTTTATTTGTAGATTTTGCTCAACATTATTTTCTATTGCAACAACTTCTGTAACAAAATAGTGTTCTTTCCATAAAATTGGATTTTTAGCAAGCAAAGCTGTATTGTTTGCATAAAAAAACATGTTTTTAAAATTAAATTGCGAGTTTTTATAAAAACAAAATACACCCTCTTCTCTTTGTTTTTCAAAAAAACAAAAACCCTCATTATCAATTACTTCATTTTCTAACATGAAGCAATTGGTAGCAAATGGTTTGGATTTAATTTCCGTTAAAACCTGTAAATCATTCATTTATATTTGTTCTTTGAGCTCTAATCTATTAATTTTTCCATTGGCATTTAAGGGAAAACTTTCTTTTTCTATCCATTTTGTTGGAATCATATACTTAGGTAAAGAACTAATTAATTCTATTCTAATTTCTAGCCCCTTTTTATTGGCTATAAAAAAGGCAACAATTTGCTTTTTTAAATCATCATAAATAACACAGACGTTGCTAACACCTTCAATTCCTAATATTGCCGTTTCAATTTCACCTAATTCTATTCGGTAACCCATGTGCTTAATTTGAGAATCTTTTCTGCCTACAAAAATAATTTCATTCAAATCATTTTCATACACCAAATCACCTGTTTTGTACACTATATCAGGATAATAATTATGAAGTGGATTTTGCACGAATGCTAAATTTGTAGTTTCAGAATCGTTATAGTACCCATAAGCGAGACATGTGCCTCTTACACATAACTCACCTATTTCTCCATTAATTGCGGGTTTTCCATTTTCTGAAATAATAAGGACTTGGGTGTTTTTACAGGCTTTTCCGATTGGTAAAGAGTCATCATCTTTAAACGCTCTATTAACAATGTAATAAGTACAAACTGCAGTGATTTCTGTTGGCCCGTATAAATTTGAATACAGGGCTTTTGGGTAGTTTTTTCTCCAATAATTTAAATGTTTATTGGGCATTACTTCTCCAGAGAATAATATTTTATTTAATGAGGTTGGTTTTATATGAGAAAAAGTATCAAAATTTGAAATGCTTTTAAGCACAGAAGGCACCCAAAATATAAAATTTATCTTTTTGCTATTAACATATTCTATCAACTTTGTTGGAAATGAAAAAAGCCCTTCTGGTATAATATTTAATGTTGCTCCTTTGACCACCATAAAATATATGTCTAAAGTCGTAATGTCAAAATAAAAAGGTCCTTGATTTCCAATTACTTCTGTCTCATTTATAGAATAGGTTTCTATGGCCCATTCTACATAATCAATAACACCTTTGTGCGACATTAAAACACCTTTTGGATTTCCTGTGGAACCAGAGGTATATATAGCATATAAAGGATCGGAATCTATGATTTGCTCAGAAATTTCATTAACCTCTACTCTAGTTTCTTCTGTTAATGGTGTATTGATTGCATCTTCGATTAAAATAATTTCTCCTGTGTAGCCTGCAGATATTAATTTTTCCTTATGTACATCATCAGTAATAATAAATTTGGTGTTTAAATTGTTTAAAATTTTTGACACTCTCTCCATTGGCGATTTTGTATCTAAAGGAATATAGAAGTTTCCACTTTTAAAAATGCTTATATAAGAGAGAACACACCATCTGTTTTTGGGTAAGTAAACAGCGATTGGCTGTCTGAAAATTTTAATCTTTGAAATTATTGCCGCCGTTACATTATTTGTGATTTTATCTAATTCTGAAAAAGAAATAGTAGCTTGATTATCATCAATTGCTATTTTATTTGGGAATTTGTTTACCGTCTCTCTTAAATATTCTATAAAATTTATTTTCATTCAGTTTTTGTATTTATCTCTTATTGTTGATTTGCTGTTTTTTTCTCTTTTACGTTAGGTATGGCTTTTTCTTAAACACTGTTTTCTGTTGGCACCTCTTCTTTGTAAAGGCTAAATTAAAGTGAACTTTCTTCGCTGGAAGAAAGTTAACTAGGGGCTCTATAAAACTAAATGAACAAATAGCACGTATAGGTTCATAGCGTCAAAAAAGTTGATTTAAGCACATGATTTTTTGGTTATAATTTTATAGTTTACATAGTAATTCTGCCGCTTGGTATAACGTTTCTTCTTTTTTGGCGAAACAAAATCTTAATACTTTATCGTCCTGATTATTCTGATTAAAAACAGATACAGGGATTGATGCTATTTTGTGTTCGGAAATTAATTTTTTCGCAAATATCACATCATTTTCATTCGTTATCTTTTCATAATTTAATAACTGAAAATAGGTGCCTTTTGAAGGTTTAAATGTAAATCTAGAATCTTTTATGAGGTCTAAAAATAAATCTCTTTTTTGCTGATAAAATTTAGGTAAATGTAAATAGTTGTCAGAACATTTTAAAAATTCGGAAAAGGCATGTTGTATGGGGTGATTACTGCAAAAAACATTAAACTGATGTACTTTCCTAAATTCAGTCATAAGATTTTTTGGCGCAAGACAATAACCTGTTTTCCAACCAGTTGTGTGAAAAGTTTTCCCAAACGATGAAACAACAAAAGAGCGCTCAACTAATTTAGGATACCTAGAAACACTCTCGTGAATTTGATCATCGTAAATAATATGTGCATAAACTTCGTCACTTAATATTAGTATATCTGTATCCTTGACTAGGGATTCTAGTCTTAATAAATCTATTTTTGTAAAAATAGTGCCCGTTGGATTATGGGGAGTATTAATTACTATCATCCTAGTTCTAGAATTGATCTTATCTGCGACTTCTTCCCAATTTATAGAATAGTCAGCTCCCTTGAGGTAGACTGGAATAACTTTGCCGCCATTTAACTGAATCGAAGGTTCATATTGGTCATAGGCTGGCTGAAAAACAATTACTTCATCCCCTTTTTTTATAAATGCTGAAATTACTGTAAATATACCTTGAGAGGCTCCAGAAGTTATAGTGATTTCTGAATTAGGATCGTAATAAGTCCCATATAATTCATTAACTTTTTGCGAAATTACTTCCCGTAAATTTAAGACTCCTTCAACCGGTGGATATTGATTAAATCCATTGTTCATCGCTACAGTTACTAAATCTATAAGTTTTTGATTTGCATTAAAATCTGGGAATCCTTGCGATAAATTAATGGCCTTATGTTCTCTCGCCAGATTACTCATTATTGTAAAAATTGTTGTAGTGGCATTCGGTAATTTAGAATCAAAATAAATCATAATTTTAAGATTTTTTAATATACATAGATATATTAGATTTGATAAGTGTAACGTGATACTAAAATATCGATTACTCTTTTAAAAACAGGCTTATGCATTAAAATATTTTTCCCTTGATACCCTAAACGATTACGATTTTATTTGTATTCAAAATTTATTATTTTCCAGGATGATTTTAGGGTTTCAAGAATTTTAAAAAGCACGTTCGCCAGAGGATTATGTATCTAAAGGAATGTAAAAATTTCCACTTTTAAAAACCCCGATAAATGAGGCCACTTACAATCTGCTTTTTGGTAAATACACTGCTATTGGTTGTCTTGTGCCTTTTATTTTTGAAACTATCTCAAGTGCAATTTTGTCTGAAACTTTGTTTAATTCAGAAAATGACATAGCAACTTGATTGTCATCAACGGTAATTTTATTTGGAAAATCGTATTACTGTATTTTTAAAGTATTCGGTTAAATTATTTTTCATTTATTTTCTAAATTTATTACAATTTAGAAACGTAAAAATAATTATAATAATTGTTGTTGTAGTAATAATAAAACTATACACATATTACTTTGGAGTGAAACAGATGCAAACATAGGCGTTTCAGATAGAATTTGAAATAAAATTTAAGCTTTTAGTTATCAAAAAAATAAAATTTAATACTATTGTTGTGGAGATGTTAAGGTGAATATAATTTTTAGAAAGTAATTATAAAAATATTGTTCTTTTAATTAACCTATATGAAAACAATATAAACAGAGAAAAGAGTGGCTATTTATTTACAAAATAAATTTATTTACGGTTCCTTAGTTGTGTCAAAGCACCAATCATTTAATGTGAATGTTTATTTTTAACCTTTAAAAATTAAACTGAAATTATTTTGAATAAAACAAAAAGTATTTTGAAATTTTTTTTCTACACATTAAACATTTTTAAATAAAATTCTAACCATTTTTCAGTGATAGTTTTTGCTGAAAAATTCTCCAATACATACTGTCTTCCTCCTTTACCTAATGATTCAACAAGATTTTGATCATTAAATAATTTCTCCATTGCCAAATAAAGAGAATCGACATCGGCAACTTTATGCCTTATCCCCGTTCTATTTTCAACAATGCTTTCCATAAGTCCATACGTATCACTGCATATTATTGGTTTTTCCATCGAGGATGCTTCTAATATACTTAAACAAAAAGCCTCTCTATAGCTAGGCATACAAAACACATCACAGGCTTGTATGAAACGTTCAGGTGTTGGTGTAACTCCGTAAAACATTACGGATTCGATATCTTTTACTTTTTGTTTTACAATAGGGGTCATATTCTCTTCATCACCGCCAACTAGCAATAAACGAACATTTACATGTTTTTTACGCAAACTGTTAAAAGCTTCAGCTAATTCATTTATACCTTTTTCGGAATTCATTCGGCCCAGAAACATATAGACCAAATCATTTTCTTTTATACCTAATTCATCTCTCACCTCTTTTTTAGTAGTAGCATTCGGAATAAACCTATTTATGTCTACCCCACAAATAGAACCTTTACCTAAAACCAAAGAATTAGATTCTGTAATTATCTTATTCTGGATTAAAAACTGTCTCTGTGGTTGTCCATCCACTAAAATATGGGTTGCATTCCAAACTGTAAAACGATCCAAAATCATTAAAAAATATTTATAAACCCCTTTTTTTGTATGCCAAACCTGACCTGTAAATAAGATAATACGATTAGAAACAAGTGCTAAACGGGATGCTAAAATGCCTAATAAATTCGCTTTTGGAGTTAAAGTGTGTACTGCATCAAACTTCATTTTTTTGAAATAGGTGTATAAATAAAATAAAGTTCGTAAATCGTTTATTAAATTTATACCTCTTATTATTTTTATATGCTTAATTTCTTTTATTGGAGTGTCCTTAAAATAAATCATTTCTTCCTCTAAAACATTTGCAATCAAATAAATGTCAAAATAATTGCTTAATTCTTCGATATGATTCATAAGAAATACTCTTGCTGTACCTACGTAAGGAACCACAAAACAAATTTTTTCCCTTTTTATTATTTTATAATTATCAATTTTTTTTCCTTTTTCTACCTTTTGATATTCTTCTAAAATCGCCTCCCAAATTATTTTTTGTTCATACTTCGAAGTGATTAACTCGCGAGAATTATTTGCTGCTTTATCAACTTCTTTTGGATTTTCTATGCAAAACTTCATTTTGTTATAAATTGCTTCTTCATCTTTTGCCGGAATAATCCAACCATTTTCACCTTCTTTAATAATTTCATTACAGCCATTAATATTACTCACGATACTTGGTAATCCCATTGCACCAGCTTCCATTACTACATTAGGAAAACCTTCTCTATAACTCGGAAATACTAAGATGTCAGCTAATGCAAAATAAGGTCTAACATCATTTTGAAGGCCAATATTTATAATGTTATTGTTACTTTCAATTTCTTTTATTGTCTTTTTATCTAAAGGATCTAAATGAGATTCTAAAGGGCCAACTAATACTAATTTTATTGAAGTAACTTCCTTGTTTAGTCTTTTGAAGGCATTAATCATTTCGTTTATTCCTTTATCCGAAACTAATCTTCCTAAAAAAATAAAAACGAAATCGTTTCTATCAATACCTAAATTACTTTTCAATTCCTGCTTTTCATTTTCAGTAAATAGAGAAGGATCAAAATATGAAGTATTTACACCATTTGAGCTACCATTTGCCAGCACTTTTAATTTTGAAGAATTACAAAAATTATGTTCTATTATTATTTCTTTCAAACCAAAAGAATTTGGAAACACTTCTGTAGCACAGGAATAGGTGACTTTTTCAACTAAATTTAATACTTTTCTCATATTCCCATTTGCTAATAATAAGGGTAATCCCCCAACGGTGTGCAATCTATTCGGCACTCCAGCAAATTTTGCAGCTATCATACCTAAAATCCCAGCTTTTGGTGTGTGTGTGTGTACTATTAAAGGTTTTTCTTTTTTAAATAAAAAATATAATTGAATTAAAGCTTTCAAATCTTTAAAAGGAGAAATAGTTCTTACCATATTTATAGGGACAACTTTTACACCTTCATGTATCTGTACTTCATTTAACATTTGCCCGTCTGACGAAACTGCAATTACTTCATACTTATCACTCATAAATTTAAGTTGTCCGCTCAATATTCCTCTTAAGGTATCGGGCACAGTAGTTATTCGAATAAGTTTTTTGGACATTTAGTTTGAATTTTTTTTTGACACAAAAACAATACACTATTATGGTGTTACGCAAATAACAAATAATTAATTAGAATGATTATAAAAATATTTAAAAAAATAATTACTATAAAACTACGATTGTAAAGAATTGATTTGATGTTCTTTTCTATCGTGATAATAATTAATTATAATAAATAATGTTAATAAGATTAAACTAATATAATTTGAGAATAAAAAGCATTTTGAAAGCAGTAAAGCATTGCCTTCAAAATTTAGTTTTATATAAATACTAAATATTCCTATTGTTAATCCTTCTCTTAAGAATCTAAAAAAAAGATAACTCCATCTTTTTTGTATAGAAATTAAATACTGAAGCAAGACCAAACTAGAACAGAAAGGTAAAATACCTAAAATTAAATTTGTAAATACTCCGTTAAAATTTTCTTCAAAATAACTTCCAGATAAAGAGAAAATTTGTTTTGAAAAAATATAAAAAACAAGACCAACTATTCCCGACAATATCAAATTTAAAAAAACTGTTTTCAATAAAAACTTTTCTTTATTGCTTGAAATAGATATATAAGACAATACAATGTTATTTAACAAATTAGGTATAAAAACAATGAACATAACCATTCTCATGGCAACAGTATATAAACCTAAATCTTCAAAATTAGCATTATTGATTAAAATTACTGAAGTATAAAAAGCTACAAGATTAACAAGTAATTCGCCAATACCTATAGGTAAAGAAAAAGTATATAATTGTTTTAAGTCATTTTTAATGTTCCTTACTTCTCGTTTATTAAAAGTGTGACTTTCTTTCAAATAAATGAATAAAAACTGAATAATATAATGTACTAAAAAAGCTAAAAAAACACCAATAATTCCAAATTTATAACCAAAGAAATAGGATAGTGGCACGTAAAATAGTGCTGAAATAATTACTGACCTAAAATAAGTTTTTAACGATTTAATTCCAACGAAATAACTTTCAATAAAAGTTAAAATTAAGTTCATTAAAAGTGATGAAGCAAAAATTAAGAGAAAAAACAAATTATATGAAAAATCGTAGTCTTTTAATAATTTATCTCTAAAAAGAATACTTCCTAAAAAAAATACTGAAACAATTATTATTACGAACTTAACGACACTTATAAGTTTATTTAAACCATCATTTTTATTTATTGCTGAAAAGAATATTAAAGATTTATCACCTCCGAACAAAATAAAAACAATTAAAACATCATAAGCCTGTTTTAAAAATGCATATTTTCCGAATAAACTTGGGCCAAAAATACGAGCCAATAATATTGTGACGATTAAAAAAGCCGCTTTTTGAATGAAATTAGCGGTAAGTGATAAAATACCATCTCCGTATTTTACGGTAATACTTTTATATGCTTTTTTTATCATTCCAAATATAATTTTTGTTCTGTTTAATACTCTCAATAACAACGACGACCATTAGTAAAGTTGGAAATATTTTTGTTCTATGCCTCATTGCGGTTCCTGTATTTTCTGTGCCTAAAGCAAAACCTAATGAAACAATTAAAAATAAAATGAGAAATACTTTGGGAAATATTCTGTTTGAATTATTAATAATACGTTTTCTACTCCTAATTATTTTGAATAGTAAAAAATAGTAAAATGAACTATCTATCAAAATTGCAGTTATATCCCCTAAACCTCTTATATCGTATGGCATTGGTGAAAAGATAAAATAAATTAATTTCAAGGGTGTTAAAAAAATTAAATCAACTACGGAACTTACTTTATAATTTTTTAAATAAGTAGAACCACCTTCTTCGATGCCGCTATTAGATTGATATTTTTCAATCAAACTTGTATTATTCTGATCAGTTTGTAAGATTGAAAATTTTCCGCTAAAAATGGATGAATCATTCACAATAATAGTTAATGTCAGACCACAACAAAGAAAAAATATCGTTAACCTCTTAAAAGAATATTTAAATCGATGTTGTTTTACATCTAAGAAAAAAAACATATAACCATAAACTAATAAACTAATTATCATCCCTGAATGAAAAATCGAGCATAACAAAACAAAAAGCACTGTAATAAATATGTTGATCCTATTATTTGTCATTAACCACTTTGAGAAAAAGAAGATGCTATAAATAAAAAAGAATTGTATTAGTGCTTCTCGGAGTAAAATTGAAGAGAATATTATGTTTTGAGGATACAAACCATATAAAGCTAAAAAAAATAACTTATTAGTGTCTTTTAGTTTAAATAAATCCAGAATTTTATAAAAAATAAAAATGGACCATATTCCTAATATCACATTAATATATTGTGAAAAGAGTCTTTGGTCACCAATAATCCAGTATAATATTCCCAAAAAACTTGTGTAATTTGTATATGAAATCTCACTCAGCATACTCAAATCTTTTGAAATATCTATTGCCCATAGATAAAATCTTTCAGAGTCACCTCCACTATGCAATATATTAACTAGCTCTTTTCCGTAGAAATCTATGTATAATAAAACTAGTCTAAGAAGAAAATAAATAAATAAAAGAAATTTGGCTGTATTATTTTTAATGCCAATGAAAATAAAAAAAAGTATCATTAATGAGTTAAAAGCAACGAGAATATTTGATATTAATTCATTATTAACAAATGATTTAAATAAAAAAGAAGTTAACAAACTACAAAACAGTATAATTATAAAAAATCGTTCCGCTAATTTTAAATTTATCATTATTGTTTTTTGAGTTGTAGGTATAATTACTCCATTAATTGTTTAAAAATATTTTTAAACATTAAAAATAGTAATGATACAAATAAAGCAATAACACTTCCTAAAATCACACCAAATACTACACCTATTTTGTCATTTTTTAAGGGCAAAATAGGGCTATCTATCACCTGAATTAAAGGAGTCTCTTTACGAAGTGTCACTTTTGCAAGTTCGGTTTGTTTTACTAATTCAGTTAAAATAAAAGTATTTGCCTGAACATCTACTTGTTTTCGTGCCGTAGGAGTCCTTTTTACATTTAAAGCGGGATTGAGATTGAAAGTATTGTCGACAGAAATGGCAACTCCTGTTATAGCACGATTCAATTCACCACGGATGGAGTCAGTTTGTTTTATCAAAATACTTACATTCTCACGAGCTTTTTTGCTTTTATAGTCAATATAAAAATCAGAAACTTGCTTTGCTAAGGCTTCGGTAAAATATTTAGCAAACAATTCATTTTTAGATTTTGCATTAATAATAATAATTCCATTTTTTTTATCTTTTTGAGATACGGTCAAGTTGGCCTTTGAAAGATCATCATAAATAACTCCCAAAATGCTATCGTGAACACGAGTATAGTCTGCACGGGATGAGTTTGGCAAAAACTGAATTGATTTTAGTTGTTGATTATCTTCCCATTTATTCCGCCAACCCTTATTTTGAATATACATTTCAGCCAATGAAATTTTTTTCTTTTCAAAAATAATTGGCGATAATAGCGTTCTTTCGACCATATTTCGGGAGAGGAAAAGTTCAGGCAAATTAGACCCCGAAAAAGCACCTCCGGTACTTCCTCCAAGCAAATCAATTCCAAATGGACTGTCAATGCTTAAAGAACCACCCATTCCACTTGAACTTTTATCTTCTAAGGCAAATGATAAAGATGCCGAATAAACTGGCTGTTTGAAAAAAGAATAGCAGAAACCTAAAACTGCACCAACAAGTATGGCTTTAAAAATTGTTTTTCGTCTGAAAACGATATATTCCCAAAACCCTTTCCCTCGTGATACTATTTCTTTAAAGGTTAGTTCTTCGTTTGTTTTTGGATTAGCTTCCATATTCTTTTTATAATGTAAATTATTTTATAGCCGTGAGAATAAGTAAGGAGAGACTCGTTAAGATACTTCCTATACTTATAATTTCTACTGCACTCAATTTTTTTCGTTCCGCTTTTTGAGGAATTATAATTTGTGAGCCTGGCATAACTTTGGGGTAAGACCTTATGAATAAAAATGTGCTGGATACAGCTGTTTTTCCATTGGGATAAATAATAAACGCTTTGTTCTTCCATGCTTTGGCATCTGTTCCGCCTACCGCTCCAATATAATAACCAAATCCTTTGCCTTTTTCATATGGAATTTCAGAAGTTAATAAAACATTACCCAAAACTTTTACGTTTTCGTTATAAGTTGCTACTTCAATTTCATCTCCAGGAAATAAGGTAACATTAGTATTATCTTTTGGATTTTCTGCAATTTTCCTCCAATCTACTGGGATAGTTGCGTATCTCAAGTTTTTTAATTTATTGGTTAATACATTTTGAAGACTATCATTTTTGCCTAATTTCAAATTTACGTTTTGCAATTCTTCTACCTGTTTATTTTGTATAGGCCGATAGATTTTCACACCATCTACATTAGCGACAGAAGTCAAACCGCCAGCTCTGTTGATGATGTCGTAAATTTTTTCATTTTTATTAATCAAGGCATATTTTCCAGAATAATTCACAGCTCCCCTGACAACTACGGTTTCGGGCTTTTCATAAACAGCCATTCGGCGGATTGTAACTACATCAAATGGTTTCAATTCAAAGTTTTTTCCTTGTTCATTATTATCCGCTGAAATTTCAAGATTAAATAATTCGGATCTCACTTCACTATTTTCGTTGATTCCCTCAGATTTTATCATTCGGGCAATTTCAACTTTATTCGAAGAAGAACCCAATATTCCACCAGCTTCAATTAACAAGTCATTCAAAGTCAGATTTTCTTGATACTTATAAACTCCTGGTTTCCTAATTTCACCATCAATAGTTACCGTAAAATCCTCAACAAATTCTAAAATCGAATAAACATTCACAACATCTTCTTTATTCAAAATAATATCGGCTTCTGCGTTACCCGACATTGCTTCCTTTAGATTAACTTGTAACATTTCTGTTGTCAAATCGCTTTTTACTCTGATAATTTTTGCTCTTTTTGTATACGCGTCTTCCTTTAATCCTTCCGCTTTTTTTATCAAATCAGAAATTTTCATTCCTTCATAAAATGAATAGGTATCTGGTCTGAAAACGGCACCAAAAATTTTTATCCTGTTTTCAAATCTATTTAAAATTTTTGTAACTCTAAATTCGTCACCAGATTGTGGTTTGTATGTTCCAAATTCTGATGCTTTTATATCTTTAACTTTAAATTCCTTATCTGTTTTTTGCATTACATTAACCGCTGCGGTATAGGCAAACTCATTAAATCCGGATGCAAAAGCCAATAAATCATTGAAACTTTCACTTGGTTTAATTTCGAAAATTCCTGGTCTTTTGATTTCGCCAGCAATTGTAACTCTTAAAGAATAAACGGGAATTCGAATAACATCGTTATCTTTCAAACCAACATTATCCGATTGACTTCCATTTACCAAAAAATTATAAATATCAATCCTTTTAAACACCACATTATTCCTGACTAATTCAATATTCCTATAACTACCATTTTTTCCTGGTCCGCCAGCCAAATAAAGTGCATTATAAACCGTTGCCAAAGAGGAAACAGAATAATTTCCTGGTTGCTTGCTGCCAATTATCGTAATTTTTATTGTTCTTACTTTACTCAAACTAATCCCAACTTGAGATTGTCCAGATCTTACAGAACTATATACATTCGCAATCGCACTTCTGATTTTTAGGGTAGCGGCTTCGATAGTCAAACCCATGACTGCAATCTGACCAACATTTTGAATGTCTATTTTACCTTCAACTGATACAGGTAGAGTAGCATTAAAAACTTGAGTTCCATAAACACTCACTTGCAACTCATCACCTGGTCCTAAAATATAATTTATTGGTGTAGCAATTTTTAGATTGGGTTCAAAGTTTAAGGTTGGATTATCAAATAATTCTGAGCCAAAAACTGAGTTGCCTTCGACATCTTTTACTTTTATATTGACAAATTTCTCTTGTTCCCGCCCTAAATCTACATTAGTTTTTGGTACAGTAATAGTAGTATTGTTTAATCTTACTTTTAATTTTGATATTTCTTCATTAGACATTCCTTTTGATTGCAAAATGGTTTCGGCTTGCTCGATAGTCAAATTATTGCTTTCCAATTGTACTTTAATTTTAGCAACATCTGCATCTGATAAATTATCAACTTTGACAGCGCTAATATCATTTTCCTTCCATAAGTCTTGTGCTTGTATTATCGTAGTTTGAAAAAAAGTTACAATAAGTAAAATGCTTCCAATTAAATTTTTCATAAAGATTATATAGTATTAATAGTAATTAAATTTTACTGCATTTTTTCAAACCGTCAATAAATAATTTCTTCATTTTTAGGTTATTAACTTATTTGAAATAACGGATTTACAAACATACTAAATATAAATTCAAAATAAAGTACAATTTTGGCGTTGTTTTGTTGTAAAATTAGCTTCAAATTCAATTTTTTTGCTTTTTTTAAAGCAACTTCTTAACCAAAACGATAAAGATTTAAAATGTAAATGTTTAATAAATGTAAATTTTACTATTTTTACACTTCAAGCTGCTAAAAATGAAATCGAAAGCCACATTAAAACAAATTGCAAAAGAGTTAGGAGTTTCTGTTTCCACCGTTTCTAAAGCATTAAATGGAAGTCCTGAAATAAGCGAACCTACAAAGCAACGTGTACAAGAATACGCCAAATTAAAAAATTATAAACCTAATGTTATTGGACTCAGTTTAAAAAACAGAAAAACCAAAACTATTGGTGTTATTATTCCTAATATTTTAAATTCTTTTTTTGCTAAAGTATTCAGCGGAATAGAAAAAGTAGCTGATGAAAAAGGATATAAAGTGATTACCTGCATTTCTAACGAATCATTAGAAAAAGAAATTAACGCTCTTGAAATGTTAAGCAACGGAACGATTGATGGCTTTATTCTATCTATTGCAGAGGAATCACAAAAACTTCAAAAATTTGATCATTTTACAAACATTATTAATGAAGGCACACCAATAGTAATGTTTGACCGAATTGCTGATGAAGTAAACTGCGACAAAGTAATTGTCGACGATTTCGAATCTGCTGTAAATGCTGTAGCACATTTAATAAAAACGGGGTGTAAAAAAATTGCGCTGCTTTCTGCTATTGATAATTTGAGTGTTGGAAAGCTTAGAGCACAAGGTTTTTACAAAGCACTTGAAAACAACGGAATAAAAGTGGATGAAAATTTGGTTATTTTAACCAATAACAACGAAGAATTTAATTCAAAAATTGGCGGGTTTTATATTAAAAATAAGCCCGATGGTGTTTTTGCAGTCGACGAACATGCGTCTGTAACTGCCCTGAAGCTTGGGGTACAAAACGGGTATAAAATTCCACAAGAATTGTCAATTATTGGTTTTGCTGATGGGGTTTGGTCACGCAGAATGACGCCAAGTTTATCCACTGTAAGTCAGCATGGACCAGAAATTGGCGAAGTGGCTGCACAGTTATTGATTGATAAATTGGAAAGCAAAGAAGAAACTTTTACTTTTTCTACAACAACAATCAAAACGGAATTACGCCAAAGAGATTCTACAAAAAAACTTTAACAAAAGTCTTGCAAACGCAACCTAGATATTAATTTAGAATCATTTGTAACAAATTGATGATTTATGAGAAAAATTATTTGCTTTATTTTACTGTTTTTTTTAAGCTTTAGTTCTTGTTTTGCACAAGAAAATCTGGATGTTTTTGACATTGCTCGTAAAGGAACCGTTGAACAAGCAAAAGCAATTTTAAAAGCAAATCCAAACGCATTTAAAACTGTCAATTCCGACGGTTACTCACCACTCATATTGGCTTGTTATAGAGGCAACAATGAAGTCGCTAAATTATTGATTGAAACAGGAAGTGATATTAATGGAAATTCTAAAATGGGAACACCTTTGATGGCTTGTGTTGTTAAAGGGAATAACGAAATTGCAAAGTTATTGATTCAGAAAAAAGCCGATGTAAATATCGCAGATGCTAATGGAACAACGGCATTAATATATTGTGTACAATTTAACAACAAAACCATTTTAAGTTTGTTGATTGAAAATAAAGTGGATAAAGCACACCAAGATAAAGATGGAAAAACCGCATTTGAACACGCTGTTTTTTCTGGAAATGAAGAAATTATTAATCTCTTAAAATAAAAACTATGAAAAAAATTACCCTCTCATTTATTGCTCTGATAAGTCTAGCAGGCTTTTCACAATCAAAAAGTACTGGTACAGTTGCGTTAAGTAATAATGTTCCAATAACTGCAAATTTTACTTTAAATAATAATACTTCCCAAGTTACTTTGGTTCTTACGGGTCCATCGGACAGATGGTTCGGCCTTGGGTTTGGAACGCAAGTTATAGCTGGTTTTGGTATGGACGGAATTGAAAACGGCGGACAAGCGGATTTACTAGTGTTTACAACAGCAACAACGCCAAATTTAACTGATCGCTGGTTTAATGGCACTGGAAATCCACCACAAGATACTCAAAACTGGACTTCTTCAAATACAGTTTCTGGCGGAACTAGAACAATAACTTTAACTAGATCTTTAACAACAACGGATAGTAATGATTTTCAAATGCCATACAATACTACAAATTCAATAAATATTGGAGGTGTTAGAGCATCTACAGCCACATTTTCAGTTGGTCCTCATGGAGGTAGTGCAAGTGCTGGTTATGCAACTTTACAATTTACAACTCTTGGTGTTGAAGATTTTTCTTTAAATGCTTCTCAGGTTTATCCAAACCCATCAAACGGAGCATTTTTAGTAAAAACAAAAACAACGTTAGACAAAATAAATGTGTACTCACAAGTGGGCGCTTTAGTAAAAACCATTGAAGTGAACGATACATCGGATGCGGTTGAAGTAAATGTTAGCGGATTTCAAAAAGGCGTTTACCTTTTGGAATTGGTAAATGAAACGGAGAAATCTTGGAAGAAAGTGATAGTTGAATAATTACAAAAGTTTCAGTAAAAACAAAAAGCTGGAATTGAATTTCTAGCTTTTTTTTATTTCAATAATGTCAAATTTTAATGCGCTTCCAACCAGTTTTTACCAACTCCCATTTCAACATCTAACGGAACATCGAGTTTAAATGCGTTTTCCATTTCGTATTTTATCATCGGTTGAATTTTTTCTAATTCGGAGTTGTGAACGTCAAAAACCAATTCGTCATGAACCTGCAACAACATTTTCGATTTCCATCCCAAGCCGTCGGGACTCTTTTCGTTTAACTTTTTATAAATGTTTATCATCGCAATTTTGATAATATCAGCAGCACTTCCTTGAATAGGTGCGTTAACTGCGTTTCGTTCCGCGCCACTTTTTACCATCATATTGGCCGAATTAATATCTTTCAAATAACGTCTTCTTCCTAAAACGGTTTGGACGTAACCATTTTCACGAGCAAAATCGACTTGATTCGACATGTATGATTTTAGTTTTGGATAGGTTGCATAATACGCTTCAATTAACTCAGCTGCTTCTTTTCGTGATAACGAAGTTTGATTGGAAAGCCCAAAAGCAGAAACACCATATATAATTCCAAAGTTTACGGTTTTCGCATTACTTCTTTGTTCCTTGGTAACTTCCTCTAACGGCACATTAAATACTTTTGCAGCGGTACTTTTATGAATATCTTCGTTGTTTTGAAACGCTTTAATCATGTTTTCTTCACCAGATAAAGCGGCGATAATTCGGAGTTCAATTTGAGAATAATCGGCAGAAAGTAAGGTGTAATTTTCGTCACGAGCTATGAATGCTTTTCGAATTAATCGTCCACGTTCGGTTCGAATGGGAATGTTCTGTAAATTCGGATTGTTCGAACTCAATCGCCCTGTAGCCGCAACGGTTTGCATATAATCGGTGTGAACGCGACCTGTTTTTTTGTCTACTTGGTTGGGTAAAGCATCAATATAGGTGCTTTGCAATTTTACCATTTGTCGCCATTCGAGTATGTCTTTTACAATGGGATTGTCTTTTTCTAAATAGCTTAAAATTTCTTCGCCTGTGGCATATTGACCGGTTTTGGTTTTCTTTTGTTTTGCTCCGCCAAGTTGCAGTTTATCAAATAAAACATCGCCCAACTGTTTTGGAGACGCTAAGTTGAATTTCTCTCCAGCCGTTTCATAAATTTTTTGTTCCAATGCGGCACTTTCTTTCACCATTTCAACCGACATCGATTTTAAATAAGGCACATCCAGATTGATGCCTTCCATTTCCATGGCAGCCAAAACAGGAATTAGTGGAATTTCGATGTCATCAAACAGTTTTTTAGTTTCCGCTTTATCTAAAATCGGACTGAAATTTTGTTTTAATTGAAATGTAATGTCTGCGTCTTCCGCAGCATATTCTTTGATGTCTTCTAATGCAACATCGCGCATCGATTGTTGGTTCTTACCTTTTTTTCCAATTAAAGTCTCTATAGATTTTGGCGAATATTTCAAATAAGTTTCACTCAATACATCCATATTGTGACGCATATCAGGATTGATTAAATAATGTGCAATCATGGTGTCGAATAATTTTCCTTTAATAGAAATCCCATAACGAGATAGAATTTTCAAATCGTATTTGATGTTTTGACCTATTTTTTCGATGGTTTCGCTTTCAAAAAACGGTTTGAATTTTTCAACTAACGCTTTTGCTTCGTCTTGACTTTCAGGAAACGGAACGTAAAATCCTTTTCCTTTCTCCCACGAAAATGACATTCCAACCAATTCGGCGTTTAAGGCATCTATTCCGGTAGTTTCAGTGTCAAAACACACCGAAGTTTGGTTTATTAGATTTTGCAAAAACAGTTTTGTGCCTAATTCACCTTGAACAACTTGGTATAAATGCTCTGTAGTTTCTAACGTCGCAAACCCCATCCCAGCCTTCCCCAAATGGGAAGGAGTCGACCCCAAATCGGATTCGTCATAAAAACCAAATAAGTCAAATTGTTCTTCGTTAGATTTTTTAACAGGAATTTTTTTTACTTGATTTTTGTCATTGATATTGCCATTGGTATCAATTTCATCATATTCTTTTCCCGTTCCGAAATACTTATCGAATTGTGCTTTCATCTGGCGAAATTCCAATTCGTTGAAAAGCGCATCGGTTTTTTCTACATCAGGTTTTGACAATTCATAATCAGTAGCATCGAAAGTCACAGGGCAATCTAACAGAATTCGGGCCAATTTTTTAGAAAGAATTCCGAGTTCAGCATTAGCTTCAATCTTCTCTTTCATCGCACCTTTGAGCTTATCGGTATTCGCCAAAAGATTTTCCATCGAACCAAATTCTTTTAATAATTTCTTGGCAGTAACTTCACCTACGCCAGGCAAACCCGGAATATTATCCGCGGCATCTCCCATCATTCCGAGGAAATCAATTACTTGTTCTGGACGTTCAATTTCAAATTTGGCTAATACTTCAGGAATTCCCCAAATTTCTATATCGTTGCCCATTCGAGCGGGTTTGTATATAAAAATATTTTCGGAAACCAATTGCGCAAAATCTTTATCGGGCGTCACCATAAAAACCTTGAAGTTTTCTTTTTCAGCTTGCTTTGCTAAAGTTCCGATTAAATCATCAGCTTCAAAACCGGCTTTTTCGATAATTGGAATATGCATGGCTTTTAATAATTCTTGAATATAGGGAACCGCAATTTTAATCGCTTCTGGAGTTTCATCGCGATGTGCTTTGTATTCCTGATACATTTCATAACGATAATCGCTACCGCCTTTGTCAAAAGCAACGGCTAAATGATCGGGTTTTTCACGTTTGATAACATCCATTAAGGCATTCATAAATCCCATAATGGCAGAAGTATCCATTCCCTTGGAATTTATGCGTGGATTTTTTATGAAAGCGAAATAACCCCGAAAAATTAGGGCGTAAGCATCGAGAAGATAAAGGCGTTTTTGTGACATGAAATCAATTTTATAAGAATGTAAAAATAACTAAAGTTTCAAATAAGAACCTTAGTTTTATATAGAAATTAAACCTTTGTTAAAATAAGTTTAACAACCATAATTTCTATCTAGTTTCTTTGTTAATTTGTCAAAAATTTAAAGATGGCATTCCGGTTTCTAATTCTTCTCATAATCATAGGAATAGTAGAGCTCTATGCTTTTCAAGCCATAAAAACCATTACAAAATCGAAATGGATTTTGATTACCTACATCATGATTTCTATTGTGGCTGTTCTTTTCATTTCTTATGAACTCAAAAAGTATGACCGAAGCGTTGGTCAAACTAAGATGACTCTAATTACGTTAGGTTTATTGCTTTTGGTTTTGTTGCCAAAATTAGTGCTGACTTTTATCATGCTGATGGAAGATGTTTTGAGAGTAATGATGGGAACCGTAACACATTTTATGGGACACAATTCCGATAGCTTTTTACCCGCCAGAAGAAAATTTGTAAGTCAAGTCGCAATCGGATTGGCAGCGGTGCCGTTTCTTTCTTTAATTTATGGAATGACGGTTGGTAAATATAATTTCAAAGTTATCCGTCAAACCTTATTTTTCCCCGATTTACCAGATGCTTTTGAAGGTTTTAAAGTCACTCAGATTTCAGATGTTCATAGCGGTAGTTTTGATGATGAAGCAAAAATTAAATACGCCATCGATTTAATCAATGAACAAGAATCGGATCTTTTATTATTCACTGGAGATATAGTAAACGCAAAAGCAGATGAAATGCATCCGTGGATTGACACTTTCAATGGATTAAAAAACTTTGAACATGGCAAATATTCTATACTTGGAAACCATGATTATGGCGCGTATTTGGATTGGAAATCAGAAGCAGCAAAAGCCGATAATTTTGAAGCCATAAAAGATTTGCACCGTCAGATTGACTTTAAATTACTATTGAATGAAAATGTGAAAATCAAAATAGGGAATGATGAAATTGCTTTGATTGGTGTTGAAAATTGGGGTAAACATTTTGGTGAATTTGGCGATATTGACAAAGCATCAGAAAATGTAGCTCCAGAAGATTTTAAAATATTAATGAGTCACGACCCAAGTCATTGGGAATATATAGTAAAAAGTCATCCGAAAAACATTCAATTAACGCTTTCAGGGCACACGCACGGCATGCAGTTTGGGATTGAAATTCCGGGGTTTTTCAAATGGAGTTTAGCGAAATACATATACAAACAATGGGCAGGACTATACAACGAATTTGGAAGATATATTTACGTAAATCGTGGATTTGGCTTTCATGCGTATCCAGGACGCGTAGGTATTATGCCAGAAATTACGGTTTTTGAACTAAAAAAAGGCAATTTTGTAGCATAATTAGTTAAAAATGCTACATTTGTGCTTTAATATTACTTTTAAACTATATTAAAAAAGTAAAAACGCTTTGGTTTTATGTCAAAATTTGGAGAATTAATCAACGCTCAAGTTCCCGTATTAATCGATTTTTATACAGAGTGGAACGAATCTTCAGTTTCTATGCATCCTGTTATTAGAGATGTAGCAGCTGCGCTAGGAGATAGTGCAAAAGTGATCAAAATTGATGTCGATAAAAATCAAGAGTTGGCCGACGCCCTTCGTATTAAAGGATTGCCAACACTTATGATTTACAAAGAAGGACAAATGGTTTGGAGACAATCGGGAGAACTTGATGCCAACACCATCATTAATTTGGTTCAGGAACAGATATAATTATATTTAAAAAATATATAAAAGGCGAACTCATTTACTAGTTCGCCTTTTTTTATATAGTAATTTAAACAAAAAACCCTTACTTTTCAGCAAGGGCTTATATTAGGCTCCCGACTTCGCGGTAAGCAAATTAGTATCTGTAATATTCTGGTTTATATGGTCCTTGGACGTCAACACCTATGTAAGCAGCTTGGTCATCATTCAATGTTTCCAATTCAACTCCCAATTTAGCTAAGTGTAAGGCGGCTACTTTTTCATCTAAATGTTTTGGCAACATATACACTTCATTTTTGTAATTCGCAGAATTTTTCCATAACTCTAATTGCGCCAACGTTTGGTTGGTGAAAGAGTTACTCATAACAAAACTTGGGTGTCCTGTAGCACATCCTAAGTTTACCAAACGCCCTTCGGCAAGGATAAGAATATCTTTTCCTGCAATAGTATACTTATCTACTTGCGGTTTGATTTCAACTTTAGAAGCACCGTGGTTTTTGTTTAACCAAGCCATGTCAATTTCATTATCAAAGTGACCAATGTTGCAAACGATTGTTTTGTCTTTCATTTGCTCGAAGTGGCTTCCCATAACGATATCTTTATTTCCAGTAGTGGTGATGATGATATCAGCATTCCCTACAACCGTATTTAATTTTTTTACTTCAAAGCCATCCATTGCTGCTTGTAAAGCACAAATTGGATCGATTTCTGTAACCGTCACAATAGAACCCGCGCCTCTAAATGATGCTGCTGTACCTTTACCAACGTCACCATATCCACAAACTACTACTCTCTTACCAGCCAACATAATATCGGTAGCTCTTCTAATAGCATCAACAGCTGATTCTTTACAACCGTATTTATTATCGAATTTAGATTTAGTAACCGAGTCATTCACATTGATTGCTGGCATAAACAACGTTCCGTTTTTCATTCTTTCGTACAAACGGTGAACACCCGTTGTCGTTTCTTCTGAAAGACCTTTGATTCCGTCAATTAATTCTGGGTAACGGTCAAAAACCATATTGGTTAAATCACCACCATCATCCAAAATCATGTTCAATGGTTTTCTGTCTTCACCAAAGAATAACGTTTGCTCAATACACCAGTCAAAATCTTCTTCATTCAAACCTTTCCAAGCATACACTTGAATTCCAGCAGCAGCAATTGCAGCAGCAGCTTGATCTTGGGTTGAGAAAATATTACAAGATGACCAAGTAACTTCAGCTCCAAGAGCAATTAATGTTTCTATCAAAACGGCCGTTTGAATCGTCATGTGAAGACATCCTGCAATACGTGCCCCTTTTAAAGGTTGGCTTGCTCCATACTCAGCACGAAGTGCCATCAATCCTGGCATTTCAGCTTCAGCTAATTCAATTTCTTTTCTTCCCCAAGCTGCAAGCGAAATATCTTTCACTTTAAAAGCTACATAAGGTAATGTTTGTGTACTCATCTATTATGTATATTTGTTTTTTTAATTTGGGTGCAAAAATACATAATAAGAAAGAATTAAAAAAACGTTTTTTACTTTTTTATGATTTGTTCAAAAACTTAATTTTCTGAAAAACAATTAGATAATTTAAAAACAAGCATGCCACTACTAAAAACCATAACGTTAAATGATTTCACAAAAGTCTTTGTTTGGAAAATAACAGAATCTTTTGAGGAGCTTTTTCGAAGTGTCGCGCTTAAGGATATTTCTTTAGCTCGATTAGAGGGAATGAAATCTGAAAGCCATCAAAATGGATTTTTGAGTGTTAGGAAATTGCTGGCAGAAGCTGGTTATTCTGACTTTGATTTGTATTATGATGCATATGGCAAGCCCCATTTAGAAGACGGAAAACATATTTCGATATCGCACTCTCATGGTTTTTCTGTTATTGTAATTAGCAATGTAAATATTGGAGCCGATTTAGAGATTATTAAAGAGAAAACACTAAAACTAGCGCCACGTTACATGGATGTTTCTCATTTAGAAAACCTTTCAGAATCCGATCAATTAACAAAAGCAACGGTAGTTTGGGGCATCAAAGAATCAGTTTTTAAGATTAAAAATGAAATTGGAATCAGTTTTAAAGATGATATTTTTGAGAGTGAATTTAATTTAAGTGATAAAAAATGTAGTGTCGAATTGCGATTTAATACTAGTGAACGTTTCAATATCATTTTTGATTTTATTGAGAATTATGTTTTTGTTTGTGCTTTTAGCTCTGCTCCTATCGGGTTTGCCTCGGATGAAAATAAACAATGAAAGAAATCTACCTTAACATACTGGATGCCAAGTCTAAAAATAAAAAAATGTTGGCCATTCTACTTGATCCAGACAAGTTAGAAATAGCAACAATTTACGAAGTAGTTTTAAAAATTAATCAATCCCCCGCAACCCATATTTTTGTTGGAGGTAGTTCGTTTGATGGAAGTCATTTGAATGAAATCATTATTTGTTTAAAAAGTAGTACTCATTTACCAATTATCCTTTTCCCAGGAAATCCTTCACAAATTTCAGCAGAAGCTGACGGTATTTTATTCCTTATGTTGCTTTCGGGAAGAAATCCGGATTTTTTGGTAGAACATCAAATTAACTCTGTTCCTATTTTAGAAAAAAGCAACCTTGAAATCATTTCTACTGGTTATATATTAATAGAAAGCGGTTCAGAAACTGCCGTAGAAAGAGTTAGTAAAACCAAACCTTTATCTAAAAATAATATCAATTATATTTCACAAACCGCAAAAGCTGGTGAATTAATTGGTAATAAATTGATATACCTTGAAGCTGGAAGTGGTGCGCAAAACACGGTCTCTTTAGAGACAATAAAAAATGTTTCAAAGAGAATTTCAGTGCCTTTGTTTGTCGGCGGTGGTATTTGTTCCAAAAAACAAATCGAGGAAACTTACGCCGCAGGTGCCGATTTAATCATAATCGGAACAGCGTTTGAAAATGACTTAACTTTTTTTGACTAATGTTAGAGTTGCTGTTTGACCAATATAAATACGCTTCAACAATTCAAATTGTTTTGGAGTTTTTGGCATTTGCATTCGGAATAGCAAGTGTCTATTTTGCTAAAAAACAAAATATTTTGGTCTATCCTACTGGACTTATTGCTACAATAATAACCGTCTATTTATTATATCAGGCTAAGTATTTTGGAGATATGACAATGAATGCTTACTTCACTATTATGAGTGTTTATGGTTGGTATAAATGGAGGTCAAAATCAAACGACCGCAATATAGAAATATCAACAACTAATCTACAAGAGAAAATTACAGGTATTATATTGTTTATCTCAACGGTATTCATCACCTATTTGGTTTACAAGTTTTTCGATTACAAACTTGAAATTCCTAATTATATTGATATTTTTACATCAGGTCTTTTTTTTACAGCAATGTGGTATATGGCTTTGAAAAAAATTGAAAACTGGATATTATGGATTATTGGAGATAGTATAGTCGTTCCGCTTTTCGCTTACAGAGGATTAGGAATGCTCTCTTTACAATATTTAATTTTTACAATAATCGCCATTTTTGGCTATTTAGAATGGAAGAAAACAGCACAACAAAACAAGGTTTAGCAAAAAAATACAATTTTACCGAAGCAGATTTTGACCAAATCAAAGCTTTGGGTATTTCTTTGGATAAAATTGAAGGCGAACTTCTGTTGTTTCAATTGGGCATCCCCAAGATTACTCTAGATAAACCCGCAACTATAAATGATGGTATCGTAAAATTATCGAATGAAGAATTTCAAAAAAAAGCCGACTTTTTTGATTCTATAAAGGATACTTTAAAACTTAAAAAATTTGTTCCTGCCTCGGGTGCAGCAAGCAGAATGTTTAAATTTTTAAATGAGTTTCTGAATGATTTTGATCATGAAAATGAAACTATAAACGCTTATATCAATAGGAAGAAAGACAAAAATCTCCCTATTTTTTTAGCTGGAATTGAAAAATTTCCCTTCTATGATGCTATAAAATCAAAGGTAAAAGAGCATACTCCAGAATACTACTCTTTGGAAAGTCATGAAAAGAGTTTTCTATTTATAAAAACAATGCTATCTCCTGATTATTTTGATTTTCCAAATAAACCCAAAGGTGTTTTAGATTTTCATAAATATGAAACAGAAATTACTACTCCAGCAGAAGAGCATTTGAACGAATGTGCCTTTTATGCAAGCTCTAATTCGGTATCTCATTTGCATTTTACCGTTTCTGAATACCATGAAGATTTATTCCGATCCATTATTAATAGTATAAAACAAAAAGTTGAAACCAAATCCAACACATTGGTTCATGTTAACTATTCTCATCAGGATAAAAGCACAGACACTATTGCAGTTAATCTTAACAACGAACCTTTACGAAATGAAGATGGTCGCTTAGTTTTTCGCCCTGGCGGACATGGTGCATTAATAAATAATTTAAATAACTTGAATGCTGATGTTATTTTTATTAAGAATATTGATAACGTGATTCAAAACCACATTCAGGAAATCACTTTGTATAAAAAAGGATTAGCAGGCATTTTACTAGATTTACAACAACAAATTTTTGATATATTAAAATCGGTAGAAAATAATAACATAACAGAAAATAAGATTCCAAAAATCATTGATTTCATGGAAGAAAAGTTAAATATTGACATTTTAGATGATTTTGACAAATATACTGTTGATAATAAAATTGCGTTTATCAAAAACAAGTTAAATCGCCCAATTCGTGTTTGTGGGATGGTTAAAAATGAAGGCGAGCCAGGTGGTGGCCCATTTTGGGTAAGAAGTTATAAAGGAAACGTATCGTTACAAATTGTTGAAAGCTCACAAGTTGAAACAACAAATAAAGAACAAGCCGTAATTTTAGCAAAAGCAACTCATTTTAATCCAGTTGATTTAGTATGTGCTATCAAAAATTATAAAGGAATAAAGTTTGATTTAAGCGAGTTTGTTGACTCAAGTACGGGTTTTATTGTTACAAAAAACAGAAACGGACAAGAATTAAAAGGCTATGAATTACCCGGACTTTGGAATGGCGCCATGGCTAAATGGATAACCGTTTTTGTTGAAGTTCCTTTAATCACGTTCAATCCCGTAAAAACTGTAAACGACTTACTGAAGCCAGCCCACCAACCACAACATGGAAACTGATAAAATTGTAAGCGAGCTAAACTTTAAAGCCGTTAGAAGTTCTGGAGCCGGAGGGCAAAATGTCAATAAAGTTTCCTCTAAAGTCGTTTTAACCTTTGATTTGAATGCCTCTAGGGCTTTAAGCGAAGAAGAAAAAGAATTGCTTGCAGCGAAACTTGCTTCCAAGTTATCTTCCGAAAATATACTGATTCTAAACTGTGATGAAGACAGAAGCCAACTCCGAAATAAAGATAGTGTCATCAAGCGTTTTTTGGAATTGATTACAAAATCATTACAAGTTCCCAAAAAAAGAAAAGCTACCAAAATTCCGCGCTCTGTTATCGAAAAAAGAATTAAAGCCAAGCGCACTCTTTCTGAAATCAAACAAAATAGAAGGAAGCCGGAGTTGTAGTATCAAGTATTAAGTATTAAGTATTAAGTATTAAGTATTAAGTATTAAGTATTAAGTATTAAGATTATAGTATTAAGTATTAAGACAAAATAAATATCTTAATACTTAATACTATAATCTTAATACTTTCTTATCTTTGCCTTGTCTCAAAAGGGGTGCTCTAAATTACGAGCTGAGATTATACCCAATGAACCTAGAACAGGTAATGCTGTTTAGGGACGGCCAAGCGTTAAGAAAATGTCTAGTGGACATTTTTAGCGAAAGAGCGAGCAGGCGCTGCTGGCTTTTTCAAACAATTAGCAAGAGTATCAAATTAATTTTAACCAAAGAATAATTACCTCTTTTTATTTGTAAACTATTTTACGAATGAAAACTTTATTAAAAAAAAGCGGAAAGCGGAAAGCGGGATGTAGCAAGCAGGAAGCAGGAAGCCAGATGCTGGAAGCAGAGAGCTGGAAGCAGGAAGTCAGAGGACGACAACAATCTATTTTCTATTTTCTATTTTCTATTCTCTTTTCTCTCTTTTCTGTTCTCTCTTTCTCACAGGAAAAAACGCAAGACACCATTAAAGTCAACCAACTTAATGAAGTAACCGTTTCATCTGTCAGAGCAAAAGGGAAAAACCCAATCACGTATACAAACTACTCTAAAGGAGAAATTGCACCGCGCAATCTGGGTCAAGATATTCCGGTGCTTTTAAATTTTTTACCATCTGTAGTATCCACAACCGATGCCGGAAATGGTGTGGGATATACTTATTTAAGAGTTCGTGGCGCCGATGGTTCAAGAATAAACGTAACCTTAAACGGAATTCCATTTAACGATAGCGAAAGTCAGGGAACTTTTTTTGTGAACCTCCCCGATTTTGCTTCATCACTAGAAAGTGTTCAATTGCAACGCGGCGTTGGAACATCTACCAATGGAGCTGGTGCTTTTGGAGCAAGTTTAAACATGCAAACCAAAACATTTCAAGAAAAAGCCTATGCAGAAATTGCCAATGCTGCAGGAAGTTTCGGCACTCGAAAACATACTTTGTCCTTTGGTACAGGGTTGCACAACAATGTTGAAATGAATGCACGACTTTCAAATATCGCGTCCGATGGTTTTATTGACCGAGCTTCTTCAAACCTATTTGGTTACTTTTTTAATGCCAATTATAGTACTGAAAAAAGACAAATTAAGTTTTTTGCTTTTGGAGGTAAAGAAAAAACCTATCAAGCTTGGTATGGATTAGAAGATCCTGAAAAACTAAAAAACGACCGAACGTATAATGTTGCAGGGATGTATACCGATGAATTTGGTAACACACAGTTCTATGATGATGAAACTGATAATTACACACAAAATCATTTTCAATTGCATTGGTCTGAAAAATGGTCGGAAAAATGGGTTTCAAATAGTGCTTTGCATTACACATTAGGCAAAGGTTATTTTGAACAATACAGAGAAGATGAAACATTGGCAGACTATAATTTACCCGATTTTAATGGAAATTCAGTCTCCGATTTGGTTCGAAAACGATGGCTTGACAATGATTTTTTTGGAGCCACATTTTGTTTAAATTATAGAACCCCAAAAACAGATATTTTGATTGGTGGCGCAGCAAATCGATATCTAGGCGATCATTTTGGCGAAGTAGTTTGGACACAATTTTATATTCCCAACGCAAACCGATATTACGACAATATTGGGAATAAAGACGATGTTAATGTATATGCAAAAGCATCACATCAACTAGGAAAATGGAATGTTTTTGCTGATTTGCAATACCGAATGGTTTTTTATGAAGCTACCAGTTTTCGTTTTGATGATGTAAACGATACGTTTCTATTTTTCAATCCAAAAATGGGATTAAATTATAAATTGAATGAAAAAAATTCGTTTTATGGTTTCTTTGGTGTGGCTAATAAAGAACCGCGTCGCGATGACTATGAAAACGGAAGTGCCAAACCTGAACAACTATTCGATTTTGAATTAGGATGGAAATACAATTCAAAAAGAGCAACGCTAACGGCTAATGCTTTTTACATGAACTACAGAGACCAACTAGTTTTAACCGGTGCTTTGAATGATGTAGGTTCGCCTATTTTCACCAACAGTGGAAGTAGTTACCGTTTGGGTTTAGAAGTAGAGTCTTTGATCACATTAAATCAAAAATTATCGCTCAACCCAAATGTAACCTTAAGTCAAAACAAAAATCGAGACTTTAATTTTCAACGTGATGGTATATTGCAAAACTTAGGAAATACGGATATTGCATTTTCGCCAAGTATAATTTTTGGAAATAGATTTACCTATCAACCCATCAAAACCATGCAGATATCGTTGTTTTCAAAATATGTAGGTAAACAATTTATGGGAAATATCGATTCGCAAAAGTCTGTTTTAGATGCTTTTTTTGTAAATGATTTGAATTTTACCTACCAATGGAATATCAACAAAGGGTTAAAATCGATAGTTTTTTCTGCATTGGTCAACAATATTTTCAATGTTGAATATGAGTCAAATGGCTATTTCTATACTTTTGATGACGATTTTAGTAATCCAGGAACGGTAATAACACAAGAAGGCGCGGGCTATTATCCACAAGCTGGAATCAATTTTTTAGCTGGATTAACTTTGAATTTTTAATTAGTTATAATCAAATTTCCTCCAACTATTTCCACTCGGTAGGGTTTCATAGGATATTGTTGTCCAGCAGCTTGTCCTGAAAACAGACTGTAGCTTATATTATCACAATTACATTTGGCATCGATGCCGATAATTGACATCGGAGCAGTGCACGTAGAAAAAGCTTGATTCGGGCAAGCCAAATCAAAAGCATTGTAAGCACTTCCTGTATTGAATACAACAATTCCTCTGGCACCTTGCGAATAATCTACAATATGATTACTTGGAAATTGAAGATTACTATATTGAGGCAAACTTAAATTAAGCGACAAGTTAACTGGATCATTCGGAATGTTAGGATTGTTATAATTTACGCTTCCCGAATCACAAGCAAAAATAAAGGGCAAGAAAATAAATAGAACAAAAATCTTTTTCATAATAAATTTATTAAAATACATAGCGAAACAAATTTAATTTAATTAACTTTGACAAACGTTATCAAACGTAAACAAAATTGAATTAATAATAAAAAATATATCTTTGCAAAAAGAAATCCCGTTGCGATGGGATTTTTTCTATTTATATAAAAGAGGAAAACATGAGTACAGTATCTTATTACACAGCAGAAGGATTAAAAAAATTAAGAGAAGAATTAGATCAACTTAAAAGCATAGAAAGACCCAAAGCTTCGCAAGCTATTGCAGATGCAAGAGATAAAGGTGACTTGTCTGAAAATGCAGAATACGACGCAGCGAAAGAAGCACAAGGAATGCTCGAAATGAGAATTGCTAAGTTAGAAGAAGTACATGCGAATGCGCGATTGATAGACGAATCACATCTTGACATGTCAAAAGTTTTGGTTTTATCAAAAGTAAAAATCAAAAATCAACAAAACGGGATGGAGATGGATTATACTTTAGTTGCCGAAAGCGAAGCCGATTTAAAAACTGGGAAAATATCGGTTACGTCTCCAATAGGCAAAGGACTATTAGGAAAATCGGTAGGTCAAGTTGCTGAAATTACCGTTCCAAACGGAAAACTTAACTTTGAGGTTTTAGAAATTTCAAGAGACTAATGAGTTCTATTTTTACTAAAATAATACATGGAGAAATTCCCAGTTACAAAGTAGCCGAGGATGAAAACTACATTGCTATTTTGGATGTAAATCCGAATGCTAAAGGTCACACACTTTGCATACCAAAACAAGAAATCAATAAGATTTTTGATATGGATGAAGCGCATTACTTGGGATTGATGAAATTTTCAAGGAACGTAGCAAAAGCGATAGAAAAAACAATAGCATGTAAACGCATTGGCGTTGCCGTCGTGGGTCTCGAAGTGCCGCATGTTCATGTGCATTTAATTCCACTTCACGATATGGATGATATGCGTTTTCAGCGAAAAGTCTCGTTAACCAAGGAAGAATTTGAGGAACTAACCAAGGCAATCCAAAGTAATTTATAAAGCAAAAATCCTGATTTCTCGGGATTTTTTTGTTTTACACTATTTAGTAATTAAAGTAATTGAGGAAAATATGTCGTAAATAAAAAATGTACAGAAAAAGTGTACCAAAAGTAAATTAGGGTTTTGTAATTTTATCATGAAATTAAAGAAAATATTATTTATTACGCCTTTTTGTATAAATAAAATAGTTTAGTAAAATTATTTCTCAAACCTTTTTACATACTGATAAGATGAAACATCAATTTATTTTTGCGACAGTTCTTTTATTCTTTTTTGTAAACAGTTATTCTCAATCATCTGACAAGAAGTTAAAATTTAGATCAATTTCAGCAGGTTTCGGTATTTGTGCCGGTGAAATTAATGATGGTGGAATTAACGGATATCTCGATGTAACTAGTGGATATCATAAAAACTTATTTTCTTTTGCCTTTTCTAGCGGAGCTGAATTCGAATTATTTGATGCATCAAGAAACTATACAGAAATTGCTGCATTATATGGTAGAGAAATCAATTTATCGCGAATTATAAAAATAGAAAGCTATATTGGTCTTGCTTACTTTAAAGTAAATTATAAAAACGACGCTACTGATTTTTATTCACAATCTGAATCTACGATTGGCGTACCTATTAAAGTAAAACTGCTTTTTTATACTTCTCAAAACTTTGCTTTAGGATTAAATCCAAATGTTACTTTTAATTCTATCGAAAATACTTATTCAGCACATGTTATTTTACAATATAAATTTTAAAACCAATACATTATGAAAAACTCACTTTTACTACCATTGCTATTCTTATTTCTAGCATGTAGTACCGACAATAGTCCCGAAGACGGTTTACCAAAAGAAACACAATCAGGAGCCAATACTTTTGGTTGTTTGATAGACGGAAAACTTTACAAACCAAGATGCGAAGAACCTAGTGTAGTATTTCCTCAATGGGGAATGATTATGTGGGGAGGGATTCCAAACGTAACTGATTATAGTGAAATTGAAGTGAGAGATTTAAAAAGCGTAAACTATTTTGAAATGCTCATTCATATTGATGAATTACATTTAAACGGTGTAGGTGAATTTATTATAGATGAATCCAACGGTGAAAACAGCGTTGATGGATTAAACCATACTTACTTGCACTGCGTTGTTTATGATAAAAAAACTAGTAATTATAAAAAATACATTTCCTATGAAAATTCAGGAAGTATTATTATTACCAGATATACACAAGGTTCTAATAATCCTTTGACAGGAGCAATAATAAGCGGTTCATTTTCAGGTAAACTACGTAATATAAATAACCCAAATGATGAAATAGAAATAACTAAAGGAAGATTTGACGTGAACAGTTTAACCTGTTCCTATAAAGAATTTCCATAAAAGAATAAGGTTGCCTCGGCAAAGGCAACCCTAAATAGTCAATAAATTAATATAAAAAAAATCAAGCAAAATTATGAAAAACTCACTTTTACTAACATTGCTATTCTTATTTCTAGCATGTAGTACCGACAATAGTCCCGAAGACGGTTTACCAAAAGAAACACAAACAGGAGCCAATACTTTTGGTTGTTTGATAGATGGAAAACTTTACAAACCTAGATGTGAAAAACCAAGTATTGTTTTCCCTGAGTGGGGAATGACTTTTTGGGGTAGTTATGATAGCACACCTTATGCAAATGAAATTGAAGTAAGAGATTTAAAAAGCAATCACTATTTCACATTATTAATTCATATTCACGAATTAAAATTAACTGGTATTGGAAATTTCCCAATTAATGAGTCAAATGGATTTTCGGATATTGATGGACTACATCACAACTATGTTAATTGTATAATTTATGACAAAGTCGTAAACCAATATAAAAAATACATTTCCTATGAAAATTCAGGAAGTTTAACAATTACTATGTATAGACCAGGTTCTAATGTTCCATTGACAGGAACAATAGTAAGCGGTTCATTTTCAGGTAAACTACGTAATATAAATAACCCAAATGATGAAATAGAAATAACTAAAGGAAGATTTGACGTGAACAGTTTAACCTGTTCCTACAAAGAATTTCCATAAAAGAATAAGGTTGCCTCGGCAAAGGCAACCCTATAAATGTCAATAAATAAATATTAACAAAAATCAAACAAAATTATGAAAAAAATTCTTTTCATCGCTAGTGTTGTGTTGTTTTTTAACAGCACCGTAGCACAAAACTTACCTGATCCAGATTATGACGATTTGGACAAAATGCTCAGAGACATTGATACAACAAAAATCAACACGGGTATTTTATATGAACGAACCATGCAATTGGCAAACTTGTACAACTTTAATTTGTCAGACAGCTTAAACACGGCTGATTACAGCTACTTTAAACAGGCAGTACTTGAACTCTATAATGCAAGTAAGGGCAAAAAATTCAAACATCCTCTAAAATTAGCTGAAGAGGTAAAGGGCTTATCACAGTTTGCGCAAAGTAATGCTGTAAATTTCGGAATTATTAATACTGATTTTAATATTTTGGCTAATTGGGAAAATAGTGACTATCGAGGGGTAAAGTTTGACTCAATTAATCAAAAATATATTCAAATACCTAATAAACAAGCTTTCTACATGTTGCATACTACTATAATTGCGCCACTAAAAAGTGCGATTGAGGGAGATGCTGCAACGTTTATTTTTACAGATGATTTTGTGTATTCTTATGGAGAAAAACCCATAAAGTCGTTAACCGCTTTTTTTGATTATGGAAAAACCGAAGTAATTATTACAAATGGCGTTTTTAATCCTGTTACGGTCAGTATGAATTATGAAACTACTGGGACAAAATTTATAAAATTTGAAGTTGAATTTTATAATGGAGATAAAACAACTACGTATGCATCCATTTATTTTCGAAACACAAACCTTTCGAACACTCTATCAAGCAGTTGCAATCCATCGGATGTTTTAAGAGATGATTTTGCAACAACTTCTTCTTATGATTTTAAAGGATACAGAACCACGGATCCTAAAATTATGCCAAAATTTGATTATAGAGTGTATTATAGTACTGGAAATACACTAAAAAAATTAACAAAACCCATTATTATTATTGATGGGTTTGACCCGGGAGATAAACGCCGAATAGAGGATTGCGATTGCGAGCAAGATGCCAACTGCGCAGTCAATTTTCGGGGCGCAAATGGACAATTTGACCCAGAATTACATCGTTCAATAACCGACATGATAGTTTATTATGACCAACAAATTATTCCTCTTTTAAGAAGATTAAGAGATTTAGGTTACGATGTCATGATTGTTAATTTTCCAAAATATACCACAACCAACCTCGAAAATGGTCAACAAGTGGTAATTGATGGAGGAGCTTATTATATAGAGAGCAATGCTTTAGCCCTCATTAAACTAATCACTGAAACCAATACCAAGCTAGCTACCAATGGCAGCACTAACCAAATTGCAATTTTTGCTCCTAGCATGGCGGGTCAAATTTCTAGATATGCACTTTCTTACATGGAAAAAAATAACCTTCCTCATAATGTGAATTTATGGGTAAGTATTGATAGCCCCCATCTAGGTGCTAACATTCCGTTAGGTGATCAAGGTTTAATCTATCGTTTACAATCTGAATCAGATCAAGCTATTGATTTTTATCAAAAAGAATTAAGTTCCCCTGCATCTCAACAACAATTAATTGAGTTTCATCGACAAATAGGGAATAATGCAGACCCAAATTTTCAAAATGCACAAACAATTTCTCAAGGGTTAATAAATAATAGGGGTAACACATTTTTTCAAGAACATTATAATAAACAAAATAATAATGGTGTTGTTAATTCAAAAGGTTGGCCTCAAAATTTAAGAAAAATAGCGATAGTTAATGGTTCTTTGACGGGTTCAAAAGAAACACAATTAATAACTGGTGAACCATTTATGAACTATGCTGATGATGGTGATTTAGTTCTAAATATTAGAGGTTTTCAAAAAATTAAAATATTGGGAGTTACTGTTGGAAAAGTTCATGTGGCTTCTTTAGAATCAAGGTTTTTACCGAAAGATCAAACTCCAATTAAAATTTCTAGACTACATAAGTTTAATAGAAATACATATAGCAATGAAAATAAAATTTGTATCGCTGGAAATGTAAATAATAGAGGAAATATGGACAACGTTCCTGGAGGTTTTTTTGATGCTCAAGACCAATTGAGAAAAGCGGTTTTTTCAGAAAATCCATTTTTAAATTTTAATTTTATTATAGGAACAAGAGGTTATTGGAGTTTAAGAGAATTTAACCCAATCCATTCCTTCATCCCAACCTTCTCAGCCATTGCTCATCTTGAACCAAATCAAAACTGGAATAATGCGTTGAATTATAATTTAGCATGTCCTACAAACAAGAAAACACCTTTTGACAGCTATTTTGGAGGTGATAAAAACACGCAACATACCTCTTTTACCAAAGAAAGTGTGGAATGGTAATTAAAAGAACTTGACGGCCAGCCGCAGCTGCCAAGTTATCCGTTGAGAGATAACTTGCTTTCAGGGCCAGACTCTATATGTTTAAATAGTAATTTTAATTACACTTTTAATACCCCTTGTAAGTTTCCCTCTGTAGTATCTAATTGGAGTGTTAGTGATAATTTAGAAATCATTTCTCAATCCGATTATGGCATTACTGTAAAAGCTATTTATAATGGAAACGCAACAATTACAGCGTTCTTTGAAAATGGTTTGTCAACTGTAAAGCATCTACATGCTGGAGCACCTATTTTAGATAATTTTACATTTGGCAACGGAACGACATCTCAAAGTTTATGTATTGCATCTAGTGAAAATTATTCATACTCTATTCCAGAACTAAATTCAACTAATGTAGTAATCGCAAATTTTAGCGGACAAACGTATGCTGAAAGTATAGTTAATACTAATTGGCAATGGCAAACATCAAATTCTATAATAAGTCTTAATGGTTTAAAAAATAAGCGAACTATTTGTACTTTGGATGTTGGCTCGACTAGTGTTAGTGTTAGAGCTAAAAACGCATGTGGATGGAGCGATTGGTATGAATTGCCATTTGAAATAACAGCTTTACCTCAATCCTATAATCGAATGTATACTGTTTTTCCTAACCCTTCAAATAATATTGTAAATATTGATTTAGCAGATGTAAGCAAGTCTCCATCGGTAAGCGATTCCATAAGCGGGGAGCTTTTTGACATGATGGGGTTTTCAAAAGGCAGTATAACAATTGTAAATAACAAAGCTACATTTTCTGTTAGTGGCTTACATTCAGGAATTTATGTGGTAAAAATATACATCAACGGTATTCCAGAAAGTCATCAAATAGCAGTTCCATAATTTAATTACAATAAGTAAAATAGCATAAAATCCCATTTCTTTATTGATATGGGATTTTTTATACCTTTTTAAACGAAACCTGCATCGTAGTTCCTTTTCCAATTTCGGAATGAGCGACTTTAATCTTCCCTTTGTGGTATTCTTCAACAATTCGTTTTGTTAATGACAGCCCCAAACCCCAGCCTCTTTTTTTGGTTGTAAATCCGGGTTCAAAAACACTTTTATACTGGTTTTTTGGAATTCCGTTTCCGGTGTCTGAAACCAATATTTTGACAAAATTAGGTTCGCTTACTATTTCTACAGATAATCTGCCTTTGCCTTTCATAGCATCTATGGCGTTTTTGACTAAGTTTTCAATCGTCCAACTATGAAGTGCCGAATTTAATGATACCATTATAGCTTTTTCTGGAGCACTAAAAGAAAACTTTACCTGTTTTGAAAACCTTGATTGTAGATATTCTATAGATTTTTCTGTTTCATCAATAATATTTAAAGGTTCTAAAATAGGTTCCGAACCAATTTTTGAAAACCTATCGGCTATGGTTTGAAGTCGGTTAATATCCTTTTCTATTTCCGTTATGGTCGTTTCATCAACATTATCCGCTTTCATAATTTCGAGCCAACCGATTAAAGAAGATAATGGTGTGCCTATTTGATGTGCCGTTTCCTTTGCCATTCCAGCCCAAAGTTTGTTTTGAGTGGCCATTTTGGTGCTGCGATAGAAATTATAAACTAATGCGCCAAAAAGAACAATAATCAAGAGCAATGCTATTGGGTAATATTTTAATTTGTTGAGTAATGATGAATCCCCATAATATAAATAATGCATCTGTTTTTCAGATATTTGCATAACAATTGGTTCATTCTGATTTTTTAATTTTTGCAAATAACGATTTAATTTAGTCTTGTCTTTTAAAATGTCAGCATCAACGTTTTTGGTGTTAATTATCGAATCTTTATCGGTTACAATTATAGGAATATTCGGTTCTTGTATAATTTGGAAAGGGAGTTCCATATCAACATCAGCATTGGGATCAGCACTATTAATTTTTTTTTGAGCTAATGCCCAATTTTGCATTTTAATGCGCTCTTGGTCTTTGAATATTTGAAAAAAAGAATAGGTATTCCACAATATCAAAATCACAATGACAAAGGAAGCCATAATGATAATCCAACGGGTAAGGTTTCTTTTTTCGGAAAATTGCATGAATAGTAATTTGGTTTAAAAGTAATGAAAAAATGATAACTTCTAATTTTGATGTTTAGACAAAACATAAAAAAAATTACATTTGTAAAAAGAAAAAAACATGCTCAGTTTCGAACCACATACACTATCACCAGCGCAACTTCAAGGTTATTTGCAAAGTGCTGTAGCACCAAGACCAATAGCTTTTGCTAGTACAATGGATAAAAATGGGAAACCCAATTTATCTCCGTTCAGTTTTTTTAATGTGTTTAGTTCGAATCCGCCAATTTTGGTTTTTTCACCTGCACGACGTGTTCGAAATAATACCACAAAACATACGTTGGAAAACTGTAAAGCTACCCGAGAAGTTGTAATTAATGTGGTGAATTATAATATAGTACAACAAGCTTCATTGTCTAGTACTGAATACTCTGATGGGGTTAACGAATTTTTAAAATCGGGTTTAACGATGCTACCTTCTGACATGATAAAACCGTATCGCGTAGCGGAAAGTCCGGTGCAAATGGAATGTAAAGTCAACGAAATTATCGCTCTAGGAAATCAAGGTGGTGCTGGAAATTTAATCATCTGCGAAGTCATTAAAATTCACATCAACGAAAGTGTTTTAGATGATAAAAAGATGATTGATCAAAACAAAATCGATTTGGTTTCCCGACTTGGCGGTAATTGGTACTCACGTTCCAACCAAGGCCTTTTTGAAGTTGAAAAACCACTTACCACGCTCGGTATTGGTGTTGATGCCATCCCTGATTTTGTTAAAAAAAGCGCCGTTTTTGACGGCAATGATTTGGGCAAATTAGGGAATGTAGACGCCTTGCCAACACAAGAAGAAATTACTATATTTGTAAAGCAAAATTTTGCTGTAAAAGGGGTTTTAAGTTCGGACGATGAGCAAAAAATTCATGAAAAGGCAAAAGAATATTTGAATAATAATGACGTACTTTCAGCTTGGAAAGTACTTTTAGCAAAACAATAATTATGGAAGTTACCGGAAAAGTAAAAGTGGTTGGAGCAGAACAGCAAGTAAGTCCAACGTTTAAAAAAAGAGAGTTAGTCGTTACAACTGACGAGCAGTATCCACAAAGCATCATGATTGAATTTGTGCAAGATAAAAGTGATTTGTTAAATACTGTAACTGTTGGCGAGAATGTAAAAGTTTCAATCAATTTGGGTGGAAGAGAATGGGTTAATCCTCAAGGAGAAACCAAATATTTTAATTCCATAAAAGGTTGGAGAATCGAAAAATTACAAACAGAAGTGTCTGCTGCCGGAATGGCTCCAATACCTCCTACTGAAGCTTTCGCACCAGCTACAAACTTCAATGAAGAAGAGCACGACGATTTGCCATTCTAGAAAAAAGAAAAGAACAAAGAGTATAGAATATAGATTGTCATTCTAAATGTTAACCCATAAGGTAATTTAGAATGACTTTTTTATGCTTTTTTGTCTATTCTCTATATTCTATTTTCTATTCTCTTAACTATGTACTTCCTGTCCAAAGACTTATACTTCCCTCCCGTTGATGAAGCTTCTTATGAAGGCATTCTCGCTATTGGCGGCGATTTATCTGTTGCCCGATTGCTGTTGGCCTATCGTAACGGGATTTTCCCTTGGTTTAATGAAGATGAGCCTATATTATGGTGGGCTCCAACAGAGCGAATGGTAGTAGCGCCTTCTATTTATAAAGTTTCGAAAAGCATTCGAAATTTACTCAACCAAAATAAATTCAAAGTAACGTTTAATCAAAACTTTCCTGAGGTAATTTTGGGTTGCCAGCAAATAGAACGTAAAGGCCAAGATGGAACCTGGCTTTCTGATACTTTTATTGAATCGTATACCAAGCTTCACGATATGGAAATTGCTAAATCGGTTGAAGTGTGGCAAAACAACGAATTGGTCGGCGGATTATACGGCGTTGACTTGGGTCATGTTTTTTGTGGTGAAAGTATGTTTTCAAAAGTGCCCAATGCCAGTAAAATTGCGTTTGTGACTTTGATTAATTACTTAAAAGAAAGCAATTATAAACTACTAGATTGTCAGGTGCACAATGATCATTTGGAGAAATTGGGTGCTTTCGAAATATCGAGGGAAACGTTTATGAAAGTTTTAAATTCAGAAAAAACTAGGTTTTAAAACTCGATTTAATTTTTCTTTTAGTGATATGATAATAGACCACCAGATTGTCATAAATCAAAGCGATTGCAAGAACAAATGCTGCAAAAAGCAATACTTTCAATCCATAGGTTTTATAAAACAACCCGCCCAAAACACATCCGAAAAAGAAAAAAAGAATAATAGAAAGCCTCAAAAAAATGCTCACCGATAAACGCTTGAGTTCGGTAGCTTTTTTATAAAAAAACAACTGCGAAAGCTCAATTCCCAAATCGGTAAACAATCCTGTTAAGTGTGTGGTTCTCACTGTCGATTGTGAAATTTTGGTCACCAAAGCATTTTGTAAACCCATGGCAAAAAGCAAGGTGTAAGCGATATATTCGTCGGAATAATTTTTAGTTAATCCAATTAGACAGAGTAAAATTATTTCTAAAAACATTGGAATGGCATGGGCAATTTTTGGTTTTTTTATAGCTGTTATTTCAACCAAAAAATTGGAAACAAAAGCCCCCAACAAAAAGAAAACAATAAAGACAATAAAAGTAACCGCTTTGGAATAGTTTTTTAAGGAAATTGCTTCGGCAAAAAAAGCGAAATGCCCTGTAACATTAGTAGTTAAAGTTGCTACAGACAAAACACCAGCTATATTTACTATTCCCGCAATAAAGGATAAAGTAGAAGCCAACCGCAAGTTGTGTGAAAACGTTCTTCTGTTTCCTTTGTGCCGAAACATGTTTTTAAATTTTATCTAAAGTACGAATAAAACGAGCAACATTGCTATTTAAATCAAAACCCGTTTTTCCAGCAATCAGCGACATGATCATTAACCATTCCTGTAGCTTGCATGTGAGCATAAACAACGGTCGAACCTACGAATTTAAAGCCTCGTTTTTTTAAATCTTTGCTCAAAGCATCTGAAATTTCAGTTGTTGCAGGAACTTCTTTCAACGTTTGGGGATTATTATCTATTGTTTTTCCATCTGTAAAACCCCAAATGTACTTAGAGAAACTGCCAAATTCATTTTGAACTTCTATAAATGCAATCGCATTGGATATTGTTCCCCTAACCTTTAGTTTATTTCGAATAATACCTTCGTTTAACAACAATTCTTGGACTTTGTCTTCATTATATTGGGCAATTTTTTTATAATCAAACTGGTCAAAAGCATTTCGGAAATTAGCTCTTTTTTTTAATATGGTATGCCAACTTAGCCCTGCTTGAAAAGTTTCCAATACTAAAAATTCGAATAATTTGTCATCATCATAAACTGGATTTCCCCATTCGTTATCGTGATAATCTCTATACAAATCATCTTTTTCACACCAAGCGCAACGTATTCTATTTTTCATCCTTAGCGATATATTTATCAATTATACTATGTCCCAAATAAATCATTGGCGTCATCAAAACAGCAATGGCTAATTTTACACTATACCCCGTCATTGCGGAAAGGAAAAAGGTTTTCGTATCCATTATTCCAGGTAACCAAAATGCTATTCCAAGTACAATAAAACTATCAAATAATTGTGAAATTACAGTAGAGCCTGTACTTCGCAACCAAATTTTACGTTCTCCTGTTTTTCTTTTAAAAAAATGAAATATACTCACATCGATAAGCTGTGAAACTAAGAAAGCCGCGATACTTCCCACAATTATTAATTGACTTTGACCAAAAACAGCATTAAACTGAGATGTCGAAATTGTACTCACTTCAGAGGATGGAATTTGCATCGCAAAAAATAAAATGATAAAAGTATACGCAATCAAACAAGCCGTAATTATAGAGAGTTTGCGTACCCCTTTTTCACCAAAATATTCGTTGATTAAATCGGTAGTTACAAAGACTACAGGCCAAGGGAGAATTCCAATACTCATTACGGCCGGACCCAAATCTATTAACTTTCCTCCTATGAGTTCTGCCACGACCGCATTTGTAATAAATATTCCGGCTAGAATAACATAGATAATGCCTTTTCTCGATTGAAACATAACTTTTGTTTTTCTCAAATTTATTGAATTATCTGTAATGATTTTCAAAAGGAAGGGATGAAATAAATTTTCATTACTTTTGATAACTTTAATAAATTAACGATGAAAAAAATACTTTTTACCTTGCTTATGATTGCTCCAATTATCGCTATTAATGCTCAAAAAGATTCTAATCCATTTTTAAAAAAGTGGGAAGGTCCTTATGGCGGCGTTCCTGCTTTTACGGATTATAAACTAAACGATTTAAAGCCAGCCATTGAATTTGCAATTCAAGAAAAACTGCAAGAAATAGATGTAGTTGCCAACAATCCCGAACCACCAACTTTTGATAACACAATTGTTGCTTTAGAAAAAGCTGGAAAAAAAATGAGTCAGGTGTACGCTGTTTTTGGAATTTACAGCGCCAATATGAATAGCCCTGAGTTTGAACCTATCGAAACTGAAATGACTCCAAAATTTTATGAGTTAAACAATAAATACTATCAAAATGATAAGCTGTTTAAAAGGATATCTACAGTTTATAATTCTTCTGAAAAAGAAAAATTAAATCCAGAGCAACAGCGATTGGTTTGGTTGTACTATTCAAACTTTGTCCGCGAAGGTGCCAATGCCGATGCACAAAGCAAAGAAAGAATTGCAAAAATCAATGAAGAATTAGCTGGTTTATTTACTAAATTTAGCCAAAACCAATTAGCCGATGAATCTAATTATTACTTAGAGTTAAAAAAGGAAGCTGATTTTGATGGTTTGCCCACCGAACTTAAAAATGCGGCTATCGCGGAAGCTAAAGAAAGAAAGTTAAAAATTATGGGGTGTATTGCTAATACACGTTCTTCTATAGAGCCCTTTTTAACGTTTTCAAACCGAAGAGATTTAAGAGAAAAAGCCTTTCAAATTTTTACACGTCGAGGCGATAATGACAATGCTAATAACAACAATGCCACTTTAGTTCAAATTTTAAAACTCAGAGCTGAAAAATCAAAATTGTTAGGTTTCAAAACTTTTGCCGATTGGAGTTTGTCAAATACTATGGCACAAAAACCACAAAAAACGATAGATTTAATGATGTCGGTTTGGACACCAGCCGTTGAAAAAGTTCATGTTGATGTTGCCGATATGCAAAAAATGGTTACTGCAGAAGGTGGAAAATTCAAAATTGCTGCTTGGGATTATCGCTATTATTCTGAAAAAGTCAGAAAAGCTAAATACGATTTAGATCAAAATGATTTAAAGCCGTATTTACAACTAGAAAAATTACGTGAAGGAATGTTTTGGGTTGCTGGGGAAGTTTTTAATTTAGGTTTCAAACAAGTGGACAATGTTCCTGTTTTTCATCCAGATGTTAGAGTTTGGGAAGTATATAATAAAATAACTAGTAAAATTGTTGGCGTTTGGTATTTTGATCCTTATGCTCGTAAAGGAAAACGTTCTGGCGCCTGGATGAATGCAACTAGAGAGCAAAGTAGGGTTGATGGCGATGTCATTACTTTGGTGTCAAACAACTGCAACTTTATAAAAGGAAAAGAAGGCGAGCCAATATTGATTTCATGGGATGATGCAAGTACGTTGTTTCACGAATTCGGACACGCATTACACGGATTAAATTCTAATGTTACCTATCCAAGTTTATCAGGAACTAATACGCCTAGAGATTATGTAGAATTTCCGTCTCAAATTATGGAACGATGGTTAGCAACACCACAAGTGCTAAATCAATTTGCTTTACATTATCAAACGGGGCAGCCAATGCCTGTTACATTGGTGGAACGAAATGAAAAAGCAGCAACATTTAACGAGGCATTTTCAACCGTAGAGACTATAGCAAGTGCCTTGATTGATATGAAACTGCACTTATTACAAAACCCAGATATCGACCCTAAAAAGTTTGAAAAAGAAACTTTGGATAAATTAAACATGCCTAAAGAAATCGTAATGCGTCACAGAATTCCACAATTTGGGCATATTTTTTCAGACGATGCCTATGCTGCAGGGTATTATGGCTATTTATGGGCGGATGTTATTAGTGCAGATGCAACTGAAGCATTCACAGAAGAAACCAAAAAAGGATTATACGACAAAAGAATGGCTAAGCTTTTATATGATAATGTGTTTAGCATAGGAAACACTGTTGATCCTGAAATTGCTTATAAAAAATTTAGAGGCAGAGCTGTTACTTCGGATGCCTTGATGAGAGCAAGAGGTTTTACTCCAACAACCAAAAAATAAATTAAACATAAAAAATGCTTCTAAAACAGAAGCATTTTTTTATTAATAGCGATTGAAAATTTATAATCGCTTTAACTACATCCAACAATAGTTTCCTTTTACCTTTGTACCTTTGTGACCTAATTCATTTTTATGAAATCGCCACCAGCAAAATGTTTGTTGCAAACAAACACCACTAAGTAAAAGGCGATACCATATATGACCGCTAGCATGTAAAATTTACATATATGAAATTCTATTTTTCAGGACTACTGTTTTTATTTTTTCTTTTCTCTTGTCAAGAAGATCCCAAAGTTAGAGCCTTACAGCAAGAAAAAGAAGCTCAAAAAAAAGAAGCTATATTTACTACTATCAATAAGGGCTGGAATTTCAATTGGCAGCCTTCCAACGAAGCTTCACAAAACTTAACAAGTTCATGGGCAGAATGGCGTGTATTTTTAAACGAATTAGGACAAAAACCTAAAAGTAGTATTGGCGCTTTTCAACAAAAAGCAAAAACACTTTCTATAAGAGCTGTGGAGTTAAACAACAATATTCCTTTACAGTATGATTTACCCGAAGTAAAAAGCAGAATTTCAGTTATTACAACCAAGGTTAATACTATTAACCTTTACATTCATTTGAATCAAATTCCTGATAAAAAAATTGTTGAATTGGTTAAGGAAATCAATACAGAATTGGTTTCTATGAATGCCCAAATCGATGAAATTAAACGCAAAAGCGAAATTAAAATAGAAGATGGCGAAGCCGATATGATTCGGATGCTGGATACTGCAAGAGCGATTCCGTCCAATCCAATTCCAAAAAATTCTAAATAAATTTTGAGTTTAACATCTTTATATAACACTTATCTTCATTCGACGAAAGTCAAACAAATAGCAGTATCACTTGGCACGAGCGTTAGCGAACTGGCGGAGCAAAATCCTTTAACTAAAATACAGTTAAAAGGACTTTTGGGTTCATCTTTCTCATTTGTATTTCATGCGGTTTTCAAGCAAAGCGAAAAACCATTTCTATTAATTTTTAACGAAAAAGAAGAAGCTGCTTATTATTTGAATGATTTGGAACAAATGATTGGCTCCAATGATGTCCTATTTTATCCAAGTTCCTATCGCCGTCCCTATCATCCCGACGCTTCGGGAGAAGAAACTGATAATGCTAATATCTTATTGCGTTCTGAGGTTTTAAACCGAATCAATTCGCGCAAAAAACCAGCGGTAATTGTTACGTATCCTGAAGCTCTTTTTGAAAAAGTAGTAACCCGAAAAGAGCTCGAAAAAAATACTTTGAAAATGGCTGTTGGCGAAACGGTTTCTATCAATTTTATCAACGAAGTCTTATTTGAATACGAATTTAAACGGGTCGATTTTATTTCGGAACCTGGAGAGTTTTCGGTTCGGGGCGGAATTTTAGACGTATTTTCATTTTCTAATGATAACCCGTATCGAATAGAGTTTTTCGGTAATGAAGTGGATAGTATTCGAACCTTTGATGTTGCAACACAGCTTTCTTTAGAAAAGCAAACCAAAATCACTATTATCCCAAATCTTGAAAATAAATTTATAGATTCCTCAAATGTCGGAATGACGCGGGAAAGTTTTTTAGATTATATCAGCGACAAAACCGTTTTATGTATTGAAAACACCGAGTTTTTAATATCTCAATTAGATAAACTTTTTAGTAAAGCCATTGAAACCTTTGATAGGTTATCTAAAGATGTGAAACATGCCGAACCGCAACATTTATTCTTAAACCAAGAAGGCTTTTTGCGTAAAGCATTGGATTTTTCTATAATCGAATTATCGAACAACCCGTTTTTCAAAACGACCAAATCTTTTGAATTTCATATACAACCTCAACCTTCATTTAACAAACAATTTGATTTATTATTGAACAATTTGAGCGATAATCATTTTAACGGTTACACCAATTATTTGTTTTGTTCCAATGAAGCCCAAGCCAATCGTTTTCATGATATTTTTGAATCATTAGATGAGGAAAATAGCGAGAACATTCGCAAACAATACCATACCATTGTTTCCCCTTTGTATCAAGGTTTTATTGATGAAGAAAACCAAATTGCCTGTTATACCGATCATCAAATTTTTGAGCGTTATCACAAATTCAACATCAAAAATGGCTATTCCAAAAAGCAAACGCTCACGCTAAAAGAATTAAATTCATTATCGGTTGGCGATTATGTCACGCATATTGACCACGGAATTGGGAAGTTTGGTGGTTTGCAGAAAATACAAGTAGAAGGCAAAACACAAGAAGCTATAAAATTGGCATATGCCGATAATGATATTGTTTATGTAAGTATCCATTCACTGCACAAAATTTCGAAATATATTGGCAAAGATGGAACGCCTCCAAAAATTTACAAACTTGGTTCCAATGCTTGGAAAACCTTAAAGCAAAAAACCAAAGCGCGTGTAAAACACATTGCGTTTAACTTGATTCAGCTTTATGCGAAGCGTCGATTAGAAAAAGGTTTTGCCTGTGCGCCAGATAGTTATTTGCAAAAAGAACTTGAAAGTTCCTTTATCTACGAAGATACTCCAGACCAAATTACAGCCACACAAGACGTCAAAGCCGACATGGAAAAAGACCGTCCGATGGACCGATTGGTTTGTGGCGATGTAGGCTTTGGCAAAACAGAAGTTGCCATTCGAGCAGCATTTAAAGCGGTTGATAATAGCAAACAAGTAGCGATTTTAGTTCCGACAACAATTTTGGCGTACCAACATTATAGAACATTTACCGAAAGGCTGAAAGATATGCCTGTCAATATTGGATACTTAAATCGTTTCAGAACAGCGAAAGAAAAAGCAAAAACTATAGAAGATTTAGCTTCAGGAAAATTAGATATTCTGATTGGCACCCATCAATTAGTGAGTAAAAATGTCGTGTTTAAGGATTTAGGTTTGTTGATTGTGGATGAAGAACAAAAGTTTGGCGTTAACGTAAAAGACAAATTAAAAACCATTGCCGCAAATGTTGATACGTTGACGTTAACGGCTACTCCAATCCCAAGAACCTTACAGTTTTCGTTGATGGCAGCACGCGATTTATCCGTAATTACAACAGCTCCACCAAATCGGTATCCAATAGAATCGAAGGTTGTAGGTTTTAGCGAAGAATTAATTCGAGATGCGATTTCGTATGAAATTCAACGAAATGGGCAAGTTTTCTTTATCAATAACCGAATCGAAAACATCAAGGAAATTGCCGGAATGATACAGCGATTGGTTCCCGATGCTCGCGTTGGTATTGGTCATGGCCAAATGGAAGGCAACAAACTAGAAGAATTGATGCTCGGATTTATGAATGGGGAATTTGATGTATTGGTTGCAACCACAATTATTGAAAGTGGCTTAGATGTTCCGAATGCCAATACCATTTTCATTAACAATGCTAATAATTTTGGATTGTCTGATTTGCATCAAATGCGCGGTCGCGTAGGAAGAAGTAACAAAAAAGCGTTCTGTTATTTTATATGTCCACCGTATTCCGTAATGACTGACGATGCTCGAAAACGTATTCAGGCATTGGAACAGTTTAGTGAATTGGGAAGCGGATTTAACATTGCTATGAAGGATTTAGAAATTCGTGGTGCTGGAGATTTATTGGGCGGCGAGCAAAGTGGTTTTATCAACGAAATAGGTTTTGAAACCTATCAAAAAATCATGAACGAAGCCATTGAAGAGTTGAAAGAAAATGAATTCAAAGAATTGTATCACGAGGAAAATGAAGACGATTCTAAAGAATATGTAAAAGATTTACAAATCGATACTGATTTCGAATTGTTGTTCCCAGATGATTATATTAATAATATTGCCGAGCGTTTGAATTTATATAACGAATTAGGAACTATTAAAGACGAAGAAGGTTTATTAGCTTATGAAACAAAACTAATTGACCGTTTTGGACCGTTGCCAAAAGAAGCAAAAGCACTTTTAAATAGCATTCGCATCAAATGGATTGCTGTGCAAATGGGAATTGAAAAAATCATCATGAAGCAAGGTAAACTGATGGGGTATTTTGTGGGTGACCAGCAATCGGATTATTACAATTCAAAGCAATTTAGACAAATATTGCAATTTGTTCAGCAAAACGGAAACATCTGCAAAATGAAAGAGAAAGAAACCAAAAACGGCTTGCGGTTGTTGCTCACATTTGAAAACGTAAAATCAATCCATAAGGCATTAGAATTTATGGATTTGATGAAAGCATAAAAAGATCCGTCTCGTTTTTTCGAACAAGACGGATTTTTTATTTGTATGCATGGATCTAATACTACATTTTCAAAATCTTAAAATTAGCTTCGGTATCATTAATTTTCAATTTAAAGAAATACGTTCCTTTTGCAAATTGAGATATATCTACATTAGTGGTCAACTCATTCATTTTTTTGTCGAATAGCAACTGCCCTTGAACATTATAAACTGCAACTTCTGTTATCGCATCTTTAGATTTTATCGTAACATTTCCGGTTGTAGGATTTGGATAATAGCTATAATCTAAGAAATTAGCATCTTCAAATCCTAATGTTCCTGTGCAAATTATTATTGCGTTCCATCCGGCAGCAACTACTCCTTGATCTGAAAAAAATCTTACAGTTAAAGAACCGTCGAATGCAGTGGAATTGAATATTCCTGGATTCGTATTTCCCGTCAATCCTCCATTAGTTAAATCTGGATACGTTTCATCTGGACCATCATAAATATATAGATAATCATAATCAGTTTCTAAATTAAAACTTGAAAAAGATATTCTTAGTTTTAGTCCTGGATTGTTTGGTCTCATCGTTCTTATCCAAGACTCCATATCAGTATAATTTCCAGTAGATCCACCAGTATCCGTAAATGGAGTTGTTGCACAGAAATTTGTAGCTGCAGTTATACCTGTTTTATCCCTTATGGCAGAATCAATACCAGTGCATAAAGGTCTCACGCGTATTCTATAAAATGTGTTGGCACTCAAGCCTGTCGCTGAAAATGAGTTTGTTGTTACTGAATTCCATATAATGCTTGATGATGCAAATGGAGTTACGGCTACTTGCCAAGAAGTCGCCGAACCAATATCATTCCATGAAACTTGTAATGATGTATCAGTTATGTTTGTAGTTGTTATTTGCGTAACTGTATTAGGACAACTAGTAGCACAATCGAAACTTAAGCACGTTCCAGTATTGACATCATCCAAAATAGCTTGAGTTGGTTGTGGTCCGAAACCATTGCTTAAACTTATTCCAACACCACTAATTAAATGGCAATAACTCATGATGGTTCCTTTATCGGTTGTAGAAGGAATTGGCCCAATAGCGCAACTTCCTTCAGAAAATCCGGCCTGTGGCCCGCAACCATCTATAGCCGTATTATTCCCATTCCAAACACATGCGTGGGTATGCCTTGAACCTAATAGATGACCAAATTCATGAATGATTACTTGAACGGTCCAAGAATAGGTTGGTACTGTTTGAAAACTAAAATTTACATCAGAATAACTATAATTCAATTCGCTACACAATCCATCTATCGTCACAGCAACGCCTCCAAGCCCTCCATCATCTATGCCTATCAATTGCCCTAAATCTCCATCAAATACAGGAGTATTTTGTGAAAAAGCATTCAAATATTCGAAAGAAGTTGTCCCAACGCCTTCATATGGGTCTGGATCTGTCCAGATATAAATAGATTTTAAACTTACCGAGATGGTGTCATTATCAAATAACGTTTGTACGTTATTAAAAACAGAGGTCATCCAGTTGGTTGTTGTTGTTACATTACTCCCATTTTGTACATATATATCATTATCAACTTCAAAATAAAATGAAACACATCGAAGACTGTTTACATTTTCTGCAGTATTTGCTTTATTTCTAACTGGAATAGAATCATCTTTAACATGACAATCAAAATCATTTAACACTTTCATTTTAGCATCAGAGTATACAATATAATCTGTTTGGTTGTTAATTTTGTTTAATTTTCCAACCACTACATTCCCTAGCGAAGCGCTCGAAATAATTCCATTAAATTCTCCATTAAAGAAATTAAACGCAGAAACTGATTGCATTTCGCCTTTTATAATTCCACGGTAATAAACGCCTTTTTGATAAGCGATATTTTTTTCTTTATTGGTATCAACATGAAACCCTTCGGCAAATGGATTTACTTTATATAAAAGCACATTAATATTTTGTCCCTCAAAGGGTATTTCTAGTTCTATTGTCTCGAATTGATTCGATACAATTTCAGTAACTTTTTCAAAATTTATCCGAGCTAATGTAGCGCCATCAACAATTTTATTTACTTCTTCGTCAGTTGAGTAATGGATTGAAGATAATACCGAAATGGATTTAAAATTGGCTTTTAATTTTTGTAATTCAATTACTTTTTCACCAACTTTGTTTTGCGCTAACAACCCTGTTACACAAAAAACCATCATTAATAGTAGGTTATTTTTCATAGTGTTATAATTATTTCTTTTGTGTAAAGTTATTGAAATTGAACTAAAATTAGCTTTTGAAGTTAAATTTTTAGGAATTGTTTAATCAAAAATAAAAGAAAGCATCTTCAATATGCTCTATTTTATAATTATTTTCCTCTTTCTGTATCGCGATAATATCAAAACGAGCTTCAACATCTAAATCATTTAAAATGATGTACTCGTGAATGGCTTTTACTAATAATTGTATTTTCTTTGGTTTAACAAAATCTTGTGGCAATCCAAATTCTATACTGGAACGTGTTTTTACTTCCACCACTGCTAGAATAGTTCCTTTTTGAGCAATAATATCGATTTCCGCTTTTTGAAAAGTCCAATTGGTTTCCAGAATATCATAGCCGTTTTTTTGCAGAAATTCTACAGCTAATTCTTCTCCAAATTTTCCTAATTCGTTGTGTTCTGCCATATAAATAGTGTTCAGTATTCAGTCGCAGTATTCAGTTGTAATACTTAATGAAATCCTTAATTTTACTTTACTCCTTAATGTTTAAAATTATTCAAAAATCACTTTGCTTTCTTTAGCATTGACTTCCAAAAAAACTTGTCGACCAAAAATCAAAGTGCGATTGTCTCTAATGTGTCCCGCTGGGAAGTTATAAATAATTGGGATGTTCAATCCTTTAACCGAATCTTCAATGATTTCCAAAGCATTTCTTCCCCAAGGAATATCATTGTCTTTCATGTCGGTCATGGCGCCAACAATAATTCCTTTTAAACTTGACAAACAACCATTGCGTTTTAAATTCATCATCATTCTGTCAATGTGATATAAATACTCATCCAAATCTTCAATAAAAAGTATTTTTTCACTACAATCAATGGCCGATTCAGAACCTAATAAGCTGTATAAAATAGATAGATTCCCGCCAACCAATTCTCCTTTGGCTTTTCCTTTGTGGTTTAAGGCGTCGCATTCTAAAGTATATCGTAATGTGTCTCCAAACAAGGCCGCACATAAAGAATTCTTTGCTTCATCTGTTGCTCTTGCTATAGAAACTGGCATAGTGCCATGGATAGATTCTATTCCCATTCGGTTTAAATGACTGTGTAAAACGGTCACATCACTAAAACCAATAATCCATTTTGGATGTTGTTTGAATTTGGTAAAATCCAACTTATCAATAATTTTTACTGTGCCATAACCGCCACGAACGCACCAAATCGCTTTAATATTTGGGTTGTCTAGTTGCGCCTGAAAATCAGCGGCACGTTGGTCGTCTGTTCCGGCCAATTGGTAATAATCTAATCCTATTGTACTTCCAATTTTTACGTTCAAACCCCATCCTTCGAGCATGTCAATTGTGGGTTTTAAATTGTCTTCAATGTTTTTTCTGGCAGTACAAACGATGGCAATCGTATCGCCTTTTTTTAGATAAGCTGGTGTAATCATCTTTTTTTGAGAATGAAGATTTAAAAAGAATAAAGATAATAGAATAAAGAATATATTTTTTTTGTTCATTTTTGAAAATGATATGAGCAAATATAAACAAATTGTGGTGTAAGAAAACCAATGTTTTAGCCCTGATAGTAGTGGAAATCCTTTTTTGAAATGTCATACTGAGCTTGTCGAAGTGTTACGTTTCAAAAAAGATTGAAGCGGATAGCAGGAAATAGCTCCAAATAAATTGCTTATTTTTGCAGTTTATATACCGAAATTTATCATGTTAAAAAGTCCAACCCGAGGCAAAGCCGAATTGAGCGAAGCTAAAAGATATACCGTCACTGCAGCTTTGCCTTATACTAATGGTCCTATTCATATTGGTCATTTGGCTGGCGTTTATGTGCCGTCTGATATATATGCGCGCTATTTAAGACTGCAAGGAAAAGATGTGGCGTTTATTTGCGGAAGCGATGAACACGGGGTTGCCATTTCGATGAAAGCCAAAAAAGAAGGCATTACACCGCAACAGGTTATTGATAAATACGACGGAATTATTCGTCAATCGTTTATTGATTTTGGAATTTCGTTTGATAATTATTCCAGAACTTCATCTAAAATTCATCACGATACGGCTCAAGAATTTTTTAGAAAATTATACGACCATAATGATTTTATTGAAGAAGTTACCGAGCAATTGTATGATGCTAAAGCAGACCAGTTTTTGGCCGATAGATTCGTAACCGGAACATGTCCAAAATGCGACAATCCAGAAGCGTATGGCGATCAATGTGAAAAATGTGGTTCGACGTTAAATGCGACTGATTTAATCAATCCTAAATCGACAATTACAGGTGAAATTCCGATTTTAAAATCAACTAAACATTGGTTTTTACCATTGGATAGATACCAAGATTTTTTGACCCAATGGATTTTAGTTGACCATGCCAAAGACTGGAAAGCCAACGTATTGGGTCAGGTAAAATCATGGTTGGACGACGGATTGAAACCTCGTGCGGTAACTCGCGATTTAGATTGGGGAATTGATGTTCCAGTGGAAGGTGCCGAAGGAAAAAAATTGTATGTGTGGTTTGACGCACCCATTGGTTATATTTCTTCTACCAAAGAATGGGCTTCAAGAACAGGAAAAAATTGGGAAGATTATTGGAAAAATCCGGACACTTCATTGGTTCACTTCATTGGAAAAGACAATATTGTTTTCCATTGTATCATTTTTCCAGCGATGTTGAAAGCCGAAGGAACCTATATTTTACCAGAAAATGTTCCAGCCAATGAATTTTTAAATTTGGAAGGAAACAAATTGTCAACTTCCAAAAATTGGGCGGTTTGGTTGCATGAGTATTTACTAGATTTTCCAGATAAGCAAGACGTTTTACGCTATGTTTTGACAGCCAATGCGCCAGAAACTAAAGATAACGATTTTACTTGGAAAGATTTTCAGGCGAGAAATAATAACGAGTTGGCTGCAGTTTTTGGTAATTTTATCAATCGTGTGGTGGTGTTAACCCATAAATATTATAACGGAATTGTTCCGTCGCCCAATGAATTTACTGAAGTTGACGAAAAAACGTTAGCCGAATTAAAAGCGTATCCTGCTGTAATTTCTTCCTCAATTGAAAGGTATCGATTTAGAGAAGCACAAGGTGAACTAATGAATGTGGCGCGATTAGGAAATAAATATCTCGCCGATGAAGAACCATGGAAAATGGTAAAAACTGATCCCGAAAGAGTAAAAACCCAAATGTATGTGGCGTTGCAAATTGCCTGGGCTTTAGCTACTTTGTGTGAACCTTTTTTACCGTTTACTGCAAGGAAATTATCCCGTATTCTTGTCATTCCGACGAAGGAGGAATCTCATTTTAATTGGAAACTAGTATCCGAAACTTCAGAATTATTAAAATCGGGTCATAAAATAGGACAAGCCGAAATATTATTTGCTCAAATAGAAGATGCCGAAATCCAAAAACAGATTGACAAACTCGAAGCCACCAAAAAAGCGAATATTATGGAAAATCAAGTTATAGAACCACAAAAAGAAACGTCAACCTTTGACGATTTTGCCAAATTGGATTTACGTGTGGGAACGATTTTGGAAGCCGAAAAAATGCCTAAAGCCAACAAACTTTTAGTTTTAAAAGTGGATACTGGAATTGATATAAGAACAATAGTTTCAGGAATTGCAGAGCATTTTTCACCCGAAGAAGTTATTGGCAAACGCGTGACAGTTTTAGTGAATTTAGCACCGAGAGCATTGCGTGGTGTGGAAAGTCAAGGGATGATTTTGATGACCAATGATAAAGATGGGAAATTGGTTTTTGTCAATCCGGACAAAACGTCTACGCTCAGTACAAGTTCAGATGGAGTTGAGAATGGGGCTTTGATTAGTTAAAAATTTACTATTTTTACAAAACTATGTATTACAGAAGAAAAATTATTTTATCCTTAATCCAAGTTTTTGACAATGAATTAGAAAAAGTTCAGCTTCAAAAATTGTTGTTTTTATTTACCAGATTTCAGAAGGATAAAAAAACGTATGATTTTGTTCCATATAAATTCGGTTGTTACTCATTTCAAGCAAATGCAGATTTATCGACTTTAAAAAAATATGGAATTGTAAATGAAACTACTAAATCTTGGAAAAAAGAAGATGAAGTTAATTATTTAAATGAACTAACAATAGAAGATAAAAAAACAATAAGTGATTTTAGAATTATTTACGCCAATAAAACAAGCGATGATTTAATAAATCTTACTTATAAAAGGTATCCGTATTTTGCTATTAATAGTACTGTCGCAAAAGAATATTTGACAGAAGAAGACTTTAATAATCTAGATAATTACAGATCTTTTGAAGACGAAATAACTTTATTTACTATCGGTTATCAAGGAATATCATTAGAAACATATTTAAATAAATTAATAAAAAATAATATAAAAGTTCTTTGCGATGTTAGGAAAAATGCTTTAAGTATGAAATATGGTTTTAGTAAAAGTCAATTAAAAAATGCTTGTAACGGTGTTGGAATTGAATACATTCATATTCCTGAAGTTGGAATTGATTCTGAACAAAGACAAGAATTAAAAACTCAAGCTGATTACGACGTTTTATTTGAAGAATATAAAAATCTTAATCTTAAAAAGTCTATTGATAGTCAAACTGAAATTCTTAAATTATTAAAAATGAATAGAAGAATTGCTTTGACATGTTTTGAAGCTGATATTTGTCAATGTCATAGAAAACATTTGTCCGAAGCAATTACAAATTTGAAAGGATTTAAATATACTCTTGAACATTTATAGTTTATGCCAAAAAAGAAAATTCTAATATCTGTTACCACATATCCTTTACCATCAAGAAGTTATGATGAATTGGTTTGTACTGCAGGTTTTTTAGAAGATGGAACTTGGATAAGAATATATCCAATTCCTTTGAGTTTTTTAAATCAAGTTAAAAAAGATATTGGGTTTAAAAAATATACTTGGATTGAATTAGATGTTAAACCAAGAACTGATGATTTTCGTCCAGAAAGTCATTCTCCAAATAATTATGATATTAAAATCGTTAACACTTTAAATACAAATAATTTTTGGGAAGAGAGAAAGAGAATTTGCCTAAATAACGTTTACACAAATAAAGCTAAATTACTTAGTGATTCTAAAGCCCCAAATAATATCTCTTTGGCAACTTTTAAGCCTACAAAAATTATAGGTTTTGATGTTGAAAATGACACAAAGGAATGGAAAAATGAATGGAAAGAACTAAGAAAACAAACTGATTTATTTATTGAAATAGATAGTAATCCAGAAAAATTAATTCGTAAAGCACCCTATAAATTTTATTATCTTTTTGAAGATGATGAAGGTAAGTCAAGTCGATTAATGATTGAAGATTGGGAAATATTTGAATTATATTGGAACTGTTTAAGAGACAGTAATAATGATGAAGAAAAAGCTATTGAAAAAGTAAAGGATAAATATTTTAATGTTTTTACAAAAGAAAATGATATTTATCTTTTTCTTGGAACGACAATGCAATGGCATAGACAAAGAGCAAAAAATCCTTTTGTTATTATTGGTGTTTTCTATCCCAAAATTAAATCTCAATTCAGTTTGTTCTAATGACCCCAAAAATAATCGCTTTCGATGCTGATGATACTCTCTTTGTTAACGAACCCTATTTTCAGGAAGTAGAAGAGAAATTTTGTGCTTTGATGAGTGATTATTTATCAAAACAAGGATTGTCGCAAGAATTATTCAAAACCGAAATCGAAAATTTAGAGTTGTATGGCTATGGAATCAAAGGGTATATTCTTTCGATGATAGAAGCAGCTATGCGCATTTCCAACAATACTATTTCAATCGAAATAATTGAGAAAATTATTGAACACGGGAAAGAATTGCTCCAAAAACCAATTGAATTATTGGATGGCGTTGAGGAAACGTTGGCGCAACTTCATGGAAAATATAAATTAATTGTTGCCACCAAAGGCGATTTGAAAGACCAACAAAGCAAGTTGCATCGTTCAGGTTTGGGACATTATTTTCATCATATAGAAGTGATGGCAGACAAACAAGAAATCAATTACCAAAAATTGTTGAACCGATTGGAAATTAAGCCCAGCGAATTTTTTATGATTGGCAATTCGCTTAAATCCGATGTGTTGCCCGTTTTGGGAATTGGTGGTTATGCTGTTCATATTCCGTTTCACACCACCTGGGAACACGAAAAAATAAGTCACAATGTGGAGCATCCCAACTTTAATACTTTGGAAAAAATATCGGATGTGTTGCACATTTTACTTTAAATAACAAAAGCGACAAAACCTTTCGCTTTGTCGCTTTATAATTAAAAAGATAAATCAATTATTTTCCCATTAAAAGAATATCATTGACAACTACTTCGGTAATGTAGCGTTTGTTGCCGTCTTTATCATCATAACTACGGTGAGTAAGTTTCCCTTCTATGGCAATTTCTTTGCCTTTGGTAACATACTTTTCGATGATTTCGGCTACTTTTCCCCAAGCAGTTACTTTGTGCCATTCGGTTTGTTCTACTTTATCCCCTTTGTCATTGATGTAATAATCATTGGTAGCGATAGTGATGTTGGCTAGTTTTTTCCCTCCGTCAAAAGTTTTGATTTCTGGTTCTTGTCCTACGTGACCGATTAACTGTACTTTGTTTTTCATTGCATTCATGGCGTTTAAAATTTAAATGTTATTGTTAAAATTATTTTTGTTGTTTGAAATGGTTGTGTCAAATCAACGATGCAAAGTTGTGGCAGTTGTCAAAAATTATTCGGTTGTTATTCATTTACTTTCGGTTGTAATTATTTGTAACCGTTTGTAAACGGAAATTTTTGTTTATATTTGGTTGATTTTAAATATATTACTGATGAGCAAAACCTGTTTAGAATGTGGCGAAAAAATTGTAGGTCGCGAAGACAAAAAGTTCTGTAGCGATGGATGTCGCAATGCCTACAATAATAAAATTAACAAAGACAGCACGAATTTTATGCGCAATGTGAACAACAAATTGCGCAAAAATTACCGAATTTTGTCGGAGCTGAACGTGGAAGGAAAATCTAAAACAACCAAAGCCAAACTGTTGAGCAAGGGTTTTGATTTTGAATATTTCACTAGTGTTTTGAACACGAATACCGGAAACACCTATCACTTTGTTTACGACCAAGGGTATCGTTTTTTGGAAAATGATTTTTATATGTTGGTAAAGAAAGAGTATTGAAAAGATGGATGTTGGGTGTTGGATGTTGAAAGATTATTGGTTTAAATACATTGCCTATTAAAGGTACTAAGATTCTAAAATAAATACTGAGTAATGAAAAAAAATAACGCTTCACTGTATTCCCTATTGGTTTTAATTGCCATTATTTTTGGGGTTTTCTATTTTATGATGCCTCAAGGTTATGATGAAACCGAAGCGCCACTCTCGGAATTTTCTACAAAACGAGCTTTGGAAACAGTCAAAGAGATTTCAAAAAAACCACATTTTGTAGGGTCCAAAAATCACGATGTAGTTGCACAATATATCCAAAAAGAATTAAAAAATTTAGGTTTAGAAACCTCTATTCAAGAAGGTTTCACCATGACCGAAAAAGGAACTTTGGTGTATTCTAAAAATATTTTAGCTCGCATAAAAGGCACTTCAAATACTAAAGCATTGCTTTTGCTTTCCCATTATGACAGTGCGCCACATTCATCCTCGCTTGGCGCTAGCGACGATGCTTCGGGAGTTGCTACTATTTTAGAAAGTTTTCGTGCTTTTTTACACAATAAAACCCAACACAAAAACGATATCATCATTCTTTTTACTGATGCTGAGGAATTGGGATTAAACGGTGCGTCATTATTTGTAACCCAACATCAATGGGCAAAAGAAATTGGTTTGGCGCTCAATTTTGAAGCTCGAGGAAGTTCAGGACCGAGTTATATGCTGATGGAAACCAATCAAGGAAATGCCAAAATGGTCGATGCTTTTTCGAGCGGAAATGTACAATATCCTGTTTCCAATTCGTTGATGTATAGCATTTATAAAATGTTGCCCAACGATACCGATTTGACTGTTTTTAGGGAACAAGGCAACATACAAGGATTTAATTTTGCCTTTATCGATAGTCATTTTAATTATCACACAGCGCAAGATAATTTTCAAAACTTAGACCCAAAAACAATGGCTCACCAAGGAACTTATTTGGTTCCGCTATTAAATCATTTTTCAAATACTGATTTAACATCACTTAATTCTACTGATGATAAAGTATATTTCAATATGCCGTTTAAATTTATTAGTTATCCTTTTAGCTGGATTTTACCGATGGTTTTAATTGGTTTTGGATTGCTTTTCTTGTTTGTGTTTATCGGAATTGGAAAACACATTTTGCTAATGAAAGAAATCATGAAAGGGTTTATTCCGCTTTTAGGTTCTTTGATTATCGCCGGGTTAATTTCTTTTATTGGATGGAAATTAGTACTGCATTTTTATCCACAATACAATGATATACTTCAAAAGTTTACCTATAACGGTCATGATTATATTTATGCTTTTGTGAGTTTGACCTTGGCTATTTGCTTTTTGTTTTATCAAAGTAAAGCAAAACGCAATCCTGAAATGAACCAAATAATCGCGCCATTATTCCTTTGGCTATTACTTAATGTTGGCCTTGCTTTAAAGTTACCAGGCGCTGGATTTTTGATTATACCCGTAATCGCAAGTACATTAATGTTAGGGTTTTATGTACTCACTCAAAAGTCAAATTGGTTTTTGAATTGCCTGTTGGCTATTCCAACATTAATCATCATTGTACCATTTATTCAAATGTTCCCTATTGGTTTGGAGTTGAAAATTTTGTTTGGAAGTTCAATTTTAACCGTATTGGCATTTGGATTATTACTACCCATTTTTGGGTCGTTTTCTCGTAAAGGGGTTTGGGCAACGCTATTCCTTTTTGTCTCAATAGGTTTCTTCATCAAAGCGCATTTTTCCTCAGATTATACCAATACAAAAGCAAAACCGAATAGTTTGGTTTATATTTTGGATGGTGATAATAATAAAGCCAGTTGGGCAACTTATGATGTAAATTTAGACGAATGGACAAAAGAATATTTGGGTGAAAACCCGAAAATTGGTTCTCCTTTAAATACCAATAAATTATACAGTAAATATGGTTCACAATATACTTTTATGGCTGATGCATCCATAAAAAAAATTGCCAAACCAACCATTGAATTCTTGCGTGATACCATAAAAGAGAACCAACATATATACCGAATTAAAATCACTTCAAATAGAAACGTAAATCGTTATGATATCTTTAATAACGATGGAGTTCAAATAAATAATTTCATTGCAAATAATGTCAAATCGATTGATTTTAAAAGCAATATTTCTTCCAAAACCAAAGGAAAATTATTGACATATTATGTGGTAGATAATCAACCGTTGGTGATGGATTTTTCTATTCCTGTTAATCAAAAACTAGACTTAAACTTGGTCGAAAGTTCCTTTGATTTGATGAGTAGTCCATTGTTTACGATGACAAAAAGAAAAGCTTGGATGATGCCAACACCATTTGTGTTAAACGATGCTGTGATTATCAAACAAAAAGTGAAGGTTTCGTTAAAAGCGGTTGAACAAATTTCAATGAATGCAGGAAAGCCAAAAAGAATAGAGCGTTAACAATTTCAAAAAGATGCTTTGATAAAACCATAAAATATACAACTCATAATTCTTGACTTCACATAACAAATACTAATTATGCAAGTAGCCACATTACAATCTAAAATTTATGATATTCGGGGTCAAAAAGTCCTACTTGACCTTGATTTAGCATTGCTTTATGAAGTAGAAACAAAAGTTTTAAATCAATCTGTAAAAAGAAATAGTAAAAGGTTTCCTATTGATTTTATGTTTCAATTAACAGCTGATGAATACCATTCTCTAAGGTCACAAATTGTGACCTTAGAGAATGTTGGTAGAGGAAAATACAGTAAATACCTGCCTTTTGCTTTTACAGAACAAGGATATTGGGCTACTTATAAATGTAATTAGTATTTAAAAAGAAGAAAAAGATACAGCTCAAAAGGAACGCAAACAAATAGGTTTTAAATAATATAAATGAAAAACATTTCCATCTTAGGTTGTGGTTGGTTAGGATTACCATTAGCGAAATCTTTGTTAGACAAAGGGTTTTTGGTAAAAGGGTCAACTACTTCAATAGAGAAAATGACCCTTTTAGAAAGTAATGGAATTCATGCTTTTCAAATTACTTTATCAGAAAATGAAATTCAAGGTGATTTACAATCTTTTTTAAAGAATTCCGAAATCTTGATAATTGATATTCCGCCAAAATTAAGAGAAAATTCTAATGAAAATTTTGTTTCGAAAATTCAAAATCTAATTCCGTTTATCGAAAATTCGAAGATTGAAAAAATAATTTTTATTAGTTCAACTTCAGTTTATGCTGATGAAACTTCAACTACGCTCAGTGTGACAGAATTGACAAAACCACAACCTGAAACAGAAAGTGGAAAGCAATTACTAAAGGCAGAAAATCTTTTGTTAAGAAGTACAAACTTCAAAACTACCGTAATTCGTTTTGGAGGATTGATTGGAGAAAATCGGCATCCAATTCATTTTTTAGCAGGAAGAAAAAACATTGAAAACCCTGATGCGCCTATAAATTTAATTCATCAAATGGATTGTATTAGAATAATTGAAGAGATTCTTCGACAAGCTCAGAATGACAAATTAGGGTTTGGAGAAATTTTCAATGCGGTTGCGCCTTTTCATCCAACACGAAAAACGTATTATTCAGAAAAAGCATTGGAACTCAATTTGCTATTACCCGAATTTGATGAAAGTAAACCAAGTGTTGGAAAAATCATATCTTCTGAAAAAGTGGAAACCGTTTTGGGCTACCATTTTGAAAATATAGCATTATAATTACAAATGACTTTTAGATACGCAAGACATACTCAAAACTTAGAAGAAATCGAAAAGTTCTACACTGAAATAGTTGGGTTAGAAAAACTTGGCGGATTTGAAAATCATAACAACTATAACGGAATTTTTTTGGGTGTTCCCAACTCAAATTGGCATTTAGAATTTACTAGTTCAACAGAAAAACCAGCTAGTAAATTTGATGAAGATGACATCCTTGTTTTTTATGTAAATGCTGAAATTGAATTGGAAATTATTAAAAGAAAAATTAAAACCGCAAATAAAAATCTCGAAAAACCCAAAAATCCATATTGGAAAAAAAATGGAATTATGATTTCTGACCCAGAGGGCTATAAAATAATGTTTTCAGTAAGTCATTTGAACTTCACCTCAGCGGATGATTTAACAAATTTAGTAAAGGAAAAATCAATTAAAAATTGGAGTGAATTAATTGAGTTTACAAGAAATCTTCGCTATGGACGAAACCAAAACAGAGAAGATTTTTCATTGGTAATAAAAGAAAACAAAGGGACTTGTAGCTCAAAGCATTCCTTTTTAAAAAAGATAGCCGACTTAAATAAGTTTGAGAATATAAAACTTGTAATAGGAATGTATAAAATGAACCATTTGAACACCTCAAAAATTGGAACATTACTGTTAAACAATGGTTTAGAATATTTGCCCGAAGCTCATTGTTACTTACTTCTTAATAATAAAAGAATAGACATTACCAATAGAAATTCTGATTTTGAGAATTTAAAAAATGACATCCTCGAAGAAATTGAAATTGAACCCGAACAAGTAAGCACTTTTAAAATGGAATATCATAGAAATTATCTAAAAAAATGGATTGATGATAATAATATTGCATTGTCTTTTGACAAAGTTTGGGAAATAAGAGAAAAGTGTATTGCAAAATTAGAAGCATAAAAAATGACCAGTCCTAAATAATCAAAACAGATTATTAGGACTGCTCATAATTTGATTACCAAATAATTACGCGCTTATCTGGAGCAGTATACATACCATCGCCTTGTTTTATATCGAATGCTTGGTAGAACGTTTCTAAGTTTAATAAAGGTACGTAAGCTCTGTACATTCCTGGTGAATGTGGGTCTGTTTTTACCTGATTTTTTAACGCTTCATCACGCATTTTACTTCTCCATATGGTTGCCCAAGAAATAAACAAACGTTGTTCTGGAGTATAGCCGTCAATTAATCCCGGATTTTTGTTTTCTTTCAAATACAATTGTAACCCGTCATAAGCGGCATTTATTCCGCCTAAATCTCCGATATTTTCTCCCAAAGTAAATTTACCATCCACTTTAATTCCTGGTAATGGCTCTAAAGCCGAATATTGATCGGCAAGAGCATTCCCTAATGCCGTAAATTTTGTCAAATCTTCGGCAGTCCACCAATCTTTTAAGTTTCCTTCGGCATCATAAGTAGCTCCTTGATCGTCAAATCCGTGCGATATTTCATGGCCGATAACTGCTCCAATTCCACCATAATTAACCGCTTCGTCTGCTTGGTAATTATAAAAAGGAGGCTGTAATATTGCCGCCGGGAAAACAATTTCATTATATGATGGATTGTAGTAAGCATTCACCGTTTGAGGAGACATTCCCCACTCTGTTTTGTCCACTGGTTTTCCTAATTTCTCTAAATCTTTTTTCCAATTCCAATCTGAAACATTTCTAAGATTTCCAAAATAGCTTCCGCCATCTTCTGGACTTTTAACAGATAAAGCAGCATAATCTTTCCATTTGTCTGGATATCCGATTTTGATTGTTAAGCTATTTAATTTTTCAACTGCTTTTATCTTTGTTTCTGCGGACATCCAAGATAAATTGTTGATTCTTAGTTCGTATGCACGCATTACATTTCTAATCATTCTGAAGGCTTTATCCTTGGCCTCCGCTGGGAACATTTTTTCTACATATAATTTACCTAGTGCTTCTCCAACAGTCCCGTTAACAACTTGAAGTGCTTTTTCGTGACGTGGTCTTTGTTTTAACGCTCCGGTTAATGTTTTTCCATAAAATTCCCAGTTTGCTGTTTCTATATCGGTAGATAATTGCCCTGATGCACCTCTTAACAACATCCAACGCATATAGGCTTTCCAATCTTCCACTTTGTTTTCAGTAAAAATGGTTTGTAAAGCAGCCATATATTTAGGTTGAGAAACAATAACGGTATCTATTGTTGTCATTCCAATCCCTTTTAAATAGGTGTTCCAATCAATAATCGGCGCCATTTTTTGTAAATCACTGATGGCAGTTGGATTGTATTGCTTTTTGGGATCCCTTCTTTCAACTCTGTCTAATCTTGGGCGTGACATGGCTATTTCTAAAGCGAGTATTTTTTCAGCATCTATTCTTGCCTGCTCTGGAGATTTCCCTATAAACGCTAACATTCTGGCAACATGCGCTTGGTATTTTTCGCGTTTTTCTTTTGAGTCTTTATCATCAGAAACATAATAATCTCTGTCGGGTAAACCTAGTCCGCCAACACCAAGACTTACCGAATTTTTAGTACTGTTTTTATCATCAGCTCCAATGCTAAATCCAAAAAATCCAACTCCTCCACCTTTCGCTTCCTCTTCTATCATCAATTTCTGTAAATCTTTTATGCTTTTTACTGCGTCAATTTTTGCTAAATAAGGTTTTATTGGAGTAATTCCTTGCTTGTTTCTCGCTACTGTATCCATAGCGGCTTTGTACATACTGATTGCTTTTCCTTGATCAGTATTTGAAGCATATTTTGGGTTTTTTGCGGCTTCTTTTAAAATAGCTAGTGCGTCTTTATCTGTATTTTGACGCAATTCATCAAAACTTCCCCAACGGGTTTTATCGGCAGGAATATCCGTGTTTTTCAACCATGTTCCATTCACGAATTTAAAGAAATCATCTTTTGGACTTACCGATTTGTCCATTAAGGAAGTGTTAATTCCTGGCGTTTTTTGCTGTGCATTTGTTTGCAATGTAGTAACTGTAATAAATGCTGCTAGCACTATTTTTGAGATTGTAATTATCTTCATAATAATTTAGTTTTTTGTTAGTTGATACAAATTTATTGATTAACCCGAAAGAAATGTTTTTTTAACAAAAATATAAGTCTTTATGAATCTCTAAAAGGTATAAATGATAAAACCCTTTTGTATTTTTGCCAAAAAAAATAATGTTTGTTTTTATAAAAAAATATAGGATTTTAATCGGAACATTTTTGATTTTTTCAATAATAACAATCACACTGTTTTATAATGTGCTGAAGCCAAGTAAAACTTTGCCCATTTATAATCCTGCTGATGTTAATCCCGAATTGGTAGATTCTACAGTACAATATATTGCAAGAGAACATAAAATTGCCAACTTCTCATTCATCAACCAAAACGGGAAAACAATAACTCAAAAAGACTACGAAGGTAAAATTTATGTTGCCGATTTTTTCTTCACAACTTGTGGCACTATTTGTCCCATTATGACCACAAATATGATTGAAATACAAAAAGCTTTTTTACATAATCCAAAAGTAATGTTGCTATCCCATAGCGTTACCCCAGATATTGATAGTGTGTTTGTCTTAAAAAACTATGCCGCAGAAAAAGGGGTAGTTGATTCTAAATGGAATCTAGTAACAGGCGATAAAAAAGAAATTTACAGCATGGCCAGAAAGTCTTATTTAGCTGTGAAACTCGGAAAACCATCGGAACTTTACGATATGGTTCATACCGAAAATTTTGTGCTCGTCGATTCTCAAAAACACATTAGAGGTTTTTATGATGGCACCAAAAAAGAAGAAATAAAAAAACTTATTGACGATATCAATTGGCTTTGCGAAAATGATAAAAAGTAGTTAAACTGACTTTTATCATCTTACTTTACTTTTTTATCGATACTTTTGTAATCTTAATTCAATCTAAATAAGCATTGAGAACCACCGTTGATTTATTACAAATTGGAGACATCGCCACAATCACAGATGTTGATTTGGACAAAATTCCACTAAAGCTTTTAGAAATGGGTTGTTTCCCAAATAATACTTTGGAAATTATCCAAATAGCACCGCTTGGTGATCCCATTTATTTGAATGTAAACAATGGTTCTCATTTGGCTATTAGAAAAGAAACCGCTCGTGAAATTGAAGTTGAAATCTGGAAGAAATAAGTAAACATGAGCATCCAAAATATCACTGTTGCCTTAATTGGAAATCCAAATACCGGAAAAACTTCGGTGTTCAACCAATTGACAGGTTTGAAGCAACAGGTTGGAAATTATCCTGGGATAACCGTTGAAAAAAAATTGGGTTTTTGTAAATTAAATAATACAGTTAAAGCCAATATTCTCGATTTACCTGGAACCTACAGCCTCAATGCAAGTTCAATTGACGAAAATGTTGTCATCGAATTGCTGCTCAATAAAAAAGATAAACTCTTTCCTGATGTTGCAGTTGTCATTACAGATATTGAAAATTTAAAACGAAACCTTTTACTTTTTACTCAAATAAAAGATTTAGAAATTCCGACTATTCTTGTCATTAACATGGCAGACAGAATGAAACCAAAAGGCATTACACTAGATATTCCGCATCTTGAAGAACAATTAAAAACCAAAGTTGTTTTGGTTAGTACTCGAAAAGGATATGGAATTGAAGAGCTGAAAAAACAAATTGTCGATTATAAATCATTGTCAACGGAACCTTGTCTGAATGCGTCAAGCATTGATGAAGAATATTTCAATAAACTACGAAAAGCATTCCCAAATCAATTGGTGTACAAACTTTGGTTGGTGATTACACAGGATGTGAATTTTTTGAATTTGGAGCGAAATGAAATTCGAAGTTCATTTACAAAATCACATTCCGATTTAAAACGTTTGCAACAAAAAGAAACCATAAAACGGTATCAATTTATTAATGATACGTTGAAAGTTGGTCAAACAATAGACACAACTAACGCTACTGATTTACGCTCAAAACTAGACAAAGTCCTAACGCATAAAATTTTTGGTTACGTTTTTTTCTTTGGAATTTTACTATTGATATTTCAATCCATTTTTGATTGGTCGAGTTATCCAATGGATTTTATCGATACCTCTTTTGCCGATTTGGCGAATTATGCAAAAAAGCATCTTCCAAGCGGAGAATTTACCAATTTAATTAGCGAAGGAATCATTCCAGGAATTGGAGGAATCGTAATTTTCATCCCACAAATTGCCTTTCTTTTTCTTTTTATCTCAGTACTCGAAGAAAGTGGTTACATGAGTCGGGTTGTCTTTTTAATGGATAAAATCATGCGCCGTTACGGACTTTCGGGTAAAAGTGTGGTGCCCTTAATTTCAGGAACTGCTTGTGCGATTCCGGCTATAATGAGTGCGCGAAATATTGAAAACTGGAAGGAACGACTTATTACCATTTTGGTTACACCTTTTATAACCTGTTCCGCGCGCTTGCCGGTTTATGCCATTTTAATTGCTTTGATAATTCCAAACAAACGCTTATTTGGTATTTTCAGTTTGCAAGGCGCAACACTGATGATTTTGTATCTTTTAGGTTTTGGAATGGCGATTTTTTCGGCTTATATTTTAAATAAAATTTTAAAGGTTAAAACCAAATCCTACTTCGTTGTTGAAATGCCAAATTACAAATTACCGCTTTTTAAAAATGTGGCGATTAACGTAATCGAAAAAACAAAATCATTCGTTTTTGGAGCTGGAAAAATCATTTTGGCTATCTCAATAATTCTTTGGTTTTTGGGTTCTCATGGTCCGAATGCGTCTTTTAAAAATGCAGAAAAAATTGTGACAGTTAATGCAAAAACAGAAGGTAAAATTATTGAAAAAGAAGAACTTGATAACCTTACCAGCACCTATAAACTTGAGAATTCATACATCGGAATAATCGGAAAATCGATTGAACCTGTAATAAAACCTTTGGGTTACGATTGGAAAATTGGTATTGCAGTGGTTACATCCTTTGCTGCTCGTGAAGTTTTTGTCGGAACTTTGGCAACTATTTACAGCGTTGGAAACAATAACGACGAAAGCACAATAAAAAGTAAAATGCAAGCCGATGTTCATGCTGATGGAACCAAAATATTCAACTTTGCTACTGGAGTTTCTTTATTGCTATTTTATGCTTTTGCGATGCAATGCGCAAGCACACTTGCGGTTACAAAAAAAGAAACAAACTCATGGAAATGGCCTATAATTCAACTTGTTTTCATGAGTGGATTTGCCTATTTAACAGCTTTAATTGCCTATCAATTGCTTAAATAAATCTTCCGTAATTTATATTTAAAAAATAATCTATATTTTAGTTATTTATATTTTGTCTAAATAAATATAATTTATATTTTTGCCGCGTAGAATTAATCTAAATAACAAATGCGCCAATTATATTACCTGTTTTTTTTACTCCTAATTTCAAATTCCTTAAAAGCGCAAGACAATTTTGAAAATGAAATAAATGATACCATCAAGAAACTTGCTCCGGTCATCATCGTTGCAAAGCAACAAAGTCCGGAGCGAATGCCCGAAACCAAAGACAATGTATTGTTCTCGGGCAAAAAAAATGAAGTCTTAAAACTTTCAAATATAAATGGAAACTTAACAAACAACAATGCTCGCGAAATTTTTGCCAGAATTCCCGGTGTAACCGTTTGGGAAAACGAAGGTTCAGGTCTGCAAATCAATGTTGGCGTTAGAGGTTTAAGTCCAAACAGAAGTTGGGAATTAAACACACGCCAAAACGGTGTAGACATGTCTGCCGATGTTTTTGGCTATCCCGAAGCGTATTACAATCCTCCACTTGAGGCAGTTGAAACTATTCAAATGGTTCGCGGTGGTGCATCTTTGCAATTCGGGCCACAATTTGGCGGTATGCTCAATTATGTTTTAAAAAGAGAAAAAGACAAACCCTTTACATTTGAAACTCAAAATACTATTGGCAGTTATGGATTATTGAGTTCGTTTAATGCCATTGGCGGGAAATATAAAAAATGGTCATATTACGTATACAATCATTCTCGAGCGGCAAAAGGTTGGAGAGAAAACAATCGTTTTCAAGCGAGAAATACGCACGCTTTTGTGGAATATCGCTTTTCGGATAAAACAAAAATTTCAGCCGAATACACCAATGCTGATTATGAAATGCAACAACCTGGGGGTTTAACCGATGCACAATTTGAGGCAAATCCAAGACAATCCTTCAGAAGCCGCAATTGGTTTGGTGTGCCATGGAATATTTTTGCTGTAAATTTTGATACAAAAGTCAATCCTAATTTTGATGTGAATGTAAAAGCATTTGGGCTTATTGGTGAGAGAAATAGTGTTGGATTTACAAAAGCCGCAGATATTGAAGACGCAATAAATCCTGCAACAAACAATTTTGCAAATCGTAGAGTAGATCGTGATTATTATAAAAACATTGGGCTAGAAAATCGAAACATCTATAAATATAAATTAGGAAAAATTAATAATAATCTAGCTTTTGGAGTGCGTTTATACAAAGCAAATACCCAACGTGTGCAAGATGAAAAAGGAACAACAGGTTCTGATTTTGACCTATCCATTGATGGAAGATTTGCACGTGATCTAGATTTTACTACTGAAAACGTTGCCGTTTTTTTTGAAAATCAGTTTAAAGTTACCGAAAAATTTAGTGTAACTCCGGGTGTCCGTTATGAATACATAAAAAATATTGGAGAAGGACGATATGGAATTAGCAACGGAAATGATGTGGCTTTTCCAGACAAAACGGTTTCGAGAAGTAAGCCTTTATTTGGACTAGGATTAGAGTACAAATTCAGAACCACAAACATTTATGCCAATATCACGCAAGCTTTTAGACCTGTATTGTTTTCAGATCTTACGCCACCAACAGTAACTGATGTAATCGATCCAAATTTAAAAGATGCAAGCGGTTATAATGCAGATTTGGGCTATCGTGGTGTTTATAAAGGATTTATAAACTTTGATGTTAGTATATTCTATTTGAGTTATAACAATCGTGTTGGTCTAATTCGTCAACAAAGTAACAATTTATTTAGAACCAATTTAGGTGAAACGCGCAACAAAGGAATTGAAGGTTTTGTTGATTTGAATATCACAAAAATGATTGGGATAGAAAAACCTTATGGGAATTTAGACGTGTTTGCTTCGATGTCTTTTATTGATAGTCGTTATATCGATTTTGTAACAACTGAAACGAATTTAGCAGGAAACCAAGTAGAAAATGCACCACGTTACATTCACAATTTTGGAATGTCTTGGGGAAATAACAACTTTTCGGCAACCATACAATATAAAATGTCTGGAAGAATTTTTACCGATGCCAACAATACCGTGACGCCGTCTGTCAATGGACAAACGGGAATTTTGGATGGGTACAACATTGTTGATTTTTCATCAGAATATAAGTTTATGAAAAATTTCAATGTTCGTGCAGGCATCAATAATTTTTTGGATAAACGCTATGCCACTCGTCGTTCTAGTGGTTATCCAGGCCCAGGAATTCTACCCGGAGAAGGAAGAACTTTTTATATTTCTATCGGCGCAAAATTTTAATATAGTAAATCACAAAAGGTTCTCTAATCAACGAGAACCTTTTTACCTTTGTGGTATGAACATTCAAGAAATAGTAGTTTATCTAGCATTAATTATTGCCATTCTTTTTTTGTGTAGAAAATTTATTTGGAAACCCAAGTCTAAAAAAAATTGTGGCGATGATGACTGTGGTTGTCATTAATGTTTATATTTGTTATTTTAAATCAATTTACGATGAAAGAAATTGCTGGAATTCAATTTAATAAAGATGCTTCTGGAAAAGAACAGTCGGTAACTATCGATTTAAAAAAATACGGAAATGAAATTCAATCTTTCTTAATGAAAATTGGGGCTATTGAAACTGCTGATACTTTTGAAAAAAGATGGTCTGATGCAATTTCTGGAGACGAATTGGTAAGTCGTGTTCAAACTCATATTAAAACTTTACCTTGGAAAAGGTAGTTTTATACTCAAAAGAAATTGAGTTTTATCTTAATGATTTAATAGACATTCTCTACCATAAAGAATATTTTAGCTATAGCGAAAACGCTGAAAATTACGTTTTTGATTTAAAGGAAGAAATTGAAAATCGTATTTCTACTAATGTCCATTATTCGTCCCCAACTCAATTTTCTAATTTAGCGAAAAACTACATTGTAGTTTCTGTTAGTAAACGAACTTCATGGTATGTCTTTTTTGACAAAAAAGATAATCGTTATTTGGTAACTTACATCACGAATAAGCATGTTGAAGAAGCAAAAAATTTATAAAGAATACTAATTCAACCTCCTTTTGTCATTAACCCAAAGCAACATCTAAAGTCATCATTACAATAAATCCGGCAATCAATCCCAATGCAGCAATATCAGTATTCTTATCTTGTTGCGTTTCAGGAATTACTTCTTCAACCACTACAAATATCATCGCGCCAGCAGCAAATGCCAATGCATAAGGTAAAATGGGAATAAAAAATAGTACGGCAACAGCTCCTAAAACACCCGCAATAGGTTCTACCAAAGCGGATGATTGTCCGTACATAAAACTTTTCCATCTACTCATTCCCATTCTACGTAATGGCATGGAAACAGCAATCCCTTCGGGAAAATTTTGAATTCCAATTCCAATCGCCAATGTTACGGCACCTGCAATGGATGCTTCGGGTATTCCAGCTGCAACGCCACCAAAAAGAACTCCAACCGCTAACCCTTCGGGAATGTTGTGTAGTGTAATAGCTAAAACTAAAAGAGTTGTACGTTGCCAAGGTGATTTGACTCCTTCCGTTTCTTTAAAATTGATGTGTAAATGAGGAAGAATTTTATCTAAACCAAAAATAAAAAGTGCGCCTAAAGCAAATCCAACTGCGGCTGGAATTACTTTAACAAATCCTTCACCTTTACTCATTTCAATGGCTGGCGATAACAAACTCCAAAAGCTTGCTGCTATCATAACACCGCCAGTAAAACCGAGCATTCCATCAAGAACAACTCGATTCATATTCTTGAAAAAGAAAACAAATGAAGCACCAAGTGCTGTTAAAAACCAGGTAAATAAAGTGGCGTATAAAGCCGCCAAAACTGGATTTATACTTTCGAAATAGGCAATTATTGACTCAAACATAATTAATGAACGTATAAATTAGTAGCTATTTTATTTGATATCGTAATTTCTTTAGAATTGATTTCTACCCGTAAAGTATCATCAAAGCTTTCCTTTTCCTTGACCAAAAAAGTCGACCCCAAAGCAATATTTTGTTTATCCAAATACTTTAAAAAATCAGAAGACGAATCTTTCATACCAATGCAACGATATTGTTTGTTTAGTTCAACTTCTGAAAGCAGTAATCTATTGACTTTTTTCATTTCGCCATTGGCATTCGGAATAGGATCACCATGTGGATCAAAATCAGGAAATCCTAAAAACTTATCCAACTTATTAATTAAAGAGTCAGATTTAATATGCTCTAATTCTTCAGCAATATCATGCACTTCATCCCAGGAAAAATTAAGTTTATCAACCAAAAAAACTTCCCACAAACGATGCTTCCTCACTATCATTTTGGCCAAATGAAATCCTTTGGATGTCAACGTTACACCTTGGTATTTTTGATAAGCAACTAGTTCTTTATCGGAAAGTTTTTTTAACATATCTGTTACTGAAGAAGCTTTAGTATCTAGCATTCCAGCAATAGCATTGGTGTTAACACCTTTGGGAGATACCAACGAAAGGTGATAGATGACCTTAATATAATTTTCTTCGGAAGTTGTCATCAATAAAAAGTAAATTTTCACAAAGAAAAGAAATTATTATTAGTTTGTCAAAATTTATTTTTAGTTTTGTCTAAAAATATAAAATTATGAAAAACATAGCACTCTTTTCAATATTATTTCTGTCTTTTTTCTGTTATTCGCAAGAAACGGAACCTATTCAAACTGATCGACCTGACCAAACAGAAACACCAGCTATTGTTCCAAAAGGCATGTTTCAGGTTGAAACAGGATTTTCATTTCAAAAAAACAAACAAAATAATAACACCAATACATTGCCTTCCACTTTATGGAAATATGGTGTAAATGAAAATTTTGAGCTTCGTTTAATAACCGAATTTGTTTCAAAAAAAATTGAAGACAGTACTGTTTCAGGATTAAATCCAATACTTATTGGCTGTAAAATAAAAGTGTCAGAAGAAAAAGGGATTTGGCCCAAAACGTCATTTATTGGTCATATCCTAATCCCAAATGCAGCCTCATCAGATTTTAAAAGCAATTATTTTGCGCCAGAATTTCGATTCGTTATGCAACATACATTATCCAAAAAAATGACTTTCAGTTACAATCTTGGCGCTGAGTGGAATGGGATTTCACCGGAAGCGACCTTTATTTATACTATTACTACAGGATATTCCTTTACCGACAAATTTGGTTCATACATAGAATTTTTTGGTTTTGCTCCGGAAAAAGACAAAGCAAACCACAGTTTTGATGGGGGAATTACTTACTTGATTAGCAATAATTTTATGTTAGATTTGTCTTCAGGTATTGGAATTACAAATAATGCCCCTAACCACTATATTGCTATAGGTTTTTCATTCCGGATATAAATGAAACATTACCATTACATTTTCACAGGTTCAGGATTATCCGCTTTAATGACGGTTTATGAAATGGTGCTTTCTGGAAAATTTGAAGATAAAACCATTTTACTTATTGATGAAAATACCAAAAAAACCAATGATAGAACTTGGTGTTTATGGGATGAAAAAGGATTGTATAACAAATTGGCTTCTGCCAAATGGAACTCAGCTTGGTTAAAAAACGAAAACTTTGAAAGACAATTAAATTTAAACCCGTATCAATATAAAATGATTAAAGGTTTAGATTTTTATAACATGGTTTTTGATTCCATTTCGAAAAACGATAATATCCATTTTGTAAATCAAATAGTAGTTGATTTTAAAGAACTAGGTAATCATTGTGTTGTAAAAACTGAAACAGAAAGTTTTACCTGTAACCAAATTTTTAATTCTATTTTTAATCCTGAAATTGTAAAAAGTCAAACAAAATATCCTTTTTTGCACCAACATTTTATTGGTTGGTTTATCAAAAGCAAGGAAGCGGTTTTCAATCCCGATTGTGCCACTTTTATGGATTTTTCCGTGGAACAAAGAGGAAATACTCGTTTTATGTATATTTTGCCAACGTCGGAAACCGAAGCACTGATAGAATATACTTTGTTCTCTAAAGATTTGTTGGAAAAACAAGAATACGAAACCGAAATCCAAAACTACATCCAAAAACTAGGAATAACCGAATACGAAATCATCGAAAAAGAACAGGGAAATATCCCGATGACTTGTTATCCTTTTTGGAAACACAATTCCAAAAACATACTCAATATTGGTTCGGCTGGTGGTTGGACCAAAGCCAGTACAGGTTATACTTTTAAAAACACTGCCAAAAAATCAAAAGCTTTGGTTTGTTTTTTAGAAAAAGGCATCTCGACTGCGCTCGATGAGACAAACACCAATACCGACTTAAGAAAGTTTCACAAAAAGAATAAATTCTGGTTCTATGATTTATTGCTTTTGGATATTTTGGATAAAAAAAATGAATTAGGTTCCACCATATTTTCCGCTTTGTTTGAAAAAGGAAATGCAACGGTTGTCTTCAAATTTCTAGATGAAGAAACCTCGTTTTGGGAAGATTTGCAAGTGATTTGGAAATGTCCTACAGGTGTTTTTATAAAAGCGTTGTTTGGCAGAATGATAGGTTTGCGTTAGGGGTTGAAGCAATTGTTTGAGTTCTTTTTGTGAAATGAAATGGAACAAAAAAACGAGTGCTTCAACCCCGACCCCAATTATAAATTGTTTCTTTTTTTGGGTGTATATCCTAATTGGGGTAACGCCCAATATATTTATTAAAGAATAACAAATCTTTATGAATTCTTTAAAAGTTAAAAGAGGATTTCTCATTATCTTTGCCATAGATTAAATCAATTAATCCCAATTCCTTAATCCTAAATTAAAAAATATGTATCCAGAAGAAATGGTATTACCAATGCGTGCTGAGTTATCAGAAGTTGGTTTTCAAGAATTATATACGGCCGAAGATGTTGAAAATGCTATCAAATCAGAAGGAACGACTCTTGTAGTTGTAAATTCGGTTTGTGGTTGCGCTGCCAGAAATGCACGTCCGGGAGCGAGAATGAGTTTGGAAGGAGCTAAAAAACCAGACCATTTAGTAACGGTTTTTGCGGGAGTTGATAAAGAAGCTGTAGATGCAGCGCGTCAACACATGTTCCCTTTTCCTCCATCATCGCCAAGTATGGCTTTGTTTAAAAATGGCGAATTGGTTCACATGTTAGAGCGTCATCACATTGAAGGTCGCCCTGCAGAAATGATTGCTGAGAATTTGAAAGACGCTTACGCAGAATTCTGTTAGTTTTCTAACCACGAAGAACACAAAGAAAGCACTAAGAGCACTATTAATTTAGTGCTCTTTTTTATTTTCGCTTCGTTACCTTTGTGACTTCTTCGTGCGCTTTGTGGTTAAATAAAAAATTATAACTTTGCCCTCGAATTCTTCCATTTAGACTCGAGGCAAAGCCGAACAGGGCGAAGTGAATTCACAACATATTTCTGTACAGATGCGATTATTCGCATCTCTAATATTAAACGTTTACAGCATGCAGCCGTAAGGAATTATTTAGCCACAGATTCACAGATAAATAATAAAAATCTGTGAATCTGTGGCTAATTTTTATAGTTGTAATTTTAGAATAAAATCCTAAATTTGTGCCAAATTCTTCCATTTAGATTTTGATATATTTCTCACTTAAACGTTTATAGCATGCAACTGTATAACACCTTAAGCGCAGAAGAAAGAGCCGAGCTTATTGACCAAGCCGGCAAACAACGGCTAACGTTGTCTTTCTATGCCTATGCCAAAATTGAAAATCCAAAACAATTTCGCGACGATTTATTTGTCGAATGGAACCAACTCGATGCCCTAGGTCGCACGTATGTTGCCAAAGAAGGCATCAATGCTCAAATGTCAATCCCGGCAGAAAATATGGAAGCTTTTCGCAAAACTTTGGAAGTTTATCCCTTCATGAGAGGCATTCGATTGAATGTAGCTGTCGAACAAGACAATCATTCCTTTTTGAAATTAACGGTAAAAGTCCGTGACAAAATTGTAGCCGACGGATTAAATGACGAAACGTTTGATGTAACCAACATTGGTGTGCATTTAAAAGCCAAGGAATTCAATCAAATTTTAGAAAATCCAAATACCATTGTAGTCGATTTCAGAAATCATTACGAAAGTGAAATTGGCCATTTTAAAGGAGCCATAACTCCTGATGTAGAAACTTTTAGAGAAAGTTTGCCAATTATATACGAACAACTTCAAAACCACAAAGAAGATAAAAATCTGGTGATGTATTGCACGGGCGGCATTCGTTGCGAAAAAGCATCAGCTTATTTCAAACATCAAGGTTTTAAAAATGTTTATCAATTGGAAGGCGGCATTATCAATTATGCCAAACAAATCAAGGAAGAAAATTTAGAGAGTAAATTCATTGGTAAGAACTTTGTTTTCGACCATCGCCTTGGCGAAAGAATTACAGATGATATCGTTTCGCAATGCCATCAATGCGGAAAACCTTGTGATAATCACACCAATTGTGAAAACGAAGGTTGTCATTTATTATTTATTCAATGTGATGAATGCAAAACTGCGATGGAAAATTGTTGTTCAACCGAATGCCAAGAAATCATTCACATGTCGTTGGTTGATCAAGTAAAATTGCGCCGTGGCTTAAAAAATGGCAACATGATTTTCAGAAAAGGGAAATCGGATAAATTAGTTTTCAAACACTCGGGTGAACTATCAGATCAATCATTGGCTATCGCCAAAAAGCAAACAGCTATTCGTCAGAAAATCAAAAAGGTTTTAATTGGGAAAGCAGAGCATTATTATGTTAACGCGCGCATTGGACTTTTTAGCATCGAAAATCAAGAAATAGCTATTGGCGATAAGATACTGATATCTGGACCAACAACAGGTAATGAGGAACTAATAATTGAAAAAATGTTCGTCAACGGCAGTGAAAATACTTTGGCAATATCTGGCGATAAAGTCACGATGGCTTTACCTTTCCGAATTCGTTTGTCGGATAAACTATATAAAACTATATCCTAAAATTTATTGAAATTCCAATCCCGAAGCTTCGGGAGAAATTCCAAATTCCAAAAATAAACTCTTGTGGAATTTGGAATTTTTTTATTGTAATTTATTTTTTTAAAATACTATCTTTACCAATTAATCATTTTATGAATTATAAGTTGCTTTTTGCAACACTACCTATATAATTATGGCTTGTCAAAGTTGTTCAACATCTGATGGTGGCGCACCTAAAGGATGCAAAAATAATGGGACTTGCGGCACCGATAGCTGCAACAAATTAACAGTTTTTGATTGGTTGGCCAACATGAGTTTGCCCAATGGTGAAATGCCGTTTGACTGTGTCGAAATCCGTTTTAAAAATGGAAGAAAAGAATTTTATCGCAATACTGAAAAACTCACCTTAAGCATTGGAGATATTGTCGCTACCGAAGCATCACCAGGTCATGATGTTGGAATTGTCACGTTGACTGGTGAGCTGGTAAAAATTCAAATGAAGAAAAAAGGGGTAAATCATACCAGCAACGAAATTCCAAAAATATACCGAAAAGCATCACAAAGAGATATTGATGTTTGGAGTGAATCCCGAGACAAAGAAGAACCCATGAAAGTCAAAGCGCGCGAATTGGCAATTATTCATAAGCTTGAAATGAAAATTTCCGACATTGAATTTCAAGGCGATGGCTCAAAAGTAACGTTCTACTATACCGCTAATGATCGTGTTGATTTTAGATTGTTAATCAAAGATTACTCTCGCGTTTTCAATACTAGAATTGAGATGAAACAAGTTGGCTTACGTCAAGAAGCATCAAGACTTGGAGGAATAGGATCGTGCGGAAGAGAGCTATGTTGTTCAACTTGGTTAACTGATTTTAGAAGTGTGAATACCTCAGCGGCACGTTACCAACAACTGTCCTTAAATCCGCAGAAATTAGCGGGACAATGTGGTAAACTAAAATGCTGTTTGAACTATGAGTTAGACACTTACATGGATGCTTTAAAAGGGTTTCCTGATTTTGAAACAAAATTAAAAACCGAAAAAGGCGATGCGATTTGCCAAAAACAAGATATTTTCAAAGGTTTAATGTGGTTTGCTTATACCGAAAACTTTGCCAATTGGCATGTGTTAAATATTGAACAAGTCAAAGAAATAATGGCTGAGAACAAACAAAACAAAAAAGTTAGTTCTTTAGAAGATTTTGCCATTGAGACTATAGCTGAGCCTGAAAAAGACTTTAACAATGCCATGGGACAAGAGAGTTTAACTCGTTTTGACCAACCCAAAAAGAGTAAAAACAAGAACAGAAACAAAAATAAAAACAAGGTTTCTAGTCCACTAGAGCCGCAGGCCAACAGGGCGAAGCCAAATCAGAATTCAATTGATGCGAAACCAAACGGACCTAAGCAAAATCAAAAAAGAGAGCAAGGTCAAGGTCAAGTTCAAAACCAGAAACCAGCAGACAAAAAACCTATAATTATAAAAAAGAATGAAAATAAAGAATAACATCCTTCTTATTTTAATCCTTCTTTTGGTTATTTCTTGTGATAAACGCAGCGCTTTTGACCAATACAAATCTGTTGGAAATGCATGGCATAAAGACAGTATTGTAACTTTTGAATTGCCAAAATTAGACCCCAAAAAAGCCTATAATTTATATGTAAATATTAGAGATAACGATGATTATCCGTTCAACAATTTGTTTTTAATTGTTTCTTTGGAACATCCAAACCACCGGGTAAAGGTGGACACATTAGAATATCAAATGACGAATCCCGACGGTTCACTTCTTGGAGATGGCTTTTCGGATATTAAAGAAAATAAACTTTTTTATAATGATAAAGCAAGTTTTACCCAAAAAGGAATTTATAAAATCCATATAAAACACGCAACAAGACAAACCGGTAAAATTGAAGGGGTTACTTCACTTAATGGAATCACAGATGTTGGTTTTAGAATAGAATCTACAGAATAAAATTATGGCGAAAAATAATAACACAACATCTTCTGTCAAAGACGTCAACTATTACAAAAAGAAATTTTGGAAATTATTTTTTTATGGTATAGGTGTAATGGCGTTGTTCTTCACCTTGGCATATTGGGGCTTTTTTGGAAGTATGCCTTCTTTTGAAGATTTAGAAAATCCGGAATCTAATTTGGCTACCGAAGTTATTTCTTCTGATGGTGTAACTATTGGTAAGTTTTACAACGAAAACAGAACACCAATCAAATATGAAGATTTACCTCAACATTTAGTAAAAGCATTAATTGCTACCGAAGACGAACGGTTTTACGAACATTCTGGAATCGATGCAAAAAGAACTTTAGGTGCTGCTTTAAGATTAGGTTCTAATGGTGGCGCGAGTACCATTTCACAGCAGTTAGCCAAGCAATTGTTTCATGGCGAAGGTTCTAAATTCTTTCTGTTTCGTGTGATTCAAAAAGTAAAAGAATGGATTATTGCCATCAAGTTAGAACGCCAATATACCAAAGATGAAATCATTGCTATGTATTTTAATGTATATGATTTTAATAACTATGCCATCGGAATTCGTTCGGCTTCCAAAACATATTTCTCCAAAGAACCTAAAGATTTAACAATAGACGAATCGGCTATTTTAGTCGGAATGTTCAAAAACTCTTCGCTATACAATCCGGTTAGAAATCCACAAGGTGTAAAAAACAGACGCAATGTGGTGCTTTCCCAGATGTTGAAATCAAAAATAATTTCTGAATCTCAAAAAGAAAGCTTGAGTCAGCTGCCAATTAAACTCGATTTCAAGTTACAAACGCACAAAGAAGGAATTGCTACTTATTTTCGTGAATTCCTCCGCGAATACATGAAAAACTGGGTTAAAGAAAATAAAAAACCAGATGGAACTGATTATGACATCTACACCGATGGATTAAAAATTTATACCACTATCGATTCCAAAATTCAAGAACACGCTGAAGAAGCCGTTCAAGCCCATATGAAAAACCTACAACAGGAATTCTTCGCTGAACAGAAAAACAATAAAAACGCTCCGTTTGTTAACATCACAACCAATGAAACCAATAGAATAATTAACCAAGCCATGAAACAATCTGAGCGTTGGCGTGTGATGAAAGACATGGATAAGTCCGAAGAAGAAATCATTGCCTCTTTCAGTGTTAAAGCAAAAATGAAAATCTTCTCTTGGAAAGGAGAAATCGATACATTGATGACGCCATTGGATTCAATCAGATATTATAAACATTTTCTACAAGCCGGACTAATGTCAATGGAACCGCAAACGGGTCATATCAAAGCTTGGGTTGGCGGAATCGATTATAAGTATTTCCAATACGATCACGTAGGGCAAGGTGCTCGTCAAGTAGGTTCCACTTTCAAACCTTTTGTATATGCCACTGCCATCGAACAATTAGGAATGTCTCCTTGTGATTCGATCATTGACAGTCCCTTTATGATACACAAAGGAAGACACAATGTTACCGAAGATTGGGAACCCAAAAATTCGGACCGCCAATACCGTGGAATGGTGACTTTAAAAAGAGCTTTGGCACTGTCTATCAACACAGTTTCTGCAAAACTAATTGACAAAACCGGTCCAGAAGCGGTTGCTTCTTTAACAAAAAAACTAGGCGTAAAATCAGACATTCCATCACAACCATCAATTGCCTTAGGTGCCGTTGAAATTACCGTAGAAGATATGGTCGCGGCCTACAGTACTTTTGCCAATCAAGGTGTCTATATCAAACCACAGTTCATCAGTAGAATTGAAGACAAAAATGGTGTTGTTTTATACGAACCCGTTCCAGATTCCCATGATGTTTTAAACAAGGATATTGCTTATGCTGTAATTAAACTTCTCGAAGGCGTAACCGAAAGTGGCTCTGGTGTTCGTCTGCGTACACAAGGTGGCGGAAGTGGCGACACTCGTTGGACTGGTTATCCGTATATGTTTACCAATCCTATTGCAGGAAAAACAGGAACTTCTCAAAATCAATCCGATGGTTGGTTCATCGGAATGGTGCCCAATTTAGTCACCGGAGTTTGGGTGGGTTGCGAAGATCGTTCTGCCCGTTTCAAAGGAATTACGTATGGTCAGGGCGCAACGGCAGCTTTACCCATTTGGGGATATATGATGAAAAAATGCTATGAAGATAAAGATTTGCTGATATCCAAAGAGCCATTTCAAAGACCTGATAATCTTTCTATTAAAGTTGATTGTTACGAACGAAAAAGAGATACCATTCCTGACTCAACTGCAATTCCTATCGAAGAAGAACAAAATACCGATGAATTTGGATTGTAAAATTTAGGATTTATTCTGAATTTATTTCAGAAGCTTATTCCTGTCTCGTCCAAAAGACGAGAGTCTAAAAAAATAACTATGATTAACAAAAAAGTAAATTCCGTTCAAGAAGCATTACAAGGCATTGAAAACAACATGACCATCATGCTTGGCGGCTTTGGCCTTTGCGGTATTCCCGAAAATAGCATAGCCGAATTAGTAAAAAAAGAAACTACCAATCTGACGTGTATTTCAAATAATGCAGGAGTTGATGATTTTGGACTTGGATTGCTTTTACAGAAAAGACAAATCAAAAAAATGATTTCTTCCTATGTGGGAGAGAATGCCGAATTCGAACGCCAAATGCTTTCGGGGGAATTGGATGTAGAACTAACACCACAAGGAACTTTGGCCGAAAAATGCCGCGCTGCACAAGCCGGAATTCCTGCTTTTTTCACTCCAGCTGGTTACGGAACCGAAGTCGCCGAAGGAAAAGAATCGCGTGAATTTAACGGCAAAATGCACATTATGGAATTGGCCTACAAAGCCGATTTCTCGATAGTAAAAGCATGGAAAGGCGACGAAGCTGGAAACCTTATTTTCAAAGGAACTGCCCGAAATTTTAATGCTTGTATGGCTGGCGCTGCAAAAATTACCATTGCCGAAGTAGAAGAACTACTGCCAGTTGGTTCACTCGACCCCAATCAAGTTCATATTCCGGGAATTATGGTGCAACGCATTTTCAAAGGTGAAAAATTTGAAAAGAGAATTGAGCAACGAACGGTTAGAAAGAAAAGTGTTCAGTAATCAATTTCCTGCCTGCCGGCGGGTAGGTTAGTATTCAGTCATTAAAAAATCTTAATGAAACTTAATTTCTTAATGGTTTAAAAAATATTCTTATGCTAGGAAAAGAAGAAATTGCAAAGCGAATAGCTCAAGAAGTACGAGACGGTTATTATGTTAATCTTGGAATTGGAATTCCAACATTGGTAGCCAACTATGTCCGCACTGATATTTCAGTAGAATTTCAATCAGAAAATGGTGTGCTTGGCATGGGACCATTCCCTTTTGAAGGCGAAGAAGATGCCGATATTATTAACGCAGGAAAACAAACCATTACCACTTTGCCAGGAGCGAGTTTTTTTGATTCAGCTTTTAGTTTTGGAATGATACGCAGTCAAAAAGTGGATTTAACCATTCTTGGTGCCATGGAAGTTTCCGAAAACGGCGATATTGCCAACTGGAAAATCCCCGGCAAAATGGTCAAAGGAATGGGTGGCGCTATGGATTTAGTAGCATCAGCCGAAAATATTATCGTTGCCATGATGCATGTCAACAAAGCGGGCGAAAGTAAAATTTTGAAGAAATGCAGCTTGCCATTAACTGGCGTTGGCTGTGTCAAAAAAGTAGTGACCGAATTAGCCGTGATGGAAATTACTCCAAATGGATTTAAACTTTTAGAACGTGCCCCTGGCGTTTCTGTAGCACACATTATTACTTCCACCGAAGCCGATTTAATTATTGAAGGAGAAATTCCAGAAATGGTTATCGATTAAGATACTCCAATAAAACTTCTGATGCATTCCCAAAAGTATTTACTGTTTCCGTGATGCTGACTGCTCGTTTTTTATTCAATTTATAAGTCAAATCAAAATCTGTGGTGAATAAAATCGCTGACATAAACGGATTATTGATATAATTCACCAAAACATTTTGAGTATTATCAATAGTATGAATTTCAATTTGTTCTTCTTGTTGGAATTTGTATTTGAGTTCTAGTTTTAAAATGCCTTCTTCCACAATCGGGCGAACATAAATATTCATCAAATCAGTATTTCCTATAGTTTTTGCCATGGTTAATTTAGCAAAAGTGCCATCGGCTAAACTGGTTTTGACATGGTTGTAAAAATCGAAAAAGCTTTCAGTAATCGACATATTTTGAATAAATTATTTTTATTTTAAGTGTAAAGTAAGGAAAGTTGAAAGTTTTCGTTTGTTTTCCTGCAAGGTTTCAAAAACCTTGTAGGTATATTAGTTTGGGAATACCTACAAGGTCAAAAAAGACCTTGAAGGATTAGAAACCACCTATTCAAATATAAATTTTTCAGATAAAATTTCGTTTATAAAATCATGACAATAAATAAAATTATCAATACCATCAAAATATGAAAGTACTTCACCCCTAGCTAATTTTGTTTCGCTTATAGAAATCATTGCTTGAAAAGAAGAATATTTATAGGTTTTATAGTTTATATTCAAATGATGTTTTGGGTTTAGATGAACATATTGAATTATATTTCTTAAATAGTTATCATCTTGTATTTTAATTCTTTTAAAATGTTTTTCAAACAAACTTCCAGTTCTTTGATTTTGTTTATTAAATGCTTTTGCATAAGCATTAAAAAAATTAGAAAAAGATTGAGTAACAATTCTTTCTTCTTCGATAATTTTTAATACAATATGAAAATGATTGTCCATTAAGCAATAAGCGTAAACATCTATTTTCTCACTCAAATATTTAGAAAGTAATTTTAAAAAATATGCTTTATTTTCATCCGACAGAAAAATGTTATCACTATTTATACCTCTGTTGTAAATATGATAGAAATTCTCTTTTTCTAAAATTTCAAGTTTCATCACTTTCTATTTATACCTACAAGGTTTTAAAAACCTTGCAGGAGAAGTTTAAAAAAACCAACTCGCCACAAAAATCGCAGTAATCACACAAATCACATCAACCAAAAGCATCGTTCCTAAAGCGTATCGAGTGTTTTTTATATTAACGGAGCCAAAATAAACCGCAATCACATAAAAAGTGCTTTCGGCGCTACATTGAAAAATACTACTTAATCTTCCCGTCATAGAGTCGGCACCAAAAGTATTCATCGAATCAATCAAAAACCCTCTTGAACCAGCAGAACTAAAAGGTCTTAGCAAGGCAACTGGCAAAGCATCGGTGATTTCTTTACTCACTCCCATATTAGAGAAAGCAAAAGCAATCCAATTGCTAATAATTTCAAACAAACCACTGTTGCGGAACAAGGAAATTGCCACTAACATCCCTAAAACATAGGGAAAAATAGTAACGCCGGTTTTTACTCCATTATTGGCACCAGTCACAAAGGCTTCATAAACTGTAGTATTGGCCTCTGTAAATTTCTTCTCTTTACTAAATGAAAAAATTAAAGTAAAAATAATAATCCCTACTAATATTAAAGCTGATAGATTCGTAGTAAAATAGTTTTTGCCTATTAAATCTAAGTGGTTGACGTAGAACAATAGTCCTACAATCGCAGCAATTAAAACCATCAACCCTACAACTAATGAGGCGCTCTTGAAATTAATTTTTTGTTTCACTCCAACTATCAAAAAAGCTGCAATAGTACCAATAAAAGAGGTAATAATACAAGGCAACATCACATCAGCTGGATTTTCAGCACCTGCAGCGGCTCGATAACCAATGATTGAAGTTGCTATTAAAGTGAGTCCCGAAGCATGCAAACACATAAACATGATTTGCGCATCACTTGCCTTGTCCTTATCAGGGTTTATTTCCTGTAAACTCTGCATTGCCTTTAGTCCAAATGGAGTGGCCGCTGAATCCAATCCCAAGAAATTTGCTGAAAAATTCAATGTCATATAGGAAATTGATGGATGATTTTTAGGAATACTTGGAAACACTTTTACAAATACTGGACTCAATAGTTTTGCTAATTTATCAGATGCTCCCGAAATGATTAATAATTCCATTAAGCCGCAGAAAAAGGCCAAATAGGCCATAAGTGGCAAAATCAAATCAAGTAATGTGTTTTTGCATGTTGGTAATAATCCATCCGATTTTTGAACACCACTATATATTTTTACAGTTTTATTTTTATAAATATAGGTTGTGTCAGCATTGAGTGTATCTCTATTAATAATCATGGTTTGTTCAGGCGCCCTTTTGATGCTATCCATGACAAATTTGGGTACTTGTTCTAAATATTTTTCTGAAATTAAAATGGGATCGTCTTTTTTTCCATTCAATACATTATCAATAGTATAACTGCTACCTATACATAAACTGAAGATTACAAATGCTATTGAAGAAACAAAAATAGCCAGCCAAAATCTACTTAAAACCATACCTTGTTTTTTTGTAAATATAGCATTTAATCAATTTTGACAGAAAAATTTAAAGTCAATTTTATTTTTTGTTTTATCATATACTAAACAATATGTAAATTTCTGTGAATATTTGTTAATAAAATCAATAAATTAATTTAGTGTTTATATATTTGTTACCTTTTATTTAAATAAAGCACATTTACATCACATCATGAAAAAGAAAAACTTATTGTTTTTTGCGGTTCTTTTTGTTTGCGGTTCTATTGTTGGACAATCAAAAGAGGATATCCAAAAAATAACGGCTGAATACAATATTTCTAAGCTAAAAGAAAAAGAAGTTTATTATAGAAAAAAAGCTAGAGAAGAAAAAGAAAAAGCCATCGCTGTTGCTAAAGCTAAAAACTGGCCAATTTATACGGTTAAAGACGATGGAGGCATATCTGAGTTAATGAAACTTTCTCCAGAGGGATTGCCGATTTACTACGCTACTACTAATGTAGATGCGGCAAAATCTACTAGAACTAATCACTTAAATACAAATGGATCTCTTGGATTAAATTTAAATGGTCAAGGGATGACCGTAAGAGTTTGGGACGGTGGCAATGTTAGAACTACTCACAATGCATTTGGCGGAAGGGTAACGATTGGTGATGATGCTTCTAATCCAGCAAATATTTTCCATGCTACTCATGTGACAGGAACCATGATTGCTAGTGCCAATCCTGCAAACATCAAAGGAATGGCGTATCAAGCCAATGCACGAACTTTCAATTGGATAGATGACGAATCTGAAGCAATTTCTGAAGCTGTAGGCGGTATGCTTATTTCAAATCATTCTTATGGAGTTCCTATAACAAATAATGGCACTACAGTTCCCTCGTGGTTTATAGGCGGCTATTCTTCTGATGCGGCTGCATGGGATGATATTACTTATAATGCACCCTATTTTCTACCTGTAATGTCTGCTGGAAATGATGGTCAAAATAATAATAACCCAGAACCAATTAGTTTTGGATATGATAAACTTACATCCAATAAAACTGCTAAAAACCCTTTAATTGTTGCTAATTGTCAAGATGTTACAACAGCAACAAATGGTACAGTAGTATTATCAAATATTCTTATTAATTCATCAAGTAGTCAAGGACCAACTGATGATTTAAGAATTAAACCTGATATTACAGGAAACGGAACAGGTTTGACTTCCACTAGTAATGTTAGTAATACAGCTACAGGAAGTGCTTCGGGAACTTCAATGTCTTCTCCAAATGTAGCTGGAACATTAATATTACTTCAACAACACTATAAAAATTTAACTAATGGTTTTATGCGTGCCGCAACCCTTAAAGGCATGGCTTGTCATACGGCTGATGATGCTGGACAAATTGGTCCTGATCCAATATTTGGTTGGGGATTATTGAATGCTAAAGTAGCTGCTGAAACAATTACAAACAACGGACTAACCTCCTGGATTTCAGAAGAAAATTTAAATTCAGGTCAAACATTTACAATGAATGTAAATTCTAATGGAACTTCTCCTCTTACTGCTTCTATTAGTTGGACAGATCTTCCTGGAGCACCGTATAGTGGTAATGAAGGAGCTAATAATCCAACTCCCGTTTTAGTAAACGATTTAGACATTAGAATCACACGTAATGGGACTACCTATTATCCGTGGAGATTAAATCAAGATCTTACAAGTCCGGCGGTAAGAACAGGTGATAATGCCGTAGATAACATCGAACTAATTAAAATTGACAATCCACCTGCTGGTCAATATACAATCACTGTAACAAATAAGAGAGCTCTTGTTACTGGTAGTCAAAAATATTCTTTAGTAGTTACTGGGCTTAGTTCTGCATTTGCGATTAATTCAAATTCAGATAATTTAACCATTTGTTCAAATCAAAACGCAGTGTATACTTTTAATTATACTCAAGCTCCAACTAGCAGTGGAACTACAACGTTCTCTGCAGTAGATTTGCCTTTAGGTGCTTCAGCTTCCTTCTCTCCAACTTCTTTAAGCAGTAATGGAGTTGTTACAATGACTATTTCTGGTTTGTCCAATGTTATACCTAATGAATATTTTGTTGGTATAAAAGGGACAAGTAGTACTGATACAGAAACTAGATACAAATCATTAAGAGTATATAATGGAAATTTCCAACAAGTTGCTTTGCAAAGTCCAACAAACGGACAACAAGCTTTATCAACAACAACCCAATTGAATTGGGCTAGTCAATTAAATGCTCAAAACTATACGGTACAGGTATCATTAAATCCAGAATTTTCATCATTCATAACTAATCAATTAACCTCTGAAAATCAATACACATTGATTGGATTAAGTCAATCTACTCGATATTATTGGAGAATAGTTCCTTCTAATTTCTGCGGAAATGGAGAAGCTTCAAATGCTGTTGTTTATTCATTTGCCACCGGAACATTAGCTTGTAACAATACTTTCACAGCTACTGATTTTTCAAACAATGCTATTGCAACCGTTCCAAATTCTGAAGCATTTGTTCCAGTTACAGTTACAGGTGGGTATACCATAGGTGATTTAAATGTAAATATGGACATTACACACACTTGGATTGGAGATATCAGAGTTACATTAGAAGGACCGGCATCTATTGGAAGTCCAAGTATAATTTTATTAGATATCCCTTGTGGTGATTTCCAAAACATCAATTGTATTATGGATGATGATGGAGGAACTCCAGCTTGTGCCGGAAATCCTGCTGTTTCAGGGACTATAGTTCCTGTTGATTCCTTGAGTTCTTTAAATACTTTACCGGCAGATGGTGAATGGGTATTAAGAGTTTTTGATTTTAATAATGAAGATGGAGGAACTATTAATAGTTTCAGTATTACTATTTGTAGTGTTCAAAATGCATTGTCTGTTGGAACAAATCCAATTATGAATAGTAGTGTGTATCCAAATCCAACAAAAGGAATCGTAAATGTTTCTATCCCTTCTTTAACGGAAACTGCAACTATAAAATTATTCGACCTACAAGGAAGACAAATACTTTCAAAAGAAACCAACCAATTCAGTACCTCTTTTGAAATAAATAACCTTCAAGACGGAATTTATTTAGTTAATATAGAAAACGAAGAAGCTTCTGTTACTAAAAAGATTATTCTAAAAAGAAATTAAAATCAAATTACAAGCCCTGAAAATTCAGGGCTTTTTTTTATACATGAATTATTTCGTCTTCTACTAGTAAATCCTCTCTACGTAGTCTTAAAAAGATTTGCGCAACGGCAATAACGTCTTTTTCACAGTAGATTACTATTCTGTCAATGTCTTTGTCTACATAAAAAACATGAGCAACCTGACTACCGTCTATATCGCCTTTTGGAGATGGAATTCCGAGAATTTTAGTTAATAATTTTAAAGATGTAAAATGCTTGTAATCGCCAAATTTCCATAATTCTAACGTGTCTAAATGTGGAATTTCCCATGGTTTCTTTCCAAATAAATTCAGTTTGTTTGGAATAGTAATTTGGTTAATAATCATTCGGCGGGCTACAAACGGAATATCAAATTCCTTAGCATTGTGTCCGCATAATACATGTGGTGCTTGGTTAAAATGAGTATCTAACAAATTAGAAAAATCCTTTAAAATCTTTTTCTCGTCTCCAAAAAAAGAAGTCACTCTAAAATTTCTAAGATCGCCTTTATTGACAAAATATCCGACCGAAATACAAACAATTTTTCCGAACTCGGCCCAAATTCCAGCGCGTTCATAAAAATCTTCGGGCGTAAATTCATCACGTCTTTGGTATTGTGTTTTATACTCCCAAAGTTCTTTCATATCCATATCTAATTCATTAAAATTTTCCGTTTCGGGAACAGTTTCAATGTCAAAAAAAAGAATATTATTAAGGTTAATCTTTTCTATCATAATATTAAATTTAGGAATTTACCGACTAAAATTAAATAATCTAATTCGAATACGAAAGAAAAAGTTTAAAATAATGACTGCTACTTAGATGGGCTTTCGTGTTCCAATAACCATTTTTTACGCCACAAACCTCTGGCATATCCTGTTAACGAACCATCAGAACCAATAACACGACGACAAGGAATGACAATTCAAAGTGGGTTTCTACCATTGGCAGAGGCTACGGCGCGAATGGCTTTTACATCCCCTAATTTCTTAGACAAATCTAGATAAGATATGGTTTTCCCGTAAGGAATGTTCAATAATTCTTGCCACACTTTCTGCTGAAATTCGGTGCCTTGTTGATTACGTTTAAAATTGAAATGATTTCGTTTCCCTTCAAAATATTCCAAAAGTTGGGAAACGCATTCTTGAAGTTGCTTTGGGATTTTTTTTGAAACATCTCCTTCGCTTAAAATAGAAATTGCCGAAATACCGTTCTCATCACCAATAATTTTGGTGATTCCGAGTGGTGATTCTACGAAGGCTGTTTCCATTAGATAAAGTTAAAAAATTTAACCCAAAGAACACTAAGAAGGCACGAAGTTCACTACTATTTATTTTGGAAAGCTAAAAAAATAATCCTCCAACGCTTTTAATTCCTCGTCACTCATACTTTTAGTTATGGCAAAATTAGTCTTCATGATTTCGTATTGGCTTGGATCAACGATTGGTTCACTCTCTTCTCTAAGAAATGAAACGATACTAGCATTTTTATCCTTATAAATAGTAGCTATTTCCTGTATACTAGGACCAATTATTTTTTGCTCTGGTTGATGACATGCTATACAATTGCCTTCGCCTTCAAAAAGTTCTTTTCCCGAAATCTTTGTCGCAGTTTTATCTACTGAAATTTGTGTTTTTTCATCTTTATTATTACAAGAAATTAAAAGAAAAAATGCAATAAGGATGATACTTTTATTCATGTTTTATGATATTAGTTTCACTACATCTTTGGCAAAATAACTGGCAATTAAATCCGCGCCAGCACGTTTTATAGCGGTAACTTGTTCCATCATTACGGCGTCGTGATCAATCCATCCCTTTTCGGAAGCGGCTTTTATCATGCAATATTCTCCCGAAACTTGATAGACAGCTACTGGAACTTCTGACATGTTTTTGATTTCCCGAACAATATCAAGATAGGCAATTCCTGGTTTTACCATCACAATATCGGCACCTTCTTCTATATCCATTCGAGTTTCACGAATGGCTTCAAGCCGATTGTGATAATCCATTTGATAGGTTTTTTTATCTTTTGGAATATTCTCCAAATCAACTGGAGCTGAATCTAACGCATCGCGAAACGGGCCATAGTGTGCCGAAGCATATTTAGCCGAATATGCCAAAATTCCTGTATTGATAAATCCTTCGTCTTCCAATGCCTCTCTGATTTCCAAAATTCTACCGTCCATCATATCGCTTGGTGCTACAAAATCGGCTCCAGCTTGTGCATGAGAAACACTCATTTCTGCTAATATCAATGCTGTTGCATCATTGACTATTTGTCTGCCTTGCCTGCCTGCCGGAAGGTTTTCAATAATTCCATCGTGACCATAAATAGAATAGGGGTCGAGAGCCACATCGGTCATTACAATCATTTCGGGAGCACTGTTTTTTACCGTTTTGATGGCACGTTGCATCAAACCGTTTGGATTTAGCGCTTCTTTTCCTGCGTTATCCTTGAGACTATCTGGAACTTTTACAAATAATAAAACCGATTTCAACCCTAATTTTTGCAATTCTTTGATTTCTTTTTCAAGAGTATCTAAACTCAAACGGAAGTAGTTTTGCATGGAAGGAATTTCTTCTCGAATGCCTTTGCCTTCTACAATGAAAAGTGGCACAATGAAATCATTTGGAGATAAAATGGTTTCGCGAACTAATGAACGAATGCTTTCATTAGTTCTTAATCTGCGGTTTCTTCTTAATGGAAACATATTTTTATGTGTTAAATTCCTATTTTCTTGTTTGCTTTATCGTAAAGCTGTGTAAGTTTTTTGGGTGCTTTGAAGCGATATCCCAGTGTAAATTTAAGCGTATTCATTTCGTCATTCAACCGAATCTGCGTGTTAGTATTTTGGTTAAATTTTGAAAAATTATAGTTTACAAATGTAAAGAAGGTATCGGTATTGTAACCAATTTTGAAATTAGAACTCACTTCTGCAATAGCGTAAACATCACCGTCAACACTATTCAAGCCAAATCCGACAGACAATCCTGCTGACAGCAATAGTTTTTCGTGAATTACTAAATTGTAAAAATAAGAAGGCGCGAGTGAAATGATGAAAATGTCGCTGTGAGTACCCGCCGTTGGACTATTCAAATCAATATTCGTATAATACAAAGAAAAATTTGGGATAAAACTTCCAGCGCTTTTCGTTTGCCATTCCTTTTGATTGGCCAATGTCTTGAACGAAAACTTATCGTTAAAGATATACGAAGTGGTTCCTCCTATCTTTGTGGTTCGCATTTTTGGAAAAGCAGTTTCGGTAACACCATCGCTGATGTAAAATCCGGTTTGATTAATGAATGTTAGGGATTGCATCCATTTTTTCAGATAGAATCGGGTGCTTATGGTAAAGTGTTTGGAACCGCTATTATCACGATTTTCGGCAAATAAGGAAGGCGAAAAACCATAACTGATATCAATCAATTTATAGCTTACATTGGCTCCGATTTGGGCTCTTTTATTAGGCTCGAAATTGAGATAATTTGTGGTGTTGTTTGCGTTATAAATGATTTCGAAACTGTTTGAAGTGTCTAAATAATATAAACTTGAGGTAATCGTTTCGTCGTAGGTTTTGAAATGGGCAGACTTGATGGTATCATTTTGTGACCAAGCACTAATGACCGTAAAAAAAACAATTATATTAGGTTTTGTTACACCCATTCTACCGGATTCATTAATACTTTTATTAACTTTTCTTCTTCACTCTCTAGTTCCGGATGATGGTCGTAAACCCATTGTACATGTGGTGGCAGACTCATCAAAATGCTTTCAATTCTTCCGTTTGTTTTTAGTCCAAATAATGTGCCTTTATCATGAACCAAATTGAATTCGACATAACGTCCACGACGGATTTCTTGCCACGTACGTTGTGCGGATGTGTATTCTAAATTTTTTCTTTTTTCCACAATGGGAACATAAGCTTCGAGAAAACTGTTGCCAACTTCGGTTACTAAATTGTACCAATCTTCCATAGACATTTTTTTTTCCGTTTGCTTCGCCAATTCGCTATCGCTTGTGTCTTTGCAATAATCAAAAAACAGCCCGCCTATGCCACGGGCTTCATTTCGGTGAGCATTCCAGAAATAACTGTCGCATTGCTTTTTATATTTTGGATAAAATTCCGGATTATGTTTGTCGCAAGCTATTTTACAGGTTTGGTGAAAATGTTTTGCATCTTCTTCAAATAAATAATAAGGTGTCAGATCTTGTCCGCCACCGAACCAAGAATTGATTATGTTTCCATCATCATCATGCATTTCAAAATAGCGCCAATTGGCATGAACCGTGGGAACCATCGGGTTTCTCGGATGAATTACCAAACTCAATCCACAGGCAAAAAAATCAGCTTCACCCACATTGAACATTTTTTGCATAGAATCAGGTAATTTTCCATGAACCGCTGAAATGTTTACACCGCCTTTTTCAAAAACTTGTCCGTTTTCAATAACGCGTGTTCTTCCACCTCCACCTTCGGGTCTTTCCCAAATGTCTTCACGGAATTTGGCCACGCCATCAACTTCTTCAAGTTTGGTAGTGATTTGGTTTTGGAGGTTTAGTATGTATTGGTAGAATTTATCTTTCATTGTATAATTCATATAATTCCATATCTAATGCTATTTCATTGGTTGGAGTGAATTCTTTTGGTAATGTTTTTTGCCAAACAAAACCATTATTTTTGGCGACTTTAATACTTCCATAATTGGTTTTATGTGAAATAATTTGAAGCGTTTCTAATTTCAATTCTTCAAAAGCAAATTTAACCATTTCTTTTACTGCAAACGAGGTCAACCCTTTTCCTTCAAATTCTAAATCCATACAATAGGCAAACTCTCCCTGATTTTTATCCCAATCGATTTTTTTAAGAATTATTAACCCCACAATTTGATGGTTATTTTCATTTCGAATGGCAAAGGTAAAGTTGGTTTTTTCTACTACTTCTTTATTTTTAATTGCAATATATTCCAATGTTTTCTCAAGTGTTATATTGCTTGAGAGTGTTACTGGAAAATATTTTTTTAACCGTTCAGAATTGTCAACAATAAATTGATGCAATTGATTGGTGTCGCTTTCAATTAATGGGTTGATTATGAAAGATTGTTTACTCATTTTTATTTTTGTCCTATTAGGTTTTGAAAATCTTGCAGGACTTTTGTCTTTGTACTTAATACTTTAATCTTTGTACTTTATTTGTACTCCTTCACCGCTTCAACAAAAGCTTTGGCATGATCTACAGGAATATTTGGCAAAATACCATGTCCAAGGTTTACGATATAATTGTCTTTCCCAAATTCGTCTATCATTTGGTGTACCATTTTTTTGATAGTTGGAATTGGAGAAAGCAAACGGCTTGGGTCAAAATTTCCTTGTAATGTAATTCTTCCACCTGATAAATAACGGGCGTTTCTTGGAGAACAAGTCCAGTCAACACCAAGTGCTGATGCTTTACTTTTTGCCATATCGCCTAAAGCAAACCAACATCCTTTTCCGAATACAATTACTTTGGTATGTTCGGCTAAAGCTTCAACGATTTGGTTGATGTATGGCCATGAAAATTCATTGTAATCAACTGGTGATAACATGCCGCCCCAAGAATCAAAAATTTGAATGGCATTGCAACCCGCTTTTACTTTTTCTTTTAAATATAAAATAGTAGTGTCGGTGATTTTTTGTAATAATGTATGCGCTGCCACTGGATTGGAAAAACAAAATCCTTTTGCAGTATCAAAACTTTTAGAACCTTTTCCTTCCACAGCATAACAAAAAATCGTCCATGGTGAACCTGCAAAACCAATTAATGGCACCTCATCGTTTAGCATTTCTTTAGTCAATTTGATGGCATCAAAAACGTATCCTAAGGTTTCATGAACATCGGGAACAAAGGTTTTATTCACATCTTCCATAGTACGGATTGGATTGGGTATTATGGGTCCCAAATTGTCTTTCAATTCCACATGAATTCCCATCGCTCTTGGCACTACCAAAATATCAGAGAATAAAATGGCTGCATCAGGTTTTACAATTCTGATGGGTTGAACGGTAATCTCAGCTGCTAATTCTGGGGTTTCACATCGTGTAAAAAAATCATATTTATCGCGCAATGCTCTGAATTCTGGCAAATATCTTCCAGCTTGACGCATCATCCAAACTGGTGGACGTTCAACGGTTTCGTTATTTAAGGCGCGAAGAAATAGGTCGTTTTTTAACATTGTTTAAAAGTTTAAAGTTTAAAAGTTTAAGGTTGTTTATCCTCAAAATCAAACTGTTTTTAATAATATTCTAGTACTTCTGCAATTACATTTTCTACCGATGGTTTATCTGCAATTATGATGTTTTTTATTTTTTTATTTTCTAATGATTCTCCTGTAGTTTCACCTATACAAAAGCACATTTCATCTTTTATAGTATTCATTTTCAAATAACTTTCTACTGCTGATGGACTGAAAAATAGTATTCCGTCTAATTTATTTATTATTTTTTTGGAAGTGATGTTGGTTTCATAAACTTCTATTTCGTTGAATGTTATTCCGTTTTCTTTTAATGTATTTGGCAAAATATCACGGCGTAAATTTCCGCAGAAAAAGGTATAACTCTCTTTGCTATAAATCAATGAAATGATCTCTGCCAAGTCGGAAGCATAACCTGTATAAGCAATAACATTAAACCCGTTTTCGGTTAATAAATCTTTGGTTTTCATTCCCACTGAAAAGACATTTTTACTTTTTAAATCCTCACATTTTGGATGCTGTAAAATACTTTCTACCGCGTTTTGACTAGTGAAAATAAGTGCCTCCCCCAACCCCACCAAAGGAGGGGAGAGAAATGTAGTTTTTATAAAATCTTCTTCTATGAGCTGAATATTGGCATCTAACAAAAGTTGCTTTTGATTTGGCAAAAGTTTTTTGGTAGATAATATGTTGGTTTGTTTTTTCATCATCCTTTAACCCAGTCAGAGTTCATAACTCTGACAGGGTTTGTAAAAAATTATTACTTCATTTGATTCTTTATCTCCGCCATTAATTCTTTTCCGCCATTATTCAAAATTTCTTGAGCCGAATGATATCCTAATTTTTTCCAATCTTCTATTGGTACTATTTTCTTGATTTCTGTCTTTTGTTTTCCGTCAAGCGAAAGCAGATTTCCTTCAAATATAATGGTTTCATCTTCTTGGTCGTATTTCGCCAAAGCACCAATTGGTGCAGTGCATCCGCCTTCCAAAGTTCTTAGAAATTGTCTTTCTATAAATGTACATATCTCTGTTTCAATATGATTTAATTGAGAAACCGCATCTATAGTATAATTGTCATTTCCCATGGCCAAAACGACCATTGCTCCTTGTGCTGGCGCTGGAGTCATCCAATCGAGATTGATAAAACTATCAGGTTTTAGATTAATTCGTTCCAGTCCTGCAGCGGCGAATACGGCTCCATTCCAATCGTTATCATTCAGTTTTTGCATTCGGGTATTGACATTTCCTCGCAAATCAACAACGGTATGATTGGGATATTTATTGAGCCATTGTGCTTGGCGACGTAAACTACCGGTGGCGATGGTAGCTCCTTTTTCAAGAAAATTGGTGTTTCCTTTGTGAACTATAATATCCAAAACAGTAGCTCTTTCTAAAACGGCTGCTTGCACAATGCCTTTTGGTAAAGCCGTTGGCACATCTTTCATGGAATGTACGGCAATATCAACTTGACCGTTTATCATGGCAATGTCTAACGTTTTAGTGAAAATTCCGGTAATGCCGAGTTCGTAAAGTGGTTTGTCAAGAATAATGTCGCCTTGCGATTTTACGGCAATGATTTCGGTTTTATATCCTAAATCGTTTAGGGATTTTTCTACCGTTTTTGCTTGCCAAAGTGCGAGTTCGCTGTCACGAGTTCCTATTCTGATTGTTTTGGTCATTTTATTTAGAAGAAGTTTCTATCTGAAATATTTTTTCAATCCATTCGATGCTTTCATCAACCATAGTGTTATCGTCTTTTAAATGACTGGCAAAATGATTGGTGATTTTTTGTATGATTCTAGTACTAATTAGTTCGGCTTGAGCTTCATCAAAATTGGATAACTTTTTTCTTTGAACACTTAATTCCGACTCTTTAATAGAATTTAGTTTTTCTTTTAATGCATGGATTGTTGGGGCAAATTTTCTTTGTTTAGTCCAAGCCATGAATTCGTCTTTAATTTCTTCAATAATTTCCTCAGCAGCAGGAATGTGTTTTTTGCGATTTTCCAAAGTTTCATCGGTCATTTGCGACAGATGATCTAAGTGAATTAAAGTTACGCCATCAATGGCTGTGACATTTTCGTTTACGTTTTTTGGAATGGATAAATCCAAAATCAATAACGGCTTTTTTAAATTTAAAATGGCTTTGTCAACTGTAGGGTTTTGTGCTCCAGTGGCTACAACCAGCACATCGGCTTTTTGAATTTCCAATTGCAAATCAGCGTAATCTTTAACCACTACATCCAGTTTTCGGGCCAATTTTTCGGCGGTATCTTTGGTACGATTGATTAAGGTGATTTGCTCGTGCTTGGTATGTTTTACCAAATTTTCACAAGTATTTCTTCCAATTTTTCCAGTACCAAAAAGTAAAATATTTTTATTGGCAATATTTTCTACATTATTAAAAATATAACGAACCGATGCAAAAGAAACAGAAGTAGCGCCAGAAGAAATTTCGGTTTCATTTTTAATTCGCTTGCTTGTTTGAATAACGGCATTCACCAATCGTTCCATAAAAGCATTTACCAAATTCATTGATTTACTTTCTACAAATGCTGATTTTAATTGACTGATAATTTCAAAATCTCCAAGAATTTGGCTGTCTAACCCAGTCCCAACTCGAAACATATAACTAACCGCTTCTTGGTTTTTATAGATGTAAGCCACTTTTTGGAAATCTTCTACGGTGCCTTGACTATTGTCACAAAGTAACTTGATTAATTGAAACGGATGCTGAGCAAATCCGTAAATTTCTGTACGGTTGCAGGTAGAAGTGACCAGTAACGATTCAATCCCTTCCTGTTGCGCCTGCATTAAAACATTCTTCTTCCCGCTTTCATCCAAGTTGAATTTTCCCCTAATGTCGGCATCGGCTTTTTTATAACTCAAACCAACAACATAAAAAGTACTATGTTTTGAAATGTTTCCGTTTTCCATATTTTACTCTTTACCTAAGAGAGGAACAAAGTTATCGTTATGCTTTTAACAAAAACAACGCTAAAAGAACTTTTTGTGTCGCTATGAGTTATTTTTGTATTCAATTGTATTTATATCGTTATTTCTTTTAAATTTGTAGTGAAATCAACTATTAATTTAGTTCTTATATAGATTTATTCTAAATAAATAGATTTATAAAATAGATTCTGAATCAAGTTCAGAATAAAAAAAATATCGCTATGGGTTCAAAAGAAGAAATAAAAATTGATGACGATTTTATCTTAATTCGTTTTCAGAATGATACTGATAAAGCTTCTACTTTTCAAAGACCGGTAACTTTGGGTTTGATACAATTTCACTTTGGATTAAAAGGAAGCGCAAAATTTATCTTCAATAATGGGAATTATATATTAGATCTAAAAGAAGAAAAGTGCCTATTGTTTTATAATCCCGAAAAAGAGTTGCCGCTAAATATTGAAATTGCGCCTAAATCTTGGCTAATTACCATATTAGTTTCTATCAAAAAATTTCATGGTTTGTTTACTACAGACGCGGAACATATTCCGTTTTTGAGTCAAGAAAACAAAGACAAGAAATATTATAACGAAAGTGATATAAGTCCATCGATGGCAATTGTTTTGAACCAAATGTTTCATTACAATTTAAATCCATCCATCAAAAATTTATACTATAAGGGCAAAGGATATGAATTGCTGAGTTTATTTTTTAACCGCAATGAAGATCCAAATGCAGAACAATGTCCGTTTTTGATAGATGAAGAAAACGTGTTGAAAATCAAAAAAGCAAAAGAAATCATCATTGCTAATATGGCGGAACCACCAAGTTTAGAATCACTCGCCAATCAAGTTGGACTCACTTTGAAAAAACTGAAAATGGGTTTCAAACAAATTTATGGAGACACAGTTTATGGTTTCCTATTTGATTATAAAATGGAATATGCTCGACAATTATTAGATTCTGGTTCGTATAATGTAAATGAAGTGGGATTAAAAATTGGGTACAGTACGGGAAGTCATTTTATAGCAGCATTCAAGAAAAAATTTACCACTACACCAAAGAAGTATTTAATGTCAATGAGTCAAAACAATTAAAAATAGGTTTCATATTTATAAAAGCAAAAAATGAAAGGAGTATTATTAGTAAATCTGGGTTCGCCAGAAAGTCCAACGCCGGCAGCTGTAAAGCCGTATTTAGATGAATTTTTAATGGATAAATACGTGATTGATGTGCCGTTTTTACTACGAGCTTTATTGGTTCGTGGAATAATTCTACAAACGCGTCCCAAAAAATCGGCTGAAGCGTATAGTCGAATTTGGACTAGTGAAGGTTCGCCTTTGATAGTAATTTCTAAAAAGATGCACAAAAAAGTGCAAACTTTAGTAGATATTCCAGTTGCCTTAGCGATGCGTTATGGCACCATTACAATTAAAAAAGGATTGCAAGAATTGAAAGATAAAGGCGTAACCGAAGTGATGCTTTTGCCCCTGTATCCACAACACGCTATGGCTTCAACAACAACGATTTTAGTTTTGGCAGAAGAATTGCGTCAACAGTTTTTCCCGGAAATGAAATTCACGATTGTTCCTGCGTTTTATAATAAACCTGATTACATCAAAGCCTTATCCAACTCCATTAAAAAACATTTAGAAGGATTTGATTACGACCATTTATTGTTTTCGTATCACGGCATTCCGAAACGGCATATTCGCAAAACCGATGTAACTAAATCACATTGCAAAATGGATCGAACTTGTTGCAACACACCATCGCCTGCTCATGAGTTTTGCTACAGCCATCAATGTTATGAAACCACGAAACAAGTCGTAAAAACATTAGGAATTCCAGAAGGAAAATACAGCCAAACCTTTCAATCACGACTAGCAGGCGACAAATGGTTAACGCCTTATACCGATGTTGAAATTAATAAAATGCCCGAAAAAGGTATAAAGAAATTAGCGGTTGTGACTCCCGCTTTCGTAGCTGATTGTTTGGAAACCTTAGAAGAAATCGCGATGGAAGCCAACGAACAGTTTTTGCATCATGGTGGCGAGGAATTTATGGCAATTCCGTGTATGAATGATGAAGACGAATGGTGTGGTGTGGTTGCGAGTTGGATTAAAGAATTTGAAAAATAATATTGGTTTCAAGTTTAAGGTTTCAAGTTGTTATAATTCGACTGAAAACTGAAAACTGAAAACTGAAAACTGATAAAAATGGAACTCTACAACTACATAAAATCATTGCACCTCATTTTTGTTATCACCTGGTTTGCGGGTTTGTTCTACATTGTTCGCTTGTTTGTATATCAAATTGAAGCCAACGACAAACCATCGCCCGAAAAGGAAATTTTACAAAAGCAGTACAAAATCATGACCTATCGTTTGTGGTATATTATCACTTGGCCTAGTGCTGTTTTAGCTACGTTGTTTGCCATTTGGTTATTGATTTTAATGCCTGATTGGTTACAAACGGCTTGGATGCATGTTAAATTGGGCTTTGTCGTTTTACTGATTGCGTACCAAATAAAATGTCATTTAATTTACGCAGCATTACAAAACGATGTGTTTAAGTATTCTTCCAACTTCATGCGGTTGTGGAATGAAGGTGCAACAATTATCCTCTTTGCTGTGGTTTTTTTAGTAATTTTAAAAAATGCTTTCAACTGGGTTTATGGCGTAATCGGAATTGTCTTGTTTTCGGTTTTGATAATGCTTGGATTTAAGTTTTATAAAAGAATTCGCGAACGAAAATCTAACCACTAAGTTCATTAAGAAAGCGCGAAGAACACTATCAAACTTTGTGCGCTTTGTGCCTTCGTTGTGTCTTTGTGGTAAAAAATTTAAAATGGTCAAAAACTTCAAAATGTCAATGCTATCGCTTCGAATTAGGATTTTCCTTTCGATGATTATATTGATAGTTATTGCCTCCATTTTGATGGCTTCCATATCGATTATTCAATTTAAAAATGAAGCCAAAGACTACCATCAAGAACGTCTAGACCGAAAAGAATTTGCCATCAAAGAGCACATCAATTATGTGCTATCAAACACCACTTATCCGCTTACCGAAAGAAATCTTCCGTTGATTTTTAAAGATAAAATTCATGAATTAGCAGATATTCACAATCTTGAGATTAATATTTATGGGCTGAATGGAAAACTACTAAAATCTTCAAAAGCCTCTTTTTCGGTTGATAAAGTTGCGCCTCCTATTCCGACTTATATTCTGAAACTTGTTCAATCATCCGTTGAGAAAAGGTATGTTGACATTAAAAATGTAAACGGCGTTAAAAACCGATCTTCCTACAGTCAAATTAAAGATGATAAATTCAAACCCTTGGGGATTTTGAACATTCCTTATGTTGAAGATGATGGTTTTTATGAAACCGAACTGCGCCAATTTTTATTGCGATTAAGTCAGGTATATTCATTTATGTTAATTATCGCCTTTGCATTGGCTTATTTCCTGTCGAGTTATATTACCAAATCCTTAAAAACCATTTCAGACAAAATCAACGAAACGAGTTTGAATCAAAAAAACGAGAAAATTGTTATCGAAGCCAATAGTAAAGAGATTAATTCCTTGATAAATGCCTACAATCAGATGGTGGATAAACTCGAAGATAGCGCCACCATGCTAGCTCAAAGCGAACGGGAACAAGCGTGGAGAGAAATGGCAAAACAAGTGGCGCATGAAATCAAAAATCCATTAACACCAATGCGTTTGACGGTGCAGAGTTTCCAAAGAAAGTTTGATGCTAATGATCCTGATTTAAAACAAAAACTGAACGATTATTCTAAAACATTAATTCAACAAATCGATACCATGAGTGCTGTGGCTTCGGCATTTTCTAACTTTGCATCGATGCCAGCGCAACAAAACGAAACGCTCAATGTAGTTCAAGTGGTAGAGCTCGCATTGGATATTTTTAACGAAGATTTTATTGTTTTCGAAAGTAATGAAGAAGAAATTATTTCAAAACTGGACAGAACACAATTGATTCGGATTATTACCAATTTAGTCAAAAATGCCATTCAATCTATTCCAGACGAGCAAGAAGAAAAACAAATTTTGGTATCTGTAAATGAAATGGATGACACCGTAATTATTTCCGTAAAAGACAATGGTATTGGCATTGAAACAGAAAATATTGAACATGTTTTTGAACCAAAATTCACTACCAAAACTAGTGGAATGGGATTGGGTTTAGGAATTATAAAAAATATTATAGAAAATTATAAAGGAACCATTACTTTTGAAACAGAACTCGGAAAAGGTTCCACTTTCATCGTGTCGCTTCCTATTGTTAAATAAACACAGATTTCACAAATTATCACAAATTATTTTACTCTAATTATCAAACCATGAACTTCGAAAACATACTTGTTTCCATTGAAAACGGCATCGGACAAATCACTATCAACCGTCCATCTAAACTAAATGCGCTTAATGTTGCCACTATTCAAGAACTTCACAACGCTTTTAAAAATCTTGAAAGCAAGGAAGAAGTTTGCGTAATCATCATTACTGGCGAAGGCGAAAAAGCTTTCGTTGCTGGTGCTGATATCTCTGAATTTGCTCATTTTTCTGTAGAAGAAGGGGCACAATTGGCCGCACAAGGACAAGAATTATTGTTTGATTTTGTCGAAAATTTAAAAACACCTGTCATTGCTGCTGTCAATGGTTTTGCCCTCGGTGGCGGATTAGAATTGGCAATGGCGTGTCATTTCAGAGTAGCTTCGGATAATGCAAAAATGGGTCTGCCCGAGGTTTCTCTTGGTGTCATTCCTGGTTATGGTGGCACCCAGCGTTTACCTCAACTAATTGGAAAAGGGCGTGCCATGGAACTCATCATGACTGCTGGAATGATTGACTCTGAAACAGCTAAAAATTATGGCTTAGTAAATCATGTCGTACCACAATCAGAATTACTTGAATTTACAAAAAGTATTGCAATTAAAATTATCAGAAATTCACCAATGGCCATTAGCAAAGCCATAAAAGCTATCAATGCTAATTATAAAGATGGGGTCAATGGTTATGAAACCGAAATCAGAAACTTTGGAAAATGCTTTGGCACCGAAGATTTTAAGGAAGGAACTACAGCATTTTTAGAGAAACGAAAAGCAGTTTTTAAGGGAAAATAATTTTAGTGTTCAGTGTTCAGTAATTAGTTTTTAGTTAAAAAACCGTATTTAAAATATCATATTATTATATTTTTTAGATGTTGTAATATCATATAATTATATTTTTTTGATATTGTAATATCATATTATTGTATATTTGCACAATAAAAAGTATATAATGATACCTAGATTACAACAACAAGAAATAGATTCGTATCTTTTTAAAGGCAAAGCTATCCTAGTTTTTGGGGCAAGACAAGTAGGAAAAACATCCTTGATAAAAAACACAATCAAAGACAATTCGTATCTGTGGTTAAACGGCGATGAACCCGACACGCAACTATTATTAGAAAATATTACGTCAGACAGGTTGAAAGCATTGGTTGGCAACAACAAAATCCTAGTAATTGACGAAGCACAAATGATTTCCAATATTGGTTTGCTCATCAAACGGATGGTTGATAATTTTCCCGAAATACAAATAATTGCTTCTGGAAGTAGTGCTTTTGAATTGGCAGACAAAACAAAAGAAAGTATGGTGGGAAGAAAAGAAGAACTTCAGCTTTTTCCTCTTTGTTATAAAGAAATGGTTAATCATACTAATTTTATTGAAGAAACCCGTTTGGTACCTCATCGCTTGGTTTATGGATATTATCCCGAAGTTGTTTCCAATCCTGGGAAAGAAGAAAAAATTCTAAATGATTTGGTAGATGGGTTTTTATACAAAGACATTTTGAATTTGGAAGGAATTAAAAAATCGTCCACATTACAACGATTGGTTCATATGTTGGCATTCCGAATTGGGGCCGAAATAAATTATAGCTCGCTAGGAAATGATTTGGGAATTAATCGGTTGACGGTCGAAAAATACATTGATATTCTCGAAAAAAACTTTATCGTTTTCAGCTTAAATGCCTTTAGTAAAAATCAAGATAACGAACTAAAAAAAGGTAGAAAAATTTATTTTTGGGATGTTGGCTTACGAAATAGAATTGTCAAAAACTTCAATCCTATTGAGCTTCGTGACGACATCGGTCCACTATGGGAAAATTTTATTATTAGCGAAAGAAAAAAGAAATTGTCGTATGAGCAACAATTTAAGGACACTTATTTTTGGCGTAACACACAACAAGCTGAAATTGATTTTTTGGAAATAAAAAATAATGAAATTGATGCTTTTGAAATAAAATACAACCCGAATGTTAAAGTAAAATTCACTAAATCATTTACGGAAAAGTACCATCCAAAAACAACTCAAGTCATTCACAAAGAGAATTTTTGGGATTACTTATTATAATTGAAAACTCAACACTATTTTTCCCCTTCCCATTCGGCATAAAACTGCGAAAGAAAATTTTCCATATATTTGTGCCGCGCTTGTGCAATTTTTTTACCCGTTTCGGTATTCATTTTATCTTTTAACAAAAGAAGTTTTTCATAGAAATGGTTGAGCGTTGGTGCCTCTGATTTTTTATATTCCTCTTTACACATATTTAAGTTTGGAGCAATTGCTGGGTTATAAATTGCTCTGTTTTTAAACCCGCCATAGTTGAACGTTCTGGCTATTCCAATAGCGCCAATGGCATCTAAACGATCTGCATCCTGAACAATCTCAAGTTCTTTGGAAGAAAACTTTTGACCAAAATTTCCGCCTTTAAATGATATGTTTTTTATAATATTAATAACGTGACTGATGGTTTGCTCATCAACACTTTCGCTTTCTAAAAAAGCTCTAGCTGTTTTTGGACCAACGGTTTCGTCTCCGTCATGAAACTTACTATCTGCTATATCGTGAAGTAAAGCACCAAGCTGAACAACATTCAAATCACAGTCTTCGTCTTTGGAAATTAAAAGTGCATTTTTATAAACGCGTTCAATATGAAACCAATCATGTCCGCCTTCGGCTTTATCCAATTTCGCTTTTACAAATGCTATAGTTCTATCTATCAATGTCATTTTTATTTGATAAAAAAATTCCAAATTCTACTACGTTTTGGAATTTGGAATTTTAGTTATTGGAATTTCTGTAAATTATCTTATCAAAGCGGGTTCAACCCATTTGAAAATTGTAGATTCTGCTGGAATTATCAATCGTTCAGAAACCTTTGCCATTCTTGCCGGTAATTTCATTAGATAATCACGCGCTTTTTCAGCTTCATCAGTTAAGCCCGAAAGTTTATCTATTTCCCATTTCTCAATTAGCTTTTGCATAATATCTACATAATCTGAAGCGGTGTAGACTCCAATTCGTTGGGCCGAGTCTGAAAAATTTAAAAACGCCGAACTTATTTTTTCGCCAGATTCTCTCAAGAATTGAGCCGGCATTACTATTTTTTGCTTCATCATATAGTTGAACGCCAATAGCATTTCACTTGGATCCACTTTAAAAATTTGAGTTACAAATTCGCTATACGCATGATGGTGACGCATTTCATCGCCAGCAATCATTTTGCATATTTTTGATAACTTTTTATCACCATACTCTTTTGCAATTTGTGAAACTCTGTTGTGAGAAATATAGGTTGCTAATTCTTGAAAAGAAGTATAAACAAAGTTTTTGTATGGATCGCGACCGGTTCCTATATCAAATCCATCAGCAATTAGGTGTTGGGTGGTAATTTCTACTTCGCGCATGTTCACTCTGCCCGATAAATACAAGTATTTGTTCAATAAATCACCGTGACGATTTTCTTCACCTGTCCACTGACGTACCCATTTGCTCCATGCATTATTTTCTACTTGACCTACACCATCAACATCCATCAACCACGATTCGTAGGTTGGTAACGCTTCCTCAGTGATGGTGTCTCCAACTAGGGTAACCCAAAAATCGTAGGGTAAATCTTTGGCTATTTCGCGTAACTCTTTTACTTCTTCAAAGAAATTTTCCTCTTCAGAATTGGGTAAAAAATCCGATGGTTGCCATATTTTTTCAACTGGTATTAAAAACTCCTCCATGAAGCCTTCTACTTTGTTTTCTAGAAACTGCATGACTTCTAGGCGAATGTTATGTATTGACATTATATCTAATTATATTTTAATAGATTGGGTTACTGCTTTTTCTGTTTTGACAATTAATTCTTCGAAAGTAAATTCGCTTACTGGAATGGCTTCATGAATGATAAATTGCAAATGATTTCCTAAACCCATTGGAAACGCACCAAATTTAACCATTTTCCACGAATTATTAATAGTTATTGGAACAACAAAAGCTGAAGGTGCATATTTACACAAAATTTTTAGTCCACTTTGTGCAAATTCCTTAGGTTTCCCGTTTATACTTCTTGTCCCTTCTGGGAAAATAACGGCAGAACGTTTTTGCTTTTCAATATATTCTGACAATCCTTTTATTAACGGTATCGCTTGTTTAGGATCTTTTCTATCGATGAGAATAGAACCGCCGTGACGAAGATTATAAGAAACACTTGGAATGCCTTTTCCTAATTCTTTTTTACTGACAAATTTGGCGTGAAATCGGCGTAAATACCAAATAATTCCAACAATATCATATAAACTCTGGTGATTAGAAACAAAAATAATCGGAGCGTTTTTAGGAATGGTTTCTCTATTTTCAAAAGTATATCTTGTCCCTAAAAGATTGGTGCATCTTACCAGAAAAAAGTTCAAATAATCGACGCTCTTCTTGTGTGCTTGATATCCAAAAAGATGTAAACAAACCCATTGTATAGGATGAAAAATAACCAAACAAAATCCAAAGCATACATAATATACTATTGAAATAGGATACGAAATAAGTTTTTCCATGACATATAAATAGATTGCAAAAATAAGGAAAAATCGAAGGATGTTATAAAAATCATCCTTTAAAACTTTATCAAAATATACACTTTTTCTGTACCTCTATAAAATCAAAACCTACTATTTTTACAATTACGTTAAAGATTAAAATAATTTGTTCAAAACTCCTCAAATAGGAATCCTATAACATCAAAAAAAGCATTATTTTTATGCCACAAAATTTAGAAAAAATGAGTTCAGAAAAAGAAGCCAAATTAAAAGCATTACAACTAACGTTAGATAAATTAGACAAAGCCTACGGAAAAGGAACCGTAATGAAAATGGGCGACAAAGCTGTTGAAGAAGTTGAAGTAATTCCGTCAGGTTCGCTTGGTTTAGATTTAGCATTAGGTGTAAATGGGTATCCGAGAGGAAGAGTTATAGAAATATATGGCCCAGAATCTTCAGGAAAAACAACCTTAACCTTACATGCTATCGCAGAGGCACAAAAAGCGGGTGGAATTGCGGCCTTTATAGATGCCGAGCATGCATTTGATAGAAATTATGCCGAGAAATTAGGTGTTGATATTGAGAATTTAATCATTTCCCAACCAGACAACGGGGAACAAGCACTAGAAATTGCGGAAAACTTAATCCGCTCTGGCGCTATTGATATCGTCGTAATTGATTCGGTTGCTGCTCTAACACCTAAAAGCGAAATTGAAGGTGAAATGGGCGATTCAAAAATGGGATTACATGCGCGTTTGATGTCACAAGCATTAAGAAAGTTAACTGGAACAATTAGTAAAACAAATTGTACCGTATTTTTTATCAATCAATTAAGAGAGAAAATCGGGGTGATGTTTGGTAACCCAGAAACTACTACTGGAGGAAATGCTTTGAAATTCTATGCTTCAGTACGTTTAGACATCCGTCGTTCCTCTCAAATTAAAGACGGAGAAAATGTAATAGGAAATAGAACGAAAGTAAAAGTGGTAAAAAACAAAGTCGCACCACCTTTCAAAACTGCCGAATTTGACATCATGTATGGCGAAGGTGTTTCAAAAACAGGCGAAATTCTTGACTTAGCCGTAGAATTTGAAATCATCAAAAAAGCGGGCTCTTGGTTCAGTTATGGCGATACCAAGCTAGGTCAAGGAAGAGATGCCGTGAAAGTTTTAATTAAAGACAATCCCGAATTAGCAGACGAATTAGAACAAAAAATAAAAGATCTTATCAAAGCAAACAATGCTTAAAAAAATTAAAACCCGTCACGTTTGCAAAAAACAAGATGGGTTTTTTTATTACCTTGACGCAACCTTTTTTTAAGTAACTCATCATAACAACAAAATAATTATAAAAATGAAAAAAATAATAGCCCTTTTTGCCATCGTATTTTTATTTAACGCTTGTACCCCTGATGAAGGAAATTCATATAGTTTAAAATTAATGCCTATAGAAAGTGTTGACATTCCAACCGAATTTACATTAGGTCAAACCTATCCAATCACTGTGCATTATATCAAACCGACAACCTGCCATTTTTTCAACCAATTGTTTTATGATAAACATTTAAACATAAGAACGGTTGCCGTTGAATGCGCTATTGAACAACAAAATAATTGCGTTGATTTAACTGGTGCAGATGCAGAAGCGTCGTACACTTTCAATTTTTATGTAACTAATAATGGTTCTTATATTTTTAAATTTTATCAAGGAAAAAATCCAAATGGTGAAAATGTGTTTTTAGAATATGAGGTACCGGTGGTAAATTAATAACAATCAATTATTGAAAATTGGATCTAAATCAACTCATTATTGATTGCAAAAAAAATGATCGAAAAGCACAAGAACAATTATACCGATTATACGCGTCCAAATTGTTTTCTGTTTGCTTAAAATATTCGCGCAGTTATAGTGAGGCTCAAGATAATTTACAAGATGGGTTTTTATTAATTTTTAATAAAATAGAACAGTTTTCGTTTAAAGGTTCTTTTGAAGGTTGGTTAAAAAGGGTAATGATTAACCATGTGTTACAACAATATAGGACACAAACATTGTTGCGTTTAGTGAATGAAGATGTCACTAAGTATGAAGAAATTGAAATTGATGACGAAAATATTTCTCTGGATTATTTGTTAAAAATAATTCAGGAATTACCCGACAGATACAGACTCGTATTTAATCTGTATGTAATGGATGATTATTCACATGCTGAAATTGCCGAAATGCTTTCCATAAACATTGGAACATCGAAGTCAAATTTATCACGTGCTCGATTGATATTAAAAGATAAAATAGAACAGTTTAAAAACGAAGAGAACACAACATTTCCTTCTGCAAAATGAGTGAAAGAAAAAACATAGACCGTCTTTTTCAAGAAAAATTCAAAGACTTCGAAGCGAATCCTTCGGATGACATTTGGGATGCTATTGCCGCAAAGCTTGATGAGAAAAAGAAAAGAAGGATAGTTCCTTTTTGGTGGAAATTATCTGGTGTTGCAGCACTTTTTTTAATTGGATTTTTAATTTCTAAATCAATTAATACAAGTAGCAATCAAATAGAAAACCCTGTTGTGAACGAAAGTAAATCTGAAAAGACAAAAATTGAGTTCAACAACCAAAAAAAGGTGAATGGTAATGGTAACATACAAATTGAAAATTCAGTTATAACTGAAAAAAATCAAATTAAAAGAAATAAAAACGCGTCTGACGAATTAAACAAAGACAACCAACTGGGATCGTCTGAAAATGCGATTGTTACAAGTTCATCTGAAGAAAGAAAAGGAATTCAAAAAACCAGCTATTCTAATAAAATACAAGTTTCCGAAAGGAAACCTAATTATAATAGTGCTTCAAAAAACAATTTAATAGATAGCACCCCAATAATAGAACCTGTGTTTAAAAATACAAATAATCAATTAGTTCAAAAAACCGACAAACAATCAACTCTTGAAAAAGATTCAAATGATAACATACAAAAGGATCAACTAGTTGAAAATAAATTAAATGAGAAAATCAAACAAGAAACACTGACAACGGTTGATAAAAAAACCATTAATCTTGATGATTTAAAAGGAAATAGTATCTCAAAAATTGAAACAAAAGAAATTGAAAAGAAAGTAAACGACACTTTACAGAAAAACAGTGTTGCTAACAATGTGTTGGAAGAATTGCTTAATGAAAAAGAAAGCAAATTGAAACTGGAATCTAAAAGAAATAGGTGGCAACTAACCTCAAATGTTACCCCTATTTTTTTAGGTTCTGTTTCTAATGGTTCGCCGATTGACTCCACTCTTTCTAATAATTCAAAATCTTTTAATACCAATGTTGGTTATGGAGTTGGTGTTAGTTATTCTGTAAATAAAAAGTTTTCTATTCGTTCAGGGTTAAATAAGGTCAACATGAGTTATGATACTAATGATATATTATTTTTTACAGGCATTCAAGCTCAATCGCTAAAAAATGTTACACTAACTGATTCCAATAAAATGATGCATATCCAAAGTAGTGTTGCAAACAATACTAATAGTCCTTCAGAAAACGATATGATGCCATTTGAAAGTGCCTTTACCAATAAAAATAGTGGTTCTCTCCGACAGGAAATGGGTTATTTAGAAATGCCTGTGGAAATGACCTATACTCTCTTGAGTAAAAAATTTGGTGTTAAAATTATTGGTGGTTTTAGTACGCTTTTTCTTCAAGAAAATACCATTACTGTGGTTTCTGATACTAATTCGATGCTTCTTGGTAAAGCCAATAATTTAAACGACATTCATTTTAGTACCAATCTTGGATTGGGAGTAAAATATAGTTTTCTGAAATCTTTTGAGTTCAATATCGAGCCTACTTTAAAATATCAATTGAATACGTTTAACTCCAACGCTGGGAATTTTAAACCCTATTTTTTTGGGGTTTACAGCGGAATCAGTTATAACTTTTAGTTTGTTACTTGTTTAAAATTGGTTGATGTGTTGTTATTGCTTTCGAGCAATAACTAGAAAAGAGTTCCAAATTAGAACTCTTTTTTTATTAATTAAATGCCTGAAGTTGATTTAAGATAACCAACCGCACTTTTTCTTTAATGGCTTTTTTAAAATCTGGGTTTTGGTTTTGTGTATCAAAAAACGTGTGAATTTTTACCCGCATTTCTCCTGGACTGCCACTAAAAAAAGTATAAGAAAATCGCTTTTTGTTATCTGCAAAAGTAATTGGGACTATTGGAATTTGATGATCAATTGCCAATCGAAAAGCACCATCTTTAAACTCATCTAAAAGAACAGATTCATCATCTGGAACACCACCTTCAGGGAAAATACAAATACTTAATCCTTGACTTAATCGTTTTTGAGCTCTTTCAAAAACAGCCATTCTGCTTTTAGAACTACTTCTATCTACTAAAATACAGGTGCGTTTGTAAAAAAAACCAAAAAGCGGAATTTTTGCTAATTCTTTTTTACCAACAAATACAAAAGGATTTTTTACTACCGACAACATCAACATAATGTCGGTCATTGAAGTGTGATTGGAGACAAACATATAGCTTTTGCCTTGTATAATTTCTTCTTCTGTTTCTACTTTTGGATAAAATCCCATGCCAAACAAAATGAATTTAGCCCAAATCCGAGCCATCACAAAAAAATAAGGATACCATTTCTCGGAAAGAATTGAAATAAAAAGAAACGGAAACATAACGATTATCGGAATCGCCATCAAAATGTAGAACCAAATACGATATAAAGTCCAAAAAACAATTTTCAATGCTCTCATGTTGTCAAATGTACTGAAAGGTATGCAATTTTTAATACAAAGGTCTAATTTTGAACTATAAACCATAAGTATAAAAATTAACCATATAAGGCAAATAAGTTATTAAAGTAAGAAAAAAATTGCGTGTATTTTTAAAACGTAACGATAATTAATTTTAAAAAAAATTAGTTGCAGTTTAAAGAAAAATGGTGTTCGAAGAATTGTAAATAACTTATAAAAACTTTGCAAAATTTGCGAAAAACTTTGCGAACTTTGCGGTAAATCAATACTGAAACTCTGAAATGAATTCAGAGAAATTAAATTCAGCATTTTATGTCAAAAATACTAACTGGAATTCAAAGTACAGGAACACCACATTTAGGAAATATTTTAGGTGCTATTTTACCAGCAATAGAATTATCGAATAATCCTGCAAACGAATCATATCTTTTTATAGCTGATATGCATTCGATTACACAAATAAAAAACGGAAATGAACTGCGTCAAAACACCTATAGCACAGCAGCCGTTTGGTTGGCATGTGGTTTGGATGTCAATAAAGTTGTTTTTTACCGCCAATCCGATGTGCCACAAACCGCCGAATTGTCTTGGTATTTAAGTTGTTTTTTTCCTTTTCAACGATTGACTTTAGCACATTCTTTTAAAGATAAATCGGATCGATTAGAAGATGTAAACGCTGGTTTATTTTCCTACCCCATGTTAATGGCGGCTGATATCTTATTGTATGATGCCAATGTTGTTCCGGTTGGAAAAGATCAATTACAACATATCGAAATTACACGTGATGTGGCTTCCCGTTTTAATCATCAAATGGGAGAAACATTTGTGATTCCACAAGCAAAAATTCAAGAAAGAACGATGTATGTTCCTGGCACTGATGGTCAAAAAATGAGCAAATCGCGTGGTAACATCATCAATATTTTTTTAGAAGATAAAGCGTTGCGCAAACAAATTATGAGTATTGAAACCGATAGTACACCGTTGGAAGAACCCAAAAACCCGGATACGTGTAAAATTTTTGGCTTATACAAATTATTAGCAAATGCCGAACAAATTGCCCAAATGAAAATAAATTATGCTAATACAAATAGAGATTTTGGTTTTGGTCATGCCAAACAAGATTTGTTTGAGTTACTAATTTCAAAATTTCAAACCGAAAGAGAAAAGTACAATTACTATATGAGTAATTTAGACAAAGTGGATGCTTTATTAAATGCCGGCGCTTCAAAAGCCAGCAAAGTAGCTGATGGCGTTTTACAAAGAGTGAGAGAGAAATTGGGGTTTAAATAGATTACTTCTTAAACTTATCTAACGGATTAATTCTTGCTCCTTGTGATTCTATATTTATAGTGCCATTTGTAAATGCAATTTCCGCATCATTAATAAAATTATAATCTAAACTCAAAATTTCTTTTGCTGCCGGAATTAATTCGCTAAAACGGTATTCTACCACTGAATGATTTCTTATAAATAAGTTCTTATTGGTTTCCGTTTGAAATGTTCCCCATTTTTTACCTACATATAAATTAAATATCGTTTCGGTATAACTACTCGTAAAGTTAATCTCTAGATTATCTCCTGCTTTTATAAAATGTGCGCTTTTGGGCATTTTTATAGAATCATAAAGCACTGCATTTTCGAGCAAAACCATATCGTAGATGGTGTTATTGGTTACTGTAATGTAATGATTACTGTCGCCACTTGGCGGATTTTGATAGAAAGTCTCGAATGGATTATCTCCTGTTTTTATCGAACTGTTTTGTTTCAGTTGTTTGATGTCTGTTTCCTTATAACTCGTTAAAAAAACCTGAAAACTATCGATGGCATATTTCATGTTGGTATAGTACCGATCAATTTTTCGAGGCTCTGGTTTGTATTCTGTTTGATCATCATACATAACCTCGTCATCACTATAGTTACTAAAATCATGTGTGTTAAAAAAAACTACTATCCGAATAAAAACAAATAGCCCAACCACCACATAAACCCAGGTTAAGTTTCTCTTTTTGGGTATATAGGCTTCAAATTTAGTGTCCGCTATGTCTTTATTTCTTCTAATTTTTTGAGTAAAACCGTCATCAAAAGCAGTATAGCTATTGAAGGCTACAAAGGTTTTGTTTGCTAATTCCGAATTTGAATCTTGATTAAAAATAGACGTAATTGCCTCAAACAAATCCTTAACTTTTTGTTCAATTTCCTGATCTTTTATCTGACTTAGAAACGAAAAAAAATGGCGGTCTTTGATATATAAAATCTTGGAGAAATTACCGTAGGGTGGTTTTATAATCTTTATAGCATCATCTAATTTATCTAATGCATGCTGTTTTAGAATAAAATTCAATTGGTCAGGAAAAAACTTATGCACTTCTGTCAAAATACCAATTCTTTCAAAGATATTAGATTCTAGATTTTGAATAAAAAAGGAATTCAATTCTTCGCCCAAAAACTGTTGAACAAATAATTTTACTTTATCAATTTCAACAGATTCAAATTCATTAGTAAAATGAGATCTTGGATACTCTTTGTTGGTAAAAAAATTAAACAGAATTCTATTGTTTAAAATCGCTTGAAAGGATTCTGGGGTTGTTTTTAATGCTTTTAATAGTTTGGTAATATCAGCATCTTGAATTTCAGGATTGAGTTCCTTTTGAGCAACTAATTGTTTCTTTATTCTGGTAAAATCAGTTTTAGCTAACGAATTGATTTCTGATTTGTCAAGCGAAATCGATTCTAATAATACAATTATATTCATCTGTATAAAATCTCTTAAAAAACAAAAGTAATGCATTCTAATGAATTATACGGCTTCAAATAATTTCCCTGGCAATGGGCGAATCACACCCTTAAGTTCCATATTCAAAAGTAAAGACGAAATTCTAAAAATCGGAAAATCACACTCTAGAGCTATACTATCTAACAATTGCTTGCCGGTTCTTTGAAGATAATCATATATTTTTTGCTCGTCAGTATCAAGCGAAACAAACAATTGTTTTTGGATTGCCGAATTGTTATTTCGAGTATCGGTAGCAATCTCCCAATTTAAAATATAAACCAAATCAGCTGCAGAAGTCATCAAGTGAGCGCGTTGCGTTTTGATTAAATCGTTGCATCCTTGACTGAATTTATCCGACGTTCTTCCTGGCACTGCAAATACATCTCTATTATAATCATTGGCCATCAATGCAGTAATTAATGAACCTCCTTTTTCGGCACTTTCAATAACCACCGTCGCTTCACTCATTCCGGCTACTATCCTATTCCGGCGAACAAAATTTTCTTTCTCTGGATTAGAATTGCTCCAAAACTCGGTTAGAAATCCGCCATTTTCTTCCATTTTAGCCACATATTTTTTATGGGTTTTTGGGTAAATTTGGTTTAACCCATGTGCTAAAACACCGATGGTTTGCAGCTTATTCTCCATTGCTGCTTGATGCGCAATAATATCAACGCCATAAGCAAATCCGCTGACGATTATCGGATTAAAAACCGCTAAATCTTCTAGTAGTTTTTTACAAAAATTAGTTCCATATGAAGTGATTTCACGTGTTCCGACAATGCTAATTACTTTTCTGTTCTCTAGGTTTATATTGCCCGATTTGAAAAGCAAAACCGGACCGTCAATACAATGTTTTAATCGTTCGGGATACTGCTCGTTTTGGTAATACAAAATATTTATTTTTTCCTGTTCGATAAATTTCAATTCCTGTTCTGCCTTTTCAAAAATGGTCTTATCCTTTAACTTTTTAATCAAAGAATCTCCTATTCCATCAATAGATTTTAGCTGATTTCCCTTCGTTTGAAAAACATTTTCAGCTGAACCGCAATGATTTATCAATTTTTTGGCAACAATATCGCCAACACTTTCTACTTTTAATAAAGCCAAAATATTAAAAAGTTCTGTCGGATTCATATCAGTAATTTACTACGCAAATTACTAATTTTTTCTTGGGATTGTTAATAAATTCTGTCATTTTTTTTTTGATACTATTATTGTTTCTCTAAATTTGTTGACATGAAGATTGAGCAATACATTTCCCAATTATTATATCGTTATCAATGTGTTACCGTACCGGGATTTGGTGCGTTTCTGACGGAATACAAGTCGGCACAATTGGACGAAAACGCTCATTCTTTTTATCCGCCAAAAAAAATAATTTCGTTCAATCCGTTCATCAAAAGCAATGATGGATTATTGGCAAATCATTTGGCTGAAGCTGAAAAAATATCCTATGAAATAGCGATAAATACTATTCAAAATGAAGTATCGCTTTGGAAAACCAAAATTCAGGAATTTGGAAATTTCTCTGTTAAAAACATTGGTGACTTTTCATTAAATTCAGAAAGAAACATCGTTTTTGTTCCTGTTGATCAAATTAATTATTTGAAAGATTCATTCGGATTGAGTTCGTTTGTTTCCCCAAGTGTAAAGCGTGACGTTTATCGTGAGACTTACAAAGAAGAAGTTGAACAACTCGAAGAAACTGCGCCAATCATTTTTACTCCCGAAAAGAAAAGAAACTATACCGTATTGAAATATGCGGCAGTCTTTTTGTTAACTGCTGGAATTGCAGGAACTTTGAGTTATAAATACTATGAGAAAAAAATTGCCGAAGAGACACTTATAGTACAAACCAATGTTCAGAAAAAAGTAAATCAAAAAATTCAAGAAGCTACGTTTTATATTTCAAATCCACTGCCATCTGTAACACTAACTGTTCCGGCAGAAAAAACGCCTTTTTGTGTGGTTGCTGGCGCTTTTAGAATTGAAAATAATGCCGAAGAACACTATCAAAGACTCTTAAAATTAGGCTTTACAAAAGCCAAACGATTAGCGCCAAACAAGCATGGATTGTTTCCTGTTCTTTACGGAAGTTATGCAAGTTATGCAGAAGCACATCAAGCCATGAAAGACATCCGAAAATTAGATAATAAAGACGCTTGGCTTCTTATTGAATCAGAATAAATTTATCCCGATTAATCGGGATTTTTTATATACTGTTATTACCTTTGCCAAAAAAAGTATGAGCCCAAAACATCCTTCTGAATCATTGACCATTTTAACCGATTTGGTGTTGCCAAGCGAAACCAATCCGTTGAACAATCTTTTTGGTGGCGAATTATTAGCCCGAATGGACCGAGCGGCAAGTATTGCGGCACGAAGACATTCGCGTAGAATTACCGTTACGGCTTCGGTTAATCACGTTGCGTTTAATAGAGCTATTCCTTTGGGAAGTGTGGTAACAGTTGAAGCGAAAGTGTCGCGTGCATTTACCTCTTCTATGGAGATTTTTCTAGATGTTTGGATAGAAGATAGAGAATCAGGAAACAAAACCAAGGCAAACGAAGCCATTTATACTTTTGTAGCTGTCGACGAAATGGGAAGTCCTGTTCCTGTGCCACCAATAGACCCACAAACCGAAGAAGAAAAGTCGAGATATGACGCTGCTTTACGAAGAAAACAGTTGAGTTTGGTCTTGGCTGGAAAAATGAAACCACACGATGCAACCGAATTGAAGGCATTGTTTTTATAATATTCTTATTTTTATATAAAAAGCAGTATATTTCGAAAAATTCTGAAAAATGAAAACCATTCAACTCCTGTTGGGTTTTTTATGCTTTTTTGTGAATGTTGCTGAGGCACAAAAGAGCATTGATCCAACTCCTGAAGACATTAACAAAGCGAAAAAATTAAGAGAAATATATGCTAAAGATGATATTGCCATCCTTGAAAGCAGCGATTTTATTTCTTTTGATTTAAACAAAAAAGACGGGAAAGTAATTGTAAATCATAATTCTAAAGAGAATTTGATGAACATTAATTATCGTGCAAACATTCATAAATATGAATTCTATAACAGTGAATCGAGCATTCAGACTTTCTCGATGAAATACCGCAATGACAAAACCGCACAATTTCTCGTAACCGATGAATTTTATAAAGACAAGGATTTATTTTATAACGACGCTAAAGTAAAATACATCAACGTTGATTTTCCTGTTCAGGGATACAACTATAAATATGAAATGCAGAAAAAGTATGAAGATGTCAAATATTTCACAGCATTATATTTTAATGATGAATACCCAATTTTAAAGAAAAAAATCACTTTTGATATTCCAAATTGGCTCGAAGTTGAGTTAAAAGAATTCCATTTTGAAGGCTTCAAAATTACCAAAACAACAACTCAGGAAAATAACATCACACACATTACATATACCTTTGACGATGTTCCGGCAGTTTATAAAGAAGAAGAAACTCCGGGAAGAAGTTATATTTATCCGCATATTTTAGTTTTAGCTAAATCATTCACCAAAGAAGGAACAAAAACACCCTTGTTTAGAGATTATAATGATTTGTACAAATGGTATCATTCGTTAATCTTGATGATGAAAGACGACACTAATGTTCTTAAAGCTAAGGTTACTGAACTCACGGCGAATGCTAAAACTGATGATGAGAAAATTAAAAACATCTATTATTGGGTTCAAGACAATATTCGTTATATCGCTTTTGAAGATGGTCTTGCGGGATTTAAACCTGACGAATCCAATAATGTTTTTACAAAAAGATATGGCGATTGTAAAGGAATGGCTAACTTGATTAAGCAAATGCTTAAAGTAGCGGGTTTTGATGCACGACTTACCTGGATTGGAACCAAACACATTGTTTATGATTATAGAACTCCATCATTGGCAGTAGACAATCACATGATTTGTACCTTGATTCACAAAGGCAAAAAGATTTACCTTGATGGCACCGAAAAATTCAATTCATTGGGCGATTATGCAGAGCGTATTCAAAACAAAGAAGTGATGATAGAAGATGGTGACAAATGTATTATTGAAAAAGTTCCCAGCGGAACTGCTGATGCTAACAAGGAAATATTTAAAGCCACATTAAGTCTCGAAAACGAGAAGATGATTGGTTCGTGCAGCAAAAGTTTTTTAGGCGAAAGCAAAACGCAATTTTTAAACATTTACAATAGTTTTGAAACCAATAAAAAGAAAGAGCGTTTAAATGGCTTTTTATCCAGACAAAAAAAAGATATTCAGGTCAATGACATAAAAACCAGTGATTTTACAAACAGAGATATAGCTTTGACACTTGATTATACTATAGCCCTATCAAATAAAGTTTCCTTTTTTGATGATGAGATTTATGTTGATTTAGATTTTATGAATGAGTATAAAAGTTTCGAATTAAAAGACCGAAAAGTAGATTATGAAATGGATTATAAAACCTATTTCAATTCGGAAATAACATTGAAAATTCCTGACGGATACAAAGTGACCAAAATACCATCAAATTTGGTGATTAAAGAAAATAATTTTGATGTTAACATCAGCTTTCAAAACACAGGAAAAGAGATTGTCTATAAAAAAACGTTCTTATTTAAAAATGGTTGTATTAAAGCCAATGAAATTGAAAAATGGAATGATTTCAATAAAAAACTAATCGATAATTATAACCAGCAGATTACTTTATCCAAATAAAAATCAAATCAAATGAAAACCAAACTGTTATTCCTTTTGCTATTAGTAACCACTTCGATACTAGCTCAAGATAAAAAAGAAGTGAAAGAGTTTTTTTGGGGCGCAAAAGATGAATTCAAAAAAGCCAATACCATTCCTGATAAATGGAAAAATGAATCGGCAGTACTTATTCATAAAAGAGAACATTATAACTATCATAAATTTGGCACCAATGTCACCTATACTTCGGGTATCAGAAAAAGAGTTAAGCTTTTAGATCAAGCCGCAGTTACTGAGTTTTCTCAGTTTTCTTATAAAACCAAGTTCTATTCGAACAAAGCATACGGAAGTGGATTTTGGCGCAGAGGAACAAATTTCATTGGCGTAAAAGTGGTTAAGCCAGATGGAAAAGAAATAGAAATTGATGCCGAAAAAGAATCAAAAGAAGTAAATGGCGAACAAAAATTAGCCATCCCAAATTTGGAAGTTGGTGACATTCTTGATTACTATTTTTATAGTATTGAACCATTCAAATCGGTTTATGATTACACTTTTGAAGCGGTTGAAACTCCTTTGGGCGATGTGTATCCAACGATGGATTTGAAGATTACTTTAGATACTGAAAATGATTTTTTTGTGAATTTCAATACGTATAATGGCGCACCAGATTTAAAACAAATTCCAACCAAAAACAGTGGCGAAAGAAGTTATGAATTGGTAGAAAAAAACATTGAAAAGAATGAATTTCCTCGTTGGTTTTATCCTTTTGCTGAATTGCCCTGCTATAAGTTTCAGGTGATTTTTGCTCGTTCTGGAAAATTTGAAAAATTAGCGGACGGCTTTTTATCCGATAGTGAAAAAGTGATTAAAAAAACGGTTGCCAAAGAAGACATTTATGATTATTACAACAAAAAATTTTTACCGTCGGGTGATTTAGGTCCAATTAAAGATTTCCTAAAAGGCAAATCTTTTGCTAATGAGGAAGAAAAAGTTCGTGAGGTGTATTACTTCTGCCGACATGAATATTACACTCGATATATAGAGGCTTTTGTGGTAAATGAAGCCAAACTTTTTTATCCTTTTGAATATTATGGATACAATCCCATATTCTTTAGTCAGGAAGAATCATTTATCAACTATTTCATGTATTTCTTGAAAAAGAATGAAATCGATTATGATATTATTGTTGCTACCCCAAGATATAATGGCTCTATTGATGATTTGTTGATACAAGGAAATGTAACAAAATTGATTCGAGTGAACACCAAAATTCCAGTATATTTAGAATATTTTTCGCCTTACACCAGTGCCGATCAGATTGATTCAAAGATAGAAAACTCTAAAGCGTATGTCTTAGAAGTTTCTAAAGGAAAACGAGTAACCGATGCTTCAACAGTTGTGCTTCCCTCTAGTACTTATCAGGAAAACAGTTATAAAAGCAAAACCACTTTGAAACTTGACGATTTTACAGGTTTTACGGTAAAAAGAGAATCTTCTTTTCTTGGACATTTAAAAGAAAGTGAGCAAAAAGAAAAATTTAATTTCTATGATTATGTATACGAAGATTATAAAAAATATGGCACGATTCAGCTTTTAGAGTATGTGAAAAATAAAAAGAAGAAAGAGCAATATACCAATGAACTGAATGCCTTGGTAAACAAGATGAAGGATAAACAAAAAGAAGCATTCGAAAAATCAACAGAAGAGGAATACGATTTTGATGTTGATGATTTCAAGTTTGAAATCAAAAATACGGGGCGTTACGGAAAAAAATCGGCATTTGAGATTGAGGAAAATTTTACTATTAAAAACAATTTAATCAAAAAAGCAGGTGATAAATATTTGATTGAAATTGGTAAACTATTGACTTCTCAAATAGAAATTGACCAAAAAGAAAAAGACAGAAAGAACAATATTTACATGGTTTATCCACGTTCTTTTGATAATGAAATTGTCTTAGAAATTCCAACTGGATATGCAGTTTCTGGATTGGAAAAACTAAATAAAAAAGTTGAAAACGAAACAGGAGGATTTACTTCTTCTGCTGAAGTAAAAGGAAATCAATTGGTCATCAAAACATTTAAACATTATAAAAAATACTACGAGCCAAACTCAAATTGGAGCAAGATCATAGTATTCTTAGATGCAGCGTATCAATTTACTCAAGAAAAGGTTTTGTTGAAGAAAATTTAAATCAATTTTTTTTATCTCCCACTCAACCAGCTTGTCGGATTAAAATATACCGAGTTTTGAGATACCAAAAATTTAAGAATTGTTTGTCCGTCAGCATCGGTTCTAATTTTTCCTAAAATTTGTTTTGCCGATACTTTATCGCCCACTTGAACATTTACTGAACTTAAGTTTTGGTAAATGGTAAAAAAGTCTCCGTGTTTAATCAAAACTGCTTTCTTAAGTGGTGTTATTTGCTGCACTTGAGCCACTTCGCCTGAAAAAACAGTTCTAGCATTTGAGCCGCTTTCGGTTGAGATTTCAATTCCGCTATTATGAATCATTAATGATTTAAATACCGGATGTGGTTGGTCGCCATAGCCGAGAGAAATAGCTCCTTTTTCAACAGGCCAAGGCAATCTGCCTTTATTCGCTTTAAAATTATCGGATACTATTTTCCCTTCTGGTGTTAGTATAATTTTCGTGGATGATTCAATAGCTTTCTTTTCGGTTGCTGTAATTTTAGGATTTGCTTTTACGTTAGCGGCGGCCGTTTTTCTATTGGCGGCGGCAATGGCTTCTCGAACTAATTTTTGAATTTGAGCATCAATCTTTTTCGTTTCTTGTTGCTTTTTCTTAATTTCAGCTGAGATTTTGCCTTTTTCTTTTTGAATTTGAAGTGCTATTTTTTCTTGCTCTTTTTTCTCTTTTACAAGTTCTTCTTTCTCTTTTTCATTTTCTTTGATTAGTTTTTCTTTTTCGGTCTTTTGAATTACTATTTGATTGGTATACCCTTTAAGTTGCTTTGTAGTTACTTCAATTTCTTGCCCTTGCATTTTTCGATAACTCGCATATTGCTTCATATATTGAGCCCGTTTATAGGCTTGCAAAAAGTTTTCTGAAGATAATAAAAACATGGCTCGACTTTGTTCCGATCGGCTTTTATACGATTTTAAAATCATGGCGGCATAATCTTTTCTTAACTGTTCTAACTCTTTGTTAAGTTGATTGATTTTAACCTGATTAATATAAATATCATTATTTAACAACTTTGTTTGTTTTTCGGTAGTTTTTATTAGTTTTTCTTTTAATCCAATTTTTTCTTTTTGAATAGACATCTGCGTAAGAACAGATTTCTCTTTATTTTTTACAGATTTCAACAGTTGCTCTTTTTCCTGAATTTCCATCTGAATTTTAGCTTTTCTGTTTTCGAGTTCTTCTTGCGTTGGAGGTTGACTCCACATTTTTAATGTGAAGCAAAAGAATACGAGTAGAGTTAAAAAAGATTTTGGCATTTTTCGGGTTGTTTTTTCAATTCTGTTTAATAAAAATTCTGTCGTAACCATTTGGAACACTATAAGGAAAATTTAATTCTTCGTCAAACAAAATCGAATTATACTCTATAATTATGGTTGTCTTTACATTTTTCTGAAAAGCATTTATAGTCAAACTTGACGGTAATATTGCTGAAGCAAATTCTTGAAAACTGGGGTAATTTGCCTCAAAATTCCGTTCCTTTTCTGGTTGGCTAATTTCTTGTTTTTTTAGTAAAAAATGTTCTGCTTCAAAAGAAAAAGATTTTTCATCATTCTTTTCAGTCGCATTCAACGTATAAAATTTATCCGTTTCTGTATAAAAATACTTGCCTTTTGTCAAATCATCTATAGGCTTGCCAAGAAGCATATTTTGTATTTTCATAAAATCTAAATCGGTTCCAAGCCATTGACTCAAAGATTGATAATCGCCTTCAAAATAAGAACCATTTATTTTTTCATAATATTTTACTTCCAAAGGGGTAATCAGTGCTTTAGCCATAGTTATTCCCAAAACGCGAATACTAACTAATATTTGCTCGTCTTTTTTTATTTTAACTTCTGCTGAAACACTTTGTGAATCATCTTCATGCTTGTATTTTGCACTAGCTCTAATGTATAACGTTGAAAAATTAATTTTATTATTATAGTGATTTTGAATGATTTTTTCAGATGTAATTATACTATCTGTATTCGTAGAAGGTTTGGTACCAACGAGAACTGCTTTTGACTTACATGATACCAGCAACAGTAAACACGTAAAGTAAATCGAAATAACCCTAAGAACCTTTAATCCTTTATTCATTATTTCTTTTGCTTTTGTATTAGTTCGTTAGCTTTTTTAAAATACTTTTCCTTCTTAGATACATCGCCTAAACCTGAGTAAGCTTCACCTAATTGAATGATAAAATTTATTTCTAATGCTGCATCATCAACAACAAAATCAATACCTGAATCTAGTATAGATATAGCTCTTTTAAAATTCTTTAACTGATTATTTGCCAATCCAGCGTAATAATAAAACTGAGGTTGTGTTGGAAAAAGTTGTGTCAAATTATCCGCCTTTTTTGCTAAAACATCAAATTGTTGCTTTTCGGTATAGGCTTGCATTACTAAAAGTTGGGTTTCAACATCGTCTTCTTTATCTAATAAATGCATTTCGAAATACTTGATGGCTTGAGCCCAATTACTTTTCGAATAATAAAATTTGCCTATTTCTTTTGCGACTCTAATTTCTTTATCATTTTCAAAATAGACTAACGCTTTGTCTAAATCGGGCTCGTATTTTGGGTTATTTTTAGTAAAAAGTAAAAACTCATTGAGCATACGGTGCTTAATTTTAGAATCTATTTTTTTACTCGGAAAAACAATATTCATGGCTTTCACCGCATTGTCACCGTCACTATTATTCAAATAAAATTTGAATAAACTAACTTGAGCCCAATCAGAAGTTGGGATTTCCTTTTCTAATTTTCTGGCAATTTCTAGAGCTTTCTCTTCTTGATTACTTTGAGAATATAAATAAATCAACGCAATATAATTGGATTCGTCTTTTGGAAATTTCTTTATTTGATCTAGCAAATTAAATTTTTCTGAGGATTGGTATTTTGCTTCTTTTAGAATATCGGCTTTATATAATTCGCGTTTATCTGACTTTCCAAATTTTGTGTTTAATTCGTTTATTAAATCTAATGCCTTGTCAAACTGTTGTGTTTTCATATACAACGATGTCAAGTCTTCTTTGTAATCTTCCTTGAACGGTATCAATTTTTCGACTATCACAATTGCTTGATTAAAATCGTGAGTGTCATAACAAACATCATACATCCCAACCCAAGCCCATCTGTTTTTTGGGTCCATTTTGGTAACTTTTTCAAAGTTATCATACGCTTCTTTATACTTTTTTTGGGCTAAGTAATTCTTCCCTAATTCAAAATAAATCACAGGGTTTTCGGGTTGAATGGCAATGCCTTTTTCTAAAGCTATTATCGCTTTATCATAGTTCTCAATACTTCTATGTTGTATCGCTTCATAAAATAAATCTTCAAATCCATCATCCATTGTAACCACATCGTTATTGGGTTCATTTTGTGCCACAATAACATTTGGAATGATAGCCATTCCAAAAAACAATAAACAATAAATTCTTATTTTATACATTTTAGCTGAATTATTTTCAGTTCTCGAATTATTCTAAAACAGAGTAATCTCCGATACTAATACTAGTAAAATCACCGTTAAAATTTACATGATTTCCAATCATGGCGTTATCTAATTTGGCATTTTTAATATGAACATGCGTTTGAACCAAACTGTTTTTGATTTTTGAATCGATAAGGTGTGTTCCTTTTCCGAGTGATACATTTGGACCAACGATTGAATTGATTATCGCAACATCTTCATCAATAAAACAGGGCGGAATAATAGTAGCATTTTCAAGACGCACATTGTCTGAAACTAGGTTTTCTCCGTCTTTATGTAAAAAACCTAACATTCTCGAATTCGTTTCAACTGTTACATCTTTATTGCCACAATCCATCCATTCATCGACCTTGCCCGGCACAAATTTCATGCCTTTTACCATCATTTGTTTAATTCCGTCATTTATTTGATATTCGCCACCATGAATAATGTTATTATCCAATACCGCTTGAAGTTCGTTTCTCAATACGGCTACATCTTTAAAATAATAAATACCTATTACCGCTAAATCGGAAACAAACTCTTTTGGCTTTTCTACTAACTCAATAATTTCTCCTTTCGTATTTAAGTTAACTACGCCAAAAGCTTCGGGTTGCTGCACTTGTTTAACCCAAATTACACTATCGGCAGTTTTATCTAAATCAAAATCAGCACGAATTAATGTGTCTGCATAAGCAATAACCGCTGGTCCGATCAAAGAATCTTTGGCACACATAATGGCATGACCCGTTCCTAATGCTTCATTTTGATAGTAAATCGTTCCTTTTGCTCCTAATTTTTGAGCAATGGCAATCAAATCTTCTTCTACTTTTTTACCAAAACTTTCGTGGATGACAAACGCTACTTCATCAATTTTCTGATTTAAAACACCAGCAATATCTTCTACCAATCGGTGAACGATTGGTTTTCCTGCTATGGGAATTAAGGGTTTTGGGATGGTTAAAGTGTGTGGTCTTAATCTGGAACCGCGACCTGCCATGGGTACTATTATTTTCATAAAAATTGTATTAAGATTTGAGTATTAAGTATTAAGACTGAAACTGCCTACTAATTACTGAACACTGATTACTATTTCACTCCTGTACTTCCAAAACCACCTTCGCCACGAGTTGTTTCAGACAATTCTTCAACTGAAACCCATTCCGCGCGTTCGTGTTTGGCGATAATTAATTGCGCAATTCTTTCGCCGTTTTCTACGACAAAATTTTCATTCGATAAATTTACTAAAATCACACCAATTTCTCCGCGATAATCGGCATCAACCGTTCCCGGAGAATTGAGAACGGTAATTCCTTTTTTAGCAGCTAAACCGCTTCTTGGTCTTACTTGCGCTTCGTATCCAATTGGCAATTCAATAAAAAGTCCCGTTTTTACGATGGCTCTTTCTAATGATTTTAATTCTATTGGTTCAACCAAATTCGCTCTTAAATCCATTCCGGCTGACGCAATGGTTTCGTAATTGGGTAAATCGTGTTGCGATTTATTGATGATTTTTATTTGCATATTCTATGTTTTGCCACAAAGTCACTAAGACTCGAAGGTTATTTATTTTTTCTTTTAATGATTTTAAGTAAGGTTTCTTTTTCGTTGCGATAAATAAAATATAAAAATAACGATAGTAAAACTAGCTTAACTAAATAATTTTCTCTTAAAATTGGGATATAAAACGAAATAGCGGAAAACAAAATCGTAATTCCTAAGTATTTCAAAATAACATTCATTTCATAGGGAATCGGATAGTTTTTTTGACCTAACTGATAGGAAATAATCATCATGCTGCCATAGGCCGCAATAGTTGCAATGGCCGAGCCATAATAAGACATGGTCGGAATTAAAATCCAGTTCAGAATCAATGTTATTGCTGCGCCAATTAATGAAATATAAGCGCCTATTTTAGTCTTATCTATAAGTTTATACCACACAGAAAGATTAGTGTAAATACCAAGAAAGAAATTAGCCAAAACAATTAACGGAACCACTTTCATCGCATCCCAATAAGTATCATTTGGCACCAAAACCTGTTTCAGTAAATCGGCAAAAACAATCACAAACAAACTAATGAACGAGCCAAAAATCACAAAATATTTTGTTATAGTCGCATAAGTATGTTGTGCGTTTTCATTGCTAGCATGACTAAAAAAAAACGGTTCAATGCCCAAACTATAAGCAGTTCTGAAAAGTACCATAAACATCCCAATTTTATAACAGGCAGAATATGCCCCGATTTCTGAAAGCGGAACGTGCATCCAATCTAAAAGGATTTTGTCAAAATGTTCGTTGATGGCAAAGGCTATTCCTGCGAATAAGATTGGAAGTCCATAAGTCATCATTTTTTTCCAAAGTGCTTTATCAAAGTTCCATGCAATTTTGGTGTAATTTGGAATCAATACCAGAAATGTAGCCAAGCTAGCCACAATGAAAGAAATAAAAATATACCCAATCTGATAATTTTTAAAATAAATCGTACTGAATATGCCATCGGGATTATTGGCTACCAATTTGGGTAAAATTGCTAGGAAAAACAACGTCAAAAGTAAACTTATAGAAACATTTCCAATTTTTATCGCAGCATACTTTATGGGTTTTCGCTCTGCGCGAAGTTTGGAAAATGGAATTATGGCTAAAGCATCAAGTGTTAAAATCCATATCGTATAGGTGATATATTCAACCTTAATATCGGACCAACTGGCTAAGGCATTTCGGAATAATAATCCTAACACTAAGAATCCTAAGGACGACCAAAACAGTGAAATTGTCGAGGTGGAAATGACACTCTTCTTATTGTCTTCCGAATTGTAAAACCTGAAAAATGAGGTTTCCATTCCATAGGACAAGACTACATTAAAGAAAACCAAATAAGCAAAAATCACAGACACTTCACCCATCTTGCTTTTATCAGGCAGATAAAGTACATAAAGGGGATTCAGGATAAAACTGATTAACCTGGGAATAACGGTTGCTAATCCGTAAATTAAGGTTTGTTTAAAGAGATTTTTATATAAACTCAAGGTGGTTTTCTTTAATGAAACAAAAATAGGTTTTTATTAGATTATGAAAATCCATTTTCGTCAATAGTTTTGATAAAATGAAACCCACGAGGCACATAACCTTGATTGTAATAAAAACGATGGGCAGGAAAATTTCCAGTGAAGGCATCAAGAACAATACAAGTACAATTTAATTCGGCTGCTTTTTCATCAATATAATTTGAAATTAATTTGCCAATTCCTTTTTTACGATAGTCTGGATGGACAATAAAGTTGTCAATTTCGATATATTTTCCAGTCCATAATTTGGTTCCAAACCAAAAGCCAGTTAAACCAACACAAATTTTCCCATCAAAAACGGCTACTTGTTTGTAACTTTTGGGAATCATGTCTTCGAGGAAAGATTTATAACGTTCGATTGCCATATTGGGATACAGCAATTGGATGGTCTCAAATTGTTCGAGGATTTGTTCAAGCGATGAAAGTTCTCTGATTTCCATTTTGGAATTTTTATTTAAAAGTATAAAAAAAGAGCCAACGCGAGTTGACTCTTTTTGGTAAAATATTATTTTGAAAATTATCCTTTCAATGCCTCTGCACCACCAACAATCTCCAATATCTCATTGGTAATGGCAGCTTGACGCGCTTTGTTGTAGGTTAATTTCAATTGGTTTCTCAACTCCGTTGCGTTATCGGTTGCTTTGTGCATTGCCGTCATACGCGCTCCGTGTTCAGACGCAAATGAATCTCTTATGGCTTTATATAATTGTGTTTTCAATGATTTTGGAATTAACGTCATTACAATTTCTTCTTTAGATGGTTCGAAGATATAATCCCCTGTTGAAGCAGGAACGTCTGATTGAATTGGTGCCAACGGTAAAAATTGTTCTACCTGAACGATTTGAGTAGCCGCATTTTTAAATTGGTTGTAAATCAATTCAATTTTATCATAGTCGCCAGAAACAAATTTTTCGGTTAATGCTTCTGCAATTTGAGATACTCTTTCGAAAGTTAATTCGTCAAATATTTCGCTTTTGTTCTCAATAACCGTAGTAGTTTTTCTTAAAATGTCGTTTCCTTTTTTACCAATAGCAAAAATATCTACTTGTTTTCCTGCGTAACTCTCAGCAACTTCTTTAGCTTGCTTGATAACATTCGTATTAAATGCACCTGCTAAACCTCTGTTTGATGTTATCGCTACAATTAAAACTTTATTTACTTCGCGTTGTGCCGTAAATTCTCCTCCGGCATCTCCATCCAAAGTTGCGCTTACATTTTGTAAAAGTTCGGTTAGTTTTTCGGCATAAGGTCGCATCGCTGTAATAGCATCTTGAGCTTTTTTCAGCTTTGCAGCAGAAACCATTTTCATCGCCGATGTAATTTGCATCGTAGATGAAACGGAACTAATTCGATTACGTATTTCCTTTAAGTTTGCCATTTTAAGCCCCTCCCCAACCCTCCCCAAAGGGGAGGGAGACTCACGAGGGTATTTGTCTTACATTATTAATAACTTTATTGTTCCAAACTCCTCCCCTTTGGGGAGGCTTGGTGGGGCTAGTATTTAGCAGAAAGTTCTTTCGCTACGCTTTCTAAAACGTCGGTAATTTTGTCATCCAATTTACCTGCTTTCAAAGCATCTAAAACATCTCTGTGCTTATTGTTTAAGAAATCGATATAACTTCTTTCGAACTCTTTTACTTTATTTACAGGCACGCTTCTCAACAAGTTTTTAGAACCTGCATAGATAATGGCAACCTGATCTTCTACAGTATACGGATCGTTTACTGCTTGTTTCAAGATTTCAACGTTTCTTCTACCTTTTTCGATTACGTTTAAAGTAACAGCATCCAAATCAGAACCAAATTTTGCAAACGCTTCCAATTCACGGAATTGAGCTTGGTCTAATTTTAAGGTACCCGCAACTTTTTTCATCGATTTAATTTGAGCGTTTCCACCCACACGAGATACCGAAATACCTACGTTAATCGCTGGACGAACCCCTGAGTTAAACAAATCACCATCCAAGAAAATCTGTCCGTCAGTAATCGAAATTACGTTAGTTGGGATATACGCAGAAACGTCACCCGCTTGCGTTTCGATAATTGGTAAAGCGGTTAATGAACCTCCACCTTTTACAATTCCTTTTAAGGCATCTGGTAAATCGTTCATGTCTTTTGCAATTCCGTCATCAGCAATAACTTTACATGCTCTTTCTAATAAACGAGAGTGCAAGTAGAATACGTCTCCAGGATATGCCTCACGACCCGGTGGTCTTCTTAATAAAAGAGAAACTTCACGGTAAGCTACTGCTTGTTTTGATAAATCATCATAAATAATTAGAGCAGGACGACCTGAATCTCTAAAATATTCTCCGATTGCAGCTCCGGCCATTGGCGCATAAACCTGCATTGGTGCTGGATCTGAAGCGTTAGCTGCTACAATTGTAGTGTAAGCCATAGCGCCTTTTTCTTCTAATGTTTTAGCAATATTGGCTACTGTTGATGCTTTTTGTCCTATCGCCACATAGATACAAAATACGGGTTGGCCCGCATCGTAGAATTCTTTTTGGTTCAAAATAGTATCAATACAAACGGTAGTTTTACCTGTTTGACGGTCACCTATTACCAACTCTCTTTGTCCTCTTCCTACTGGAATCATGGCATCGATAGATTTGATTCCCGTTTGTAATGGCTCCGTTACTGGTTGACGGAAGATAACTCCAGGCGCTTTTCTTTCCAATGGCATTTCGTATAATTCGCCACCGATTGGACCTTTACCATCGATTGGTTCTCCAAGAGTGTTTACCACACGACCTACAATTTGCTCGCCTACTTTAAGAGATGCAATACGTTGCGTTCTTTTAACAGTAGAACCTTCTTTAATCCCGGTAGATGGTCCTAAAAGTACCACTCCAACATTGTCTTCTTCTAGGTTCAAAACGATGGCTTCCAATCCGTTGTCGAATTGTACTAACTCACCGTATTGAGCGTTTGATAGCCCGTAAACACGAGCGATACCATCACCTACCTGAAGAACGGTTCCTACTTCTTCTAATGTTGCACCCGATTCAAAACCTTCTACTTGTTTTTTTAATATTGCTGAAATTTCAGCTGGATTAATTTCTGCCATTTTGATCTATCTTTAATGGTAATCTAGTTACTAAATTCTCTTTTTAATTCTTGCAATCTGTTGGATACAGAAGCATTATACTGTTTATCGCCTATTCTCAATATAAATCCGCCAATAATTGAAGGATCGATAGTATTTTGAATGGTTAGTTTTTTGGTTGAAATAGTAGCTGCTTTTGCCAATATTTTAGCTTCTAAATCGGCTGTAATAGGAAAAGCTGTAGTAACGTTTGCCACTTCAACGCCATTCATTTCGTCAAATTGAGTGATGTATTGTGAAGCAATAGCTTCTAATATTTCAAATCTTTTGTTTTCTTGTAGCAATCTGAAAAGCGATTTGGTATCCGCCTGAACCGACCCAAAAACTTCTGACAAGGCTTTCATCTTCACTTCTGAAATAATGATTGGGCTTGTCAAAAATTCTTTTAAATCAGCACTCGATTCAACCGCAGCAATGATAGATTTCATATCCTCATTTACTTGGCTTGCTTTTCCGTTTGAAACCGCAGTTTCTAAAATTGCTTTTGCATATCTAATCGCAGCTCTTGACATACCGATTAATTTAATTTAACATCACCCAACAGTTGAACAACCAATTTTGTTTGAGATTCTTTGTTAGATAATTCTTCTCTCAATACTTTTTCTGCAATCGAAATAGACAAAGAAGAAACTTGGTTTTTTAATTCTGACATCGCAGCATTTTTCTCACTGTTGATGGCAGCTTTTGCTTGTTCAATCATTTTACCTGCTTGAACTTGAGCATCTTCTTTAGCTTCAGAAATAATTTTATCTTTTATCTCTCTAGCTTCTTTTAGGATAATATCTCTTTCTACTCTTGCTTCAGCTAACAATTTTTCGTTATCTGATTTAAGATTTTGCATATCTCTTTTTGCAATTTCTGCAGAAAGTAATGCGTTTTTAATTCCTTCTTCTCTTTCATTAACGGCGTCAAGAATCGGTTTCCAGGCGAATTTTCTTAGTAAGAAAACCAACAACAAGAAGATTAACGTTTGCCAGAAGAACAATCCGAATGAGAAATCATTTATTAACTTTTCCATAATTTAAATTTATATTATGTAATATATAGTGTGATTTTTTAATTTTTTTAAAGATAAACCAAAGCTACAACCAACCGTTGCAGCTTTTAGTTTACTTTTTTTATTATTTTACAGCAAATAAAGCTGCAAAACCAATACCTTCAATAAGTGCCGCTGCAATAAGCATCACTGTTTGAATTTTTGCTGTAGCTTCTGGTTGACGAGCAATTGCATCTAATGCAGAACCACCGATTCTACCAATACCAATTCCTACTCCAATAACTACTAATCCTGCTCCTACTAAATTAAGAGTACCTTCCATAATGTATATATATTTAATTAAACATTCAAATTATTAATGTGCCAACGCGCCGGCTGGCTACTCGCATAGAATGTCCACTGGACATTTATTAATGATGCTCGGCTCCTTCGTGTTCATGATGATGCTCTTCAACAGCCGAACCAAAATACAAAGCGGTTAACATGGTAAAAATATAAGCTTGTAATAGCGTTACTAAAATTTCAATTAATGAGATGATAAACGATAGTCCGAAAGCCAATGGACTACCAATCCAGCTTTTGAAAATAAACATCATTCCAATCAAACTCATAATAACGATATGGCCTGCAAACATATTAGCGTACAAACGAATCATTAATGAAAACGGTTTGATGATAGCGCCCATTAGTTCAATTGGTGCTAATATAAATTTCATTGGAACAGGAACTCCTGGCATCCAAAAAATATGCATCCAATAATCTTTTTTTGCTGTAAATGTTGTGATGATAAAGGTCAATACTGCCAATCCAAAAGTCACAGAAATATTACCTGTTACATTGATTCCGAAGGGTGTCATCCCCACTACGTTTAAAAACCAAATAAAGAAAAATACCGTCAACAGATGACTCATGTATTTTTTATAATGTCTTTCTCCGATGTTGGGAATCGCAATTTCGTCACGAACGAACAATACGATTGGCTCAAAAAATCTTCCTGCTCCCCTGGCTACTCCGCCGTTTTTAGCGTATGATTTCCCTAAACTTCTAAACAATAAGAACATTAAAAGTGCAATAATCAACATGGTGAATACGCCTTTTGTTATGGAAAAATCAAGAGGTTTTTCGTTAGTTGGGTGACCTTCGTGTTCTGTTAAGGTTCCGGTTGCATCTGTTTTGTATATTTTTTCGTGGTGTAAAACGTAATGATTACCATTATGTTCGGCTACTGATTCACCATCATGAAATTTGGAAGAAGAAAAAACTTGCAGTCCATTATCCCAAAGTATGATAGGAAGAGGAAAACCATAATGCTTCCCTGTCGCTTCATCTGCAAATAAACTAAAACTATGTCCGTCTAAAACGTGATGATTTTTTACTTCATCTATCTGAGCCCTAATTTCAGCATCAGGATCTTGGCTTTCTTTAGCAACAACTTCTTTGATTTCTGATGTTGTTTCAGGTGAATTAGCCAATATAACTGAAGGTAAAAAAGCGATTGAAGCTACTAAACTATAAAGGAATGATTTTCTTGAAAACACCATAACTATGATTTGTCTAAATTTTATTTCTGAAATTTGGTGCAAAAGTACACTTTTAATTAATATTAAAAAGTATATGTTTTATTTTTTTTGATGGAATTGTCGAATATAAAACAATTTATTGCTTATTGTTTAAAATCCGGATGGTTAGAATGGTTTCTATTGCTAAAAAGTAGATAAAAATTACAAAAAAACTTATCTTTTCAGCTGGCGTTTTTGGTAGCTGTATTTGGATAATTGGTCTCAGTAGTGCATAGGCAATGACCATTTTTAGAGTAGTTGCCGCCAAAAAGGCATAGCCAACATAATCTACAGACGTTTTTTTTACTTTGATCAGCAAAAACACAATAACAAAAGAAAGTAATCCAAAAATGCCATAAAGTAAAAGCGTTGAGTAGATAAAATTATCTTCAAAGCCTTTAGGAATTAAAAAGTGTGCTATGGTTTTGTGGATTATAAAGCCAAAAATGGCGGCTAGAATTATGATTAAAAATGAGCGGTTTTTTATTACATTCATTATTCTTGTCCCGATTTGTTTATTTCTTTTAATTGTCTGCCTATGTTATAAAACGCTAAAACAACACCAACTATAGTAAAGAGTTTTAGGTAAAGGTTGTGTTTATTAACGAATTTTAGGTCAAGCCATTGCCCTAATTGTGAAAATAAAAAAACAATAAGTCCCATTTGAAATGGAATATTGATCAGCGACAGCCATTTGTTACGCTGTTTTTTCCTCTGTGGATTTTCCATCGCTTATCATGTTTTTTACAGGTGGTTTCATAACACATGTTGCGCTAAATTCAGCGCCTGGTTCAACAGATAATTTACCGCAAACTACATCACCAATAATATGTGCTTTGGATTTAACATTAAGGATTTCTTGTACTTGAATTTTGCCTTCAAATTTACCTTCGATATCGGCATTTTTACAAATAATATCGCCTTTAACGCTACCGGCTGGGCCGATTACAATCTTTCCTTTAGATTGAAAATTACCTATTAAATGTCCGTCTAAACGAAAATCTGCTGGCGAATTTATATCTCCGTGAATACTAGTTCCCTCAACAATTCTGTTGGTTTTACCTAAAAGATCGGTGTATGATTTTGGACTTTTTTCAAACATGTTTTCTATCCTTTTTTACCTGTATTTGGCATTCCGGGTGATGGTGGTGGTCCGAATTCGCCTCCTTCAGGCTGTTTGTCTTTACCATTAAGTTCGTTTTGCCCTTCTTGATTTTGTTGTGGCTGCTGATTTGTATTTGCGGGCGGTGGCGGTTGAACTGCTGCAACTCTTTCTATAGTGCCGTCCCAATTTGGTGGTGGCGCAGTGTCAGGAAGATTACCTGCTAAATATTCGGCTATATTCTTTTTAATTTGAACGATGGTATAGTTTTCTGCCGATATAATAATTGGTGTGTTTTGCACCTTATATTCTTTAAATTCTTTTAAAACCGTGGCGACTCCATTTGCCAAATCTTCTGAAGAAATACCATGTATTACCACAAAATTATCTGTCATCGTGTAAATATCCAAAGAAATAGAAAGTTTGGTTAAATTTCTATCGGTAATGAACTTCTTGATTTTATCACGAAGTGTTTTGGTTGTTGCGTTTTCAAAATCTTTGGTGGCATACAATACTTTCCAGTTTTTTGAAGGTGCTTTTGACAGCTGCAACGCTTCAAGTTTTGGTAAATCTACGGTGATTAATTTTTCTGCTTTTTTCCCTTCTTCGCTGTTGGGATAATTTAAGGAAACATAATTTAAAGCCGTTCTAAATTCAATTAAACCATTCAGTTTACCTGTTATTTGGGCCTTCAATAATTCTAATTTTGGAACAATTTCTTCTCCTGTAAATCTGTTTATTGCGCTTTCTGTTCCAGCCAAAGCTGCTTTAAATTCTCCGTCTTTATTTTGCTTATACAATTTTTGGTAAACCGAATTTGGGGAGTCACTAGATTCTTCTGCTTCACTTGATGGATTAAGCAAAATTTGAGCATATCTAGAATTAGGATATTGTGAAATGATGCTTGCTTTTGTAGCTTCTGCCCTTTCTTTATCTATAATTTCGTATAGCTTATATAAATTATACATTGAAGGTAATACCAATCTTTCCTCTGGATTGTCTCCTAATAATTTTTCAAATCTGTTTACGGCATATTGAAACTCTTTAAATTTCTCTTTATAAATAATTCCCAATTGATAATTGGCGAAGTTTCTTTCTTTACTCAAACTATCAATTAAAGTCTGAGAAACTGGAATTTGTTTGGTATAAAACTCTGGTGTATATCGTTCATCAACTGCAGCAACATCTTTTGAATCGGAATCTTTATCTGAGTCATTTGAATCGGAATCCTTTTCACTACTAGTTCCTTTTTCCGAAAGTGAAGAAACGCGCCAGTTGTCTTTCAGTGTTCTTTTTCCCCAGTTTTTAGCAAATTCTACTTTCCCATAGGCTACGGTTGTAGGGTTGTAGAAATAAAAAACACTTCCGCTGTTTCCTGATAATGACGCAACATTATTGGTCTCTTTAGGCTTAGATTTCCCTTTGATCATGTTAGCATTTTCTCCTTTAACATCAGAACCTCCATTATTTTTTGCAATATTCTCTTTGATTCTAGCTTCTTTTTCGGCCAACTTTTTCTTTGCTTCGTCTTCTTTTTTAAGCTTGGCTATATACGTTTCGAAATACGTGGTTCTATCACTAGCTGACATATTATAAAGCGATATAATACTATCGTTACTCTGAGCAATTCCCTCATATTTAATTACATCATCGAGATTTTCTCGTTTCTTTTTTATCAAATTATACTCTCTAGTTCTTGGTTTCAAATTAACTAAAGTACTATCGTAATATTTCCCTGCTTTGATAAACTTAGATTCTATAAAACAGATGTCCGCTAAGTTTCTGTAATTAGATGCCGCGAGATACGTATCTTGTGTTTTCTTTTTTAAAGAAAGGTTATACTCTTTTTTTGCTAATTCTTTATTATTGGTTTTTTCGCGAAATAGTGCCAATTGATGGTGTATCACATCTAGAAAAGGTCTGTTCTCTCTGTCTTTTAGCAAATCATCATACTTCTTAAGAAAAGCAACGGTATCTCCTTTTTTGTAATCAAATTGAGCCGCTTGTCTTGCGTGAGCATGAATTACATATGATTTTGCCGCTCTTCTATGCATATCAATTACCGATTGATAACTGGCATAGGCGCTGTCTTTATATCCTAGTTGTTCATAAAGTTGCCCTAAAATATAATTGTACCTGGATACTTCCTCATTTGATTTTGTATATTCCTTTGCAATTTTTAGTTTAGCAACAGCACTGTCTTTTTCTTGCAAATTGATAAATGCCTGAGCTAAAGTTGCGTTGGCATCTGCAAAAATTTGATCTTTAAATTTTATTTCTTTCAGTAATTTTTGCAGATTTTTAACAGCTAATGCATCATTATCAAGGCGCATATTGGTTTTTTCTCTCCAAATTTTTACGATGTATATTTTATTGCTGTTGGGAGATTTACTCAAAACATAGTTAAAGGCATCCAAGGCAGGAACAAATCGTTGATCATAATATCTTGCTTTTCCGAGCATTAGGTATGCTTCATCCATTTGTGGGTTTTTTTCGGACCCGCCAATATTCATTGAATGTTTCTGAATGGCTTTAGTTGCTTTGGTTTCTGCTTTTTCAAAGTTGGCGTTTTTGGTTTGTCCTGGCATCATGCTTTGATCTGAAATTTGCATTCTCTCAATTGGAAGCAGTTCCCAAAAATTATCAATGTTTGCTTGTTTTACCTCTGCGACTCCTTTATCCAAAGCAATTCCACCATTATATAAAACATTGTCTTTGGTACTAAGCGCATGATAATTTCTAGAAAGAATTGTATCTTTCTTGGTAGAGCATGCTATCAAAAAAATCAGTAATCCCGAAAAGACGATATATTTAATTGTATTGGTTTTCAAAGCGAAACGGTTTGTATTGTAACGTGAAAAAGTTATAAATAGTATAACTAACGGGTAAAAATACGTTTCTTTTTGATATAGCAAAAAATTAGACTGCAAAAAATGCTTCCAGCTCTCTCAAAGTTTCTGGAGAAGTTTGAATGTCTTTAACCACTTCGCCTAAACTAAGTGCTACAATTCTGTTACAAACCTCAACAGTATGAACCAAATCGTGACTAGAAACGAGAACAGTTACTTCTGGATTATGAGCTAATTCTTTTATGATTTTTTTCAATCTATTTACAGTAGTTGGATCCAAATTTGCAAAAGGTTCATCTAGAATAACTACTTCTGGGTTTCCAATTAAAGTAGCGATAATGCCCACTTTTTTCATATTCCCTTTGGATAAATCTCTAAGGTATTTTTTGCTTTTCAAGATTTCTCCGTTAAAGAATTCTTCATGTTTGGTTAATAAAGCATCGACATCGGCTTTATTTTGTCCTCGTAAATCACCAATGAAATAAAAGTATTCTTCGGCGGTTAAATAACCAATCAAAAAGCTTTCGTCGATAAACGCCGAGGTGAAAGGTTTCCATGCTTCACTTGTGTTGACTTGAACGCCATTGTTTATTATATGTCCTGAACTTGGTTGAATTAAATCCAAAAGCAAACTAAAAAAAGTGGTTTTTCCAGCACCATTGTTTCCTACTAAACCAAAGCTTTGTCCTTTTGGGATTTCCAAGTTTGAAATATTTAAAACGTTTACTCCTGCAATATATTTTTTGGTTAAATTTGTTACTTGTATCATTTTTTTGCGTTTATGAGGTTTATAAGGTTTTGAGGTTTATTTTTGAAAACTGAGACTGAAAACTGGACACTAATTTTTCTGTTTGTAAGCAGCAATGGTAGCGTATTTTTCTGTTTTATAGATTTTTTCAATTTTAGAAAATACTGTATTTCTCAAAGCAAATCCTAAAATTCCGGCAATTGCAACGAATAAAAATCCAATGTTGGCAGAAAACAAATAATATCCCGCAGCATATAGCAGCATTGGTACTAATAATTTTGGCAAAGAAATTAACAAGGTTTTCATATTAAATGCTTGTTTATCGCCAAATGCTTTGTTTGCCATTGTCAAATCAATGGGTGTTTTCACAAAAGCACCTCCAAGCAATACCAAATGAGAGTTTACCCCAATATTATAAATAGCTCCAACCACTATTAACATATAGGTTTGCCATCCAAAATACAAATAAAACGAAGCTATAACTGTTGAAATTATGGTTGCAATAACCATCAACCACCACTTTGAATTCAAATATTGTCGGTAGCTAATATTTTGGCTCATCATAAGTTGATAGTATGCACTATCCCAACTGGGAACAAACTGTCCGAAAGTAAATAAAAATCCACCCGATACAAAGATGCCAGCAAACACATGCATGGCGGGATTATTATAAGCTTCAATTGAATTAGTGAAAAAGAGTAATCCATAGAAAACAAAAAGAAAACTCATTATTACAGTAGTTCTGGAACGTTTGTTCCTTTTCAACAGTTTGATGTCGTTTTTAAGAAATGTTCCTAATGTTCCAAATTGGTTCAACCAAGTAAGATTTTCGGTTTTTGCTTCAGCACTTTTCTTAGCCAAACCTGTATCTAAATTCAAATCATTTTTGAAATAATTAAACGCAAAATAATAGGTAATTATGAGTAAAAGTATTGGAATTAAAAATAAATAATTGGTGTCATACATTCCTTGAAAAAAAGGTTTGGTGTACTCTGTAATGTTGAAAAATTGATAGTATTGTGCCAAACCTAGTGAAGCCACTATAGCTACCAATGGGTAAAAAACAATGTCTTTATTATTTATGATTACATTCAGGAAATTATTTGCATAAATCAGCGCCATCATGGCCAAATGCCAAAGAATAGCTTGATAACCATAACCTTCAATTAACAAAACAATGGTAAACGGCAAAAAGAAAAAAGCATGAATGATATTAAAAAAAGAAATGGCTGTTTTTCCTAATGAATAATGAACAATTGTACTTCTCTTTATGGGCAGTGTCAATAAAGGTTTAATATTGGTAACCGGCATTTTTTGGATTAACCATCTCATAATCAAATCACCCACTAAATAATAAATGATATAGGTGTTAATCGTGGAAAGTGGTTCTAATCCCTCCTCTTTTAAAATAAAAAAAACTGCGGAACCTAATATGGCAAAACATACCATAAAATATAAAGCTCCTAAACCCATTATGATTTTCAAAGCTAAATTAGTTGCAAAGGATGCCGAACGAAAAAAAGATTTCCATTCTAATTTAATGAAATGCTTGAACATAGTTAACGGTTTAAATTTTTGAATTAGTTTCTAAAAATAGGAAAATGTTACAGACTTTCAAAGTTTCTTTCTTTTTCTATTCGTTGCTATTTCTTTACCTTTACAAAAAAAATATTTCATGTCATCGTTTTATAAATTACACATCAAAGAAGTAAAACACGAAACAGCAAATGCCATTTCAGTTACCTTTTCTATTCCAACCGAACTAAAATCAGCTTATCAATTCATTGCTGGTCAATATGTTAATCTAAAATTAACCTTAGACGGTGAAGAAATTCGTCGTGCCTATTCTATTTGCTCCTCACCCAATAGTGGTGAGTTACGAATTGCTATTAAATCAGTGAAAAGTGGCCTTTTCTCCAAATTTGCAAACGAAAATCTAAAAGTTGGTGATATTCTTGAAGCCAGCCAGCCCGAAGGTAGGTTTACATTTGAACCCAATGCTGATAGATTAAAAAATTATGCTGGATTTGCAGCTGGTAGCGGAATTACTCCTGTTATGTCCATTCTGAAATCGGTTTTAGAAAGTGAACCAAACAGCACATTTGTTTTAGTTTATGGCAATAAAAGTCCTGAAGAAACTATTTTTTACAACGAATTACATGACCTTCAATTAAAATATATAGGCCGTTTTTTTGTACATTATGTTTACAGTCAAGTAAAAATAGAAAATGAACTTTTTGGCAGAATTGATAAGTCGGCCGTTAACTTTGTTTTGAACAACAAACACAAAGAAAAAGAATTTGATACGTTTTATTTATGCGGGCCAAAAGAAATGATAAATCTAGTTACCACTGTTTTAAAAGAGCACAATATTGCTGATAAAAACATCAAATTTGAATTGTTTTCTACACCTTCTTCAAAGGAAAATACTGCTACAGAAAGTCATTCAGGTCACACCAAAATCACGGTGATGGTAGATGATGAAGAAACGACATTTGAAATGTCGCAAAAGCAAACCGTTCTCGAAGCAGCTCTGAAACAAGGTATAGATGCGCCCTATTCTTGCCAAGGCGGCATTTGCAGTTCATGCTTAGCCCGAATTACAAGTGGTTCTGCCGAAATGAAAAAGAATTCCATTTTAACCGATGGCGAAATAGCAGAAGGTTTGATTTTAACGTGTCAAGCACATCCAACATCCTCGGAGATTTATGTGGATTATGATGATGTATAGATTGAAGATTGTTGATTAATGATTTCAGATTTTAAAATTGATTTTGATTTTTGCAATTGATATTGTAATTGGAAATGAAAAACAAACTAGAAATATTTAAAAAAGCTCCTGATCTTTTGTATGAACCCGAAGTTCAGGAGCTTTTGGAATATTGCGAAAGATTAGAAGACGAGTTAGTTGACTTAAAATTTGAAAAAGAAAAAAGCAAAGAACTCATTATGCTTGACATGATTAAGGAAGTCATAAAAGGTTGCAAAGCTATCGAAAAAGAACAGTTGGAACACGAACGATTTGGCTATGAAGCACCGAATTATCAAGCTACAATTTCCAATTTAAAAAGTTATATTTTAGAGATTTGTAGAATAAATAAGATTTATTTGTGAGTTAAAATAAACACAAATTTCACGAATTAACACAAATTAAAATCTCACCAAACTATACACTTGTTAAAGATAAACTCTTATTCTGCCAACTGTGACTGAATACTAAAAACTACTTTCTCCACCGAAATACTTCGCATTACCTCTTCATAACCTGCTACTTTTTTATTTCCATAAACCGAAGTTGGTAATAATGGATACATTTCTCTATCGGCAGTTAAACAATTTTCAAGCGGTTGATTGAATGGCGCAAATCCGGCAAAAGGATGTGTCGCACCCCAAAGTGTGATGACTTTTATACCAAGCATCGCTGCAATATGAGAATTGCCGCTGTCCATAGAAAGCATTACGTTGAGATTGGTAATAAGTTGTAATTCTTGGTGCAAATTGAGTTTCCCAGCAATAGTTATTACGTTTGCTTTTTTGTTTGCAAGAGAATTTAAAATTTCAATTTCTTTGTTTCCGCCACCAAAAAGAAAGATTTTATGGGTTGTGTTTGAGGCCAAATCATCAATCACTTTTTGCATTAAATCCAAAGGATATACCTTGCTTTCATATTGAGCAAAGGGTGCAATTCCAATCCATTTATTATTTCCTTTTTCTCCCAATATTTTTACAATCTCATTGGATAAAATGGCTTTTTGAGGAAAGATTGGATTAGATATGTCAACCTTAAAACCCAATTGATTAAAGGTATCAACATGTCTATCTACCATTGATTTTAAAGGTTGAAATATTTTATTTTCGGCTCTAGTAAGTGCTTTTTTCTCAGCCCTGCCTTTATCGGTAAACGCTACTTTTTTTCCACTGAATGCAAATAACTTTCTAATGATTTGAGAGCGCAAAACGTTGTGTAAATCGGCAATAGCATCGATGTTACGTTTCTTCAAATCCGAGTACAATTTCAGTAAGCCGAAAAAACCTTTGTGTCTTCCTTTGACGTCAACCGAGAAGAAATCAACATTGTGAATTCCGTCAAAAAAAGGTTTGAAAAACGGTCGAGAAACGACTGTGATTTTTATACAAGGGTTTTGCTGCATAAATGCTCTGATAACTGGAACAGTCATTGCCACATCGCCCATGGCTGAGAGACGAATTACGGCTATATGTTGGGTTGGTTTTGACAAATTATATTTTTTAAAACCATTAAGAAAAATTAAGACGATACTTAATAAAACTTATTGCCTTAATGGTTTATCCTTTACTTCTTATTCTGATACAACACTGGATTCAAATCATCATCGTTGTACATTTTCATTTGCTTATAGACTTTCATGAACTTGTCTCCGTTTTCAATGTCGGTCAATAAATCATTGATAGAAATAAACATATCACTTTTTTGGTCTAACAATACATTTAATTTCTCTCGACATTTCGCTCTGTGTTCAGCCGAAGCTTCTGCACGATTGGCTTCTTCGCTCATGTGGTAAATTTTCAAAGCTAAAATCGATAATCTATCAATTGCCCATGCCGGACTTTCGGTGTTGATTTTAGCATTTGGTTTTACTTGAACGGCTGCGTGTTTTTGCAAAAAATAGCTGTCAATATATTCTACCATGTCGGTACGAACTTGGTTGGATGCATCAATTTTTCTTTTCAAGTCTAAAGCGGCTACGGGGTCAATATTTGGGTCGCGAATGATGTCTTCATAATGCCATTGCACGGTATCAACCCAGTTTTTAGCATACAATAAATATTCGATGGTTCCTTTGGTATGAGGATTTAATGTTGGCTGATATACATCATCAATAATGTGATACTCTTTAATACTTTGCTCGAAAATAGGAAAGGCAAATTGTGAAAACATAAGTTGAAATTTTAATTTACAAATATAGTTTTTATACATTTGACTTGAAACTTTAAACCTTAAACTTTAAACCTTTATCATGCACATTCATTATATTTCAGAACAAAATAGTATTCTCAATCATTTTTTGGCTCAAATTCGGGATGTAACTATCCAAAAAGACAGCATGCGTTTTCGTAAAAACATAGAGCGCATAGGCGAAATCATGGCATACGAGTTGAGTAAAACGTTAGACTATGAAAAAATAGATGTGCAAACACCACTAGGTATAAAACACACAACCACTATTGCTGACCATGTGGTTTTATGTTCTATTCTTCGTGCTGGATTGGCTTTGCATACTGGTTTTATGAACATTTTTGACAATGCCGAAAATGGCTTTGTTTCTGCCTATCGTCACCATTATGATAACGACGATAAATTTGAAATTTTGGTAGAATACCAAGCAGCGCCATCATTTGAAGATAAAAACTTAATTTTAATTGATCCTATGTTGGCCACAGGACAATCCATTGTGGCGGTTTTACAAAAACTACATTTGGAACAAAAACCAAAAACAATCCACATTGCGGTGGTAATTGCCGCTCCAGAAGGCATTGCTTTTTTAGAAAAAAACCTTCCTGCCAATTGTCATCTTTGGGTAGCTGCTCTTGATGAAAAACTCAACGAAAAAAACTATATTGTTCCTGGTCTTGGCGATGCTGGAGATTTGGCTTATGGGAGTAAATTATAGTTGTGTAAAAAAGCACAAACAACTTCCGGCAATTAATAATAACAATACTATTTCCTGATACATCTGCCTTTGAGAGTATTCAATATTTACAGTACACATTACCGACAAAGGCATAAAAGTAAAGAGTAATATTGTATTATTTTTTTCCGGAGAAATAAGAAAAATAGACACTCCAATTAAAAATCCCAAGATCATTTTTTTATAAGAAGCTTGAAGAATTAGGGGTTTGTTGGTTAATGAAAAGATCATTGAGACAACGAAATATAAAGCGATTACAACAAAAAATGATAGTGCAATATTTTGATAATTATTAGTAAAATAGTCAAGCTCAAAATTAGTTTGAGTTTGGTCCATAATATGTCTAATCCAAGTTTGATCAAATGCTAAAGCAGCTACCAAAAAAATGATTGCTGTTGCAAAGAAAGCCAAAAATGGTAAAAGCCAATTTCTATAATCTCTAGAAACATGGAAAAATATCGAAATGTATACTAAGAGAATAAAAAGTATACACCAAAAATGAAATAAACTGGCTATGAAAATCCAAATTGAAGCATCAAAAATCTTTTCCTTCGGGGATTTTGATGTTTGTAATGAAATCAATCTTCTGATGGCTAAGAGTAGAAAAAAATTGGCGAACAATAAACTTGTGCTTGAAAAAACGGATGGAAAAATGAGTAGAAATAATAGAAAAAACAAAATGGTATAGCTACTGTTTTTGGTTAGATTATTTTTTTTTACGGTAAAATTTACTAAAAAAACAGATGATAACAATACTGAAAGCAGCGCTGCGGCTTTAGGAAATGCTTTGGCAGAAGTTGCTGTCAACAAGTTACTTGTTTGATATATAAAAAAGAAAATCAAAAGTAAAACCACAATTAGTATGTAATTAACTATTGTAGATTTTTTAAAAACACTTGTTATCATAAGGATATTTTATACATTTGTGCTCGTAAATATAACATTTTATAAAATGAGAGCATTTTTTGAAGGCATTCAATCTTTATTTGTAGATTTTTTATTCAAGCCACTTGATTTACTTCGTTCTTTAGAGTTAAGCAACTGGTGGTTGGCCAACATTGTAAGTTGGACACTGGTGATTATTTGTGGATATTATATGGTATATTGGTGCAAACAATTACAATCACACAAAGAAAACAACGAAGAAAACCAAGACACAACGGCTCACTCTTTTTTAAAGTAAAAGCCCCTTAATCCCCAAAGGGGAAAATTAGGAATTATTTAAATCTTTGCCAATATCTTTTCTAAAATACATCTTATCAAAATGAAGCTTGTCTATGTTTTGGTAAGATTTTTTTATGGCTTGTTGAAAATCATTCCCAAAAGACGTAATGGCCAAAACTCTTCCTCCATTAGTTATAACTTTTCCGTTTTCTAATTTGGTGCCCGCATGAAAAACCAGAGAATCGAGAACGTTTTCCAATCCATAAATTTCAAAGCCTTTTTCATACTCTTCTGGATAACCTCCCGAAACCAACATTACGGTTGTGGCACTTCTCGGGTCAATTTCTAAAGTAACTTCGTTCAATTTTTGATTAGCAACTGCCTGAAACAATGCTACAACATCCGATTTAATTCTCGGCATCACCACTTCGGTTTCGGGATCACCCATTCTTACATTATATTCGATTACGATGGGTTCGCCATTGACGATTATCAATCCGATAAAAATGAATCCTTTGTATTCAACTTTGTCTTTTAGCAAGCCCTCAACAGTTGGTTTTACAATTCGGTTTTCAATTTTATCCATCAAGACTTCGTCTACAAAAGGAACGGGTGAAACGGCTCCCATTCCGCCAGTATTTAACCCTGTATCGCTTTCGCCTATACGTTTGTAATCTTTGGCAGTTGGTAAAATTTTATAGTTTTTACCATCGGTCAAAACAAAGCAACTTAGTTCTATTCCGTCCAGAAACTCTTCAATGACAACTTTATTACTTGCTTTACCAAATTTGGCATGAATGAGCATGTTTCGTAATTCGTTTTTGGCTTCTTCTAAATCCTGAAGAATTAACACGCCTTTTCCAGCAGCTAATCCATCCGCTTTTAAGACATAAGGAGGTTGTAATGATTCTAAAAACAAGCAGCCTTTTTCAACAGTTTCTGACGTAAAACTATCATACGCTGCTGTTGGAATATTGTGTTTTACTAGGAATTCCTTAGCAAATTCTTTACTTCCTTCTAATTGAGCGCCTACTTTAGATGGACCAATAACTGGAATATGATTAATCTCAGAGTTGCTCTTGAAAAAATCAAAAATTCCAAGCACTAATGGGTCTTCGGGACCTACGACAACCATATCTATTTTTTCCAATAAAACAAATTCTTTGATGGCTTCAAAATCGTTTGGACCTATTGGTATATTAGTTGCTATCTTGGCGGTTCCTGCATTTCCTGGGGAAACAAAAAGTCTGTTGCATTTTGGACTTTGGAGCATTTTATAAGCCAAAGCATGCTCTCTTCCGCCAGAGCCAAGTAGTAAAATTGTCATTATTGTGATGTTAATTCTTTACAAAAATAGACAGTTTTATATTTTATTACTCATAATTTACTAATTTAGTGCACATAATTTAAAATTAAAACAAGATATTATGAAAAAACTATTACTTTCTTTAAGTTTAATTGCCTCATTTTCAAACACAAACGCACAGTGGACTTCTCAAGCCACAGGATTCTCTGAACAATTCAGAGGATTAAGTGATATAAGAATTGTTGATGCTAACACGGTTTGGGGTTTAGCTTATGATGGTTCAGGGCTGGGTGACAATGCTCAACAGTGTACGGTAACTACAAATGGTGGTGCTTCTTGGACGGCTCGTAACATAGAAATGGGAAATTCTTTGTTGGAAATTAATAACATTAGCCCCGTAAGCGGAACTACGGCATGGGTGAGCGCCTTAATACCAACTGCTGGTAACGGTGTCATCTATAAAACAACCGATGGAGGTGAGAGTTGGACACAACAATTAGCTAATGGTTTTCAAACTACTGGCTCCTCATTTTTAAATAGTGTGTATTTTTGGAATGCTAATGTTGGTATTGCTTATGGTGATCCAATAGGATCAGGGTTAGGTGAAATGGAAATTTACAGAACAACCGATGGGGGTAATAACTGGACACAAATCGCAGCTGCCGCATTACCAAATCCTTTAAGTGGTGAATATGGATACAATTCAACTCCAACTGCCGTTGGACAAACATTATGGTTTACAACAAATAGAGGAAGAATATATAGAACTGATGACTCGGGAATTACTTGGTCAGCTTTTCAATCTCCATTAACAGATTTTGGTAGTGCTACTGATAGCGGAAGTTTAAAATTTAGTAATGCTAGTAACGGCTGTATTCTTAGAACTCAAGGTACAACATACACTTTTTATACAACTACAAACGGTGGTCAAACATGGTCTGCTGGAACTCCGTTTACAGGAACCCGTCGTATCTTAACCTATATACCCGGAACTACTACAATCGTTGCTACTTCACAAGCGGCACCTGTTGGGACTTCTGTTAGTACAGACAACGGCGCAACATGGACAGATGTTGAGTCTCTCGAACAAAGAGGCGCTTCTGCATTTTTAAATGCTAGTACTGGTTGGTGTGCAGGTTTCAGTTTCGATTCATTAACCGATGGTATTTTTAAATTAACAGGACAATTGGGTGTTTCAAATGTGGCACAAACCAAATTTAAAGTATATCCAAACCCAGCAACATCAATAGTGACGATTTCTGTTGCTGATGTGGATTCCTATAATTTATCAGTTACTGATTTAACCGGTAAAATAGTGATGACAAAGTCATTAAACGGAATTGAAAATACTTTAGACATCTCAAATCTTGCTACTGGTGCCTATTTCTTTAATTTAAGTGCTGGAGACAAAAATGAAGTGGTTAAAATTCTTAAAAATTAATTCCAAATAAAATAGTATTTTTAAGGGCTGACTTTGGTTGGCCCTTTTTTATATCGTTATGATTAATCTTTTTAGTTTTTCACTTCAGTTAAATGGTTTTCCTATGAAGGAGGCAGAGGTCGAATTGAATAGAATTCTTTCGCTATCAGATGCTGATTTTGAAAAAAATGTACTTGAGAAAAAAAGAGACATTGTTGAATATCATTTAAAACTCAATAAATCCTATCAAGAATTTGTTGGGGGAAATCATTTTCAAAACTGGAATGAGCTTCCTGTGATGACTAAAAAAGAATTTCAAAAACCATTAAAAGAAAGACTTTCACAAGGATTTACACCTAAAAGTGTATACGTAAATAAAACTTCGGGCTCTAGTGGCGATCCCTTTATTTTTGCTAAAGATAAATTCTGTCATGCTTTGACTTGGGTCAATATTATCAATCGATTTGGATGGTTTGGAATTGATTTTAATTCTTCTTTACAAGCCCGTTTTTATGGAATTCCGTTGGACTTTATTGGTAACAAGAAAGAACGAATCAAAGATCTGTTAAGCAATCGGTATCGTTTCACCATTTTTGATTTATCAGATACCATTTTGGAAAAAGTTCTGAAAAAATTTCAGAATAAAAAATTTGATTACATTAATGGCTATACTTCGTCAATAGTTTTATTTGCTAAATTTTTGCAGAAAAAGAACGTTGTTTTAACTACAATTTGCCCAACACTAAAATGTTGCGTTGTGACTTCAGAAATGCTTTTCGAAAACGATAAACTTTTATTAGAAAAGCAATTTGGCGTTCCTGTTGTTAATGAATATGGCGCCTCTGAATTAGACTTGATCGCTTTTCAAAATCCGAATGGCGAATGGCAAATCAATTCTGAAACGTTGTTTGTAGAAATTTTGGATGAAGACAATACCGTTTTGCCAAATGGTACAGAAGGACGGGTTGTTATTACGTCCTTATATAACAAAGCACATCCTTTCATTAGATATGACATTGGAGATGTTGGGATTTTAGATGAAAGAAGTACTGTCAAAAAACCGCTGTTAAAAAAGTTAATTGGTAGAACAAATGATATCGCTGTTTTGCCAAGTGGAAAAAAATCGCCTGGATTAACATTTTATTACGTTACCAAAAGCATCATCGAAGACGATGGAAATGTGAAAGAATTTATCATAAAACAAACCAAAATTGATACTTTTGACATCGAATATGTAAGCGAAATGGAACTAACTGAAATGCAGATTCAAAATATTGAAAAAGCCATTACCACCTATTTAGAAAGTGGTTTAACGTTTTCTTTTAGCCGGAAAGAAAAATTGGAGCGCAGTACAAGCGGAAAATTGAAACAGTTTGTTTCGATGGTAAAATAAATTGGAAGATGGAAATTGCGCCCTTAAAAAATTAAAAGTTTCTCTATGAAAAACGAAATACTGCTTTCTGAAGAATTGATTTCCAATAAAATATATTTTATTAGAAATCAAAAAGTGATGTTCGATAGAGACTTAGCTGCACTTTATGGTATTGAAACTAGAGTGTTAAAACAAGCTGTAAAAAGGAATATTTCTCGATTTCCTGAAGATTTTATGTTTGAACTTTCCAAAATTGAATACGATTCTTCAAGATCACATTTTGTGACCTTGAACAAAGGGCGAGGTTCTAATTTGAAATATTTACCTTCCGTTTTTACTGAACACGGAGTTCTAATGTTATCAAGTGTTTTAAATAGTGATAAAGCTATTCAAACTAATATTCAAATTATGCGAATATTTACAAAAGTGCGTCAAATGCTTTTAGATACCACTGATTTGAAAATTGACATTCTACAAATCCAGAAAAAGTTAGAAAATCACGATAAGAATATTGAATTGGTTTTTAGTTACTTAGATGAGTTAACGGAGAAAAAAATAGACGAAAAACCAAGAACAAAAATTGGCTATAAAAATAAATTATGAAAATTACACTAGTTGCAGGAGCAAGGCCAAATTTTATCAAAATAGCACCTATCATTAAAGCTATTGAAAAAAAGCAAAATGAGGGAGCTTATATCTCCTATCGTTTGGTGCATACGGGGCAACATTATGATAAAAACCTAAGTGATACTTTTTTTGAAGAATTAAATATTCCTCATCCAAACGCCAATTTAGAAGTGAAAAGTGGTTCACAATCGGTGCAAACTGCAGCAATAATGATCGCTTTTGAACAAGAATTATTGCAAAATCCTTGTGATTTGGTTTTGGTTGTTGGCGATGTTAATTCGACTATGGCTTGCGCTATAGTAGCTAAAAAACTAAACATAAAAGTCACCCATGTTGAAGCCGGAATCCGTTCGGGCGACATTACAATGCCAGAAGAAATAAACAGAATTGTAACCGATAGTATAACTGATTATTTCTTCACTACCTCAACTTGGGCTAGTGAAAATTTATTAAAATATGGTGCCAACCCTTCATCCGTTCATTTTGTTGGGAATGTGATGATTGATACTTTACATCAAAATTTAGCCAGAATTTCTGCCCCTTCTTTTTGGAATGAATTTGAATTAGCAACTGGGAACTTTATCGTGTTAACATTACATCGCCCAGCAAATGTAGACGAAGAAAAATCTTTGATACATCTTTTAGAAGGAATTGACAAAATGGTAGGTGATAAAAAAATTATTTTTCCAATACATCCAAGAACCAAAGCAATTTTAGGAGAAACAGATATAAATCTGAGGAATATTCTCTTTGTAGAGCCGCAAGGATATTTGAATTTTATGTACCTTATTAAAAATAGCTTTGCTGTGATTACCGATTCTGGTGGAGTTTCAGAAGAAACTACTGTTTTAGGAATTCCTTGTTTTACGATGCGTAACACTACTGAGAGGCCTGAAACACAAACTATTGGAACCAACACCTTAGTTGGAACATCTATTGAAAATTTAGAAAAAATCTTTGGAGAATTTCTAATAAACGGCCCCAGAAAATCTGGCATACCAGAATTTTGGGACGGAAAAGCTTCCGAACGCATCATCGACATTCTGCTTTCAACATAATAATGGAAGAGATTCTAATAATATCCAATTATTATCCGCCAGAAAAAGGCGCGGCGGCCAATAGAATTGAGCAGCTAGCGTTGAAGCTATATCAAAATAGTTATAAAGTTTCTGTAATTTGTCCTTTGGCAAATTATCCTAAAGGAGCATTATTTCCCGAATATAAAGGGAAATTTTCGGTCACTGAAAAGAGAGATAACATAACCATAAAACGGCTATGGATTTATCCAAGCGTGAGCAAAAATATATTCATCCGAAGCATTTCTGTTTTATCGTTTTCTTTAAGTCTTTTTATCTTTTTATTATTTAAAAAAACACCTCAAAAAGTTATTGTTCAATCGCCACCTTTGTTGCTTTCCTTTCTATCTATTTTCGTGATCTCTTTAAAAAACAAAAAAATTATTCTTAATATTTCCGATTTGTGGCCAATGGCAGCTATTGAATTAAATGCTTTGAAAAAAGGTTCATTATCACATAAATTCTCCTTGTTTTTAGAATGTTATATTTATAAAAAAGCTACTTTAATTATAGGGCAGTCAACTGAAATCATTACACATGTTCACTCAATATTTCCGAAAAAAGATGCCTTTTTATACCGCAATTTTCCAGATCATAACGTTTCTAAAATCGAATTAATAGGCGAAAAAGACGAAACTATAAGGATTTTCTATGCTGGTCTTCTAGGCATTGCTCAAGGAGTTTTTGAATTGTGTCAAAAAATCGATATAACCGGACTGAATATTGAACTTCACCTCTTTGGTGATGGGTCCGAGAAAAATCAGATAGAAGCTTTGATATCCTCTAAAAATGATCTTAAAATTTATTTTCATGGAATGCAAGAAAGAAAAGCATTGCATGAAACTTTGAAATCCTTTGATATTGCCATTGTTCCTTTAAAAACTAGAATTTATGGATCCGTTCCTTCTAAAATATTCGAATATAGTTCTCTTGGTTTTCCTATTCTTTATTTTGGTGGCGGAGAAGGAGAAACCATAGTACATGAGCATAATCTTGGTTGGGTTGTTCCTGTAGGAAACTATAAAGACTTGAATGAAAAACTAAATACTATTTCAACCAAACCTAAATCCGAATTGAATGAGAAGAAAAAAGAAATTTTTAAAGAAGCACAAAAAGCATTTAATCTAGATTATCAAATGAAAATGCTAATTAAAAAGGAGGTTTTCTAATATGCTTTATCTTCTCCTTTAAATATATTAAATACCGTTTGGAAAATGATTTTGATATCCATAATCAGCGACCAGTTTTCGATATAAAAAACATCGAGTTTTATTCGGTTTACCATATCTTCTTCTGTTTCTATTTCGCCTCTAAATCCTTTTACCTGAGCTAAACCTGTAATACCTGGTTTTACATAATGACGAATCATGTATTTCTTTATTTTACTTGCATAAGCTTTATTTTGCGACCATAAGTGTGGTCTAGGTCCAACTACCGACATGTCTCCAAGCAATACATTGAAAAACTGAGGAAGTTCATCCATACTTGTTTTCCTCATAAATCTGCCCATTTTTGTAACCCTAGGGTCATTTTTTGAAGCTTCCTTTTCGGTAAATCCATTTACTTGCATCGAACGAAATTTATAACAGAAAAATTCTTCTTCATCGATTCCAGGTCTTCCTTGCTTGAAAAATACAGGTCCTTTTGATTCCAGTTTTATTAAGATAGCCAAAACAGGAATTAACCACGACAGTAAAAAAACGATAACAATTAATGAGAAAAAGACATCAAAAGCGCGCTTAACACCTTTTATTATTGGATTGTGTAATTGTGTTTTTTGTAGTGAGAGTACTGGAAATAACTCGTAATAATCAATCTTTAAATTTTTTGAATAAATTTCTTTTGTGTCAGGAATAAATTTAATCGCCTTTTTATTTTCGTCGGCAAATTCAACTAATTCTTTGAGTTTTTCATTTGAAATTTCATTTAACGAGCAGTAGATTTCATCCACTTTGTTATCAATAACGAATTGATTCAAATCCTCGATTCGCCCTTTAACTTCAGCGTTCTGCTTTTTATCTGAAAAGAATCCTAAAAAACGATACCCATAATCTTTTCTGGTTTCAAAAACTTCTTTAAGTCGAATTGCTTCTGAGGTGTATCCTATTATTACTGCGGTTCTAAAATTACTACCTGTAACAATTCTGTATTTTTTTAAGTAAAAAAACCAAAAATACTTGAACGTTACAATAATACAAAAGCTTACAATCATAAATACAGCTATCGCTTTTCCGCTAAAAATTACCGTTTTTGCAAAAGGAAAAAATGCAATAACGACCAATAAAAAAACACAAAATTGTTTTATTAATTTAGTTATTATTTCTACGGGGGTTGTAAACCGATACACTTCATAATATTTTACAAGTATCGCAATAATAATCCAGGTAACCGTTTGGTACAACAAATAGTAAAACTGATTAAGATTCAATTCTCTAAAGAAAAACAAACTTAATCCCGTTATGATAGTTAGATCGAAAAGTATGTTTATCGGTCTAATATATTTTGAGTATCTGCCTGTTTGTTGTGCAACCATATATTACTAGTGGATATATCCTTTAAAGTCTTTGTGCTCTTCTTTTAATAGTTCTTCAGATGAAAGGGATTTGAAATAATCATACGTCAATTTCATACCTTCTTCTCTTGAAACTTTTGCCTCCCAACCTAAAATAGTTGCAGCGCGAGTAGTGTCTGGTTGGCGCTGCATAGGATCATTTATTGGTAACGGACGAAACACTACTTTTTGTTTAGTGCCTGTAAGTTTAATAATTTCATCTGCAAAATCCTTAATCGTTATTTCGTTTGGATTGCCAATATTTACCGGCTGAGCATAATCGGAATGAAGCAATCTATAAATACCTTCTACTTGATCGGTAACGTAACAGAACGAACGTGTTTGACTTCCGTCGCCAAAGATCGTTAAATCTTCTCCGCGTAATGCTTGTCCGATAAATGCCGGAATTACACGACCATCATTGAGTCTCATTCTTGGGCCATAGGTATTAAAAATTCTAACGATTCTGGTTTCTACACCGTGAAACGTATGATACGCCATTGTTATTGATTCTTGAAAACGTTTGGCTTCATCATAAACGCCTCTTGGACCAATTGTATTTACATTTCCGTAATACTCTTCTGTTTGTGGGTGAACTAATGGATCTCCATATATTTCAGAAGTAGACGCAATGAGAATTCGGGCTTTTTTAACTCGTGCCAAACCTAAAAGATTGTGAGTTCCTAAAGAGCCCACTTTTAAAGTTTGAATAGGAATTTTAAGATAATCTATCGGGCTTGCGGGGGATGCAAAATGAAGGATATAATCTAATTTACCTGGTACATGAACAAACTTGGTAACATCGTGATGATAAAATTCGAAGTTTTTATGTTTAAATAAATGCTCAATGTTTTTTAAATCTCCCGTAATTAAGTTATCCATTCCAATCACAAAATAGTCTTCTGCAATAAAACGATCACAAAGATGTGAGCCCAAAAACCCAGCCGCGCCGGTAATTAATATTCTTTTCATATTTTTTTATTCTGCTTTGGAGCTATTTTGAACATCCCGAACTTTCGGGACTGAGTTAAAAAGGCAATACATCATGGTAAAAAATACAACGCCACGTTGCCTCCATAAAAATGATTCGGTCAAAAATAAACTTATCATTAGAAATGCGAAAGCAAAATGAACAAAATCTTTTGATATAATAGCATTTTTAATGTTAACCGTCAACATAATTAACAATAAAATAAAACCAAAAACGCCCAATTCTGCAAAATTCTGAACGTATTGATTATGAAAGTTTTTCGATTGATAACCGCTGTCAGAATCATTTTCAACTCCCATGTAGAGATTGTATTGCATTGCTTTTTCTTTAATTTTTGAATACGATGCGTTCAACCCAAAACCAGTAAAAAAGGCATCATTCTCCTTTATCAACTCGGTAAAAATTCTAAACTGATAGACCCTAAATGCGGTGCCGTTGAAATAATCATTGGGAGTAAACGTAGGGTTCGTCCAAGCTTCTTTAATGCTTACATAATGCACGCTGGCTGGAATTCCTTCAATCACATTGGCACTTAAACTTTTATCCGTATTGCTTTGGAATTCCACTTTAAATCGATCTTTGATTCTTCCGATTGAAAAAACAATTAGTAATAGTAACCCAAAAATAATTAGATTTCTTAATCTTAATTTATGGGCCGCTTTCGAAAAAAACAAAATATAGATTAATGACAATAAAACAACTACTAGTATAATGTTTTTAGAGGATAGTAATAATATAAATGCAAAAAGCAAAACAGAAAAGAACGTGTCTGACTTTGTTTTTATTTCCTTAGTAAAAAAATAAAAAAATGCTACCGCAACATAGACCGACATGTGTATAGCATTCAATAACTTCGGGACCAGTCCATAATCAAATTCATTTGCTCCGTGATAAAAGAACATCCTAGAATCTCCAAAAATTGAATATCGAATTATAGCTCTCAAACAATAATAAATAACGTAAGCCGCCATAACATGGCTATAATATTCAATTATTTTATTTTTTTGTTCAGCCGTATTTGTTTTAAAAAACAAGCATCCGAGTGGAATTAAAAGTAATGGCAATTCTTTTGATAAAGCTGATAGGGTTTCCTTTGAATCGATAGACCAAAAAAAGGAAACTGCCATCAATACATAAAGTAAAACAGGAAAAAGGTGTTCTTTTTGAATTGTAAAATTCACTTTTTTGAATGTAATGAAACTTGCTAACAAAAAAATCCCTACTGAAATATTGTTAATGGCAAAGGGTAACGGAATGGTAGAAAGTACGAGAATTATTGGAATAAAAGAACTGTTATTTTTGTTTTCTTTTATCAGATTTTGAATAACATTCTTCGAAAAGTTGTAAATATTCACCATTTATTTTTTCCCAATTAAATTCATTTACAATGGCGTCAAAATTGTTTTGAACTAATCGCAAGTTATCAATTTTTTTGATTGTTTGGAGAATATTTTTTACTTCAGCCGAATTGGAAAAATAATAGCTGTTTTCTTTTAAAATTCCTTTGTTAAAATCGTTGTTGTGTGCAATTACAAAAGCTCTTGATGCCATAGCTTCTAGCAAGGAAGGATTGGTGCCTCCAACGGAATGTCCGTGAAAATATAAATTAGAAAAATAACGAAGATTATTAAGATGTGCCAAGTTATAAATTCCGCCCATAAAGCGAATGTTTGAATGTTCTTTGAACTTATTTTTCAAATAGTCTCCGTACTTAGTTTGGTGCTTTCCAACTACCAGAATTGGTGTTTTATCTTCATTCATGGCAACGCCTTCAAGCACCATATCCAAATTATTTTCGGGTTCAAAACGTGCCATAATCATGTTGTAATTTCCTTTTTCAACCTTATATTCTTTTAACACATTTTCATCCGCGTCTGAAAATGGATACGCACCATAGGCAATATAAGTGGATGCTTTCTTGTATTTTTCCTGAAGAAATTTTTGAATACCTAAAGAATCTGAAACTAAAAAGTCACTGCTATTGGCGGCTAATCTTTCTGCAAATTTTAAAAATTGTTGTACGGGTTTAGAATATTTGGTACGTTTCCATTCCAATCCATCCATATTAGTGATGATGATAGATTTTTTAGGTAAAAGAAAATGCCAAATAGAATTACTAGTGTATCCTAATTGCAAAATGATGTCAAAATCTCTTTTACGAGAATCCATGATGCAATTGTAATCATAAAAAAACTGACCAAAGGTTCCCAGTTTATATTCGGGATCGTATTTATGAATGATAGTTACGCCGTGAAAAGTTTTTTCTTGAAAAGGATGATCATGAGAGTTATAGCAATATACTTCGTGTCCTTTTTGAACAAGATAGACTGAAAAAAATTCGGCAAACTGCTCAAATCCTCCGTAATAATTGGGTACACCACGAGTTCCTAGAATGGCTATTTTCATGAAATTTTATTACGGTTTGCTATTTAATGTCTTTCATTGCAAACATAACAAATAGATTTTATTTTTTTTTAAGAAATAGCTTTTTTGAATTGTTCGGCAGCTTGTTTCCAACTAAATTTGGCTAACATTGCTTCTTTTTTTTGGGCTATTTTTGTGTCTTTTAAACCTATTTCTATTTTATCTTTTAAATCTTCTAAATCTAATGGATTAAAAAGACAATCGTCAAAAAACTGAAAATCTGTCATTGCAGTTGTATTAGAACAAATGGTTGGAACATTTGCCGCTAACGACTCTAATGGAGGAATACCGAAACCTTCGGCTATTGAAGGGTAAATTGACAAATCTGCACCACGAACTAATAGAAGTAAATCTTGAAAATTAAGTTTGTGGAATGAAAATATAGTTGCTTTTATTGCTGATGGTAACGAATTATAGTAATCATTGTATTCTTTATTTTCAATAGCTTTGTCTCCTATAAAAACCAAAGAATGATTTTTATAATACTCTTTTTCTACAAAAACTTTTAAAAGACAGTGATGATTTTTTCTTGGTTCCCATCGGCTAACGTATAAAAAATAATTTTTTGCTTTAAACTTTTTTAAGACTTGCTCTTTAATGTTATCTTTTTGATATGTTTCAAAATATACTGGGTCAACAGCATTAGGTGTAATGGTTACCGTTTCTATTTTAAAATGTTTTTGGATTTGTATTTTCGAATATTCTGAAACACTTAAAACAATGTCGGAGTATTTTGCACTTGTTTTGAATAAAAATTTATTTTTTAATTTGTAAAAAAAGGGGAAATATTCCGGGAAATCTAAAAACAACACATCGTGAATGGTGACAATATATTTGCAGGCTTTTATGGGCGGAACCACGTATTGAAAATGAGCATAATCTATTTTATTTTGTTTTATAATTTTTGGAATGTCAAACAATAATCTATAGAATTTGTTTTTGGTTTTGTAACTTATATAAGTAAGATTGTCATGAGCCCCAAATATTGTTTTAAGAAACGATATGTTTGAAGTGCCAAAATAGAATTGCTTTGTTTTATCTTTTAAAAGTTCTGAATAAAGTCCTTTTAGATAGGTAGTGGTGCCTTGAAAATTTCCATCAAAAACGTGACAGTCTACAAATATTTTTGTGCTTTTCATGTGGCTGAATTACTTTGACTTAATAACTTTTCGTCATTTGACTTCATATAAACTTCTCTAAAGCAAAAGAGCAAACCAATTAAAATTGATTTGTTGTCCAATAAATTATAAACTCCCATGAATACCCAATTAGAGAATATTAGGAAAACACCAGTTCCAATGAAAAGCAAGTTTACTTGATTAATTATCGGAAAGTCTGATTTTACCTTTTTGAAAAGCAGGTAAATTGAAATAAAATAAATGAACAATCCCAGCAAACCTGTTTTTAAAAAGACCGTCATAAATCCGTTATGCAAAATTGAAATATACCTCAAATTCATATCCCCCAACCAAACCTCTTGTTTTAAATCTACTTTTGAACCTAAGCCCTCACCAAAAACAACGGAATAAAACCCTTCTCTTGTAACTTGTCTTACCGTCATAATATTCTCATAGGAACGGTAATTATCATTAAAATCTTTATAGTCTTCTCGATTAATTTTTGTTTTAAAAGCTTCTTCGGGTATGATTTTAATTTTATAAAGAAATGCTTCGATACCTGGTCCGTTTCTTTTTGGATTTATAAATAATATGGTTGAATATCCTATTGCTCCAATTATTAAAACTGAAACTACCACAGTTATTGATCTTTTATTTACTTTAAAATATCCTTTTAAAGCTAAAAACAGTATGACAAACTGAATGAAATTTGTTCTTGCTAAATACATAAAAACAGAAAACGCTATAAAAATTGTGAAAAGCATTGTTCTTTTTTTAGTAAAATTTAATTCAAATTTTTTATGAAATAGCAATACAATCAATGCGTAAACTTCAAAATCACTAAAAAATCCTCCAAAAAAACGAATGTCATTTACTGTAGTTGCTTTGTAAAAAGCTAGAGCCCAAAAAATTAAACATAGATGAATTATTGCAATAAAAAAACCGGTAGAAACAATTGTTTCAAAAACCTTTTTTGGAAACTTTTTACACAATTGATAACCAATTAACAAGCCAAAAATAGGTTTAATCAAATAGGTAAAATCCCTTATAATAAAATACAACTGATACTCTTTAAAGAACATCACAATGATTGCCAATACTAAAATAATAGTAAAACAGAGTAGCTGTTTTAAAATACCAAGCGAATAGGTATTAGTAATAGTAATTATTGCAGAAAAGGACCAAACTGCAAATGTTAATTCAAAGTTCTCCAAATAAGGAACATAAATACAAATTGCGAAAAGTAGTTGGTAAAGAACTGTTTTTTTAATGATAGTTGGCATTTATTATATAGTTTTTAAAACTTTTGCGGGAATTTCTCCAATTACAAAATATCCTTTATTTTGACAGTTTGATTTTCTTCAAGATCAAAAACCATCAAGTCATTTATCATTTGTAGTCTTTCGTGATGTCTTAAAAAAAGTAGCTCTCCATTTTCCCCTTTTGAATCTCTATTGGCAGATTCATTATATCCTTCGGCACAAGAATACTTTTTAAATGGTGCCGAAAGGTCTTTTCTAACAAAATATGCGTTTACTCCAGCCAAAGTTGTTCCAATAAAGTCATATCCTTTTTTTTCTGCAAGGTGACAAAATGCAGCCAACGATGCCCCAAAATAGAGCTCAGAGTAATGTTCTTTACTTCTAACAAAATCTGGTTTATAAGGAACTGTAACTTTTTTTGAGGCTCCAAATGCTGAATTATACTCACATATTAAAACTCTTGGTTTAATACAATTTATAGCCTCTAAAACCCAGTAATCATTACCATCAATGTCAACACTCAATAAACCTATATCTTGTTCTTGTGTATAATTACTAATTAACTCATTTATATTGTCTTTGGTTATGAAACTTTTGGTTGCCGTGATGTCATACTTCCAATAAATAAAATCTTTTTTAATGAAATTAATATACTCCTGACTTCCGTCTATTACCAGTCCAGACCAATTATTATTTACCAATAAAAATCTTGTGTTAGATTCTACATAACTTTCTACACCAAACTCAACAAATATTTTATTTGGAATTTCTATTTTATTGATGATGTATTGAATTATTCCATCTTCTCCTCTTTGAGAAAAAACTTGAAATTCTACTTCGTCTAATGAATTTATGCTCTGTTTTTGATTATTTATTCCTATTAATATTTTAGCGTTTAAAATTAACGCCTTATGCACATCATAATTGAATTTTTGATATAATTTTTTGTAAAGCAGTTTTAATCTGTTTATCATATTATAATTTTTGTTTTATTAAAATAACTCTTTAATATTGAAAAATATATTGTTATCAGAAATAACTCAGTAATAATTAATAGAAAAAATACTTGAAGCAATCCGAAAAAAATCATTAAAAAAGAAATGCCTACAATATTAAAAATTGTTGTGGCAATAGTAAGCCTTATATATATTTTATTTTTGTTTAAGCTAAAAATTAATTGCTCTAAAGGTAATGTTATTGCTGTAAAAAAGGGAATTAATAATGCGATGTGCAGATACGTTTCTAATCTGTTAAAAACAGTATTGTCTACTTTAAAAAATAATAATACGCTATGTGAAAATAGATAGGTAAAGAGTAAAAGTCCAAATACTAAAATGAAGTTAAAGCTATTAAACTTTTTCCACAAAAGCAATCCTTTGTTTATGCTTTTATCAACCTCGAAACAAACATAACTATACGAAAACTTAAAAAACATTTGTAAATATGTTCTAAAAAGACTTGTTATTTGTTCTACCACCTTAAATTGTCCTGCGATATAATCACCAGCGAAAAAACCAATTATTAGTACCGTAGAATAATTTCTAATAGCAAAAAATAATTGAGAAACACAAAATGAAAAATCATTTATTAATAATTCTTTTACTTGAATGAATGAGATGTGATTAAACTTAAATTTATACTCTCTTATAATGTAAATTAAACCTATTAATCCTGATATAATTGCCCCAAATCCTAACCAAAAATTGGCATAAACGAAATCAGATTGTGATTTTACGAAGATAAAAACACCAACAACATAAACAACTTTTGATAAAATATTAATTATTGTTATCCACTTAAAGTTTTCAACGCCTTGTAAAAACCAAGTAGGGTTAACAAATTGACCTAAAATTATTAAAAAACTAAATAATATGGTTGAAGAATTTTTGTTGAAGAATGGAATAAAACAAACCAGCAATAGAACTAACAATAAAACTGAAAACAGCAAAAACAACTTTGCAAAATAAATGGTTTTGAACAATTCTTCCAATCTCTGCTTGTCATTACGATTAATCGAAATTTCTTTAACTCCTATAACGTATGAACTATAGTCAACAATTACGATTAAAATATAGGCCAATGATTGACCCATCGCAATAATGCCAAGCTTGTCTAATCCACAAACAAAAATTAAATACGGAGTTATTAATAATGGGCTCAGTATATTTACAGCCTGACCAAAGCTATAAATTATAAAGTTTTTGAATTTTTGACTTTTAAGTTTGCTAACTATTTTTTCTTTTAACATTATTGCTTTGTAGCTCAATATTTGTTTTTCAAAAATAAACATAAAAAACGAAAAGCCATAGACTTCTATTCATCTATGGCTTTTCGTTAATTAAAAAGTTTGTTATTTCAATTTTGGCAACTCAGCCTTCATCACTGCTTCGTTTGGATATAGTGAAATTGCCTCTTTTTTTCCGTCTTTTACTAAAGCTTTAATAATTCCCATAGTAGCATCATAAGAACATTTTGAAGCATCTGCTCTAAAGAATACACCTGTTTCAAACCCTTTAATTTCTCTTGTCTTTCCGTTGTAATCGAATTTTACAGTTTTCAATAAAATTTCATCTTGGTTTTTACCAAAATCCATTCTCAATTGAGTTGGAAATACATTTTCTGGCAAAGAAAATTCAATTGTTTGATCATTAATAGATCCTTTAACTTCTTTCCAAATTCCGTCTTTAAAATCTAGCGATCCATCTTGTGTATATAATAAGCAAAAATCATCATTGCTTTTGGCAACAAGATCAAGTGTTACTTTAAAAGTATTTGCAGAAGTCTCGACGGCTACTTCATTTTGTAATCCGTTTTCGTCTTTTTTTGCTTCGTCTTTACAACTTATTGCGGCTATTGTTAAAAACAGCAATAAAAATAAATTTTTAAATTTCATTTTGTCCGTATTAGTTTTGTTATTACTTATTTATATCTTGCGCAAAAGAAATGATAATCCTAGTGATTTACAAATTTAATTAATCTTTGTTTATATAAAAATATTAATATTTATGTCTGATCTGACTAAAATTCTTGACAAAAGCACCTATAAATTATTTTTATTTACTTTTTTACTTGGAATATTAACCTATGGGTTTACCCTTACTACTTATACTATAAGTGTTGATAATGAACTTCCTATTTTGGCGGATTTTGGATTGGATGTAGGAAGATGGGCACAAAATTTAATATTGTATCATTTATTTGGTGGGCATTTGCGCTATTTTTCAGTCATCCTCAGTCTTTTTTTGTTTAGCGTTGCTGCCGTTCAAATCAGTAAATTATTGAAATTTAATGGTTTTGCCGCTTTCTTTTTTTGTGGTTTATTTATAAATTTTCCACAATTGTCCTATCAGATAATTTTTGGAATGATGGCAGTAATTGCGGCTTTGGGGGTTTTATTGTCTTTTTTAAGTGTAAAGATGTTTTTAAAGGGATTAGATGAAGAATCAATTCTTTTAAAAATTGTATATTTTTTATCAATAGCCTTACTATTGATGTTTACCCTTGCAATGTATCAGGCATTTATATTTATACCAATAACATTGTACCTAATTTTATTTTTTCAGAAAACTTTTGATGAGGCATTTAAAATAAGTTTAGAGATAAAAAAAGCACTTTTGTTTGCGGTAATAATTATAATTTCTGGAATTCTTTATTCTATATCCGTAAAGATCATCTGCCCACTTCAACAAGGAGGATATATCGAGTCTTTTGTTTCGGGTGGTTCGGGCGGCGGCTTTTTCTCAAACTTTATAAATATCAGCGGAACCAATCTCTCAGGAAATTTCTTTTATGGTGAAAAGCTATATTCAATAGCAAGTGTTTTAATCATAGTTTTAACTGTAAATTTATTTTTGAAAAAAAAGCATTTTATTTATCGCTTGCTTGTGTTGCTCGTTTTGATAATATCCCCTTTTACGCTTTCTTATTTCATTACAAACGGATATCATCCTCCACGTATCTATGTAACATCAAGCCTCGTATTTGCATTTGTAATTACTTTTGCCATAAATCAATTAAAAATCAGTTCATCTAAGATAACTTTAACGGCTGTGACTTCAATTTTTATCCTTAATATTTACTTTGTTACCATGCTTTTTAGCAGCAATAATAAAATATATAAAAATGACAGACGAGTTGCAGAAAAAATTGATAACGCTATTCAGACTAAATATCCTTCTTTTTATACAACAGAAAAATCAATTTATTTTTATGGTTATTTCCCATATGAATACCATCAGAAATATAGATTAGACAAATCAGAAATTTTTGGGGGATCAGTTTTCAATTGGGATAACGGAAATAATTATAGGATAATTAATTTCTTTAGAGAAGCAGATATTGCCGAATATAATATGATTGACAAGGAAAAATTTGACTTGGTTAAAGATTCGATAGCCAAAATGCCAATATGGCCTGACTATGAGTCAATCAAAATGATTAATAATTCTGTTATCGTTAAATTAGGAAAGGACAAGGGCGGTTTGTTGTATTTTGAATAGGCGAAATCTTGAATAATACTAGATGTCATTTATTTTTAGCGCTTATGTAAATGTTTTAGTTAGTATTTCTTTTTTCAGCCCAAATACTAAACCCCGAAGCCATGTTTTTACTCATCGGATAAAATTGTAAAATAACATCTAAAAATTTAATTGGAAAGGTAAGCACCATAAAAATCAAGTATAAGAATGTATGAAGTGGCTTTATCCCAAAAGAAAAAATCAATGCAAACCATTCCTGCACCACCCAAAGCATTCCTGATGTAGGTCCAATAGATTTAATCTTTAAAATTTCAAAGTTTCTAAATTGATGTTTCATGCCTTCATAAGTGAATCTTTGAAAATCGTATGGCGAAGCATGAAAAGGCTGCATAAAAGGAATAAAACAATAAATTTTCCCTCCTGGTTTTAATATCCTGTGAATTTCCGAAATTACTTTTTGAGGATTCGGAACGTGTTCTAAAACAGCAATATTTATAATATAATCCACAGAATTATCCTTAAATGGAATGTTTTCTATATCACAAATTATATCCACATTTTGATATGGAAGCAAATCAACATTCAATAAATCATCGCCAAAATCTGAATTCCCACTACCAAGATTTAAGGCAACGAGATTTTTGCCTTTAATTTCGTTACGGATCATTCGTTTTGCATCGAAGAATGGTTGAGGATAAACGGGACTTATAATTTCTATTAAAGCGCTGTATATCTTATTATATTTTTTTATTTTATACTTAATCTTATCTAAAAAATCAGTTACAACTTCTTCCTGAACAGGAATAAAAATATACTTTCCATTTTTTATCTGACATTCGTCTTTAAATATTTCCAGATTTATTTGTTTCATAAAATGGATTAAAATTCGTTGAAAATGTTGATGATTTTTTGTTGCTGCTCATCTGTTAATTCAAAAAACAAAGGTAATCGTAACAAACAATCCGTAAACTTATCCGTTTGAAGTAATTCGCCGCCTTGGTGTTTAGAGAGATAAAATGGACTTGTGTGTAAGCTGATATAATGAAAAACAGCCAAAATCTCATGCTGTTTTAGGTGAGTCAACAACTTTGTTCTTTGCTCTAAATTTTTACAAACTAAATAAAACATATGGGCATTATTGGTTGCGTAGTCTGGTGTTAATGGTAATTCTATTTCGTTTTTCTGTGCCCAATCCTTTAATCTCATAAAATAATTGTTCCAGATTTCTTTTCTTTTAGTCTGAATTTTTTCAAGATTTTCTAGTTGTGCCCACAAGAATGCAGCAATAATTTCCGAAGGTAAAAAGGAACTTCCTATATCAACCCAACCATATTTGTCAACTTCACCCCTAAAAAACGAAGAACGATTGGTTCCTTTTTCCCAGATTATCTCGGCTCTATCAATAAATTTATCATCATTAACAGCTAATAATCCGCCTTCTCCCGAAATGATGTTTTTGGTTTCGTGAAAAGAAAAAGCAGCCAAATGACCAATTGAACCCAATGCTTTTTTTATACCGTTTTTGCCGGTGTAATAGCTATCAACAGCCTGTGCAGCATCCTCAATTACGTACAAATTATGTTTTGCAGCGATCTCCATTATGGTATCCATTTCACAGGCAACTCCGGCATAATGAACTGGAACAATCGCTTTTGTTTTTGAGGTAATTAAAGATTCTATTTTTGTTTCATCAATATTGGGATGATTTTTTCTACTATCTGCAAAAACGATTTTAGCACCTCTTAAAACAAAGGCATTTGCAGTAGACACAAATGTATACGACGGCATGATAACCTCATCACCTTCTTTGATATCAATTAAAATAGCGGCCATTTCCAAAGCATCCGTACAAGAAGTTGTTAGTAATGCTTTTTTTATGCCATAATTCGTTTCGAAAAAAGATTGGCATTTTTTCGTAAAATTCCCGTTTCCAGATATCTTGCCTGATTTAACGGCTTCTTCAATGTAGGCTGTTTCGTTTCCCGTTAAATAGGGTTTGTTAAATGGTATCATTTATCTTCCAATAATGTTTGATATAGGTTTTTCCAGAAATTGAATACCCTATTTTATTATAAAAATAACAAGCCTGTTCATTTTGGCCTTGTGTTGGTATCGTTAAATTATATATTCCTTTTGCGTACAAAACGGTTTCTAAATGGGTAAGCATGATTCCTCCTATTCCTTTTCCTTGATGGTCGTATGAAACGGCTATTAGTCCGACAAAAGCATTTTTTTCGTTGGTTTTATACGTTAGCAAACCTACCGGTTTTCCCTCAGATTTGTATAATAAAACGTCATCTGCAAATTTTTGCGAAATCGAATTATCTATCCAAAGTTTATATAACTCTTTAAATTTTTTAGGCCTGAACTTTTTATCAAGTAAAAAACGACTTTGCTTTCCGCTTTCAAAAGCAAGTTCATAAACTTCCTGAATTTCATAGTCTGTTTCGTTATATGAAAAAACATTGTCAGATAGTTGTTGTAGTTCTTTCAGCTCTTTATGAAATTTGATTTTTTGTTCCGAAAAAGAGTTTTTAAATCCTTTCAGTTTTAAATCGAAATCATCTGATGAAATCACATACAATAAATCATAATCGGAATAATCCAAGGAATCGTTATAATCATTAATGCTTAACTCTCCAACATTAAGATTAAAAAAAAGCGAATCCCATTCCAATTTCCGTATCATGCTATTTCATCTATTATAAAAACAGGTCTGTTCTTTGTTTGATCAAATATTTTTCCAACATAAATTCCAGTCACACCAATGGTTGTTATTATAATTCCTGATAAAAACCATATTGAAACTATTATTGAAGTAAATCCTAAAACTTCTATTTCATGATGCATCGCTTGATAAATATAATAAATTCCAACAGAAAATGAAAGTAAGGAGATTATCATTCCAAATTTAACAAAAAGTTTTAGCGGCTTATTTGAAAATGAAATTATGGTATTAAAAGCCAAACTCACTAATTTTGAAAAACTATAACTTGTTGTTCCCGATTCTCTTGGGGCATGTTCTACTTCAATTGATGTTGATTTAAATCCAACAAAATCTACAAACAAAGGGAAAAACTTTATATAATCTGATATTTTAAATATAGATTGGATAACTTTATTATGATAAATCCCAAAATTTCCAATCTCATTATCATATTTTGTATCTGTAAAATATCCATACACTTTTGAGAAAATTTTTGATGATAATTTTTTAAGAAAATTGTCTTCTCTGTTTTTTCTGCGTGCCTGAACTATTTTAAATCCTTCTTGCGCTTTATTATATAATTTTGCTATTTCTTTAGGTTGATCTTGCAAATCACAATCCATTACAACTATCCATTCCCCTTTTGCCTGGCTCAATCCTGCAATAATAGCTGGATGCTGTCCAAAATTTCTACTTAACCTAATTGATTTTATGTTCTCATTTCGTGCTGAAAGTGATTTCATTACATTCCAAGAATCGTCAGGGCTTCTATCGTCAACTAAAATTATTTCATATGTTAAATTTAGCTGCCGCATCACCGCCTGAATTTCAGTTACCAGATTTTCAACTATTTTATCTGCCCTATAAACAGGACTTACTATTGATATTATTGGCTTTTGATCCATAATCTACCTATTAGCGGGTTTACAATTTACCATTAGTTGATAACCTAATGAATAAATTAAATGTTGTTGTTAACTAATGATTCGTCCCAGTTTTTAATTTTAATTCCAAAAGTACTCTTGATTTTACTTTTATCCAAAACACTGTATTTTGGTCTTTTGGCTGGAGTTGGAAAAGCTTTTTATTTGTATTGGTTGTAAATTTATACTACCGTTTTTATTTAACAAAATCGAAAAAATTATCTGAATTGATAATTTCGAAAGTGTGGTTTGGATATTGTCTTGCAAATGTTTGACTCAATCGTGCTTTTGCTTTTGAATTCCATTTTATTTCAAATGTTTTTAATTGTCCATTTTTTTCTATAATTAAGTCTATTTCTTGCTGCTCGTGTGTGCGCCAAAAATACATTTTTTCAAACTTTTCTTGGTATTCATTTTGTTTTATAAATTCATTTATTATAAAATTTTCAAATAAATTTCCTTTGTCTCTTCTGGTTTCAAAAGGCGAAAAGTCGTTGATAATTGCATTTCGAATTCCTAAGTCGTTAAAATATACTTTTTTGCCTTTTTTAATTTCTTTTCTTTGATTGGAATGAAACGAATTCAATCTGTAAATTACAAATGATTGCTCTAATAAATGGATATACTCTTCTACCGTTTCGCTTTTTAATCCTATTAATTTTCCTAATTCGTTATAGTTCACTTCGCTACCTATTTGCCAAGCCAATGCCTTGAGTAATTCTTGCATTTTTTCGGGTTTTCTTATTCCGTTAAACAACAAGATGTCTTTGTATAAATAACTATCCGAGAGCAGGCGGAGAATCTTTTCTTCACCGCTTTTTGTTGTTACCACTTCTGGATAATAACCATAAACCATTCGGTGTGGCAACATTCTAATTTCTTCTAGCAACCCTATTTCTTCTTTCATTTCCATAAAAGAAAGTGGAAAAAGTTTATGCTCAAATTTTCTTCCTGTGAGTGGCTCATTTAATTTGTTTCGCAATTCAAATGCGCTCGAACCTGTAGCAATTACTTGAATTTCGGGTAAATAATCGGTTATTAATTTTAACTTACTGCCTATGTTTTCTATTTTTTGAGCTTCGTCAATTACTACAAATTTATTGTTTTCAAAAAAGGTTTTCAATCGTGTTGCTGAAGCGTTTTCAAAAACACTATGAACATCAGGGTTTTCCGCATCTAACCACAATATGTTGCCTTGGTCTTTAAAAATAGATTTCAACAAGGTGCTTTTTCCAACTTGTCGAGCGCCTAATAAAATTATGGCTTTCTGCTGAAAAAACTCTCGCCTAATATTTTCTATTATCTGTCGAACAATCATCTTGTTTTTTTACAAAAATAATAAATTTTCTATTGTAACGGAAAATTCTATGGTTTTTTTTCTTTTATAACGGAAAATTCTATGGTTTTTAAACTCTCTTCCCAACTCTTAATATGAATTCCAAAAGTACTCTTGATTTTGGTCTTATCCAAAACGCTGTATTTGGGTCTTTTGGCTGGTGTTGGAAAGCTTGATGTTGGAATTGGTTTTAAATCGATTTTCTTATTGTTGATTTCGAATATTTTTTTGGCAAAATCGTACCAGGAACATTGGCCTTCGTTGCTTAAGTTGTAAATACCGAAAGCCTCACCCCGACCCACTCCAAAGGAGAGGGAGGAGAAAATTATGATTTTAATTAGACATTCTGCTAAATCAACAGCATTTGTGGGTGTTCCTATTTGATCATTTACTACAGAAATCGAATCTCGTTCCGAAGCCAATCGCAACATGGTTTTCATGAAATTATTGCCAAATTGGGAATACACCCATGAGGTTCTGACGATGAAATGTTTTGCCCAAACTTCTTGAATGGCTTTTTCACCATCTAACTTAGTTTGTCCGTAAACGCCTGTTGGGTTTGGGATATCTTCTTCAGTATATCCTTTACCGATTGTCACACTGAGCGCAGTCGAAGTGCCATCAAAAACAAAATCGGTAGAAATATGAAGTAATACTGTGTTGTGTTCTTTGCAAACTTGGGCTAAATTTTTAGCACCAATAACATTAATTAAATGTGCCTTTTCGGGTTCGCTTTCCGCTTTATCAACGGCGGTGTAGGCTGCGGCATTGATGCAGAAATCGGGTTTGAATTGATTAAAATTCTGTTTTACATTGTTTAAATTGGTAATGTCTAAAGTTGACGAATCGCAAAAAACAAATTGAATAGTAGGATAATTTAGTGCAATAAATTGCAAACTTTGACCTAATTGTCCTGAACTTCCTGTCACTAAAACTACCATGCTTTTTTGGCATTTTCTAAATTGGGTTGGACTTTATCTTTTTCGGAAATAATGAAGTTTTCTGTTGGAAAATCCCAATCAATATTGATGGTTTTATCATTATAATTAATTCCACCTTCTGATTCTTTGTTATAAAAATTATCACATTTATAGAAGAACGTTGCGGTGTCGCTCAACACTAAAAAACCATGAGCAAATCCTCTAGGCACAAAAAATTGCTTTTGATTTTCGCCTGATAAAACTACCGCTTCATACTGTCCAAATGTCGCTGAATCAGGTCTAATATCAACCGCAACATCTAAAACTTCGCCTTGTAATACTCTTACTAATTTGGCTTGTGCATGTTCTCCTGTTTGATAATGCAAACCTCTTAAAACTCCTTTAGAGGAAAAAGACTGGTTATCCTGAACAAAGTGAACTTGGTGATTTATTCCTTTTTGAAACGTGTGCTCGTTGAAGCTTTCCATAAAATAGCCTCTTTCATCAAGGATAATTTTTGGCTCAATAATAAAGCAGCCTTCCAGTTTAGTAGGAATAAAATTCATTTTTAATGTCAATATCAAGTTCGAAAATCAAAATCAATAACAATAGCATCTTCTTTTGTTCTTTATTCTACTAGCAAACTTATTAAATGTTTTCCATAACCACTTTTTAATAATGGTTCGGCAATTTTTTTTAATTGAGCGGCATCAATATAACCCATTTTGAAAGCCGCTTCTTCAATAGAACCTATTTTTAAGCCCTGTCGTTCTTCGATTACTTGAACAAATTGTGACGCTTGCATCAAAGAGTTAAAAGTTCCGGTATCAAACCATGCTGTTCCTCTATCAAGAATACTTACCTTGAGTTTTCCGCGGTTTAAATATTCTTTATTAACATCCGTAATTTCAATTTCTCCACGATGGCTTGGTTTAATATTGGCTGCTATTTCGACCACATCATTATCATAAAAATAAACTCCAGGGACAGCATAATTAGATTTTGGGTTTGCTGGTTTTTCTTCTATAGAAAGTACTTTTCCATTGGCATCAAAATCGACAACGCCATAACGTTCAGGATCATTCACATGATAAGCATAAATAATTCCGCCATCGGGATTGTTATTGGCTAACAATAAATCAGACAAACCTGTTCCGTAGAAAATATTATCGCCAAGAACTAAAGCTACTTTCTCTTTCCCTATGAATTCTTTTCCTATGATAAAAGCTTCGGCCAAACCATTTGGATGTTCTTGAACGGCATACTCAAAGCGACATCCTAAGCTTTTTCCGTCGCCCAATAATTGTCGGAACAAGGGTAAATCGTGTGGTGTTGATATAATTAAAATTTCATTAATACCAGACCACATCAAAGTAGATAATGGATAATAAATCATGGGTTTGTCGTAAATAGGCATTAATTGCTTACTCACTGCTAATGTCAACGGGTGTAGTCTGGTGCCAGAACCTCCTGCTAAAATAATTCCCTTCATAAATTAACTATTTAATTTAGCCATTTGTTTTCTGTAATACGATTTGAAAAAAGCAACCAAAACAAAAATTAAAATAAACAAAACGGGTAAAACCAATTTCATTTTTCCGTTTGCATTTTTATAGTTTCTAATATTTAATGTATTACTGTTTTCTTTTACAATTTTATCAAGATTAACCAGTTCTAATCGGTGTGTTCCTTGTTCATAAACCAATTGATCTTTCGTTTTAATTACATCGCTTAATTGAGATTTTTCACTGTAATAAACCGTCTTATCTCCATTGCCTTTTCCTTTAAATGAATTTAAAAGGCCGTCAATTTGTGAAATGATAGAATCATTTTGTACTATTTTAATTTTAATGTTATTTACATATTCCTTTTGAATTACTTTATAATAATCAGAATTGTTTAAATAATTCAAAAGCGGTTTTAGCGTTTCTTCATTAGAAGTTAGTTTTGATGTTGAATAAGAAATTAAATGATATGGATAATTTTTACTGGTCAAGCTTTCGTTTACAATTTTCTTAATATCGCCATCTTCGGCAAGTAGTTTTATCATTTCAAAGTTTTGCTCTTTATTGTCAATAAATTTATATACATCAGTAATGGGAGTAATATTTATTGATTTGAATTTTTTAGGATGCTTAATTCCTATAACTTCTTTTAAAAACAAAGTGTCTCCTTCTAAAATTTTAGCATTTATTAATTCAATTTTAGCATACAAATAATCGTTTGAGCCAAAATTTGGACATACAATTATCTCATTATTATACACTTTTGTGTTTTTATCAAGATAAATTCCTATTCCTATTCCTAGAAGAAATAATATTCCAACCCAAAGAATATTTCTTCTAAAGAATAAAAATCCTCTGAAAATTACAGTAGAAATATTTTCAAAAAATTTCCCAATATTCTTTGAAATTTGAGACAAATCAATTTCCTGATTGTCATTATTTTGAGGTGCTGTGCTCATTTAACTTATTATTTTATGTTAAAAATTTGTTCTAATATTTTAATAGTAATCAAATACGTGGGTTTCACCCCTGTCGTTCCTAATCCACCTGATGCCAAGGTGCTTCCAGTTTCTAAAGGATTGTCCGAAGCATAATACGCGTATCTTACTTTTACATTTTGTGGAATACTTTTTCTGATTTTGGATGCCGATTGAATGGCTTTTTGATAATAAGCGCCTTCCATTTCCAGTCCGATAACTTCCCAAGTTGATTCGTGGAAAAACTTCAATAAATCTTTATTCTGAAGCGATGTTCCCAAAACCGTAACCATTGGTCCTGAGAAAACCTGAATTCCATTTCCTTCAAACATTTCGGTAGTCAATTCGTTTTCAAATGGATAATTATCGGCTGTTCCTTCATTGATATGTGCGGATGGAATCATAATGTCTCCTTTTCCGCCTTCCAAAATTCCGGCTTTCCCCATTATTGATACTGATTCAACATCAAGAAAGGTTTTATTATTACCTTCTTTGTAAGGTTTTAATAATTCATCTATCGTTTCAAATGCTTGTTCACCAAAAGCATAATCCATCACAATAAGTACGGGTGCTTTTTTATCAACTTTAGCTTTAGGAAAACTAGATTTTGCCCAATCTATTTTGGCTGTATCAAATAACTGAACGTCTATATTGGTTCCAGAAAAAACATCTGGAAGCGAAATCATTCCTTGCTTTAGCGCCACTTCTTCTACTTTATTTCGAACATCGTTAGCGCCTAACTTACTTAATTCCTCATAAATAAAGAAATCAGATTTGTCTTTGTCCCGATACTTCGGGATAGATTTCAAAACTGTTGTTGCAAAAATGGAATTCATCACACTGTGCATATTTGCACTAATAATGTGTATCGGTCGTTCCATAAGATTATTGGCTTTCAGAGCTTGCTTTATGTTGTTCGCCCAAATCTCTCCGTGAATATGATGGCCTAATCGTTCTCTTAAAATTGGACTGAAGGTTATCGTCCTTTTATTATTGTGTATTACTTCCTCAATAGCTAATTTTCCGAGCCAATAGATAACATGTAAAAAACGATCTGGTTTTTCTTTGGTGCTAAAATCATCATAAATTTCTAGCACTTCTGAAAAACTTCTTCCCAAAACATTAGCAGCGTGTGAAATGGCTATTTCCTTTTCTTTAAGCGACATTTTTTTGTTTTGCAAAACGGATTCTTCTAGTTTTTGCCAATCTCGAGTGTATTCTATTTCTATTTCGTCTAATAAAACTTTGCTTTTTATTTTGTGCGATTCGATAAAAATAAAGGTTAAATGGGTCAAAATATCATAGATGTCTGAACGTCCTCGTGTAATTTCCACATTCATTTGCTCGTCATCAATTCGGTAGCAATTTCGTCGTCTTTTTGGTGGAACAATCGCTTGAAAGTGTGATTTTGAATAGCCTTCGTCTGAGGTTAAATTGATAAAACGACACTCTTCAATGCCTACCGGAAGCCTTTCTATTACATACAATAACCCGTTTAATTCAACTTTTTCTTCTGCAATACTTCCATAAATTTCTGGTCTAAGAGAAAGTAATGCTTCTCTTAACGTTTCTCCTGAAACACCCATTGGTTTATAGAAACCTCTATTGAATAAATGCCTCATGGTAATGTACAATCGTTCGATAGCTGCCGACGATTCTTGCGCTCGAGAACGCGAAATGTTTTTAATTTCCTTCATTAAATTTTATTAACTAACCAGCAAATATAGGGTTTTTGTCATTTAGTTGGTTAGAATTACGTTTATTGCAGGCATCATAACCTTATTATACCAAGGTTTGTCATTTTTGTCGGTTGTAAATATTTTGCCTCTATGCCATTTACCTTCAGAATAATTAAAAGAGTTTTCAACTTTTGAATAATTCACAATCAGTGACGGAGCATAATATTCCTCTTTAATCTTTTTTTTAGTTTGATTGGCTTTATATTCGAAGATATATTTATTCTCCTCAATAATCATCCATTCCAAGCCAATTACAATCCCGTTTTTTGGAAATCTTAGATTATATTTAGAAATGTCGATTTCATTTTTACGCATACCTTTCTTAACGGTTATAATCAAATCCTCATCCAGTAAATCGTTTGTTGGAATGGAATTATTGAATTCAAATATCCTAATTTTTAACTTTGCCCCTTTCTTTTCACTGTCTGAAAAAAAAACTATTTTCTTTAAATAAGGTGTTGCTTTATAAATCGAATCGTATTCAAATAATTTACCATAAACCCATGGTTTATCTCCCGAAAGCTGCTTATGATGAATCTTTTCTGCACTGCCAATTTCAATCTCCTTATCCTGTTCTCTTTTTGTGACTGTCACCTCATCCAATTTGTAAATGGCTTCTTTTAAAATTATTTTTTCATTATCTTTAATTGAGGTTTTTTTGACCTCAAAACCTACGGAAGAAAAGACAAGTATTTTTTCGGAATCGGTATTGATTTTAAAAATGCCTTTTTCATCAGAAGTCGTTCCGATATTTTCATCTTGGACCCAAATGTTTACATATGGAATCGGTTCGTCTTTCTCATTTACAAGAGTTCCGCTTATTTGAGCTGAAAGAGAAAAAGTATAAAATAAAAATAGTAGTGTTCTCATCTATTTAGTTGGTTAGAATTAAGTTTATTGCAGGTTCGTACACACTCATTTTATCAGATGGAGTATTACTATCTTGTTTGGTTTGTTTATTCCATTTACCTCCTGAAAAAGTATATATAAATGCGCTCTCCACAAAATTGTACAACACGTAAGGAAAGTATGTTTTTTGAATCGTTGCTTTTCCTGTGTTAGAATCTGGAACTTCTTTTTCTAGTTTATTCCTTTCGATTATGAGCTTTTCAAAGCCAACAAAGATGCCCGTTTTTGGCATTTTTAAATTGAAATCTATAACATTAAAAAAGGTCTTTTTAACCCCTTTTTTTACCGAAACCAGAAAGTCCTTGTTTAGCAATTCCGCTCCCGGAGAACCATCTAAATTAACCGAATAAAAATGGATTTTAAAACTGGACGTCTCAAGTTGACTGTCGGTAAAAAAGTTTACTTGCTTGATGTATCTTGTTCTTTTGTATTTAGCTAAATAGGGGAAAAACTTAATGTCGATACGCGGTCCGTTTTCAAAAGCTTGATAGCTAGCATTTTTTACTTTACCGATTTCTATTTCTTTGGTTTCAAATCGTTTGGCAATAATAATTTCATTCAGTTCGAAAGCTATTATTTTCAAAACAACGTTGTCTGCTTCCGATGCTTTTACTATCCTTTTTTCGTAACCCAAAGCAGAAAAAATTAGGTTTTTATTTGGTAAACAATTAATTAAAAATGTTCCGTTTTCCTCGGAACTTGTGCTGATGTTTTCATTTTCAACCCAAATGTTGACAAACGAAATCGGTTTGTTAAAATCATCAACTACAATTCCTTTAATTTGAGCCGACGCATTAGAAATCATTAACAACACCAACCACAACACTCTTTTTTCTTTCATCTTTTCTCTATGTTCTTTTCAACAAATCAGCAATTGTTCTGTCGTTACTCAATCTCGGAATTTTATTTTGTCCTCCTAATTTCCCAATAGATTTCATATAGTCCTGAAATCCATTTTTCGGAACTTTCGAAATCACTAATGTTTTCAATACTTTGCCCACAATCAAATCGTCGTAATACACATTTTGTTTGCGCATGGCGTTGTCAATTTTTAAGGCAAAATAATGCAGGTTTTCTGGCTCGTTTTCAAACTCTATAAACCATTCGTGATAGGGTAATCCTGAATTTGGAGCAATTTGTGGGGCAACGGTAAATTCGTTTACACTAATACCAGTATCTTCCATGGCTTCTTTCAACGCACATTCTACTTCTTTGCCAATAACGTGTTCTCCAAAAGCGGAAATATAATGTTTGATTCTACCCGAAACTATAACGCGGTATGGTTTAAGGCTTGTGAATTGAACAGTATCGCCAATATTGTATGCCCACAATCCGGCATTGGTTGAAATAATCAACACATAATTCACGTTCAACTCAACTTCACCAATCGTATATCTTCTGGGGTTTTCAGTAAAAAAGACATCCGATTTCACGAATTCATAAAAAATTCCAGAATTCAAAAGCAACAACATTCCTTTATCTTTTTGCGAATCTTGGTATGCAAAAAACCCTTCCGAAGCCGGAAATAATTCGATGGAATCTACTTTTCGTCCGATAAGGTTTTCAAATTTGGCACGATAGGGTTCGTAGTTTACGCCGCCATAAATAAACAAATTAAAGTTTTTGAAAATGTCTCCAACTGCTTTTCCTCCTTTTTGCTCCAGCTTTTCAAAATACATCTGAACCCAAGACGGAATTCCTGAAATGACCGTCATGTTTTCATTAAAGGTTTCTTCAACAATAGCATCCACTTTGGTTTCCCAATCTTCAATACAATTGGTTTCCCAGCTTGGCATTCTGTTTTTTTGTAAATATTTCGGAACAAAATGAGCAACGATTCCTGAGAGTCGACCCAATTTGATACCGTTTTTTTCTTCTAAAATTGGACTTCCTTGAAGAAATATCATTTTCCCTCCTACAAAGTCTGCTTTTCCTGTTTCATGAATGTATGACAAAATAGCATTTCGAGCCGCTTCAATATGAAATGGCATTGATTCTTGGGTTAACGGAACATATTTAGCGCCCGAAGTTGTTCCTGAAGTTTTGGCAAAATAAATAGGTTTTCCTTTCCATAAAATATTTTCTTCACCTTTCACAACTCGATCTATATAAGGTCGCAATGCTTCATAATCTCGTATCGGAACTTGCTTGGCAAAGTCTTCAAAGGATTTAATTTCTTTAAAATGATGATCTTTTCCAAACTGCGTAAAATCTGCGGAAGCGATAAGATTTTGAAAAACTTTCTGCTGGGTTTCAATGGGCTTTTGAACCCATTTTTGAGTTTTGTTGTAAATGATTTGAGCAAATATTTTGGCAGCTATTGATTTTAAAGACATAATTATTCGAATTCAATAAAAATACTTGGGTCTATAGGATACCCATCTTTCCATAACTCAAAATGCAAATGAACGCCAGTAGATTCTGTACCGGTAGAACCTGCCAAAGCAATAACTTCGCCCGTTTTAACCGCATCGCCCTGAGAAACTGTTAGTGAAGCTGCGTGTTTATAAGCAGAAATAAATCCATTATTATGTCTAATAATCACTACGTTTCCGGTATTGGGCGTCCAATCGGCAAAAATAACTTTTCCGCTCATGGTCGCTTTTATTGGAGTGTTTTTGGCTAAAGCAATATCTACGGCGTAATGTTTTTTTTGTGGATTGAATTTTTCGGTTATCATTCCTTTTACAGGCGGAAAAAGAACGGCGCTCACTTTTGGTTTTGCTTTTTCAAAAAGGTTGTATTTGTCTTCTCGCTCTACTTCTTCCCTTAATTTTAAATCGGCTGCGGTAGGTTTTAATTCGTCTTCAGAAACAGGTTCAGAAATCGATGCGATAATAGAGTCTTTGTTAAATTTTGCATACTCTAAATCACCTGTTAATACTTTTTTAATCGATTGAATATACGCTTCATTTTTCTTCAAAGCAAAGCTTAAAGAATCAGACTTTAGCGCTAACTCAGTAGCATCTTTTTTTAATTGTGTAGAAGCATAACCAGGTATAAATTCACGCAAAGGGGTAAAAGCAATAATATAAGTAGTAATAAAAATAATGCCTAATGCTCCAATTGTAGCTACCACAAAAACATTCATCAACGTTAATCGAAGTGAAAAAATTTCTTCAAAAGTATCTTCGTTCAAAATAACCAAGCGGTTTTTTGTGAAGAGTTTTTTCTTGATTATTTTACGCTTAAGTCGTTTTTCTGACATGATTTGTTGGAATGCGTTACAAATATAGAAAATAAGTTGGCTTAGTCTTTTTACTGCTAACGATGTTTAGCGTATATTTATTATATGAAATTCAAAAGAATGTTATTTTCTTTTTACCTTTGACGAAGTTTTTAAAATGAAAATCTGCGAAAGCATAAAATTATAGATTATGGGAAGAATTGGAATGCCTGAAATACTAGTTATTCTAGCGGTTGTTTTATTACTTTTTGGAGGAAAAAAAATTCCAGAATTAATGAAAGGTTTGGGTTCGGGAGTTAATGAATTTAAAAAAGCCGCTAAAGGTGAAGATGAAGCCAATGCTGCTTCCAAAAAAGAAGAAGAGACAAAATAGTTCTTTTTGGTCATGGGCAAATTAAGTGTTGCTGAAATTATAATAGTTTTATTAATCGTTGCAATTCCTGTCATCGTAATTCTAACCATCCTTTTGCATAGAAGAACTAGGAAAAAATAATGTAAAAGCCACTCAATAGTGGCTTTATTTTATCAACACACAAACTTATGAAAACTACTTTACTAACTGTTGCTTGCTTTTTCTATCTTTCTGCTCTTTTTAGTCAAGAGATTATTGGTTCTTGGGAAGGAGAATTAGATGTTCCGGGAATGAAACTTCCTTTGGTTTTTAACATCAAACAAAACGGAAGTCAATTAATCACAACTATGGATAGCCCGATGCAAGGCGCTAAAGATATTCCGGTTACCTCAACGACATTTGAAAAAAATGAACTTGAAATAAAGGCAAATGAAATGGGAATTACCTACAAAGGAACACTAAAAAATGACAAAATTGAAGGTTCATTTATTCAAGGTCAAATGAGTTTACCGTTGATTTTGACTAAAATGAAAACGGGTGAATCTTTTTTAAAACGACCTCAAACGCCGCAACCTCCTTGTAACTATAAAATAGAAGACGTTACGTTTACCAATCCTTTTGACAAAAACACTTTAGCCGGAACCTTAACAAAACCCTTAAATCAAAAAAGTTATCCTATTGTAGTTTTAATTTCGGGATCGGGACAACAAAACAGGGATTCTGAACTATTTGGACATAAATCATTTTGGGTAATTGCCGATGATTTTGCTAAAAAAGGTATTGGTGTTTTGCGTGTTGATGATAGAGGAACAGGAAGTTCAAATGGCGCTACTATGAACATGACCACTCAAAATTTTGCTGAAGACACCAATGCTGCTGTAGAATTTTTAACCCAAAAAGGCTTTACAAATATTGGTCTAATTGGTCATAGCGAAGGTGGAATTATTGCGCCAATGGTGGCTTCAAAAAATAAAAAAGTAAAATTCATCATCTCAATGGCTGGTCCCGGAATTCCAATTGATGAACTTCTGGTATTACAGACTAATGCCATTGCTAAGGTTTCGGGTGCCACCGAAGAAGAAATAAAATTAGGAGAAGCAACGAACAGAAAAATCTATGCTTTACTCAAAAATTACAACGGAACGGATTTACAAGACGAAGTCAAAAATATATTTATTGCCAACATGCAAAAACTACCCAAAGAACAACAACCTTCTGCGGAAGAAATAGCAAAAACTGCCGAGCAGGAAAGTGTAAAAACAACCATTCCTTGGTTTACTTATTTTATAAAAATCAATCCTGATGAATATTGGAGTAAACTAAAAATACCTGTTTTAGCGCTAAATGGCTCTAAAGATTTACAAGTAATTTCAAAAGAAAATTTAGCCGGAATCAAAGCTTCATTGGAAAAAGCAAAAAATAAAAAAATTGACATGGTAGAATTTCCTAATCTGAATCATCTTTTTCAAGAAGCAAAAACGGGTTCAGTTGAAGAGTATGGGCAAATAGAACAAACCATTGCACCGCAAGTTTTAGACAAAATGAGCTCTTGGATTTTGAAGTTATAATGAAATCTGGAATTATTTACACTTTTATTACTTCTTCGATGATTTTTTGTTTACAAATTTCCCAATTGAAATCTTTAACCATTTTTGGTTCTGGTTGAAGATTGGCTTCTTCAAAATAAGATAGACTTTTATAAACCATAAATTCAGAACCATCAAGATATTTTGAACAATAAAAATCCATCATTTCTCTCAATGAAAATTCATTGAGCAAAAAGTACAAGTCTATAAAATCTTTTTTGCTTCCTTTTCCGGCTATTGCATTCCATTTCATAACAGCAATATCTTTTTTAGAAACCTTCCGAATACCATCTATTTCAAAAGTTTTTTCAGACATAATTTTTTTAAGAGTTCCATAAGTTCGGGAACAACTGTCTGTGTTTGTAACATCTAAATTCTGTCTTATCAATATTAAAAATAGTTGCAACGAAAGAAAGCGTAACAGCATCTAAACTTCTTGCATTCAACGACGCTTCTTTTATGGCCTCCATACCATATAACTTTTTTATCAAGTTCCAATCCTTTATGTTTCCATACTCCAACACTCTTTGAATAAAAAAGGTTTTGTATTTATCTAAGTCAAATCCTTTCAAATCCACATCCCAAAAAAGATGCTGTGAAAAATCGTTTGTAGTTATTTCTTTAGACATAATAAGAAAGGTAAGAAATATTACAAAACCATCGTCAACTGAATTCGCTTTCGTTCTTCGTCTACTTGTAACACTTTTACTTTAATGTGTTGGTGTAATTTAACTATTTTGGAGAACAATGAATCTGCAAAATCAGAGTATATAGTCTAAATAATTATCCTGATTAATAATTTCAAAAGCGGCTTCTGGATACGACTTTGCAAATTCAGTTGGAATTTTTGCTTTTACTTTTCCGTATTTATATTCAAAAGCTGATAGCTGATTGCCTTTTTCTTCTATCCGGTCTATTTCTTGTTTGGTATGGGTACGCCAAAAGTAGTCGTGAATATAATTTTGAGTGTAACTCATTTTTTTTATTCTCTCTGAATTCAAGTAATTTTCCCAAAGCTTGCCAACATCTTCTCTATTGTTTAATGGGTTAAACGAATTAATAATGGCATTTCGAATTCCGTTATCCACAAAGTACCATTTTTTCATTTTAGTGATTTCATTATCCCTATTTCTGCTGAACCCAGATACACTATAGATTATAAATACTTTGCTAAATAAATCCAAATACTTTTCGACAGTGTTTTTACTGATTTGCAAATCACGACCCAAGCTTTCAAGTGATAATTCACTACCCGTTCTAAAAGCAATAATCTGAAGTAAAGCAATAATTTTGTCTCTTTTTTTAATACCTTCAAAAACAAAAATATCTCGTAACAGTTGAGTGTTGACCAACTCTTTTAAATAACTTATTTTATCTTCTCGATTAGTAATATGGCTCAATTCGGGATAACTGCCCAATATTAATCGATCTTCGAGCTTGTTTCGGGTTTCGAGAAAATTTTCGGTTTTAGAAAATTCAATTTGTGCAATTGGATATAAATTTATGGTTTTCATTCGCCCTACTAATGGCTCACCCAACTGATTATTTATTTCAAATGCCGAAGAGCCAGTTACCAAAACTTTTAAATCGTCGATGGTATCGACCATCAATTTTAGTTTTTTCCCAATTGCAGGTATTTCTTGTGCTTCATCAATTATCAAAAATTTAGTGTCACCTAGCAGTCTTTTATAATTTGCCGTACTCTGAACTTCTAATAAATTATGTGATTCAATATCATCTCCGTTTAAAAAAAGTACTTTTTCTGTTACTTTTTCAATAAGTTTCTTAATTAGTTCCGTCTTACCTACACGCCTTGCGCCCAATAGTACAATTACTTTATTTGGTTGTATTTTTTGCAAAACTAAATCGAGTGCTACTCTATTTATTTCCATAAAAATTAGATTTTAAACAGCACAAAGGTAAATTATTTTTTGATTTCCGTCATAGTTTTGACGTAATTTAATTTATTTCCGTCAATAACTAGACGGAAATAAATTAAATTACGTCAGTTGAGTGAAAAAAAAGGTTTTTACAAAATCATTGTCAACTGAATTCTCTTCCGCTCCTCATCAACTTCCACGACTTTTACCTGAACGTGCTGATGTAGTTTTACCACTTCATTCACATCGGAGACAAAACCTGCTTTCAGTTGGGATATGTGAACCAATCCGCTTTCTTTAATGCCGATATCAACAAAGCAACCAAAGGCCGTAATGTTGTTGACAATTCCGGGTAAAATCATTCCGGTTCTCACATTTTTTATTGAGGTAACATTTGGGTCAAACTCAAAAACTTTGGCCACTTTTCTTGGGTCAAGTCCGGGCTTTTCTAATTCTTTAACGATATCTTTTAAACCCAGAATTCCAATTTCTGGTGTGATATAGTTTTCTAGTTTTATTTGTGAAATCTTTTCCTTATTAGCAATCAAATCAATGGTTTTTAACCCTAAAGCTGTCGCCATTTTCTCCACTATCGGATACGCTTCGGGGTGAACTGCTGAGTTATCTAACGGGTTTTTTCCGTCTTTTATTCTGATAAATGCTGCTGCCTGTTGATACGCTTTATCGCCTAATCGTGGCACTTTTTTTAGTTCTTTTCTATCTTCAAATGGTCCGTTTTCGGTTCGATATTGTACTATATTTTCGGCCATTTTTACTCCAATTCCCGAAACATAACTTAGTAAAGATTTACTTGCCGTGTTGATATTGATGCCTACCGAATTCACACAACGCACCACAACGGTATCGAGTTCTTCTTTAAGTTTTGTTTGGTCAACATCATGTTGATACTGTCCAACTCCAATTGATTTTGGATCAATTTTAACCAATTCGGCCAATGGATCAGACAATCGTCTTCCGATAGAAACCGAACCACGCACGGTTACATCAAAACTCGGAAATTCTTCGCGTGCAATTTTACTTGCCGAATACACCGATGCGCCAGCTTCTGAAACCACAAAAACCTGTAATGGCTTATCGAATGCAATTTTCTTGATAAAAAATTCGGTTTCACGACTTGCCGTTCCGTTTCCAATAGAAATGGCTTCGATAGTATAGGCATTCACCATCGAACGGATTTTTTTCATCGCCATAACATCTTCTTTTTGTGGCGCATGCGGATAAATAGTTTCGTTGTATAACAAATCGCCTTTTTCATCTAAACAAACCACTTTGCAACCACTTTTAAAACCTGGGTCTATTGCAAGAATTCTTTTTTCTCCTAATGGCGGCGCCAGTAGTAACTGACTCAAATTCCCTGCAAAAACATCGATGGCTTTACTATCCGCTTTGGCTTTAGCTTCTTGTAAGGTTTCGTTGGAAATGGCTGGTTCTAACAAGCGTTTGTAACTGTCTTTTATCGCTAGTTCTAAATGTTCTGTTGTGTTGTTATTGGATTTTATAATTTCCTTTTCTATAAAATCAATCGCTTCTTCTTTTTCTAAATCAACGTTTAGTTTCACAAAACCTTCTGCATCTGCTCTAAGCATGGCTAATAATCGATGAGATGGCGCTTTTGAAATGGGTTCTGCCCAATCAAAATATTGAGAAAATTTTTGTGCCGCTTCCTCTTCTTTTTTAGATTTTACAACCTTTGTCTCTACAACGGCTTTGCGCTGAAATAGTCGACGAAGATTTTTTCTGATATAAATATTCTCGTTAATCCATTCAGCAATAATATCTCTGGCGCCTTGCAATGCCTCGTCTTCGTTTTTGATTTTGTCATTAAGATATTGTGTGGAAATAAAATCGATGTCGTCTTTTCCTTGTGCAAAAATAATTTTGGCTAAAGGTTCTAAACCGTTTTCTCGAGCGACATCGGCTCTGGTTTTTTTCTTCTTTTTATAGGGTAAATACAGGTCTTCAATGTCTTGTAAATCGAAACTCTCCTTGATTATTTTGGCCAATTCAGGCGAAAGCTGACCTTGTTCTTCAATGGTTTTTAAGACAGACTCTTTTCGATTTACGATTTCATCATATTGTTTCGAAAGCTTCGCGATTGTTTCGATAACCACTTCATCTAAATTGCCTGTTTGATCTTTTCGGTATCGAGAAATAAAGGGAATCGTGCAATCTTCGGAAAGCAATTTTAAGGTTGCTTCTATATTTTTTGGAACCGTGTTTACTTGCTTTTGAATGAATTGTACGCTCGTCATTTAGTTTTTCTACTTTTGAATTTTTTGGAAGGCTTTGCCTAGATTTTCAATTACATCGGTGATCAACATACTTTCAACACTTTGTGTTTCTAGTGTAATATCGGCTGCTAATCCGTGAATATAAACACCTATCAATGCTGCATTTATGGGTTCGTATTCTTGCGCTAATAGCGCCGTAATAATTCCGGTCAACGCATCACCTGAACCGGCTTTTGCCAAACCTGAATTGCCTGTATTGTTTTCAAAATTATTAACTCCGTCTGTGATGAACGTTTTATGCCCTTTCAAAACAAGTACTACGTTCAACTCTTTTGCTTTTTCTATCGCGGTTTGTCGTCGTTCGTCTTCTAATGAATGATTTCCAAATACTCTGTCAAACTCTTTACTATGAGGCGTTAAGATTGATTTGTCGGGAAGTTGATTAAGTAGTAGTTTATTTTTTGAGAAAATAGTTAAAGCGTCAGCATCAAAAACACAGGGTATTTTTACATTATCTAAAAGTAATTCTGTTTTTCTTCCGGCTAACTTATCAATACCAAAGCCAGGTCCGATTGCAAAAACAGTAAACGTATCCCAATTGGTTTTTTCTTCTCTAAATTCAATCATTGCTTCGGGAATAGTAGTAAAAATAGCCATTCGTTCTTTTTTCGGAATGTTTAGAGTAACTAAACCCGCTCCAGCTCTTAAACAAGCTTTAGTTGCTATAATAGCTGCGCCTATTTTAGCTTTACTTCCTGCAAAAATTAATACGCGTCCATGACTCCATTTCGTTGCCTCAGAATCTCTTTTTTTTAGTAATTTTTGAATGTGTTTTTGGTCAACAACAATCATGTTGATAAGGTATTAATCTTGAACAATAAAATCTTTTGGGTCTTCTTTATTAAATTCGGGTTGAATGTTGATATGGTTGATATGAAATTGCTCAAACAAAACGTTTTCAATTTTATCTAATAACAGGTTAAACTCGCTCATTTTTATATCATCAGTACAATCAAGATGTGCTTCAAGATGCAATTCTTCATCGTTTAAATGCCAAATATGAATATGGTGTAATTTACTAACTCCTTCAATTTTATGTACTTCGCGAACTATTTCTTTAATATCGATATAGTCTGGAGTAAAAAGCATTAGCATTTTGGTTGCTGATTTTATCAGATCATAGCTTACATAAATAAGGTATAATGCGATTAACAAAGTCATGACACTATCTACCCAAAACCAACTGTAAAATTTCATCAACAATCCGCCAACTAATACGGCAACCGAAGCCATCATATCCGTTAATAAGTGCAAATAGGCCGATTTCATGTTAAGGTTGTGCTCCGAATCTTTTTTAAGCAATAATACGGATCCGCCGTTAACAACAATTCCTAATATCGCTAACCAAATCACTAAAGTAGATTGTATAGGTTCTGGATGAAATAATCGGATAGAAGCTTCATAAATTAAAAAAAATGCGACAACAATCAAGGTTATTGCATTAATGAAAGCAGCAATTAGTTCCGCTCTTTTATAACCAAAAGTATTGTTAATAGAGGCTTTCCTCCTTGAGAGTTTATGTGCAACCAAACTAAAAATCAAAGAAAGAACATCGGAAAAATTATGAAGTGCATCAGAAATCAAGGCTAAACTTCCCGAAATAATTCCGCCTACCACTTGTGTAATGGTAATGAGTAAATTTAACAGAATGGAAAGTATTAGATTTTTATCTTTTACTTCATGTTTATGAATATCTATATTACTCATTTTAATTAGTTAAAAGGCCATAAATTTTAAAGCCCATTTGTAAATATAAGTAGCCAATTGGTATATTAAGAAACATTGAAAAAAGAGATAAAAAAATCGATTTCCTGTCTTTTTTGTTTTTAAAAAATAAAGATACTAATATCGTAAAAAGAGTAGTGTTAATTATAAAGAACGAAATCATATAAAAAAGACTAATGTATATAACCCCGCTAAAAGAAGTAAAATAATAGAGTGCCACAATTAAACTTCCGAGTAAAAAAGTGATTAAAGCAACTTTTCTACTTAAACTATTGTATTCACTTACTGTTTTTGGGTTTGTAAACATTTTTGTTTTATTAAGCACATGCAATTTTATCAACTCGGCCAGCATGTCTTCCGCCTTCAAAAGTGGTATTTAAAAAAGTGTCGACCATTTCAACAGCTTGCTGAATAGAAGTAAATCGTGCTGGAATACTAATAATGTTAGCATTGTTATGCTGACGAGCCAAAGCTGCAATTTCTTTAGACCAACACAAAGCGGAACGAATACCTTGGTGTTTGTTTACGGTCATATTAATTCCATTTCCGGAACCACAAATTACAATTCCAAATTGAGCTTTCCCCGATTCTACATCTTGTGCAACTGGATGACCAAAATCGGGATAATCCACACTGTCAAAAGTATCGGTTCCGTGATTGACTATTTCATGTCCTTTTTGTTCTAAAAAAACAACTATGGCTTTCTTGTAATCTGGTCCTGCGTGATCGTTTCCAATAGAGATTTTCATGGTGTTTTGGGTGAAATTAATATGGCAAATTTACGGAAAGTATTGGTTATATTATTTGTTTATTCTAAGTCTTTGATATTTAAAACATAAGAAATTTTAAGCGCTGATAATAATTCACAACTATTTAAAAATCAATGGTTTTTATATATTAAAAATGTTAAAATTATGAATTGTTAATACTGTTTTGCAATTCGTTGATAATCAGTTAACCTTAAATTAACATCAAGTGTTAACAACTTTGGATAGAATTTTAGAAGTTTTTGTAGGTTGTATAAATTAAAATTGTAATCAAAAAGTAAGTTGATAAAAACAAATTTAGTTTGGTATATTTTTAGAAAAGTTATCAATATAAAAACAGACTTTTTCAACCAAAAATACCTATTAAAGTTATTTACAAAAAGTAACTTTTATGAGTTGTCAACAGCTGTTAATTAAGTTTAAAAAAGAGTTAAAAATAAACATTTTAACTAGGTAAAAAGATGTTGATAAATAAGGATAAAAAAAGATAACTACAAAATCTAGCTTTTCAAAATAAAGTTATTGTACAAATGAACACGCTATAATAACCATCATAAATTTAAATTTAATTTTTTTTTTTATTGTTGTTTTTAATACGTGTTGATAACATTTTTTTTATACTTAAAGTTATCTTTTACATAAATCTTAATACTTAATACTATAAATCTTAATACTTCTTCGTAATTTTCAACATTAATTTAAATTCTACAATGAGTAAGAAACACAAGAAATTCGGAAAAAATGAAAAAACCTTTTCCGAAAAGATATTTAGAATACTTTCAAAAAACGCCAATAAACCTTTTAATTACAAACAAATAGCTGCCATTTTAGAATTAGACGATACTAAAAGCAGAAATGAAATTATCAAAGATCTAAAAATCCTAGTAGCGCAAAAACTAATCATCGAATCAGAACCTGGATCCTATTTAGTTAAAGCTTCTAATCAACAATACTATGAGGGAGTTGTTGATATGACTTCAAGAAAAGCTGGTTATTTTGTTTGTGATGAATTAGAACATGATGTGTTTATCCCTTTTATAAATCTAAATCATGCATTAGATAATGATAAAGTAAAAGCTTATGTGTATAACCGTAGAAGTTCTAGAAAACCAGAAGCAGAAGTAATTGAAATCATTGAAAGATATAAAATAGAATTTGTTGGAGTTATTGATATTCAAAAGAATTTTGGATTTGTCACTACAGCTAATGCTAAAATGTATACCGATATTTTTATTCCAAAAAATAAATTAGGGGAAGCCGAACATGGAGATGTAGTTTTAGTAAAACTTGAAGATTGGCCAGCTAAAGCTGATTCTCCTTTTGGCTCTGTAATAAAAGTATTGGGAAAACCAGGCGAACATAACACCGAAATTCATGCGATTTTGGCTGAATATGGTCTGCCTTATGATTTTCCGATTGAAGTAGATGCGTATGCTAATAAACTAGAGACTTCTATTACTCAAGATGAAATTTCAAAGCGCAGAGACATGCGAAAAGTACTTACGTTTACCATTGATCCAAAAGATGCCAAAGATTTTGATGATGCCTTATCTTTTCAAGTTTTAGATAATGGAAATTATGAAATAGGTGTTCATATTGCTGATGTTTCTCATTATTTAAAAGAAGGAACTATTTTAGATGATGAAGCCTATAAACGTGCGACTTCTGTGTATTTAGTTGATAGAGTGGTTCCTATGTTACCCGAAGTATTGTCAAATTTTGCTTGTTCGCTTCGACCCCATGAGGAAAAATATACTTTTTCCGCTATTTTTCAATTAAATCAAAAAGCAGAAGTTTTAGATTCATGGTTTGGAAGAACCATCATTTATTCGGACCAACGTTTTTCTTATGAAGAAGCGCAAAGTATTATTGAAACTAAAAGTGATATTATTACAGCCGATATTTCATTAACTGGAAAGGAATATAAAGTTGCAGCCGAAATAGTTGCAGCCACCTTAAAACAAGATGAATTAGCCAAAATACTTCGTAGAAAAAGAATGGCTGAAGGTGCCATTTCTTTTGATAAAGTGGAAGTAAAATTTAATTTAGATGAAAATGCCGAACCTGTTGGTGTATTCTTTAAAATATCTAAAGATGCTAATCATTTAATTGAAGAATTTATGTTATTAGCCAATAGAAAAGTAGCGGAATTTATTGGAAAACAAAAGAAAACGTTTGTATATAGAATTCACGATGAACCCAATGAAGATAAGTTAATTAATCTACAAACGGTGATTTCAAAGTTTGGTTATGCTATCAATATGAAATCGAAATACGATATTTCAAAATCATTGAATAAATTACTGAATGATGTCAACGGAAAAAAAGAACAAAATTTAGTAGATACGTTAACCATCCGAAGTATGAGTAAAGCTAAATATTCTACAGAAAATATTGGACACTATGGTTTAGCATTTGATTATTACAGTCATTTTACTTCTCCTATTCGACGTTATCCCGATGTAATGGTGCATCGATTATTGCAATTTTATTTAGATGGAGGGAAATCAGCTGATGCTGATGTTTTTGAAGAAAAATGTGCTCATTCTAGTGATATGGAAGGTTTGGCTGCGCAAGCCGAAAGAGATTCGGTAAAATACATGCAGGTAAAATACATGCAAGATCACAAAGATCAAGAATTTCTTGGAGTTATTTCTGGTGTAACCGAATGGGGAATTTATGTAGAAATTGTCGAAAACAAATGCGAAGGAATGGTTCGAATCCGTGAAATAAAAGAAGATTATTATACGTTTGACGAAAAGCAATATGCTTTGGTAGGTCAGGCAACTCAAAGTATTTTACAATTGGGAGACGAAGTTTTTGTAAAAGTAAAAAATGCGGATTTAGTTAAGAAACAATTAGATTTCCATTTTATTAGAAGAAATGTTTGATATTAAGAGGAGAATGTCCACTGGACATTCGGCATTTAGTTTATAATAGTAAGTATGATATTATGAAAAAAATAATTTATAGTTTATTAGTATTTAGTACAGTTGCTTTTACTCAAGAAACCAAAAATGTGGGCAATTTTAACAAAGTAACTTCCTTTGATCGCATTGATGTTTTTCTTGTTCCAAGTGATGAAAATAAAGTGCAACTTGATGGAAAAGATGCTGAAGAAGTAGAGTTAGTCAATAAAAACGGAGAATTAAAAATCAGAATGCCATTTACAAAGTTATTGGATGGAGATAACATTTCAGTAACGGTTTACTATAAAAAAATAACTGCAGTAGAGGCCAATGAAGGTTCTAGAATTGCTTGTGGCGATAAAATTACTTCAGTTGTATTCGATGTTATTGCTAAAGAAGGCTCTGAAGTAAAATTGATTTTAGATGTTGAAAAATTGAAGGTTAGAACTGCAAACGGGTCAAAGGTGTTACTAGAAGGAAATGCTGATATTCAAGAGGTTTTAGTCAATTCTGGTGGAATTTATGAAGCAGAAAAACTTGAAACAAAAGTAACCAGTATAGCCTGCAACGCTGGTGGAGAAGCGGATGTTTTTGCCACAGAAATAGTTGATGCCAAAGTGAGAGCTGGTGGCGAGATTACAATTTACGGGAAACCAAAACAAATCAATCAAAAAGTTGTAGCTGGTGGAACTATTAAACAAGCAAAATAGTTTTTATTTTAAAGTGTAAATTTTATATTCTAAATTGCATAGTCAAAATTTCAACAATGATATTACTCAACGATATTTTATCTGCCATTCCGCTTGGTTTTTTTCTAAGTTTTATGATTGGGCCAGTGTTCTTTGTCTTACTAGAAACTAGTGTGGTCAAAGGATTTAGAGCAGCAATATTTTTTGATTTAGGAGTGGTTTTAGCAGATATAGTATTTATTACCATCGCTTTTTTTAGTAGTTATCGTTTAATTCAAAGTATTAAAGATGACCCCGCATTATTTATTTTTGGTGGATTAGTGTTGCTTACTTACGGAATTATTTCGTTTGTCAATAATCGAAAAGAAGCTAGAAAAACAAAAATTGATGAAGAAGATCCATTAGAGTTGGCAAAAAATAATTATTTCACATTGTTTGTAAAAGGATTTTTCTTGAATTTTATAAATATTGGGGTTCTCGGATTTTGGTTAGCAATTCTTTTAACTATAGGTCCACAGCTGGAATTAAAAACATCCAGAATGATGACTTTTTTCTCCACTTTAATAGTTACTTATTTTATAACTGACATTTTTAAAATTCTATTAGCCAAACAATTACGTAACAAACTTAATCCAAAAAACATTCTTTTGATCAAGAAAGTTATTAGTATTATTCTAATTGTTTGTGGAGTTTTTTTACTTTCACAAGCGTGGTTTCCTAAAGAACAAAAAATAGTGAATTCTGCTTTTGAAAAATTGGAGAATGAAAAATAATCTTGCGTTATGAAAAAAATAATTTTATTCTTCTTGTTATTTTTTTCACTTTCATTTTATGGGCAAAGTGATTTCACACTTACCATTAAAGGAATAGACGCAAGTAAACCAATTAAATTTAAAAAAGAAGCGTTAAAAAATGCTGTAATTGAATTTAAGGATAATAAATTAATAAAGTTTAATATTATTGGTTTCAAAATTAAAATTCCTGGAGTTCAATCTGAGCAAATTAATGGGAATAGAATAGATGAAAGAATCTATAATAAAATATTTAGAATTGTATCTAAAGGTGATATTATTGTTATTTCTGATATTAAAACAAATACTTTTAAAGAAGAAAAAGGTCCTTACCCCGATCCAATGTTTCCTATAGTTATTGAAATTTATTAATTTATAATAAAATTTATCTTTAAAAAATGGGCTACTACTTCCAATAACTCTTTTGAGGCATCTCCCGAAACTTCGGGACGGATTCGAACATAACTTTAATTAATGTTTAGATTCTTCGTTCCTCAGGCTCGAGAGCTTTGCTCGAACCTGTCTGCCGACAGGCAGGCTGGCGAAGCAATGACAAATAAAAGGAGCTACTATTTACAATAACTCTTTTGAGGCATCTCCCGAAACTTCGGGACGGATTCGAACATAACTTTAATTAATTTTTTAGATTCTGAAACAAGTTCCGAATGATACAAAAAAACCTCCAAGTTTCCTTGAAGGTTTTTGAGGCATCGTCCGGATTCGAACCGGAGTAAACGGTTTTGCAGACCGGTGCCTAGCCACTCGGCCACGATGCCAGTTGGACGGCAAATATACTAAAAAGTTTAAAGTTTAAAGTTTAAAGTTTAAAAAGTTTTCTAACTAGTTCGTACTTCCAACTTCGTAAATCGTATTTAACTCCTGTATTCTTCCATTTCAATCGTAACCGCTTCAACATCACCACCAATAGGCGGATTGAGTTTGGAAACTCCCAAAACTATTCTAGACACAGCAGGAATTTCTCCGAAAATTCTAGAAATAATTCTATGTCCCACGTGTTCTAATAACTTGGAACGAACAGCCATTTCTTCAACAACAATTTTGTTTAAAAGTACATAATCAACCGTATCTTTGAGTTCATCAGTAGTTGAAGATTTTCTTAAATCGGTTTTGATTTCTAAATCTACACGGTAATCGGAACCAATTAATGCCTCTTCTTTTAAGCATCCATGAAAAGAAAAAGTTCTGATGTTTTGAAGTTTTATGGTTCCCATATATTTTATGTTTCAGGTTTAAAGTTCAAAGTTACTATGTTTTCTATCTTTTTTAAACAACTTTAAACTTTAAACTTTAAACATTTTCTATCTTTGTCAAAAGATAGAAAATTACCATGTCTACCGAAGAGAAGTCACTTAATTTCATTGAACAAATTATAGAAGAAGATTTAAAAAACGGTTTGTCGAAAGATAAACTTCGTTTTCGTTTTCCGCCAGAACCTAACGGTTATTTGCATGTGGGTCATGCTAGTGCTATTTGTTTAAACTTTGGATTAGGTATTGATTATCAAGCGCCAGTAAATTTGCGTTTTGATGACACGAATCCTGCAAAAGAAGAACAAGAATATGTTGACGCTATCAAAAGAGACATCGAATGGCTTGGCTTTCAATGGAGTAATGAATGTTATGCTTCGGATTATTTCCAGCAATTATACGATTGGGCTGTTGAATTCATTAAAGCAGGAAAAGCTTATGTTGACAGTCAATCTTCGGAAGACATGGCAATTCAAAAAGGAACGCCAACAACACCTGGAACAGATTCACCTTTCAGAAACCGTTCAGTTGAAGAAAATTTAGATTTATTTGCAAGAATGAAAAATGGAGAGTTTCCAAACGGAACCCATATTCTTCGTGCCAAAATAAGCATGGGCGCCAACAATATGTTGATGCGTGATCCAATTATGTACCGAATTCTGCATGCGCATCATCACAGAACAGCAAATGATTGGTGTATTTATCCAATGTATGATTGGGCGCATGGCGAAAGCGATTATTTGGAACAAATTTCACACTCGTTTTGTACGCTCGAGTTTTTGCCTCACCGAGAATTATACGATTGGTTTTTAGACCAGATTCAATCTGAACTTGTTTCAGATTCTCAACTTCCTGTTCGTCCAAAGCAAAGAGAGTTTGCGCGTAGAAATCTTTCGCATACCGTTGTTTCTAAAAGAAAATTACTGCAATTAGTTGAAGAAAAACACGTTACAGGTTGGGACGATCCAAGAATGAGTACCATTTCGGGAATGCGAAGACGTGGTTATCCGCCGATGGCAATCCGGAATTTTGCTACTACTATCGGAATTGCAAAAAGAACAAATCTTATTGACGTTTCGCTTTTAGAGTTTTGCGTTCGCGAAGAACTAAACAAAACAACGCCCCGTGTGATGGCAGTTTTGAATCCAGTAAAGCTCGTTATTACTAATTATCCAGAAGGAAAACAAGAAAGTTTAGATGCTGAAAACAGTCCGGAAGACGAAAGCTTAGGATTTAGAAAAGTGCCTTTTTCAAAAGAATTGTATATTGAAAGAGAAGATTTTCAGGAAGAAGCCAATAAGAAATTTTTCCGATTAACCTTAGGAACAGAAGTGCGTTTGAAAAATGGGTATATTATTAAAGGAGAAAGTGTTATCAAAGATACTGATGGAAATATCACCGAAATTCATTGCACTTACGATGAAGATTCCCGCAGCGGAAGCGGAACAGAAGCTAGTCAAAGAAAAGTGAAGGGAACCATTCATTGGGTTTCTATCAATCATGCGATTGAAGCTGAAATTCGTATTTATGACCGTTTGTTTACTCATGAAAATCCGGATGGCGATAAGGAAGTTGATTTCAAGGAATACATCAATGCAAATTCATTGGAAGTGATTACGGGATATTTGGAACCTAGTTTAGCAGCAGCCAAAAACGGAGAACGTTTCCAATTTCAACGTTTGGGATATTTTTGTGTTGACCGAGATTCTTCTGCACAGAAATTAGTTTTTAACAAAACCGTTGGCCTGAGAGATACTTGGGCAAAAGTGGAAAGTAAAGAATAAAGTTAGAATAAATTTTATAAATAACAAGTCAGCAGAAATGTTGACTTTTTCTATTATTAGAAAATACTATTATTATTAAGAAAGCTATTTTGTTTTACTATTAAAAAAGACTTTCATATTTTTGTTTTAAGACGCTTTAAAATATTTTTCTTGTTTCCTGTTGGTTTGTTTTTAAACGTCGATTTAAACTTCTTATTTCGTTTTTTGATTAAAAATAACGCTTTTTTTAGAATTTTGTTTACTATTTACTGTTTACTGTAAACCGTAAAAAGTAAACATTTTTTTCATACCTTTAACTGATTAAATTTTAGAAATCATGTCAAGTTCAAACAATAATAGCATTTTAGCCCTTCTTGCTGGAGCAGCAGTCGGATTGGGATTAGGAATTTTATTTGCTCCCGATAAAGGGACAAAAACGCGAGAAAAAATCAAGGATGGTTTAGATGATTTGAAGGACAGCGCCAAATCAAAATGGGACTTCCTTGAAACAGAAACCAAAGAAAAGTTCTCAAAAACAAAAGACGATTTGAAAGACACGGTTAATGATTTGCTTTCGGACTCAAGTTACAAAGCGGAAGAAACAATTACTTTTTTGGAAGAGAAATTAGCAGAGCTTAAAAAACAAAACGCAAAACTTCACAAATAATGGCTTTTGAAGAATTAAAACAAAATGCAGAAGGCATTCAGGAAAATACCAAAGCATACATAGAAACCAGTTTGGCTTACTATAAACTTTGGGGTTTTAAGGTTGCCATGAAGTCAACCACATTGATGGTTAAGTTTTTCTTAATCGCTTTTTGTTTGATGATTGTTTTACTGTTTATATCAATTTCAGGAGCGTTTGTTTTTGGCGAGATGTTGAACAGTTACCCTTTAGGGTTTTTGTGTGTAGCGGGAATTTATTTAGTTTTAGCATTACTTCTATTCTTCGTAAAAGATAGAATTGTTGAAGGACCCATTTTAGAGAAATTCTCAGAAATATTTTTTAATGATTAATTATGGAAACCAAAAAATATTCTTCCTACGCTGAAATCGAACAAGAGTTACAAATCCTAAAAATAGAAAGGGAAATACAATATCAAAAGATTGTATTAAGTATTGATAAAACCAAAGAAAGCATTCTTCCGTTTAGGAAAGTTAACAAGATTTTGGAAAGCGTTTCAAATTTCTCATCAGGAACGTATGGTACGATTTTGAAAACACTAATTCCAATAGCAATCAATTGGTATGTAAACAGAAAAAGAGGCGATTAGGCCTCTTTTTTATTGTTTTACCAAGAATTTGTGGGTTTTAGTTATAAGATAAACCATTAAGAAATTAAGAAACATTAAGCCTTAATTTACTTAATTTCTTAATGGTTTAATTTATGGGCTTTATATTTCAAAATAATGCATATTTTGGTAATACCCACTCAAATTCTGATGGAATCAATATTACACATCAGTCTCGGTTGGTTCTTCCTCGTCATTAATTTTATGGTTAGTACCTTTTTTCTTGTTTGGCTCAACCTTTCTCATTCCGGTTTTCATAGACTCTCCAACTAGATTACTAGCTGTAAAACTAGCCACCATATTGTTTAACATGTCGCTTCCGGCTTGAGGAGAATTGGGCAACAAAATCAAATTGGAATTGGTGTCAGCACCTATTGCTTGTAGCGTATCATAATGTTGCGTAACAACAATCAACGCCGATGCTTCCTGAGAGTTAATCCCAACTTTATTCAACACATCCACACTTTCTACCAATCCTTTTGCAATTTCTCTTCTTTGGTCCGCAATACCTTGCCCTTGTAAACGTTTGCTTTCTGCTTCTGCTTTGGCTTTGGCAACAATTCTAATTCTTGATGCTTCGGCTTCAAACTCGGCTACCGTTTTTTCTCTATCGGCAGCGTTAATTCTGTTCATCGCATTTTTCACTTGAATATCAGGATCAATATCGGTAACCAAAGTATTGATAATCGTGTAACCATAAGTAGTCATGGCTTCGTTCAATTCTCTTTTTACAGCAATAGCGATGTCGTCTTTTCTTTCGAATACATCATCAAGAATTAACTTTGGAACTTCGGCTCTGACCACATCAAAAACATAGGAAGTAATTTGATCATGAGGATATTCTAATTTGTAAAAAGCATCATAAACCGTGTCTTTCACCACCATAAATTGTACAGAAACTTTTAGTTTTACAAATACGTTGTCCTTGGTTTTGGTCTCAATAATGACGTCTAGTTGTTGAATTTTAAGATTTACTCGACCCGCTATTCTATCAATCAAAGGAATTTTCAATTGAAGTCCAGATTGTCGAATGCTTAAAAACTTTCCGAAACGCTCAATAATTACAGCGGTTTGCTGCTTTACCGTAAAAAAGGAAGAAAATAATATTAATAGTCCGAAAACTAAAAACACGTAAATAATAATGTGCATTTTTATAAATTTAAAATTGTTAGTATAGTCTTTATACGAAATATATGTATGTTTGTTACAAATTAAAAGCTACAGATTATGATTAAAAAATTCTTATTTCTTTTGTTGTTTACTTCAACTTTTGGATTTGCACAATATGGCTATAGAGACGGAAATAGAATTGGAATTTCGGGAGGCGTTTCACAAACCACATTATTTACGAGTAATTTTAATGCCAAGCCCGAATTAGGTTTTGCAGGTGGACTTTCGGTAAGAGGAAATTATTACAACGACTGGAGTATGATTTACGGGATGCAATTTTTTGCAAACAACTTTTCATTAGAATCTAACTTTGATCAAAAAATAAAGTACAGCATTCAAGGGGTAAAAGTTCGATTATTATTAAGTTATAATGTAGTTGAAGACCATGTTTCTTTAGATTTTGGACCGGTACTTCAAATCAATGGAAAGCTAGGTGTCGCCTCTTCAGATGAAGACAAAGTTTTAAAAGGAACTATGTTAAAGGCAAATCAGATAGTAGATATTTCTCCGATAAGTGGCAACTTTTATCTAGGATGTTCCGCAGGAAGTAAAACCGTTCGTGCCGTTATTTTTTATGAATATGGTTTTATTAATATATTAAACAAACTCAATAAAGATGATACTTTACAGGCATTGAATAATGGGGATAGCTTCAGAGGAAACTTGGGAGTAATAAACGCTCAGGTTATATTTAATTTATAAAAAATCCCGAGTTTATCTGGATTTTTTGTTTATTGGTAATGTTTAAACCAAACTAAATAACTAGTAAGCAAAATGAAGTTAGGGTTATAAACTGCTGATGGCAGTTTGTAATCGCCTGATAGTTTCTTCTTTTCCAATCAATTCCACTATATCAAAAAGATGTGGTCCTTTTAGTGCACCCACCAAACTCAAACGGAACGGCTGCATTACTTTTCCCATTCCAATTTCGGTTGCCGTCATCCAATCTTTGACAATAGTTTCAATGTTTACGGATGTAAAATCTTCAATAGACGCTAAAACGGAAATCAATTGTTTCATTAATTCTGGCGTAGCTGAATTCCAGTTTTTAGCGGCTTTTTCATCATAAGAAGTGGGTGCTTCAAAAAAGAAATTACTTAATTCCCAGAATTCTGAGACGAAGTTGGCGCGTTCTTTTATTAGTGAAACAATTTTCACCAGTTTTGTCATTTCGGGTTTTTTTGTCATTCTGACGAAGGAAGAATCTCTAGCAAAGCTTTCCGCCAAACTTTCATCGCTTTGTTTTTGCAAATACTGATGATTGAACCATTTGTTTTTTTCAGGATCAAATTTAGCGCCTGCTTTATGAACTCTATTCAAATCAAATTTTTCAACCAATTCATCTAACGAAAATAATTCCTGATCCGTTCCATCATTCCACCCCAATAAAGCCAAGAAGTTAATCACCGCTTCTGGGAAAAAGCCATTTTCTCTATAACCTGATGAAACCCCTTCTTCACTTTTCCATTCTAATGGAAACACCGGAAACCCTAATTTATCGCCGTCGCGTTTGGATAGTTTTCCATTGCCAACAGGTTTTAAAATCAAGGGTAAATGAGCAAATTGGGGCGCTTCCCAACCAAATGCTTTGTATAATAAACTATGCAACGGCATCGATGGCAACCATTCTTCACCACGAATAACATGCGACGTTTCCATTAAATGATCATCCACAATATTTGCCAAATGATAGGTTGGCATACCATCCGATTTAAACAAAACTTTATCGTCTAACAAATTGGTTTCAAAATGTATCTCACCTCGAATGAGGTCATGCAACTGCAAGGTTTCATTCACCGGAGTTTTAAAACGAATCACATACGCTTCGCCAGACGCAATTCTTTTCTCTGTTTCTTCCTTAGAAATGACTAAAGAAGTATCCAACTTTTCACGATTGTGCCAGTTGTAAATAAATGTTTTTCCTTGTTCTTCGTGTTGTTTTCTATGCTCATCCAAAGCTTCAGCCGTATCAAAAGCGTAATACGCCCAGCCTGAATTGATTAATTGGTCAGCATATTGTTTGTATAATTCTTTTCTTTCGGATTGGCGGTAAGGACCAAATTTTTCATTCTTCCCAATAGTTTCACTTGGTGCAATTCCAAGCCATTCGAGAGCTTCAAAAATATATTCTTCAGCTCCAGGAACAAAACGATTTTGGTCAGTGTCTTCAATTCGAAGATAGAAAACGCCCTTATGTTTTTTTGCAAAAAGATAATTGAAAAGCGCTGTTCTTACACCGCCAATGTGTAATGGTCCAGTCGGACTTGGTGCAAAACGCACACGAACTTGTTTAGACATTATTGTAAAATTTTGCGTAAAGATAAACAGAAGTTGGAAGCTAGAAGCTGGAAGATTTTAGCTTTTCATTTCCAAAGGAATTCTTTTATTCATTATTGCGAACCAAAGTGGTGGAAAGAAGGATATAACGATCGAAGTGGGATATCCAAATGGCATTTGAGGAGAAACATCGTGGTATTCCAAAATTTGGTATTTCTTTTGTGATTTGAAATGATGATCGCTGTGTCGTGTTAGTTCATAAAGCACAATTCTACCTAATACATGATTGGAATTCCAAGAATGTTTTTCGGAAACGCGCTCATATCTACCAGAAGGCAAAAGGTTTCTTTTCAAACCATAATGTTCTATGTAATTGATGCTTTCCAACAACAAAAAACCAACAATACCAGCCAATAAAGCAACAATTAAACCAACGCTTCCGAAGAAATAAAATAGTATAATAAGATAGCTTATTTGAATAAGTGTAAACCAAAACATGTCGTTTTTTAAAGAAAAGAAAGATCGATTTTCTGATTGATTCAGTTTCTTTTGAATTTGCCACGCTTTGATATAAGTACCAAATACTGTTTGAAACCAAAATGCATATAAATTCTGATTGTATTTTGCAGTCGATGGATCTTTGGGAGTGGAAACATCTAAATGATGTCCGTGATTGTGTTCTATAAAAAAATGTGTATAATGAGATGGAATTAAAAGGATTTTCCCAAGAATTCTCTCGAATAGTTTTTCTCTGTGACCTAGTTCATGTGCTACATTGATTCCGTTTGAACCAAGAATAATTCCCAAACTAATAGTCATTCCAATGATTTCAAACAAAGTTAAATTTACATGAGAGATTTTATACAATGTGAAAACTAATGAACCATAAACAATAGGAACGTTTAAATACAATAAAACATCAAATAATTTGTTTTTAAGTCTATTTTTAACCTCTGATTCTGTATAATTTTCCTTATCTATGGGTAAAAGCAATTCTAAAATAGGAAATAAAACAAAGGCAAAAAGCAAAGCAGCATAGGAGAAAATTCCGCCATAATAAATACCTAAAACGCCGACAATAGGAATGATAAATGACAATAAATATTTCATCTTTAGTTTTATTTGACTTTAAAAATAGTCAAGAATTTAATAATTCGCAAGTTTTTTTCTTTGACTTTTTTTTAACGCTTTCTTATTTAATTTAAATTGTACATTTATCGGTTATAAAAAAGAAGTAAAAAATTGGCAAATTCAACTATTATTTATCAAAAGCTAGAAGCATTTATAAAAAAGTATTATACCAACGAATTGCTGCGTGGCACCATTTTTTTTGTTGGTATAGGTTTGTTGTATTTTATTTTCACGCTCTTTGTTGAGTATTTTCTTTGGTTAAAACCTTTTTCAAGAACTGTTTTATTTGTTGCGTTTGTCGTTGTAGAAATATTTCTATTACTGCGTTTTATTTTGTTTCCCATTTTTAAATTGTTTAAAATTCAAAAAGGCATTGATTATAATGAAGCGTCAAATATTATAGGAAATCATTTTAATGAAGTAGGCGATAAGCTTACCAACTTTCTGCAATTATCACAAGACCAAAACAAGTCTGAATTATTAGTAGCTTCAATTGATCAAAAGGCAAACACCTTGCAACCCATTCCTTTTGGAAAGGCAATCAATTTAGGGAAGAACAAGAAATATTTACCGCTTGCCATCATTCCTATTTTGTTCTTTTTGTTTTTCTTGATTTCCGGCAAAGGAGAAATATTATCGCAAAGTTTAAATCGTGTGGTGCATTTCAAGCAACAATTTTTACCTCCAGCACCATTTGAATTTGTGGTTGTTAATGAAAATTTAAAAACCGAACAAAACAAAGATTTTTTACTAAAGGTAAAAACGATAGGCAATGTAGTTCCCGAAAATGCAATGATTTTCATTGGAGAAGAAAGCTATTTTATGGAAAGTAATAAAAGTGGTGAATTTGAGTTTGTCATTCCAAAACCTTCTGAAGACCTAGAATTTCATATCGAAAGCAATGACGTTTCTTCTCGCGATTATGAGTTGAAAGTTATTGTTGTTCCTTCAATAGCCAATTTTGAAATGGTTTTGAACTTTCCTAGTTATTTGAATAAAAAACCGGAATTAATCAAAGGAACGGGAAATGCTATTATTCCCGAAGGAGCAAGAGTAACATGGCGCATGAATACCTTAGCTACTCAAAAAGTAGATTGGGTAAGCGACAAAGCACGTTATACTTTTGTAAAACAAGAGAATATTTTCACTTTGTCAAAAAGTATACTTCAAAATATAGATTATCAAATTCTTACCTCAAATAATAAAGTTCAGAATTACGAAAAGTTAAATTATCAGATATCCATAATTAAAGATCAGTTTCCTACTATTAATGTAAATAATGCTCCGGATAGTTTGAAGGTAAATAAAAACTTTGTTTTAGGACAAGTTTCCGACGATTATGGCCTATCAAAATTGCAAATAATCTATTATCCAAAAGACAAACCAAACCTAGCTAAACGAGCTTTGATTAATGTTAAAAAAGACATTTACGACCAGTTTGTATTTTCATTCCCAAGCAATCTTCCTGTAGAAGAAGGTGTTTCCTATGAGTATTATTTTGAAATTTTCGACAACGATGCACTTCACAACCTCAAAAGCACCAAATCTTCTGTGTTTAGTAGCAGAATTGCCACAGAAGAGGAAAAGCAGGATGAAATGATGAACCAACAAAATGAGAATATAAGCTCATTAGCTAAATCATTAAAAGCGCAAGACAAGCAGTTATCTGAAATGGATAAACTTAAAAAAATGGGCAAAGAGAAAGATAATCTTGAATATAAAGAACAGCAAAAAGTGAATGATTTCATTCAACGTCAAAAGCAACAAGACGAAATGATGAAAGAGTTTTCAGAAAAGTTGAAAGATAATTTAGAGCAGTTTAAATCGGAAAAGAAAGACGGGAAAAAAGAATTGCTTCAAGATAGATTAGAAAAAACCAAAGAAGAACTTGATAAGAACAAGAAACTTTTAGATGAACTTCAGAGACTGAATGACAAAATTAGTAAAGAAGAGTTGTTTGAAAAGATGGAGAAATTCCAGCAAGCTAGCAAGAATCAAACAAAAAGTTTGGAGCAATTAGTTGAGCTTACAAAACGGTATTACGTAGAGAAAAAAGCGCAACAAATTGCAGAGAAAATGAACAAGCTTGCAGAGAAACAGGATAAATTAGCAGAGAAACAAGAAGAAAATAATGTAGAGAAACAGGAGGAAATTAACACAGCTTTTGACAAGCTTCAAGAAGAGTTGAAAGAGCTACAAAAAGACAATAAGGAGTTAAAAGCTCCAATGGATATTCCTAAAACCGAAGAGAAAGAAAAAAGCATTGATGAGGATTTGAAAGATGCGAAAGATCAATTACAGAAGCAACAAAAAGAGAAAGCTAAGTCAAAACAAAAAAGCGCTTCGAAAAAAATGAAACAAATGAGCCAACAGATGCAAGAGCAAATGGCATCTAGTGAAGCGGAACAAATGGAGGAAGATGTTGCTATGTTGCGTCAAATATTAGACAACCTTTTAGCCTATTCATTTTCACAAGAGGATGTAATGAAACAGTTTAGGAATCTTAAACGTGGTGCGCCGTCCTTTAACAAAAATCTAAAAATTCAGCAAGATTTAAAACAGCAATTCAAACACGTTGACGATAGTTTGTTCGCGATGTCATTACGTAATCCTAAAATTGCAGAAGAGGTTACTAAGGAAATTGGAAACGTGCAATACAACGTTGATAAAGCAATAGAAACTTTGGCTGAAGCTGACGTGCCAAAAGGGAATTCGCACCAACAATATGCGGTATCCTCTTCTAATAAATTGGCAGATATGTTAAGTGATATTTTGAACGGTATGCAAATGCAAATGTCAGGTGCCGGCGCAGGTAAACCAAAACCTGGTCAAGGCCAGGGACAAGGAATGCAGTTGCCGGATATCATAAAAAAGCAGGAAGGTTTAGGAGAGAAAATGAAAAAGGGGATGAAAAAAGGTGACAAACCTGGAGAAGGACAAGAAGGAAATCAAGGAGAAAAAGAAGGTCAAGGAAAAGAAGGAAAAAAACCGGGTGAAGGTCAGCAAGGCGGAAAAGGAGGAAGCGGAAAAGGCAGTGAAGGAAAGGGTGAAAACGGAAAAGGACAAGGAAACGAAAAAGGACGAGAAAACGGACAAGACGGTGAAGGCGACGCTAAAGCCATAATGGAGATTTATAAAGAACAACAACAATTGCGAGAAGCCTTAGAAAAAGAACTTAAAAAACAAGGCGTTGGAGGGAATGGTCAAAACGCTCTTGATCAAATGAAGCAAATAGAAAAGCAGCTATTAAACAAAGGATTTAATAATGAAACGCTTCAAAAGATTTTGAATGTAAAGTACGAGTTATTAAAGTTAGATAAAGCGCTTCAACAGCAAGGTGAAGATAAGAAGAGACAGTCTGAAACCAATAAAAAAGAGTATAGCAATCAAGCTAATGCTTTACCAATTCGTCTTCAAGATTATTTGAATAGTATTGAAATTTTAAATAGACAAAGCTTACCTTTGCGCTCCAATTTCAACCAAAAGGTTCAAGAATATTTTAAGACCAATGATTAGTTTTAATTACGAGATAGATTTTAATTTAGAGAATGAAATCGAATATTCAAGTTGGATTTCAGAAGTAATTATTTCTGAAAGCAAGAACGAAGGGGAGATTAATTACATCTTTTGTGATGATGCTTTTTTAGTTGAAATGAACGTACAGTATTTGAATCACGACACACTTACAGACATTATTAGCTTTGATTATTCTATAGGAAACGAACTACATGGGGATATTTTTATTTCTATTGAAAGAGTGCGTGATAATGCAGAAGATTTCAATGTATCATTTGAAAATGAATTAAAAAGAGTTATGGCTCACGGCGTCCTACACTATTGTGGTTACAAAGACAAAAACGAGTTAGACGAATTACTTATGCGTCAAAAAGAAGAAGAAAAAATGATGATGTTCCACGTGAAACACAATTAATATGTTTTTAGAAAAGTATGATGTTATTGTGGTTGGCGCAGGTCACGCAGGTTGTGAGGCGGCGGCGGCATCGGCAAACTTAGGTTGCTCAACGTTACTCGTAACCATGAGTTTACAAAACATTGCTCAAATGTCATGCAATCCCGCAATGGGAGGAATTGCAAAAGGGCAAATTGTTCGTGAAATTGATGCGCTAGGAGGATACTCTGGAATTGTTTCTGATAAAACAGCTGTTCAGTTTAAAATGTTGAATAAATCAAAAGGGCCCGCCATGTGGTCGCCTAGAGTACAGTCGGACCGAATGCGTTTCTCTGAAGAATGGCGATTGATGTTAGAAAGAACACCTAATTTAGATTTTTACCAAGAAATGGTCAAAGGGCTTTTGATTAAAAACAATAAAATTGAAGGAATTACAACATCACTTGGAATAGAAATTAAAGCGAAAACGGTTGTGCTTACTAATGGAACTTTTCTTAATGGATTAATTCATATAGGTGATAAACAGTTTGGCGGAGGAAGAGCAGGCGAAAGTGCCGTCTATGGAATAACAGATGATTTAGTAAAAGTTGGTTTCGAAGCAGGCAGAATGAAAACAGGAACGCCACCCAGAGTTGATGGTCGCTCATTAGATTATTCTAAAATGAGAGAAGAGCCAGGCGATTTAATCCCTGATAAATTTTCATATTCCGATGAAACTAAACCATTGACTCATCAAAAATTGTGTCATATGACGTATACGTCAAACGAAGTTCACGATATTTTGCGTGAAGGTTTTGATCGTTCTCCTATGTTTAACGGAAGAATAAAAAGTATTGGACCACGTTATTGCCCATCAATAGAGGATAAGATAAACCGTTTTGCCGATAAAGAAAGACATCAATTGTTTATTGAACCCGAAGGATGGAATACCGTAGAAGTTTATGTAAATGGTTTTTCTACTTCGTTGCCCGAAGACATACAGTTTAAAGCATTACGGTCGGTAGCAGGATTTGAAAAAGTTAAATTTTTTCGCCCTGGTTATGCTATCGAATATGATTATTTCCCGCCAACACAATTAAAGCATACTCTAGAAACCAAGCTGGTTGAAGGATTGTACTTTGCTGGACAAATTAACGGAACAACAGGTTATGAAGAAGCCGCGTCACAAGGAATGATGGCAGGTATCAATGCAGCCCTTAAAGTAAAAGAGCAAGCGCCAATGATTTTGCGTCGGGACGAAGCTTACATTGGTGTTTTGATTGACGATTTAATTACCAAAGGAACTGAAGAACCCTACCGAATGTTTACTTCTAGAGCCGAGTACAGAACGTTATTGCGTCAAGACAATGCTGATTTTAGATTAACGCCAAAATCATTTGAAATAGGTTTAGCGTCAGAAAAAAGATTGAGAAGAATGGAACATAAGCTTAATCAAAGTGAAAAAATGGTCAATTTTTTCAAAGAAACTAGCGTTACTCAGGAAGAAGCCAATCCAATATTAGTTGAAAAGGAAAGTGCGCCAATGGTTCAATCGGATAAAATGTTTAAAGTTTTTTCTCGCCCTCAAATGGAATTAGGTGATATATTGAAATTTGAAAAAGTGCAACACTATATTCAAGAAAACGATTTGGACAAAGAAATAATTGAGCAAGCCGAGATACAAGTAAAATATTCAGGATATATCGAAAAAGAAAGGAATAATGCTGAAAAATTAATTCGATTAGAAGACATAAAAATCCCAGAAAACTTCGATTATCATAAAATTAAATCCATGTCAATTGAAGCCAAACAGAAACTTAGTACAATACGTCCAGTTACTATTTCACAAGCTTCGAGAATTAGTGGCGTTTCACCATCTGATATTTCGGTTTTATTAATTTACATGGGAAGATAATTATACGTTCCACGTGAAACGAATTTCGGGAAGTCCTATCAATACAATGTTTATATGAGTTTTCAAAACAATATTTTTTTTCAAAAAGTTAGAGATTATTCGGTTTCAAAAGAAATTTTCGAATTGCATCATAATCCAGAGTATGATTTGTTAATCACTTTTCCTAAACCGAGTATAGAAAAATTACCGAGCTATTACGAAAGCGAAGATTATATTTCACATACCGACGGGAAGCGTACTTTATTTGAAAGAATGTACCATTTGATAAAAAACATAGCGTTAAAGAATAAAGTTAAATTAATCAATGCTCAATCTAAAAAGGGCACCCTTTTAGACATTGGTGCAGGAACTGGAGATTTTTTGGTTGTAGCTAAAAAAGAGGGTTGGCAAACAACCGGAATCGAACCAAGTGAAAAAGCAAAAGGAATCGCAGTTAACAAAGGAGTGAAATTTGCCGAAAGTTTATCCTCATTAGAAAATAATTCGTTTGATATAATTACAATGTGGCATGTTTTAGAACACGTTCCAAACCTTGAGGAATACATTATCGAACTGAAAAGGCTACTAAAACCAACAGGAACAATTGTAATTGCAGTGCCCAATTTTAAATCTTTTGACGCTCAATATTACGGAAAATTTTGGGCAGCATACGATGTGCCAAGACACATTTGGCATTTTTCAAAAACAGGCATAGAAAAGTTATTTTCCGAAAAAGAGTTGAGATTAGTTGAAGTACTTCCCATGAAGTTTGATAGTTTTTACGTGAGCTTATTATCTGAAAAATATAAAACAGGAAAAATGAATTTCATTAAAGCTTTTTTTGTCGGGTTGAAATCAAATAGTAATGGAAAACAAACTAAAGAGTATTCGTCACATATTTATGTTATAAAAAACCAATAAAAACTACTATAAAAAGCAAGGTTTTATAAAAATACCACAGACAGAAATTACCCTGTAAAATATATAAAAGACTCTTAAAACGCTTAATTTAAAGCTAAAAATAATAATTAAAAGGTATTGAAATTGTTTTTACGATAGTTTAAAGCTATAACACAAAAAGTCACGAAAGTAATTTTAAAGTTATTGAATTTTATTTTTATACTTTTGAATCCGAAAAATAAATATATCAAATCATAATGAAAAAAACACTTATCCTATTTGCATTTTCAATTGTACTAATTTCATGTAATAAAACAACGGAAATTAAAGAATTTAAAACAGCTTACATTAACACAACAAAATTGATGGAAGAATCTGAAGAATCAAAAGATATCGAAGCAAAATACAAAGAGAAGGCCAAAGTAATGGGCAATCAATTGGAAGCAGAAGTTGCTCGTTTCAAATCGGAAGCAGCAAGCTTTAAAGAAAACGCAATGAAAAATGGTCAAGCTTGGGCACAACAAAAAGGTTCTGAATTACAACAAAGAGAAGAAAGATTAAATTATGCACAACAAGCAATGTTACAGCAATTGCAACAAGAAAGCGGTGTTGAAATTGATTCTTTAGTAAAAAGTTACAGAAAAGTAATTAAAGACTACGGCAAAGAAAAAGGGTATGATTACATTTATGGCACAGGGGATGTAGCATCAGTTTTGTACGCAAAAGATAGTTATGATATTTCTAAAGAAATTATCAAGATGATTAATGATAAATATACATCAGCCAATAAAAAAGATGCAACTTCTAAGGAAGGAAAGTAATCATTAGTATTCTTCTAATCACATAAAACGCCTCTTTTGAAGGCGTTTTTTTATTGTGTGTTGATAAACAATGTTTTATATTTGTTTTTCTAAATTATAAGCCATGGAATCATTATCAGCCGAAGCAAACTATGTGTTGCAATTTATCAATCAAACCAACCGCTCTATTTTTCTTACAGGAAAAGCGGGTACAGGAAAGACAACACTCCTTAAAGAGATAATTCATTCAACCCATAAAAATTGCGTTGTTGTTGCACCAACAGGAATTGCAGCATTAAACGCCGGTGGAGTCACTATTCATTCGTTGTTTCAATTGCCTTTTGGTGGATTTATTCCCGACAATTCCTCTCCGTACTTTTCAGAATATTCAAAGTTTGAAACCAAAGCAACGTTACGGAGGCATTTTAGAATGAGCGCTTTAAAAAAGACGGTAATTCAAAACATGGACTTGCTTATTATTGATGAAGTCAGTATGTTGCGTTCCGATTTGATGGATGCAATAGATTTTATGTTACAATCTGTTAGGAAGAAAAACCAGCCTTTTGGTGGTGTTCAAGTACTTTTTATTGGCGATTTATTACAATTACCACCTATCATTAAAGAAGAAGAATGGCGAACTTTACGTTCTTATTATAAGGGAAAATTTTTTTTTCATTCGCATGTAATTCAACAAAACCCTCCGTTGTATATCGAATTGTCTAAAATTTTCCGTCAAACAGACAAACAGTTTATCACGGTTTTAAACAACTTACGTAACAATCAAATTTCTAAAAACGACCTTCAAATTCTCAATCAATTTGTTCAACCTGATTTTGATTTAAAAGCGAATAAAGGTTATATTACTCTTACAACCCACAACGCAAAAGCGGACACCATAAATTCGCAATCATTGTCAGATTTAGAAGGTAAAACCAAAGTATATAAAGCGTTAATTGTAGATGATTTTCCAGATAAAATTTATCCTTTGGAAGAAAATTTAGAATTAAAGATTGGAGCTCAAGTAATGTTTGTTAAAAATGATTTGTCATTTGAAAAAAATTATTTCAACGGAAAAATGGGGGTAGTCAAATCACTTTCAGACGGAGAAATTATAGTGCACTTTCTAGACGAAAATAAAACCATAGAAGTCGAACGATATGAATGGCAAAACATTCGTTACTATGTTGATGAAAACACAAAAGAAATTAAAGAAGAAGTACTAGGAACTTTTACCCATTATCCAATTAAATTGGCTTGGGCAATTACGGTTCATAAAAGCCAAGGATTAACCTTCGACAAAGCCGCATTAGATGTTTCTCAGGTGTTTCTTCCTGGACAAGCCTATGTGGCGCTTTCTAGATTACGTTCTTTAAATGGCTTGATCTTGCTTTCTGCGCTACAAATGAACGGTATTTCGAGCGACCAAGATGTAATTGAATATGCCGAAAGCAGAGCAAGCGAAGCACTTTTAGAAATCACCTTGAAACAGGAAACGAAAAGTTTTATACAGAGCTATTTGAAATCGAGTTTTGATTGGACAGATTTGGCTCAGGAATGGCGAAATCACCAGTTTAGTTATAATGAAAATTCAGAACTATCATCCAAGTCAAAACATGCTGATTGGGCAAAAAAACAAACGGAGACTATTGAAAATCTTTTAGTTCCAGCTAAAAAATTCATCTCGCAATTGAATACACTTTTCAATGAAGATACTGTTGATTATAAATTCATTTTAGACAGAATACAAGCAGCTTATTCTTATTTTTTGGTTCCTTTAGATGCTTTGTTTTATGAAATCTTACGGAAACTGGAAGAAGTCATCCGAATTAAAAAAGGCAAAGTGTTTTATGATGAATTATTGTTTTTGGAGGGCTTGCAAATCAAAGCAGTTTTACAATTAATGAAAGCCAAATTATTAATAGAAATCGTAGTCAAAGGCGAAACTATTTCTAAAGAAAAATTAACTTCAGAGGAGATTAAATATTATAAAATTAGAAGACTAGAAAAAGTTCGTGAGGAATTTAAAAATGCAAACATCACTTTAATTGATGATGAAGTTGATTTAGAACGCTATACCAAAAAGAAAAAAATGGACAAGGTTCCAAAAAAATCAACCGTACAGGAAACTTATGAATTGTGGTTAGAAAAAAACACTATCAAAGAAATTGCATTAATTCGTAAGCTTACCGTACAAACGATTTACAGTCATTTGGCTAAATTAATAGAAACAGAAACCATTTTGATATCAGATGTTTTGCCCGACGAAAAGATACAAGAATTGACCAAAGTTTTTAAAGGGTATAGAGAAGAAACACTCAACATACTAAAAGAGCAAGTAGGAAATAAATTTACCTGGGACGAATTGAAAATCTTTAAAGCAAGTTTGTAATTAGTTCAACCAAAATACAGCTAAAACAGCTGGAACAAAATAAATTGCAATGGTTCTTGCGCCATCATAATCTTTTGCTAATCGTTGCCCTAACAGTAAAAATATCAATGTAATACATGAACAAACAGCGCCATAATAACCAAAAACTCTTCCGCCATTGACCATTAACTCTACACAACCAACTAAAGTTAAAACACCCGTAATAAGCTCAAGAAATAATATAATTCCCAAAGCAATCGGAACATTATTTTTTAGTAAAGAAGTATTGGCAAAATGCCCTTTCAACCAATCAATATTTCCTTGCCAGGCAAACACTTTGTCATAGGCTGATTGAATAAAAGTAACAGCTAAAAAAATCAAAACGAGTATAGAAGCCGTGTTATTCATAATGTTTAATTTTTATGTATTAATCGAGTCAGTTTTATGGATAAATCAGTTAGTATAATTTTCGCATTTCCATTGCGCTCAATGTGATAAATGGCATCAGAAAGTTCTTTAAAAATACTATTTATATTGTTTCCATTTACAAAAGGAGCAAATTTTTCAATACTAAATTTTTCAATATTTGATTCTAAATAGACTAATTTTTTTGTCTCGTAATTATGCAACAAGGCCTGTCGGAACATCACAATACAATAATTCAAAAATTGTTTTTGCCCTTCTCGACCTAAACTTGCAATTTCTTCACTCCATAAAATCAAATCTTGAATAGCAGAAGCATTTCCTTTTGCCCTAAAAGCAGCGCGAACCCATTCAACAAACCATTTTTCAAAAGGCATGTCTTCCGTATCGTTTTTTATAATATGAAGGGCTTTATTGTAATTTCCTTGAGCTAAATGAGCTACTTTACTAGATGACGCATCATCTAAAAAGTATTTTTCTTTTAAGGCATTCGCAATCATAACTTCGGGTAATGCACCGAAATGAATAACTTGGCAACGTGAACGAATCGTTTGAATAATATCTTCTTCATTTTCAGAAATTAAGAGAAAAAGAGTTTTTTCAGGAGGTTCTTCTAATAGTTTTAGTAATTTATTAGATGCGGTTATATTCATTTTGTCCGCCATCCAAACAATCATGATTTTATAACCACCTTCATATGATTTAAGTGCCAGAGATTTTAAAATTTCTTGAGCATCTTCTACACGAATTTCTCCTTGTTTGTTTTGAACGCCTAGATGTTTGTGCCAATCAAACAAGCTTCCGTAAGGGTTTGCCGATATAAATTCTCTCCAATCAGTAATAAAATCGGCGCTTTTTGGTTTGGTTTTTACATCATCATTGGTAACATTGGGATATACAAAATGTAAATCGGGATGAGAAAATGAATTAAATTTTAGATTGCAACTTTCGTTTCCGCCACTATTTTCAATACCAGAATTAGAACATAAAATAAATTGTGCATACGCTATTGCAACAGCCAAAGTTCCTGATCCTTCTGGGCCAATAAATAATTGAGCATGTGGAATCCTTCCCGACAATGCGCTTTTAATGAGATGATTTTTTATAAAATCCTGTCCAAGAATATCTGAAAACTGCATGTAGCAAATATAGAAGAAATATTTTGCTATTGGTAAATCGGCAATGGGTTATTCGTTACTAATTTAGAAACGGAAGTTAAGATATCCAAAAGAGATTTATTTAAAAATTAACTTTTTATGACTTAAAATTTTCTTAAAAAACATCGATAAAAGCACAAAAAGTACCGATGAAATTAAATTTTATTATATTTGCAAGCATTCAACCCTTTTAAATTACTTAATGAAAACGCTACAAGATTTCGATTTCAACGCCAAAAAAGCTATTATTAGAGTTGATTTTAACGTGCCATTAGACGAGAATTTTAACGTCACAGATGCAAATAGAATTGAAGCCGCAAAACCAACTATAGATGCTGTTTTAGCGGATGGCGGAAGTGTAATTTTGATGTCTCATTTAGGGAGACCAAAAGGAAAAGAAGCCCAATATTCATTACGACATATTGTTGCAAAAGCGTCCGAAGTTTTAGGAACTAGCGTTCAATTTGCTTCAGATTGCAAAGGTGAATTAGCTACTACTGCTGCACATAACTTAAAACAAGGCCAAGTATTATTGCTAGAAAATCTTCGCTTTTATGCAGAAGAAGAAGCTGGTGATGAAAATTTTGCAAAAGAATTGGCTTCTCTTGGCGATATATATGTGAATGATGCCTTTGGAACAGCACACAGAGCGCACGCTTCAACAACAATAATTGCTAAATTTTTTCCAAATCACAAATGTTTTGGATTGCTAATGGCTAAAGAAATCGAAAGTTTAAATAGAGTATTGAATAACTCAGTAAAACCAGTAACGGCTGTATTAGGAGGTTCAAAAGTTTCTTCTAAAATAACAGTCATTGAGAATATTTTAGAAAAAGTGGATCATATGATTATTGGCGGTGGAATGACATTCACTTTTGTAAAAGCTTTAGGAGGTAAAATAGGAGATTCTATTTGCGAAGATGATAAACAAGAATTGGCTTTAGAGATTTTACACTTGGCCAAAGAAAAAAACGTTCATATTCATATTCCTATTGATGTAGTTGCCGCTGATGCTTTTTCAAATGATGCCCATACTCAAGTGGTAGATGTTAGAGAAATTCCTGATGGATGGCAAGGATTAGATGCTGGTCCAAAATCATTAGCTAATTTTAGAGAGGTGATTATGAATTCAAAAACGATACTTTGGAATGGCCCTTTAGGTGTTTTTGAAATGGAAAATTTTGCTAAAGGGACGATTGAGCTTGGAAATTGCATTGCAGAATCAACTGCAAATGGAGCTTTTTCACTCGTAGGAGGAGGAGATTCGGTAGCAGCGGTTAAACAATTTGGTTTAGAAGATAAAATGAGTTATGTTTCAACTGGCGGCGGAGCTATGTTAGAAATGTTAGAAGGAAGAGTTTTACCCGGAATAGCAGCTATTTTAGATTAATTCTCCAGCAACACAATATATAACAATAAATTACGTTATAAATTACTAGGAATTAATAACAATTTATATTTAATAATATAACACTTTATAATAATAAAGTTATGATGATAAAAAAAATAGTAACGTATGTATTAATCTTGACTTCCTCAGTAATTTTTGCTCAGGATGATTTAAACATTGCGCCATTTAAAAAGCCTCAAACTAAGAGAGAAGTTTTGGATTCTATAAAAGCAACTTTTGTTCATGATAATATTGCTTCATGTATTGATAGTTTATGGATGAAAGAAATGGTCAGTTTAGATTTATACAATGATTTAACAACAGATATTAAAAATATCAATGTTGATGAAAAGGTAGACTACGAATTGCCGACAGAACTTTTAAAAGAGAGGCTAAAAAAAATGGATGAGAAATCACCATTTAATATTGAATATAATGTTGGTTTAGAAAACGTAATCAAATCCTTTTTAAAGAACAGAAAAAGAGCATTCGAAAGACTGATGGGAGTTTCTCAATTTTATTTTCCAATGTTTGAAGAATCTTTAGCGACTCAAAATATTCCTTTAGAAATAAAATATTTAGCGGTTGTCGAATCGGCATTAAATCCGCGAGCGGTTTCTAGAGTTGGCGCAACTGGTTTATGGCAGTTTATGTACCAAACAGGAAAACAATATGATTTGAAAATCAATTCCTATGTTGATGACCGAAACGATCCATTAAAATCTAGTCAAGCCGCAACACAGTACATGACCAATATGTACAAAATTTTTGGAGATTGGGATTTGGTGTTGGCTTCTTATAATTCTGGACCAGGAAATGTGGCAAAAGCAATCAGACGTTCTGGCGGAAAACAAAACTACTGGAATATTAGAAAATACCTACCAAAAGAAACGCAAGGATATTTACCAGCATTTTTGGCTACGATGTATATTTTCGAATACCATAAAGAACATGGTATTAAACCGGATAGAGCTATTGCCAATCATTTTGCGACCGATACGGTTATGGTAAAAAATGCAATAACCTTTAAGCAAATTTCTGATTTATTAGACGTTCCTATTGCCGAATTACAGTTTTTAAATCCATCGTATAAAAGAGAAGTTGTTCCATACATTACGGGAGAAAACCACTATTTGAGATTGCCTGTGAATAAAGTAGCCGTGTTTACCTCAAACGAAGATAAAATTTATGCTTTCATAAATTATGAATCAAGCATAAGAGAAAGACCTTACGAAAGTATATTGGCATCCGGAGATTCAAATGATACAGATAGCGACACAACGATTTTAAGAGTTAAATACCACAAAGTTAGAAGAGGAGATAGTTTAAGCGAGATTTCAGATCGCTATGGTGTTACCATGACAGCGCTTAAGAAATGGAATCATTTGCGAAACAACAAAGCGCCCATGGGTAGAAAATTAAAAATTTACACTTTTGATTCAGTTGCTTCCAACAACAAAACTTCAAAACAAGATACTGTTTCTGTAAAAGAGTCAACAGCAATTGCATCTAACACATCAAAAACATTCAAAGAAGAAAAAGTTGTTTCTTATAAAGATGTTGTAAAATACCACAAAGTTAAAAAAGGTGATAATCTGGGTGAAATCTCAGATAAATACGGTGTTTCAGTTGCAGCGATAAAAAAATGGAACCACATCAAAGGAAGCAATATTGCTCTTGGTAAAAGTTTGAAAATCATTAAAAATGAAAGAGTAGTAACAACAGTTAAAAAAGAAGTTAAAGCGGATAAAAATGCAATTGAAACTTCTATTGCTTCTAATGACAATGAAAAGGCAACTGATTTTTATGTTGTAGAAAAAGGAGATAATTTATTCAGCATTTCAAAAAAATTCAATGTTAGTTTAGAAGACTTGAAGAAATGGAATAATTTAGACGATTTAAATGTTGAGCAAGGTTCTAAATTAACTTTGGCCGAAAATGATAAAACAGAAGCAGAAATAGCAAATAAGGCTGAAGTTAAAATCATAGAGCATGTAGTTGATAAAGGAGAAAGTATAGGAATAATTGCCAGAAAATATGATGTGTCTGTTTCAGACATTAGGGATTGGAACAATTTGGATAGCAATACTATTCAATTTGGGACTAAATTAATTGTTGGTAAAAAATACATGATTTCTTCTGATAACAAAAATAATCCAACAAAGAGAGAAACTATTGTAGTGAATGATAGAAATGAAGTAAAATTATACTACGTTAAGAAAGGCGATTCGTTATTCAGCATTGCAAAAAAATATAATGTAACTGCTTCTGATATTAAAAAATGGAACGGAATAAAAAATGAAAGCTTGAAACCAGGTATGAAATTAAAAATTAACGGATAATCCGAAAATCTTCTATAAATTTGGGTTTTATTTATCTTATGAATAAAACCCTTTTTTTATGGCTTTTAGTCTCGGTTATTTTAAGCTCTTGCACTTTTAAAGAGGAGAAGATTCACCAAGAATCTTCTGCCGCCATAAATACCATTTCTGTAATTATTGACGATCAGCTTTGGAATGGTGAAGTTGGAGATAGTATCAGAAATAAATTTGCATCTCCAGTATTGGGATTACCCCAAGAAGAACCCTTATTTTCTATCAATCAATATCCAGTTAAACTTTTTGAAGGATTTTCAACCGATAGCAGAAACATCATTATTGTAAAAAAAGCCAATGAAAATAAATTTGAATTTAAAAAAAACGAATTTGCTAATCCACAAAATGCCTTTCATATTTCGGGGAAAACCTCGTTTGAAATAATCGAACTACTGGAGAAAAATGCACCACAGATAATCCAAAAAATGAGAGCGATAGAAATCGCTCACTATCAGAGAATGTTCAAAGATTCATTACTCGAAACTAAAAAGATTCAAAAAAAATTCAACATCGATTTACTTATTCCTTCAAAGTATGAGTATGTTATGCGAAGGAAAAACTTCATCTGGCTAAAAAGAGAAATTATTAGCGGAAATACCAGTTTAATAATTTACCAAGTTCAATGGAAAAGCATCCGGCCAAATTATGCTGTAAGCGATATTGTAAAAATTAGAGATTCTATAGGCAAAGCGTATATACACGGCTCTGATTATGGCACTAAAATGGTAACAGAGGCAGCCTATTCACCCTATTTTTCGAAAACAATCTTAGCAGGAAATAAATGTTATGAAACAAAAGGGACATGGCAGATGAAAAATGATTTTATGTCAGGACCATTTATCAATTATGTCATATTTGACAAAGCCAACAAAAGACTTTTAGTTCTAGAAGGGTTTTGCTACGTACCCTCGAAAGAAAAACGCGACTTGATGTTCGAATTAGAGTCAATTATTAAATCCATTCAAATAAAAAGATAACATGGACTTACACTGGAAAATAAAGCGATTTGAAGCACTTTCTACGAGCGAACTCTATAATGTGCTACAATTGCGTAGTGAAGTCTTTTTAGTAGAGCAAAATTGCGTTTATCAGGATATTGATGGTAAAGATCAAAAAGCATTACATCTTTTAGGCGAAGATAATGGTCAAACGGTGGCATATGCTCGTTTATTTAAGCCCAAAGATTATTTCAATGAAGCTTCCATAGGAAGGGTTGTTGTAAAACAAAGTTATCGAGAAAAAAAGTTAGGGCATATACTAATGCGCGAAGCCATTCAGGCCATTAAAATCCATTTTAATGAAGCCAAAATAACAATTTCGGCCCAATTGTATTTAAAGCATTTCTATGAAAGTCATGGCTTTATGCAAACTAGCGAAACGTACTTAGAGGATGATATTCCGCATATTGAAATGAAAAAAGAATAATTTCAAAGCGGGATTAAATTAATAGTTAAAGTTAAAGTTGCCACTAATTAACTCAGTGCCATATTGTACATCAGTAAACTTAATAAGTATTATATCATTTGTAATTTTCAGAAAGATTTTATGATTTGGCAGAGCATAAACAGATGTTGATGGTTCATTGTCAAAAGAATAATTTGCTATTACATTTTTTTCTTCTAGCGGGAATAAATTGATTGCTGTAGTAAAATTTCCAGAAGCAGATTTGTTTATCACAAATCTTAAATTAATTGAGTTCCCAGTTGGATTACTATTAAAATTATTTAGTAATACTTGATTCGGATCAGTAATATTTAGTTGAACAAATTCAGTCAAAATTTCACCCGTTTGCTGATCATAGGTGAAATTACCACCATTAATAGAAATTGATAATTCGGGGTCATAAATCCACTTTTTTACGCCATTAATTTTTATATAACCTAGTTCGATTATATTTTCGTCAGTGTCGTTATTACATCCTGAATTAATAAACAACGTTGCAGTAAATATAAAAAAAAGCATTTTTTTCATTTGAGTACTAATTGAATTTACGAATATTAAAGATCTAAGGTTAAAATTAAAAACTATAAAATTATATTTTTGTAATCACCAATTCAACTCTTCTATCATATTGTGTTCCTTTGCCAAGCGGAACCGTATTTCCGTAACCCTTGAAAGTCATTCGGTCTTTGGATATTTTCTTAAAAATCAAATATTTATATACAGATTGCGCGCGATTTATTGACAACTGCCGCTTTTTAGTATCCATGTCAATCGCTTCTTTTTGATAGGGTGGTGTACAACAAACGTGTCCTTGAATTTCAAACTGTAGATTCTTATACTTCTGAAGTAAACGGGCAATTTTATCCAAATCGGTTTTTGATTTAAACTCTAATTTGCTACTTCCTCTTTGAAATAAAACATTTTCAAGATAAATATGATCGCCAACGATATGGTTTTTTTGAATGGTAGTGTAAAAACCCGGAATTTCAATTTTGGGTAAAGGCTTTAAATTGACTACTACATCTACTCGACGATTTTTAGAACGTTTTTCGGGAAGATTTTCTACAATATCATCATCTATTAGGATTCTTCCTTTGCCTTCAATAGTCACAATAATTTTACTTCTTATTCCGCTTTCAATAAACTTATCTTGAATGGCATTGGCTCGTTTTGTAGAAAGTTTAAAGTTATAAGCATCTTTCCCAACATCATCGGTATAGCCAAAAATCTGAATAGATTCAATTCGAGTTGAGTCGGTTTTTTTAATAAAATTAATAGCTTCATTAACCTCTTTTTCATTCAATGCAAATTTGTCAAATTCAAAATAAATAGAATGAACAATTTCTTCCTGTGCTTGAATAAATCCAAAAAACAAAAGGGGCAAATATTTTAAGAACTTCATATTAAATTTTCAAAATGGTATTATACTGAGCTTTGTCGTTTAGCACTTCTATTGATTTTTTGATTTCGAAGTTGCTTTTTAAATAGTACTGATATAATCCTTCTTTATACTGGTATCTTTTGATGATTTCGTCCAAAAGCAAATTCTTGATTTCCATTTGATTTTTGTCTATCAAATTTTCTTCACTTTTATGTAAAGCACTTAATAATTGTTGGTATTCTTTTGCAATGGCTTCCTCTATGTTTTCTTTCTTCGCCTTTTCTAGAGTGTTCTTTAATGCTATTTCAGTTTCTGTATCTAAAGTTATTTTTTCTTTTTTTATGAAAACTTTAAAATCAGTTAAGTCAGCATCAGTAATTGTTGGAATTTTATTGCCAAGATTTGGGTTTTTATAATAGTAGTTGGTAGCATAATAAAAAATAGCGTCATTTTTTTGTAATGCTTCTGCAATAGCACTGGTTTTGGTGTTTTCTAAAACGACATCTGGCAAAATTCCTCCGCCATCATAAACCGTTCTTCCTTTTTGAGTTTTAAAAGCATTATAATTTTTTTCTTCGGTTCTAACGGCTTTTCCACTTTTGTCTTTTCGTGCATAATCCAATGCCTGAATACATCTTCCCGATGGCGTGTAATATTTAGAAATAGTCACTTTTACTTGAGTTCCATAAGTCATATCAATGGGTCTTTGAACCAATCCTTTTCCAAAACTTCTACTTCCAATAATTACCGCACGGTCTAAATCTTGCAAAGCGCCCGAAACAATTTCTGAGGCTGATGCACTTTTTCCATCTACAATAACCACTAATGGAATTTCGGTATCAACAGGATCACGAGTTGTCTTATTGGTGTTATTGTATTTTGAGTTTTTCGATTTTGTGGTTACAATAAGCTCATCTTTTGGCACAAAAAGATTACAGATATTTACTGCTTCATGCAACAATCCACCCGGATTTCCTCGTAAATCTAAGATGATTTGTTTGGCACCATCCTCTTTTAATTTTTCTAAAGCTTCTTTAGTTTCCGACGAAGCTTTGGCATTGAATTGTGACAAAACAATATACCCCGTTTTATCATCAGCCATTCCGTAAAAAGGAACTGCTTTTATTCCAACTTCTTCAAGAACTAACTGCGTACTCATGGGCTTTCCTTGGCGTAAATATTTGATGTCTATTTTAGTGCCTTTAGCACCTTTGGTTAGCTGTGAAGCATCATCTTTAAAATCAGCCAATAGTACATCGCCAATTTGTATGATTTCATCTCCTGCTTTAAGCCCAGCCTTGTCAGCCGGAAATCCTTTATAAGGTTCTTTGATGATGAGTTTGTCTTCTTTTCGCGTAATCATAGCGCCAATTCCGGTATATTCACCAGTATTATTTATTTTGAATTTGATTACATCTTGTTCGTTAAAATAATTGGTATACGGATCCAAATCGGCCAACATGCTTTTAATGGCTTTGTCCATTAATTCTGCCGGATTGGTTTCATCTACATAGTTCTGATTAATTGTTTTAAAAAGCGTAGTGAAAATTTCTATTTGTTTAGAAATCTCGAAATAATCGTCTTTAAAACCTACGCCTATAAAGAGAAAAACGCTCAACAGCGCCGGAATAATATATCTTTTTTTAATGTTTTTATTTTTCGACAACATCATTTTTATTTTTTCTTTTGAATCGTTTTCGGATTAGTACAAACAAGACAACTAAAGTAACAATTACTGGCCAAATTCCTAACAATGAAATAAAGAAATTTGAAATAGAGTTAAATCCAGAAACAATAGCATTGCCAATTCTTCCTCCATAAGAAACAGTTGCTTTACGACCTTGAGCTAAAGGTTTGTAAAAAGTTAGGTCAATTGTGCTCAAAGAAACTTTATTTTGAAGGTATTTTAAACGTCCTTCTTTAGACTCTATCTCTTCTCTAATTTCAGATAGTTGCCCTTCAATTTCTAGCATTTCCGACACCTTATTGGCTTTTTTCAACAATTCTAAATAGCGTTGTTCAAGTACTTTTTTTGTTTTAATTCTAGAAGCCACATCAATATACTCTTCAGTAACATCTTGTGAGGAGATTTCTTTGACATCAAAATATTTTACCCCTTTTGAGATATCAGCGATAAAAGCATCAAAATATTGATTGGGTATTCGGATATTGATAGTTCTCGAAAACTGATAATCGTTATTTGATTGCGAATCATTTTTTATCAAAGCATTATACTTTTTTACAGCACCTTGAATCTGACTATATGTTTGCTCCAAATCATCTGATTGAAATCGTAAATTTCCAGACTTAATGATTTTGGTTTCAATTTCTTCAGCATCGCCAGCAAGTTTATTTGGCATTGACACCGACATGTCTGCAGCGGCTACCGCGGTGTCAACAGCTTCTGTGTAAGAGTCATTGTAGCTAGAACTATGGGCAACTTTACTCATTTGCATTTCAGCAACTGCTTCATTCGATTTTTCAGTACATGAAATAAATAAAGAAATAATGATAGTAGAAATTAGAAGAGTAGTTTTCATAATAAAAAGTGTTTAACTATTAAAACGCAAAAATTGACTAATTTATTATTTATGAGGTTTTTATTTTGAGTCTTTTTTTTCTTGAGTGGTTTTAACAAACTTTTCAAAAAGCTGAATGGTTTTTTCGTTTATCTCTGTGTAATTAAGTTTTTCATTGGTTTGATAAAAGAACATGCAGCAATATTTAACATCAATATTAGCAATCAATAAATGTTTATTAAGGCGATAACATTCGCGTAAAACACGTTTGTAATAATTACGGTCAACCGCCTTTTTAAAATATTTTTTAGATACCGATACGCCCATTTTTACAGGAACATCTTCTCCAAAATCATGGGCTACATAAACTAATCGTAAAGGATATTTACTTACGGATTTTCCTTCTGTAAATAATAAATCAATTATTTTTTTACTTTTAAGTTTTTCGGCTGCAGGATAGGAAAAATCCATTTTTAATTGACATTGTAGATATTGTAAACAAATTTCACTTCGTTATAGTTAATGTAAAACTGCATACGGTTGTTCTCTTTCTTTTTAGTTATTATAATAATTGTACATTTCGAAAACTTATTGTCCAAGCAATCAAAAGGAACAATATTTGCCTCATCAGTATCTTGAATTTCACCATAAGCTTTAATCTTAAAAGATTGTACTTCGTTAGAATTTACAGTGATCAAATCTTTCTTAGGATCCATACTAATTAGGACATTGGCTTCTACAAATTCAGACCAATCATTCCAATCACCGTTGTCCTTTTTATCGGTAAAGCTTACACTACTGGTTTTAAAACGAATAGGTTGTGCCGAGGCAATACTCCCATAAATCAAAAAAAAGCAAACAATAAGAAGTTGAAAAGGTTTCATTTTGAATATTTTTATCGTTGGTAAATCTATGAATTCTATTTTAAAAAAGCGAACTCAATAGGTTCGCTTTTTATTTATTTCATTTCAAAAACATTATTGTCTTTCTTTACATCAGCCATCAAGCCACTTGGGTTAAGAGTTATTTTTTTGATAGCTGTTTTTGATTTAGCAATTTCAAAAAAATAAGTTGGTTGTGCCCAAGTCCAATCGGGCAAAACAGTTCTTTTTATATCAGGAGTTGGGTTTTCTTTTTCAAAACTCATCATTCGCAATGGGATGTAAAAAGTTTCCTTTGTGCCATCGCTATATTCGACCAAAATATCTATTGGCATTGGCGTTCTGCCAATTCTCTCTAAAGTAAGTCCCGTTTTTTGAACACTATCTGTAGATCCTACTACATTTTTAATTCCGTAATCGATAGTATTTAAAGTTTGGGTCCAATCAGTTAAGTACCAATCTAAATTGGCTCCCGAAACACGCTCTGCAGTTCGTTTGATATCGTTTGGTGTTGGATGTTTAAACTTGAAATCGTTGTAAAATCGCTTCAAAGTCTTTAGCGTATTTTCTCTCCCAATGAGGTATTCTAACTGTGAAAGGAAAAGTTCTCCTTTTACATAAGAAGCAATGCTATAACTTCTGTTTTCATCATATCGGTCACCATGCGTTGACAAGGGTTGTTCTTTCCCTGATTCAACTAGCTTTGTGTACGTTTTGTATGAACCTTCAAAAGGGTTATCCAGTTTTTTTACCGCCATTTCGTTCATGGCTAAATCTTCAATGTATGACGTAAATCCTTCATCCATCCAGGAATGTTTACTTTCATTAGAAGCCAAAATATGCTGAAACCAAGAATGTCCCAACTCGTGAGTGGCAACACCCAAAAGTCCTTCCATTGAGCCTTCTCCTAGTATCAGTGTACACATCGCATATTCCATTCCGCCATCGCCACCTTGGATAAATGAATACTGCTTATACGGATAATTACCAACGGTTTTATTGAAAAAATCTATGACCCGAACCATCATTGGTTGCAGCTTTTTCCAGTTGTCAATGATTTTTGGATTGTTTTTGTATAGAAAATGTAGGTCAACATTATTTGGTCCTTTCACGACATCGTGAAGGTAATTTTTATCTGCAGCCCAAGTAAAATCATGCACATTTGGTGCTACAAAATGCCAGGTCAAGTTTTTTGCATTTGAATCTTTTTTGATTTCTTTGTCTTTATCTTCGTATCCAAAACCAATTTCATTGTTGTTTTTCAAATAACCGCTTCCGCCAAGAATATAATTTTTATCAATAGTTATTTTGACATCAAAATCGCCCCAAACCCCATGAAATTCTCTGCCAATATAAGGGTCAGCATGCCAACCTTCAAAATCAAATTCAGCTATTTTGGGATACCATTGCGCCATCGAAAGTTCTACGCCTTCTGAATTATTTCTTCCTGATCGGCGAATTTGAATCGGAACTTGTCCATCAAAATCTAAAGTAAGCGTGGTCTTTTTTCCCGGCAGAATCGGTTTTGCTAAGGTCACTTCGAGAATAGTACTAACTTCTTTTATATTGGCAGAAACACCATCTTGCTTGAAGTTGGAAATTCTTAAGTACCCTATTTCATTGGGTTGAAGTTTAGCGATTCTACTTTCTCGGATTTCTTTTCCATCTGCAGTTTTTACTTTAGTAGACATTCTTGCATCGGGATCTATAACAGCCTGAAGACGTGCGTCCATTTCGCTTCCTGGTTGAAAGGCATTATTGTATAAATGATAATAAACACGACGAAGGGTATCGGAAGAATTATTGGTGTAAACTAGTTTTTGTTTGCCTTTGTATTGATAGGTTTCTACATCCATAGAAACTTCAATTTTGTAGTCAACTTTTTGTTGCCAATAATTTTTTGACTGAGCAAAACTAGTTGTTATTCCAAATAAAATTATTCCAATTAAAAAGGTGTTCTTCATGTAGCGATAAAATAAAAAGGAGGGTTTTACGCTTCTTTTCTGTGTTAAAGTTTTGGATTATTTTTTATAGCGTTTGACATTTCGTCTGCCATTTTCAGAGCACTGTAGGCATTGACGATTTTTCCAGAAACACTTGCTTCAGAAAACGGAATCTTAATTTGTTTTTCATCTACAGTAACTTCAAGATTCAAAGGCGTTCCCGATTGCATTAAAATTTGTTTTACTTGTGATGCTTTCAGGTTTGGATAATATTCCCGAATTAAAGTTGCAACCCCAGCAGCATTTGGCGCAGCCATTGAAGTTCCTTGAAGGTATTTGTATTTATTACCTGGTACAGTGGCATAAATTTTAACACCTGGCGCAAATACATCAACATTCTTTTTACCATAGTTTGAAAATCTAGCGACAACTTTTTCCCCGTATGTATAATTTAAGGCACCAACAGTCAATACATTATCGGCAATTTCAGAGCCATTTACCTCATCTGTCGGAAAATTTGGTTCTGTATCAATATCTTTAGAATCATTACCCGCAGCGTGAACAATTAGCACATCTTTACTGGCAGCATATTTTATTGCTTCATAAACCCATTCGGCATGTGGAGAAAAGTCTTTTCCAAAACTTCCATTGATGACTTTTGCACCATTATCTACAGCATAACGAATGGCTAAAGCAACATCTTTGTCATATTCGTCCCCATTTGGTATCGCTCTAATGGCCATAATTTCAATATTTTCAGCCACACCATCACCGCCAAGGGCGTTATTTCTTCCTTGAGCAATTATACCCGCAACATGAGTACCGTGAAGAGAATCCTTTCTGTCTTTAGAATACACGACATTGTTACCATATTTTTTGTCATTAATATCATCTGGATTATCACCAACTACTTTTCTAGCATTAAAATCTTTATTTAGATTATAATCCAATTGATCGTAAACATAATCTTGATAAGATTTTAAATCTTCATGAAATGAATCTCCTTTTTGATTGGCATAAGATAACATGATTCGTTTAGCATCATACAATTCAAATTTAACCGATGGCATATCTTTTAATTCCCCTAAAGAATAAGTATCTTTTTTCAGAAATTCACGAACCATTTTATCAGCCTTAAGCAAAACATCTACATTTTCTTTGGCTTCTGAAGCTTCTTCAAACTTTACACTATAATCGGCTAAAGCTTTTTTATATTTTTCTGAGCCATCATCTCCTTTTTTCAAAAGGCGTGTCATTTCAAGATTTTCATTATTTGATGCTCCTAAAAAATTCCAACCATGCACATCATCAATGAAACCGTTTTTGTCATCATCTTTTCCATTATTTGGGATTTCTTTTTTATTGGTCCAAATAACCGATTTTAAGTCTTCATGATTAATATCAACTCCAGTATCGATTACGCCCACAATTACTTTTGTACTTTTTTTATTTTTCAATAATTCAGCGTAAGCTTTGTCAATACTCATGCCCGGAATAGAGTCTTTTTCTAAATCAAGGTGGCTCCAACGCTTAAGTTCGGCGTCTGTTAGAGGTGATTTTTTTGCAAATGACTTATCTGTAGTTTGGGCAAACATTGTTAATGAAAACAATGAAAACAAAAAGATTTTTATAAATTTCATTTTTCAGGTTTATTGAATTCGTGTAAAAATAGAATCTTTTATCACATTGAATTAAAGGATTAACACTCTGTTAAGATATCGTTACAATTAAGAACGTCTTTTAATCGGATGCCTTTTTCCGTATTTTCAACTGTGATAATTTGGTTATGAGCATCATGTTCTAACCACAGGTAATAGTTGTTTTCTGCCGCAGCATGAAGAAATTTTGATTTTTCAGGCAAGGTCAAAAGTGGTCTTGTGTCATAGCCCATAACATAAGGCAAAGGTAAATGTCCAGCAGTTGGAATCAAATCGGCACAAAAAACGATGGTTTTATCTTGGTATTTGATATGCGGAATCATCATTTTTTCGGTATGACCATCAACATAAAAAATATCAAATCCCAAATCACAAATTCCAAAATCAGAATCTGGTCTTTTAATAAAATTTAATTGTCCGCTTTCTTGCATTGGCAAAATATTTTCTGAAAGAAAAGATGCTTTTTCACGGGCATTTGGTTTTGTTGCCCATTCCCAATGATTTTCGTTTGTCCAATAATGGGCGTTTTTAAAAGCAACTTCGTAACCCGTTTTGTTTTTATTCCAATTCACACTGCCCCCACAATGATCAAAATGCAAATGCGTCAAAAAAACATCCGTCACATCATCCCGATGAAAACCATGCTTGGCCAATGATTTATCCAATGAATAACTTCCCCAAAGTGAATAATATCCAAAAAACTTCTCCGATTGTTTACTTCCCATTCCAGTATCGATCAAAATCAATCGCTTTCCTTCTTCAATTAATAAACAGCGGGCAGCAATGTCGATGAGGTTGTTTTCATCAGCCGGATTGGTTCGGTTCCAAATGGTTTTGGGTACCACGCCAAACATAGCGCCACCATCGAGTTTAAAATTGCCTGCTTCTATAGGGTAGATTTTCATTGTTTTTTTTACAAAGATAATTATTGCTGTTTTAAGAATCCGAAAACAATGTTTACTTTTATAGCATAAATGTTTACTTTTTAGTGAAACGAACACCAATAAGTTAAATCATAGCTAAAAATGAAAAAACTTTGTATTCTATTTTTAGTCGTACCCGTTGTTTTTTACGGTCAAAATATTGTAAATCAGTTGTTGCAAAAAAAAGCAGATTCACTGACCAATATTCAAAAATTCGACGAATCAATTCGTATTTGGGAACAATTGTTGAACAACCAAAACGACAAGAATTCAGCTCTTTATTCGGCAAATTATTTTTACTGTAAAGCGTTAAATGAGGTAAATAAAGGAAATGATGAACAAGCGGCACTTTATTTTAAGCAAGTCATTCCATTTCATTCAAAATTAAAACCAACTCCTCAAAACAAAAAATTAATCAGTAACACTTATTTAGAATTGTCATATTGTTTAGATGATTGGGACGAAGCACTCAAATACTTAAAACTATGTTATGATTATACTTTAAAAAACCTTCCAGTAGATGCCAATTTATACCTTTCTCTGATTGACATTGGCGATGTTCAAAGGCGCATGAGAAACTACGAGCAATCGATTGTTTCCTTAGAAAAAGCACTAAAATCCATTTATAAATTGGCACCTAGAGAGTATGAAGAATTGGGATATGTTCACAATCTTTTGGCAGTATCGTATTCTAATTTGCACTTTTACAACCAATCGTTACATCACTATTCCAAAAGCTTAGCGCTTCACATTAAATCGGATAGAGCAGATAAGGCTTACGTAGTTAATTCGGCTAATAACACTATTTGGGAAAGTTTGAAGTATGGAGATGAAACCAAAGCAAGGGAAATTTTAACCTATCTAAATCAAAATTTTTACAAGTGGTTCAAACGCAAAGAATTTGCAACAACCGATGTCGGAACGCTGCAAAATTGGAATTTGCATTTTAGATCGCTGCTTTATTTATCCAATCTTAGAATGAATCTTTTAGACCAAAAAGAAACCGTAGCTAAAAAATACCTTGATTCGATAGATTTGGTGTTTCTTAATTATCCAGATGACAGAAAAAAGAAGGATAATACTTTGTTGCTCAGTCGGTATGCATATGAAGAGGTGTATTTGTCCAAAGCAGTCGACGATGCTGTGAACAGCAAAAATCACATCGAATTCAACCTAAAAACACTTCAAATAGCGCGCAAAAGTGAATCCAAACACGATGAATTGGTTGCCTGTTTAAAACTAGCCAATTCTTATGCGCGATATAAAAAATATAAAGAAGCATTCGCCATCATTGAGGAATCCAAAAAAATAAAAGAGCCTTTTTTCAATGCTTCACGTTTTACGATTGAAGTGTTGGAAGCCACGTTGCATCATAATTTAAATCAAGACAATGAGTCGAAGACTATCTTTTTAAAGTCGTATCAAAAGTTATTAGCGAAACAAAAAACACTCAAGAATTTAAAAAGTTTAAAATACGCTGATTTCAAAAAGTTCAACAGTGACGTTTTTATTAGAAATGTTTTAAATACAGCAAACATCTACTATAAAAGCTATGAAAAGAACAAAAGTACAGACGATTTAATTACTTCAAATAATCTGTATTTTATTGTTTCAGACATGTTCAGCGAATTTTATCAAAAAGGAAAATACAACTATCGATTGAACGAATTTAATAAAGAAATTGCTTCAGGACTTTTGCAAACGCAATTGCTAATCAATCCGAACGACATCAAGAAAATTAAAGCTATTTTAAATCGAATTGAAAATAATTCATCGCAGCATTTATGGAATATTTTCGAATCCAAAAACAGTCAAAATCTAAAAGTTCCGCCAGTTTTAATTGAGGAATACAACCAATTGGTATTTGAAAAAAACAGCTTGTTAGAAACCAAAGAATCGAAAGTTCAAAAAGGAGACTTGGACAAAAGCTTATTAGCTATCGATAGGGAAATTGAGCAAAAACGTAATGTAATAAATAAATTCGACCCGTCGTATCAGCAATTTAAATCGAATAATTTTGATGTGAATGAAACTCAAAATCAGTTGAAAAGCAATCAATTGATGATTAAATACGTAGTTACGGATGCCAAAACGTTTGCTTTTATAATAGATAAAAACGCTGTCGGATTAACCTATTTATCGACAACTCAATCTTTAAAATTATTGGTCGAACAAAATCTCAAAAGCATTCGTTTGATTACGAATGATTACGCAGAAAGTGCTGGAAATTTACATGAAAAGCTACTTCAACCCATTTTAAAAAATCGATTGGACGCTTCGCTTATTATCATTCCGGAAGATTTTTTAAACAGAATTTCCTTCGAAAGTTTACAAGACAGAAACCGCAAATGGGTGGCAGAATATCATTTAGTTAGTTATGCCTATTCCATAAAATTATGGAATGTTTTGCAAAAAAAAATGAACGGAGTCGACTCGAACCGATTTGTATCTTTTGCACCCAATTATTCAAAAATTCCAACGGCTAATCAAAGTAGAGGTCTACGAAGGGGCAATTTGTTTGATTTGATTGAAGCCAAAAATGAAGCCAAAGCCGTGAGTGAATTATTTGAAGGAGAATTATTTTTGAACGAAAAAGCGACACGTGCCAATTTTTTGCAATCGACTACCTTATACAATTTTCATCATTTGGCCATGCATTCCCTTATGGAAAATGATTACAATCAATCGTCTTTGGTTTTTACAAACAATCAAAAAGTGTTTTTCAACGAATTGTACCAACTTAATTTTCCGTCAAAAATGGTTGTATTGAGCGCATGTAACACTGGTGTCGGTGCACATGAAAGTGGTGAAGGCATAATGAGTTTGTCTCGGGCATTGACTTATGCTGGGGTACAATCATCGGTATATAGTCTATGGCAAGTTCCAGACAAAGAAACTTCGGAGATTATTGTTTCTTTTTATAAAAATTTAAAAGAAGGGCAACCAAAAGACAAAGCCTTAGCAAACGCTAAAAAACAATTTTTGGCAAACAATCCTATGAAGCAACATCCGTTTTATTGGGCAGGATTTGTAGTTAATGGTGATGTTTCTCCTGTCGTTTCTAATATAAATTGGGTAGTATGTCTCGGAATTGTTTTAGTGATTTCGTTGCTAATTTTCCTTTTCAGAAAAAAATTACTCCAATTCAGACAATAATTTTTTCGCCATTTCTTGTTGCTGGTTTTCCGTTTCAGAAAGTGATTTCAATAACGGTATGGCATTTTCTAGCTGATTTTCTTTTATGTATGATAGCGCCAAATACCATTTTACAAAAGGCGTAAAACTGTTGTTTTTCTTTACGTCAAATTGATTAAAAGTTGCAATCGCGTCTTTAGTTTTCTGTAGCTCCATCAAAGATAATCCTTTGTAAAACAAGGCGTAATCATCTTGTTCTACATCATAAATTTTAGAAAATAATTCGAGTGCTTTGGCATAATTTCCGTTATCATATTCAAAAAAAGCTTCTGATTTGATGTCATTGCTATTTTCTCCACGAACCGCTGGTGCCACAACATTTGGATACGATTGATAATAATCTTTATAAATAGTTGTTGTTGAAGTTTGTGTAAAATAAAATCCTAAGCCACAAATTAAAACAATGGATGCAGCTGCATACCAAACTTTGAACGATTTTACTTTGGGTTTTGTTTCTTCAAATGCTTGTAGTTTTTTCTTTAATACTGTTCTTTCAACTGAGGTAATTGCTCTTTTCACCTTTTTTTGAAAGGCAATTTCTTTAGCGAAATCAGCATCGGTTTCCATCAAAAAATCAAATTGTTTTTGCTCTTCTGTGGAAAGTGTTTTTTCAAAATAGTTGCTTATAAGTGTTTCTTTATCCATTTTTTATTTCTTTATCAAATCTTTCAATTGCTTCAAGCAACGTGATTTTTGACTTTTTAAAACGTCTTTATTGGTATAATTTAATTCGATTTGAATGGCATCTAGTTTTTTTTCTTCATAATAAAATAGGCGTAAAACTTTTTGACATTGCTCTCCTAATTTTTTAAAATTATTTTGTAAAAGTATCATTTCATTATCGTTTTCGTCTTCCTCATTATCTTCAATTACTTGGGGCAACTGTACATCATAATCTATAGAAACCGCTTTATTTTTCGATTTTAATTTTTTGTAAATCATGTATTTGCCAATCGAAAAAAGATAAGTTGATATAGTGCTTTCTAAAGTATCAATCGTTCCTTTTTTAGCGTTTTCACACAAGGCAATAATACTGTCCTGGTATATATCAAGCAAATCATCAGCCGGTAAATTGTATCGTGCTGCAAAAAGAGAAAATCCATTTTTATTTTCTACATAAATAGAATGAATGGTTTTTTCATCGCCTTTTTTAAGCTTTTCAATAATCAACAGATGATTTGGTTTACCCATTAGTGCAAGTATTTAATCAAAAGTAAACATTTATCAATGTAAAAATAATTTTTTTAAATCGATGTTTACTTTTTTTTCTTCTTAGCACTAAACTAAAAACGAATTGTAATTAACAACTAAAAAACAATACCATTATGAAAACACTCATTACCATGATGTTGCTAATTTTTACGATAGTAACCAGTTATTCACAAGAAACAGTGGGCGGAAAAGTTCTTAAAAATGCCAAAGACAAAACCTACCAACGAGGCGAGCAAAAAGGTGACCAAACAGTAGATGGTGCTCTAAATAAGGTTGAGGATAAAATTAATAATATCTTCAAGAAAAAAGATAAGAAAAAGAAAACCGACGAACCGCAAAAAGAAAACCAATCGGAAAACCAAGAACAAAATCAACAACAAAGTCAGGAAAATAATCCAACTAAAGCTTCAAAATCAGTTAAATCCAACTCGAAATTTGATTTCGTTGCAGGTGAAAAACAATTGTATTTCGACAATTTTGAACGACTAGCCGTTGGCGATTTTCCAAAGGAATTCAACACCAATGCTAGCGGAGAAATAGTAAATGTTGATGAGAAAAACGAAAAATGGCTCAATATGACCAAAAACGGTGCTTTTGTTCCGGATAACATTAAAAAGCTTCCAGATAACTTCACGTTAGAATTTGAAATAGGTATAGATAAAGATCCAACAAATAATTATTCGGGTTTTGGGCTCAATTTTAGTACCGTTCCCGATAATTTGATGCTAGATATGTTTTTCAGTAAAGGCAACTCTGTTGTCTATTTGCATCCTGGCGCTGGTGAAGCTTCAATTTATGTAAATCCAATATCTGGAACTGAAATCAGTAATAGTGTAAAAATGCCGCAATGGGACACCAGAAATGACCAAAATTTTGCAAAAGTATCTGTTTGGAGGCAAGAGGGACGCCTTCGGGTTTATGTAAATGAAGACAAGTTGTTTGACGTTCCCAGATTTTTTGCAGATAAAAACACCTATGATTTTGCCTTTTTTAGAAGTTTTTTTGAAGAATGTGAAGTTTACTTAACTAACATTCGTTTCGCAGTTGCTGGTGCTGATAATCGAAATAAACTTATTACCGAAGGAAGATTTGTAACCAACGGAATTTTATTTGACGTGAACAGTGATAATATCAAGCCCGAAAGCGGAACCGTGCTAAAAGAAATGGCAACTACATTACAAGAAAACCCAACAGTTAGAGTAAAAATAATTGGTCATACTGATAGTGATGGTGCTGATACTGCCAATTTAGCTTTATCTCAAAAAAGAGCTGCAGCAGTAAAAACAGCGTTGTCGAGCTTCTATGGTATTGATGGTTCAAGAATAGAAACGGACGGAAAAGGCGAAAGCCAACCACTCAACAAAAACGCTACTGCATCAGAAAAGGCAGAAAACAGAAGAGTAGAATTTATAAAATTATAAAACTAAAAATCATTAAAAAATGAAAAAATTGTATAGCACATTCGTCCTTATTTTTTTAACACAACTGTGCGTTTTTGCACAAGAATGGACAGGAACATTTAGCACAAAATATGGTGATTTAAAACTAGTTACCGAAAATGGATTTATTTATGGTGATTATGCTAATGGTGGCACAATCCTAGCTGTCGAAAAAAAATTCAATGGTGGTTCACGACTTTGTGGATTGTTTCATAACGGAGCTGATAGAGGTAAGTTTTATTTTGAAAAGACAACTAGTAGCAAAGACATAAGAGGTCATTTTAATTACGATAACAACATCACTTTAAATGACATTACTAATGATGCTATTTTTCAAATGAAGTTTGATTTTGATGCAAAATGGCTTTGGGATGGAACAAAAGCGAATAATACTTCGCCAACAGATACTAAAATCGCCATTTTTAATGGATTATGGAATACTACCGATGGCAATTTAATACTACAACAAGTAGGAAATAAAGTTACCGGAACCTATAAAAATATTGGAACGATTGATGGAATTTATAATCCACAAACTAAAAAATTAAAAGGAACTTTCTACAACAATACCACCAAAAAAACAGGTCATTTTGAATTTGATTTTGAAGGAAACACGTTCAAAGGAAAATGGGGTTGGACAGATGCAATGACTGATGGAAATTGGAACGGGACAAAAAACGTTAAGAATAATAAGGTTGTGGTGACTACGAGTACAAGTGCAACGAATAACGGTGGAACAACTAAGTTTACCGTATCGTCTGTAAATATTGAAACTTCTAACGATAATATCTATGGTTTTTGGGGTTTTAAATTATTTAAAGTTACAGCTTCGGGAAGACAACAAGTACAAAATTTTGGCAACAAACCTTCTGATGTTTACAATCAAACCGAAAATGGTTCAAAAATTATAACTTCAAAAAACTACAACTTTCCCAATAGTCCTGAGTTTTTTAGAGAATTTATTATTCCAAATTCCGATTTAAATAATTCATCTATAAAGTATGAATTGGAAGTTTATGTTCACGCCAAAAACAAACGAGTTGGAACGAATATAGATTATGGAATGAAAAAAGAAATTTACAGGTTAGATACCATCGAATTCAATAAAAACATAAAAATTCCATTTTCAGCAGATGGCACAACAGTTTTTTCATCTGGCATAGGTTCATATACTTTTAAAATTACAAAATCATAAGTATGAAAACAGCACTCCTATCCTTACTAAGCATTTTCCTTTTTGCCTTTACGTGTTCTGGTGATAAAAAAGAAAATCTCGAAAGTCAAGCCAATGAGGCTATTGATGAAGTTGTTGGCAAATCTGCCGATGAATTTAATGGAAAATTAGATCAATTGTTAACCTTAGAAATGGCTTCCGAAGTTTCGGGTTATACCTCAACAGAGGCCGAAAAAGAATATAATCAAGTATTAAAAAGTCCTGCTACACATTCGGTTTCCTATCGATGGAAAAAAGGAAGAAACAAGCAAATCAAAAATCCAATGAACGGGGAAATGATGGATATTCCAACAGATGATTTCATTCAACTTTCTTGGGTAAAAAACACCACTTTGAAAGAATTCAAATTCAATTATCATACACCAACTGCCGAAGAACTTGCCAATGCCAATAAAGCGAAGAGTGAAAAAGCAAACGAAATGCAACAACAAGGAAAAGTCGATGCTTCGCAAGCCAATATGGCGAAAGGAATGGCAAGCGAAATGGCAAAAGGACTTTCGTTTGATGAAATTAAAGGTGTTGGCGAGTACGCTGTTTGGAACAATAAATATAAAGAACTAAAAGTATTCTATAAAGGTTTAGAATTTCAAATCACAACCGAAATGTCAGATGAAGAAAAGATAAACAAACAAAAAAGCATTGAAACTGCACAATTAATAATTAACAAACTTTAAATTTTAAAAAAATGAAAACAATTCAATTATCAGTACTTATTCTAGTATTCGCAATCGCAAACTCTTTTGCACAAGCATTGCCACAAACCGTAAAATACGATTTCAAATTCGATTGGTTAGCAGCACATACCATCAATCAAAATATAGATATCGGCACCGAAAGTGTTCACGGGATTGGCTATTGTCGTTTGTTTGTAAAAAATAAAACTACGGGCAATGAAGATCAAATTCAACCAACTGGTTTTAAATACATCGGCAATTATGGTCGCGTATTTGAAGTGCCAAGAAATGCCGGAATGAAAGTAAGCAACGGAAACATCAAATCCTTAATGAATACTAAAGTTCGCTTTCAGTTTGAACCAGCAAAATATGGCTACAAAACCATGAAAGAACTTGAAGACAATGCTTATTTCAAAATAGTTTATGAAATCAAAGTTTACAAACCAGTAAATGACGAAATCGTTGGAAAACAAGAAGCTATTGTCTTTTTGAAAGATGCCAATGTACCAGCAGTTACGTTAAATCAAGCCAAAAACACAGCCAATATCCCAACACGACCAGGATACATGCGCTTCAATAAAGCAAAATATAATTTGGGAATTGTGTACAGTATCATTCCTGTAAATTAAAAACTATGAAAAAAATAATTCTACTACTGCTTATTTGCTTTCAATCGCAAGCTCAAATAAAGTTTTGGAATACCAATCCAACGTCCAACATGCCACTTTTTGAAGTAGAATGGGGTAAAAAAACAACTATACATACTAAAGTTGGAAAAGAAACCAAACCCATGTATATCTTCAACAAAACAGCCGTTCAAACCTTTAATGGCGATGCCCGAACCAAATACCAAATGACGGTAGAAAGCACAGATAATGTCGCTAAACGCACTTTTCAAATCAGTTATACTCATTACAGACAAACTAATTCCTACTTAGGTTACATCAAATCAACGTATGTCTATCACGATAAACGACCAACGAAGGTGTTTGAAGAAAATTTTGAAACTGTAGTTAATCCGTAAAAATTTAAAAAAAATGAAAAAAATTATCGCAACATTATGCCTAATTATTGGCATACAAGCAAACGCACAATTGGTGCAAGGAGAATTAAAAATTAATGAAACCTCAAAAGCAGAAATTGCTTTAAAAGGCAATAAAGCAGTAAACCTGTATGCCGATTTTAGAGAAAACAAACACAAAATCAACTTTGTTTTCACCACATCAGATGTTCCTTTAAATTCAGATAAAAAGCAAGTGGTGAAGTTTGTGTTTACGACAACAATTAAAAAAGATGGAAAAGTTTTAGGAAGCATGAAAAGAGCTCCAATTCCATTTTTTCCAGGCGATATGTTTATGCCAATTGAAACTTTTGATGTTATCTCGATGCTTTCTAATTTACAAACCAATACGCCTGAAACAGTTTCCGAAATCCCAAAAGGTAATTATGAAATCATTTTAGAAGCAAAACCAATTGGTGTAAAAGGACAAATCACTTCGACAATTTTATTTTTAAAAGTTAACTAAATCATGAAAAAAATAGTAGTATTGATTTTATGTTTGAGTATTTCGGGTTTTGCCCAACAAAAATCCAAAGCAAAGCCAAAGACCAACATTCCGTTGATTAAAGACGAACCAAAGCCTGCTGTTCCAATATTAACGGATGCAGATGAATTATTGGAGATAAAAAGCAATGAACCCAATCCAAATGATTTGTTGGACATTACGGTTTCAATTCCGAAGCCCAAAACACCAAATGCTGGTCAATCGGTTTATAATGAAATTGGTTTGAATGGCGAGTTTACTTTCAATAAAAAAATTGGCTTTTCAGTAAATGCGCCCGAAGGTGATTTAGTTTCCTATTTCTATCTGAACACCAAAAATGGCAATTCAATGATGGATTGGAAAGGCCTCAAAGAAATGCTAACTGAAACCGTTGAAGGCGAAATGACACAGATTAAAAATTCCAACAACGATTTTTATCAATATACCAAAAGTTCGGAAGGAAATTTTGCCATGAAAATGGGAAGTGGCCAATCGATGGTTGTGCATGACCTTCAAACTGGAATGTTGAGCAAGCAATTTTTCAAAACTTTTAAAAAAACCGGTAATAAAGTTGGTAAAGTGGGCGGTAATAAATATCCAAGAGTAGAATATTCTGGAATTTCCGAAGGTAAAAAAATGTCTATTTGGCTGTCTCATCCGCAAGAAATTTTAATTGATACTAAATTTACGTACAGCATTTCTGGTTATTGGGGATTAGGATTTATCGCGAGTCCAACAGGAAAAACCTATATGATTACTGGAATTGAAGGGGAAGGCGTTTCTATTTTTATGAATTATATCGAAAACACAAGCGCCAATTTTTCAGGAAAAGGATACAAACCAATGGGCGAAATGATGGGTCAAGCGATGGCGCAAAATAGCGTCGAAATGAATGCTGCGATGCAACAAATGTATGCCGAAGCCAATGCCGAAGAAGATCCAAAACTGAAACAATTGAAACTACAGCAAATTGAGCAAACAGAGAAATTATTGAAAAATGCTAATTCCAACGCAACTAACTTTTCACAAACCAGCGACTTACAAGACGCACCATTTGTAAAAGATGCTAACAGTGAAGACGCTATGGTTAATTATTACAATATGATGTTAACTAGTTTAGATCAATCGATTCGGGAACACCAACTGGGTTTGAAAGAAGCGCAAGAAAACAATGACGCAAAAAGCACCAATAGATATACTTGCTTGATCAATTGCACATCAAACGAAAAAAATAGGCTCGAAAAAGTAAAAGCGCAACATATCAAAATTTTAAGTCAGTACAAAAATGATGGAGAAAAACGCGACGAAAAAATCAATCAATTGATGGAAACTCAAGGAATGCCCATGGCCTGTGAGTGTGAATAAAATTGATGTTTACTTTTTAAACAAATGAACACTAAAAAATTAAACTTAAATACGATGAAAAATAAATTACTATTACTTTCTTTTTTTATAATGGGAATTCTAAATGCTCAAACCTGTTGGAAACAACTTAGTGGTGGAGGCGACTTTACCATAGGAATTGCTAGTAATAATACATTATGGGGAACAGGTTTAAATAGTTCGGGGCAACTTGGAAATGGGACAACAACACAATTATTCGTTTTTACTCAGGTTAGTAATCAACCTGTTTGGTCAAAAATTGCTACTGGTGCAATACATAGTTTAGCCATAAAAAATGATGGAACCTTGTGGGCTTGGGGAAATTCTAGTTTTGGACGACTTGGTTTAGGAGATCTATCAGGCGTGGTAATATCACCCACACAAATTGGTACAGACAACAATTGGGTACAAGTTGAAGCTGGCGAAAGTTCCTCGTTTGCCATAAAATCTGATGGAACACTGTGGGCATGGGGTTTTAATGAAAATGGGCAACTTGGTGATGGTACTTTTGTTAATAAAAACATTCCTACACAAGTTGGTTCGGCTACCGATTGGGCACAAGTAAAATCAGGGGCACTACACACCATTGCTTTGAAAACTAATGGGAATTTGTGGGCTTGGGGTTTAGATAATTCAGGACAATTGGGTGTTGGAACTGGTAATAACTCTTCTTCTTTTCCAGTACAAGCAACAGGCACAAATTACATTACGATTGCTTGTGGAGCAGATTATTCAATGGCTATAAAAATAGATGGAACTTTATGGGGTTGGGGTAGTAATACTTATAGAAATTTAGGAATTGGTAATGTCCCAGGCAGCCAACAATTGCCTTTACAAGTGGGTTCTGAAACCAATTGGATAAAAGTGGTAACTGGAGATTATCATACCCTAGCTTTAAAAAATGATAATACACTATGGGCAATGGGGCGAAATCATCGAGGGCAATTAGGCAATAATTCCTTAACAATTGCAAATGTTCCTACTCAAATTAATGTGGGTACATTTTACACCAACATCTTTTCTGATAATAATAATGACACTAATGGGCTTGCGGGTTTTTCGATGGTAATAAAAACAGACGGTAACTTACAAGTTTGCGGAAGTAATAATAGAGGACAACTTGGAACAGGGTTTCAAAGCAATAATTATCAAATTCCTCAAAACATAAGTTGTCCGATTACTTTAAGTTCTGATGAATTTATAGTTGACAGCAAAATTACTGTTTATCCAAACCCATCATCAGGAATTTTTAATATTCAATCCGAAATAAATTCCAATTTATTCTCAGAAGTTTTTGATATGATAGGGAAAAAAGTAGCACAATTTGATAACCAAACCAGCATAGACATTTCAAATCTCAATTCAGGTGTTTATTTATTAAAAATAATAGATAAAAACACAAAGTTAGTAGCGACAAAAAAAATAGTAAAACAATAAAATAGTCGTTTTCTCAAAATTTAAAATCCTCTGTCATTCATTTGATTGAGGATTTTTCTTTTGTTTATAGTCAATTACTATCAATTCATAAGTTATAAAAATGTTAGTATCCATTGAAAAAAACGATTTATGTAGTAACTTTGCGCATTATTTAGACAAAATTAAAATAAGCTATGATTAAAGTATCTGATGACGCAAGTAAAAAAATCGTTTCGATGATGCAAGAAGACGGTTTTGATGCAACCAAAGATTACGTTCGTGTGGGTGTAAAAAGCGGTGGTTGCTCTGGTTTATCGTATGAATTAAAATTCGACAAAGAACTAGGAGACAACGATAAAGTTTTTGAAGATAATCATGTAAAAATAGCCGTTGAGAAAAAGTCGTTTTTATATTTAGCAGGAACCATTTTAGAATTTTCGGGCGGATTAAACGGAAAAGGATTTGTATTTAATAATCCAAATGCGAGTAGAACGTGCGGGTGTGGGGAATCGTTTTCTTTATAAATCTAAAAAAGCAAAAAATTTGAAATAATCTAAATAAGCAAAAATGGCAAAATACAGTTCGTTTGAGGAAATGGAAGTTTATCAAAAAGCTTTGCAGTTTGGAGTTAAAGTATACAAACTAACATTAACGAATGAGAAAATTGCTAAAGATTATGGTTTAAAAGATCAATTACAAAGAGCGGCATTATCAATTTCGAATAATATTGCCGAAGGGTTTGAAAGAGAGACAAAAAAAGAATTAATTAGGTTTTTATACATTTCTAAAGGTTCTGCCGGTGAATGTAGTAATATGTTTAATTTTTTACAATAGCTCGAATATATTAATCATGAAAATTTCTACAATCATAGAAATGATGTTACAGAAATTTCAAAACAATTAGGTAGTTATATTAAATATTTGAAAAACTTAGAAAAGCAAAACAAGAAGGCATAAACACTTTCTTTTTATTTTTTAGATTTTTTAGATTTTTTAGATAAAAATATGAGTAAGTATACAGAGGAAGATTTAAAAATCGAATTAGAAAATAAAGAATACGAATACGGCTTCTATACCGATTTAGAGTCGGAAACCTTTCCTATTGGATTAAACGAAGACATTGTTCGTGCGATTTCCAAAAAGAAAGAAGAACCACAATGGATGACGGATTGGCGTATTGAATCGTTTCGGGCATGGCTAGAAATGATTGAACCAGAATGGGCAAACGTTCATTATGACAAACCCGATTTTCAAGCTATTTCGTATTATTCAGCACCAAAAAAAGCAGATCCGAATAAAACATTAGACGATGTTGATCCTGAGCTTTTAGCCATGTACAAAAAGTTAGGCATCTCTGTTGATGAGCAGAAAATGATGAACAACGTCGCTATGGATATTGTAGTTGATTCGGTTTCGGTGGCAACGACTTTCAAGAAAACATTAGCAGAAAAAGGCATCATTTTTATGAGTATTTCCGAAGCGATTCGAGAATATCCTGACTTGGTGCAGAAATATTTAGGAACAGTTGTACCGCAAAGAGATAATTTTTACGCGGCTTTAAATTCAGCTGTTTTTTCAGATGGAAGTTTTTGTTACATTCCAAAAGGCGTACGTTGTCCGATGGAATTATCAACTTATTTTAGAATAAATCAAGCTGGAACAGGACAATTTGAAAGAACACTTCTGATTGCTGACGAAGGTAGTTATGTGTCATATCTTGAAGGCTGTACCGCACCAAGTCGCGACGAAAATCAATTGCATGCCGCAGTAGTTGAATTAATAGCTTTGGATAATGCTGAAATTAAATATTCAACGGTTCAAAACTGGTATCCTGGGAACAAAGAGGGTAAAGGCGGTGTTTTCAATTTCGTGACGAAAAGAGGAATTTGCGAAAAAAACGCAAAAATCTCATGGACACAAGTAGAAACTGGTTCGGCAATTACATGGAAATATCCATCTGTAGTTTTAAAAGGAGATAATTCAATTGGAGAGTTTTACTCAATTGCTGTAACTAATAATCATCAACAAGCCGATACGGGAACGAAGATGACACATTTGGGAAAAAACACCAAATCAACCATCATTTCCAAAGGAATTTCGGCTGGAAAATCACAAAATAGTTACCGTGGTTTGGTTCGAATAAGTGCCAATGCCGATAATGCTCGTAATTTCTCGCAATGTGATTCGTTGTTGATGGGCAATAACTGTGGCGCACACACATTTCCTTATATCGAAAGTAAAAATTCATCAGCTATAATTGAACACGAAGCCACAACATCCAAAATTGGTGAAGACCAAGTATTCTATTGCAACCAACGTGGTATTCCAACCGAAAAAGCCATTGCGTTAATTGTAAACGGTTTTAGTAAAGAAGTTTTGAACAAGTTGCCAATGGAATTTGCAGTGGAAGCTCAGAAGTTATTGGAGATTTCGTTGGAGGGTTCAGTAGGATAATTTGATATTCGAAATTTGACATTTGGAATTATGGCTACAATTACAAAATTTGAAGATTTAGAGATTTGGCAGCAATCAAGAGTTTATGCTGATAAAATCTTTAATCTTGCTTCAAATGAGAAATTTAAAAATGATTTCAAACTTATCAATCAAATTCACGATTCTTCAGGTTCTGTAATGGATAATATAGCAGAAGGTTTTGAAAGAGAAGGGAATAAAGAGTTTGTTCATTTTTTGACTATTTCGAAAGGTTCTTGTGGAGAGTCACGTTCACAATTGTATAGAGCTTTTGACAGAAAATATATTTCAGAAGTTGAATTAAACGATCTTAAAGAAATCAGTATAAATTTAAGTAAATCAATATCAGGATTTATGAATTACTTAAAAAAATCAGAATATAAAGGAAATAAATTTAATAAATAAAAAGTCGATATTAATATTGAAAATTTAAATAAATAATATTAACAAGAGTGATGAGAGTCTCAAATCTCAAATCTCAAATCTCAAATTATAATGTTAAAAATTAGCAATTTACACGCTTCTGTTGAAGACAAAGAAATTTTAAAAGGTATCAATCTTGAAGTTAAAGCCGGAGAAGTTCACGCCATTATGGGACCAAATGGTGCCGGAAAAAGTACGCTTGCTTCCATAATTGCAGGAAATGAAAAGTACGAAGTTTCAGAGGGTGAAATTCTTTTAGAAGGCGAAGACATTTCAGAATTAGCTCCAGAGGAAAGAGCGCACAAAGGTGTTTTTCTTTCATTTCAATATCCTGTAGAAATTCCGGGGGTTTCGGTGACCAACTTTATGAAAACGGCCATCAACGAAAGCCGAAAAGCCAATGGCAAAGAAGAAATGCCAGCGAATGAAATGCTAAAATTAATTCGTGAGAAATCAGAATTATTAGAAATAGATCGTAAATTTTTATCACGTTCGTTAAACGAAGGTTTTTCGGGTGGTGAAAAGAAACGTAATGAAATTTTCCAAATGGCAATGTTGGAACCAAAATTAGCCATCCTTGACGAAACCGATTCTGGTTTGGACATTGACGCTTTGAGAATTGTTGCTAATGGTGTAAATAAGCTAAAAAGCGAAAACAATGCTGTTGTTGTAATAACGCATTACCAACGTTTGTTAGATTATATTGTTCCCGATTTTGTACATGTTTTGATGGATGGAAAAATTGTAAAATCAGGTGGAAAAGAATTGGCTTACGAGTTAGAAGAAAAAGGATACGATTGGATAAAAAGTGAATTAAATTAAAAATTTGAAGTTCGAAATTTGATATTATTATAACTTCAAATCTCAAATCTCAAATCTCAAATTATTGTATGGATTTAAAAGAAAAACTAGTATCGTCTTTCATGGCTTTTGAAGAGCAAATCGATGTTCATTCTGAACTTCACGACTTACGTACTTCAGCTATTAAAAACTTTGAAAACAAAGGTTTTCCAACCAAGAAAGAAGAAGCATGGAAATATACTTCTCTGAATGCCATTCTAAAAAATGATTATTCGGTGTTTCCTAAGCATGAAAATGCCATAGAGTTTGCAGCTGTAAAGAAGTTTTTTCTACACGAAATTGACACACATAAAGTCATTTTTGTAGATGGAAAATTCTCTTCCTTTTTATCAGCAACAACTCACGAAGGATTAGATGTTTGTTTGATGTCTTCGGCATTGAACAAACCAAAATACAAAATAGCGATTGATGAATATTTCAACAAAATTGCAAGTATAGACGAGAGTTTAACAACATTAAATACCGCTTTCGCCAATGAAGGTGCCTATATCAACATTCCGAAAAGCAAGGTTGTAGAAAAACCAATCGAAATCATTTATTTCTCGACTGGAGTTGAAAGTGCATTGATGCTTCAACCCCGAAATTTGGTGATTGTTGGTGAAAATGCACACGTTCAAATTATCGAAAGACATCAATCGTTAAACGAAAACCCTGTGCTGACCAATTCAGTTACCGAGATTTTCGCGCAAAAACGCGCTATTGTTGATTATTATAAAGTTCAAAACGATTTGCAATCGGCCAACCTGATTGACAATACTTACATTTCCCAAAAACAAGAAAGTAGAGTTTCGGTGCATACGTTTTCTTTTGGCGGTAACATCACTCGAAACAATTTGAATTTCTATCATTTTGGCGAAAGAATTGATAGCACGTTAAAAGGAATTACAATTATTGGCGATAAGCAACATGTGGATCATTTTACGTTGGTCAATCATGCGACACCCAATTGCGAAAGTCATCAAAATTATAAAACCATTTTGGCCGGAAGTTCAACTGGAGTTTTCAATGGAAAAATTTATGTTGAAAAAGAAGCTCAAAAAACCGATGCTTTTCAACAAAATAATAACATCTTACTTGGCGATAAAGCCACAATAAATGCCAAACCGCAATTGGAAATCTTTGCTGACGATGTCAAATGTTCCCACGGTTGCACCATTGGTCAATTAGACGAAAGCGCTATGTTTTATATGCAGCAACGAGGCATTCCAAAAAAAGAAGCCAAAGCATTATTGATGTACGCCTTTACCAACGAGGTAATTGAAAGCATTAAAATTCCAGAACTCAAAAAACGAATAACCAAAATCATCGCTACTAAATTGGGTGTTAATTTGGGATTTGATTTGTAATAAATAGAAAAGGGAAGTTAATTATTAACTTCCCTTTTCTATTTAAATGTAATTGCTCTTAATTAAGAATATAACTATCAATGTCTTTTTCTTCAATGGTGTTGTTAGAATTAGTAATAATCTTTATCACTCCAATATTTTCTGCATACCAATATTCCTCAGAAGCATTAGTTATTTGATCATTAGCATTAATAGTAATACTTAATCTTGTTTTTATTACGTTCGGATATGTAGTTCCATTTAAAGTTAATTCACCTTTAAAATAATTAACTCCAGAGTAATCAATTTTAAAGGGTAATGTTCCAGATTGACCACTTCCTGAGTAAGTTACTTTTGGCGAAACTCTTCCTGTCCAAAAAACATTTACATCGTAATCATCTTTTAAAATAGGCAACTCGTAGCTTTTAATAATCACAGTAATGCCGCTTTCATTTATTGATGTGTCTCCTGTTTTCAAGAAATAGGTAGCGCCTTTTTTACCAAACCATTGTCTTGCATTAAAATCAGCTTGAGAATCATCATTAAATTCATAATAAGTTGTACCTTGAAATTGATCAGTTCCAATAATTTTAACTTCATTTATTAAACTTTGATTTTGATTAAAGTATTTCCAACTATTGTTAGTTGCTAAAGGTAAATAATTACCTGTCGTTGTTCCGTTTGAATCACTCGAATCATCACTGCTGCAAGAAGAAATGGCTACTATTAATACAAAGAATATTGCAGCTTTGATTATACTTATCTTTTTCATTTTTAGAATTTTTTGTAAAAGTAAAGATTTTTGTTTATGAATCAAGGAATTTAATTTAATAGCTTTTTGATTTTTATATTTCTATATTTGATAAGTATCAAAAAGGAAAACCATTGGAAAAACAAAGCGAAATACTAACCGAGCAACTGGTTTCAAAAGGATTTGTCACCCCAGAACAACATAACGAAATTAAAAAATACGGGCAACTTGGTTTTTTCTCTCTTAATAGCGAATTGCTGTTCTTTCTTTACATATCGGTGCTTCTTTTTACTTCGGGTGTTGGAATCCTTATATATAAAAACATAGACAGCATCGGTCATATTGCCATCTTAGTTGTCAATTTCATACTAATGCTAGGATGTTTCTTCTTTAGTTTTAAAAAAGCAAAAGGATTTTCTAAAGAAGAAGTTGCATTTGAGAATCCGGTGTATGATTATTTAGTATTAGCAGGAAGTATTTTGGGTTGTATTTTTATTGGTTATCTGCAATACCAATACACCATTTTTGGAAAAGACTTTGGATTGGTTTCCTTATTTTCAGCCGCTTTTTGTTTTGTGATTGCGTATTATTTTGACAATAAAAGCGTTCTTTCTATCGCTATTACGGCATTGGCTACTTTTATCGGAATAACCATAACACCAAAAACGGTATTGGCAAACGAAGTCTATTCAAATCCTCAATTGAGTTATTACGGATTGGCTTTGGGCGCACTTTTAATTCTAATAATGGAATATACAATACGGGAAAAAGCCAAAGAACATTTTCACATTGTCTACGCTACTTTTGCTTTAAATCTTATTGGAATTTGTTCTGTTGCAGGGCTTTTAGCAGACTATTGGTACGTGTTTATCTTTTTGATGGCACTAGCAATTTATTATTTTTATAAAGTGAGTCATCAAATCGCTTCTACCTTTCTTTTTGTTTTTACACTATTTTATGGATATGTCGGAATAAACATTTATTTAGGAAGACTTATTGTGTTTATGGAAACGTCAAGTATTATTGAATTGATAATTTATCTTTTACCATTTTATGTTATTGGTTCCATTTTCTTATTTATAAAATTGATTCAAAAATTTAATAAAGAAAAACATGCTGGCATACAATAAAGAACTACTAGAAAATGGCCTTCTGGTTACAGAAGCCACGCGATTGTTTCATATGAAATTCATTTCAAAAGAGCAGTTGAATGCTATAGTTCAACAATTACCACAATTGCAGTCAAATACCATTTTTATCCGATTTGGTTTTTTCTTACTGGGCCTTTTTTTGTTTTCATCAATAGCTGGTTTTTTAGCGTTGTTTATTGCAAACCTTATTAGTTCAAATTATGAAGTGCTAATTTATTTATATGCTATAATTGGGCTTGTTGGAAGCGAAGTTTTTGCAAGAAAATCATTTTTTGGTCACGGTTTAGACGATGCTTTTGTATTGTCGTGGCAAGGCACATTTTGCGCTGCTATTGGCGTTTCATTTGAATCAACAACACTTGTTTTTGCGGTTTTGTTTGTCATTGCTCTTTTTAGCTGTATCCGTTATGTGAATACTATTTCAGCTTTGCTAAGTGGTATTGGATTGGTTGGTTTTTTCTTTACACTGATAACCAATCTAAAAGTCATTAGCACTATGTATCTTCCATTTATTGGACTACTATTAGCGATCAGTATCTATGCTGTTTACCATAAATTGAATTCGAATTCCAGCTATTTCATCTATAGAAATGCATTACAACTCACTAAAATTTTCAGTTTAATGTTAGGGTATGCTGCAGTAAATTATATGGTGGTTCGCGAACTTTCGGAAAGTCTAATGGGAATTGTGGTTACAAAAGGAAACGACATTCCATTAGCATTTTTGTTTTATGGATTAACGTTTGGTATTCCGTTAGCGTATATGTATTATGCTTTACAAAAAAAGGATAGAACGATTTTAATAGTTGGACTTTTAGCACTGGGTTATTCCTTCTTCACCATTCGATTTTATTATAGTTTGATGCCTCTAGAAATCGCATTACTATTGGCTGGTGTTTTGTTGTTTGCGATATCTTTTTTCTCCATAAAAAAGCTCCAATACAAAACCAGTGGAATTACCTTTCAACCTGATAGAGATGCCAATCACAATTTAATTATGAATGCTCAAGCACTAATTATCAATTCGCAACTCAGCACACAACCTGTTATGGATGAAAGCAAAATGCCTTTTGGCGGAGGCGGTTATAGTGGCGGCGGTGCTGGAGAAAGTTTTAGTTAGTTCTTAATACTCCCAACAACTCCACCCAAAAACCCATTAAAATCAAATTCCTCGCTCAATCCCATTCTAACTATTACTAAATCGTGGCTTGGGAAAATCGCTACCATTTGTCCTTGATAGCCACTTGCGTAAAACATATCTTTTGGAGCATTTGGAAATCTACCTCCAGCGTTTAACCAAAAGTGTGCACCATATTTTCCGTTGGAACCATTGGTGGGCGTTGCAACATATTTTGCCCAACTTTCGTCAAAAAGTTGTTCGCCATTCCAATTGCCTTTGTGTAAATACAATAAGCCAAATTTTGCCCAATCTCTTGTCGTTGCCCAACCATAAGATGAACCCACAAAATTTCCTTTCATATCAACTTCTGTTAAAGCCGAATGCATCCCAATTTTATCAATCAAAGTCGAATACCAAAAATCTAAATAGTCTTGGTGTGTTTTGAATTGTTTTCTCAATATTCCACTCAATAAATTAGTGGTTCCGGATGAGTAGTTCCATGAATTGTTCGGTTTACCAACTAGAGGTTTGTCAATTTGCGATTGCGTCATGTCTTCCGCAATAAAAAGCATCTTGGTTACATCCGAAATTTTTCCATAATCTTCTTCCCATTCCAAACCTGAATTCATGTGCAACAAATCGTTAATCGTAATTTTTTTGCGCTCATCGTTTTGCCATTCCCCAATTGGCGCCGGTTTCATAATGTCGAGTTTGCCTTGTTTTTGCAGAATTCCGAAATACGTTGCCGTCAAACTTTTGGTCATCGACCAGCCCAAAATTTTAGAGTTTTTGTTAAATCCATCAGCATATTTTTCGGCGATGATTTTGTCTTTATAAATTACGATTATAGAACGGGTGCGTTTATTTTTTTCGCCTTTTTTATCAAAAGCATTTTCAACAGCAGCATTTAATTTAGCATAATCAATGTTCGCAAACACTGTATCCAAACCATTCGGCAGACTGGCTTTTTGTTCTTTTTCTCCATAAGGAAACGGCAAATCGTTTTTAATAAAATTCCTTTTCGGAACGTTATACGGTTTTGAAACATCATAATCATCATTGATTAAAGTCGCACCCAATCCTTCTCGGTAAGTGGCTTTTCGAGTTTTTAACCCATAAACACTTGACGTTACAAATCGTTGCTTTTCATCTATTTTATTTGTTGCCCAATCTATTTTATCAATATCATTGTCGCCTTGCTGAATGGTTTCCAAACTTCTACCATCAATAAAATGTCCGGAAGCCACGCTCTTGGCCGAAAAGCCTGAAATTAAATCGAGTTGCGGATAGATTTCAATACGCAAGTAAATCAAAGCAATTAGCAATAAAACAGCAAAGATTTTGAGGATTTTTTTCATGGAAATTAATTTTCAAGCAATTTATAAATTTTGAACCATATAAGTCATATAAGGTCATTTAAGTTAGGTAACTTTCATATATGTTCATACATGCCTTATATGGTTTAAACAACAAAAAGGAAAGGATTATTTTGAACCATATAAGTCATATAAGGTCATTTAAGTTAGTATCTTTCTTACATGTTCTTACATGCCTTATATGGTTTAATAAACTCAAAATATTAATATTTGTTTAGCATTTAACAATTTCATTTTAGCTACTTTTGTATTTAGAATTTTTCTAAATAATAAAATGTTAGACATACAAAAAATAAGAGCCGATTTCCCAATACTTTCTCAAAAAGTTAATGGCAAACCGCTCGTTTATTTTGATAATGGTGCCACTTCGCAAAAACCACAAGTGGTGATTGAAGCGATCTCAAAATATTACAAAGAAATCAATGCTAATATTCATCGCGGAGTGCATACATTAAGCCAACTGGCAACTGATGCCTACGAAGTTTCTCGTGGTAAAATCCAAAGTCATATTAATGCGAAATTGGCGTGTGAAGTAATTTTTACTTCAGGAACGACACATGCAATTAATGCTGTGGCTAATGGTTTTGCTTCGTTTTTAAAAGCAGGCGATGAGGTTTTAGTTTCTGCTTTAGAACATCACAGTAATATTGTACCTTGGCAAATGCTTTGCGAAAGAACGGGAGCAACGTTACGCGTTATTCCAATGAATGACACGGGAGAATTGATACTATCTGAATACGATAAAATGCTTTCGGGAAAAACCAAAATTGTAACCGTAAATCATATATCCAACGCTTTGGGAACCATCAATCCAATCAAATATATGATTGACAAAGCCCACGAAGTTGGAGCTGCAATATTAATTGATGGCGCACAAGCGGTACCGCATTTAAAACCTGATGTTCAAGCATTGGATTGTGATTTTTATGTGTTTTCTGGACATAAAATATGTGGGCCAACAGGCATTGGAATTCTTTACGGTAAAGAGGCGTGGTTACATAAACTTCCACCCTATCAAGGCGGAGGCGAAATGATAGCAACGGTTTCTTTTGAGAAAACTACGTATGCCGATTTGCCTCATAAATTTGAAGCCGGTACACCAAATATCGAAGCCGGAATTGTACTGGGAACCGCAATAGATTATTTAAATGAAATAGGTTTTGACAACATTGCGGAGTACGAACATGAATTATTAGAATACGCTACTGAAAAATTGTTGCAAATAGAAGGATTAAAAATTTTCGGAACCGCAGAAGCAAAAACTTCCGTAATTTCGTTTAACATTAATGAGATTCATCCGTATGACGTTGGCACCATTATTGACAAACTTGGAATCGCAGTGCGAACAGGGCATCATTGCGCGCAACCGATAATGGATTTTTATAAAATTCCGGGTACGATAAGAGCTAGTTTTGCGTTTTATAACACCAAAGAAGAAATAGATTTGATGATTGAAGCTTTACAAAAAGCGCAAATGATGTTACGTTAATAATTAGGAGCTAATCCGGCTGTTCACTGTATCTTTCGTCTCGTTCTCAAAACGAGACAAAAGGATGCCGTTACCATCCGGGCTAATAAAAATAAATATGAAAACAGTAAGTTTGATTATACTAAGCTTTTTTTTAGGAAAAAGTTGTACCAACGAAGCACAAAATGATATTGCCAACACTACATTACAGTATACAGCAAATACTCGTGGATTTTTTCAAAAAATTATTATTATCAATCAAAAAGCGACCGTTTTTAGAGATAGAAACAGCGAAAAATTTCCCGAAGAAATCGCCATCACAGATAAAGATTGGAAAGAAATTATGAGTTATTTTGAAAAGATTGATTTAGAAAAAATACCTAGTTTAAAAGACCCAACTCAGAAAAGATTTTACGACGGTGCCGCCATTGCCAATTTAAAAATACGGTACCAAGATAAAAACTATGAAACAACAGATTTTGATCATGGATATCCTCCAGCAGCAATAGAAAAATTGGTAAATAAAATAGTATCACTTGCTAAAACAGAAGAGTAGTAATAAAAGATACTGAAACAAGTTCAGCATAAAGAATGACAATAAAAGATATACAGGATGAAATTGTAGAAGAGTTTTCGATGTTTGACGATTGGATGGAACGCTACGAATACATTATCGAACTCGGAAAAGGATTACCTTTAATAGAGGAACAATTCAAAACCGAAGACAACATCATCAAAGGGTGCCAGTCAAAAGTGTGGGTTCATGGCGAAAAAAAAGACGATAAAATAGTTTTTACTGCCGATAGTGATGCCATTTTGACCAAAGGAATAATAGCAATTTTAATTCGTTCTTTTTCCTATCAAAAAGCAGCCGATATTCTTGATGCAAATACCGATTTTATAGATGAAATTGGGTTGAAAGAGCATTTGTCACCCACACGGGCTAATGGTTTAGTATCAATGATAAAACAAATAAAAATGTACGCTTTGGCATTTAATTCGAATAATTAATTTACCCATATAAGTTATTTAAGATCATTTAAGAATTCAGATGGTATTGACAAAGACATATTTAAAAGATTTAGTTTATCATGTTAATGGCGCAGCAATTGAAGTTCATAAAAATCTTGGCCCTGGTTTATTAGAAAGTATTTATCACAAATGTTTGGAAAAGGAATTGTCAATCCAAGATTTTAATTTTAAAACAGAACTAATAATTCCAATAAACTATAAAGGACTTGAAATAGACGCTAATTTGAGATGTGATTTGTTTGTTGAAAATTGTCTGCTCGTAGAATTAAAATCAGTTGAAAAAATTTTACCAATCCATGAAGCTCAACTAGTAACGTATATGAAACTTTTAAAAATTCCTATGGGTTTAATGATTAATTTTAATGTGACAAATATTTATAAAGAAGGACAAAAAACCTACATTAACGAGATATACAGAATATTGGAAGAATAATCTTAAATGTACTTACATGCCTTGTATGGTAAAAAAATAATAATATGGAAGAATTTAAAGACGATATCAATTTAGGTGAGAATGTGGTAAAAACCTTAAAAGGGATTTATGACCCAGAAATTCCTGTAGATATTTACGAATTAGGGTTAATCTACGATGTGATGATTAACGAAGACAACGAAGTAAAAGTGTTGATGACCTTAACTTCGCCAAATTGTCCTGTGGCAGAGACCTTGCCTCGCGAAGTAGAAGAAAAAATTAAAAAAATAGATACCGTTAAATCGTGTGAAGTAGAGATTACTTTTGATCCGCCATGGAGTAAAGATTTAATGAGTGAAGAAGCTAAGTTAGAATTGGGAATGCTTTAATTAGTATTCAGTTTCCAGTCACAGTATTCAGATAACTGCGACTGGAAACTGCGACTGAAAACTAAAAAAATGGACGAAATCATAAATAAAGTTGCCAATTCTGCACTCGAAGTATTCGATTTGGAAGATTATTATCCAAGTGGAATTCGAACTCAGATTGATATTTCACAGTGGCTGCTCGAAGGTCTTCTGCTTAAAGAAAAGGATTTTCGCGAAGCATTAAAAAACTATGATTGGCAACAATATGAAAATCATTTTGTGGCGATTCATTGTTCCACCGAAGCTATTATTCCAGCTTGGGCAACTATTTTAGTCACAACCTATCTTTCACCTTTTGTAAAAAAAGTTGTTTTAGGAAGTTTAAATGATTTAGAAACATCTCTTTATCAAGAAATTTTATCTAAAATTGATTACACAAAATACCAAGACAAACCAGTTATCTTAAAAGGTTGTTCAAAAAAATCCGTTCCCGATAATGCTTATATTTTAGCTATTCAAGAACTTCAAAAAGTAGCCAAAAGTGTGATGTATGGCGAAGCCTGTTCTGCGGTTCCGTTATACAAAAAAGGAAAGTAGTTTCTACAAATTCAGTTATTTAGCATTTTATTTAATTTGTAAAAGTGAATTCAATTTTTATCTTTGTGTCCAAAATTTTAAAAAATTAAAAAGATGAAAAGAATTTTATTAACAATTACATTATTGATTTCAGCTAACACTATTTTTTCTCAAGAGACCGATAAAGATAGATTGAAGAGGACAGAAGAAGCCGTCGACAAACTTAAAGAAGAAAAACCAAATGGTTGGTCAAAGAAAGGGACATTTACCTTACTAGCCAATCAAGCATCATTTACCAATTGGCAAGCTGGAGGGCAAAGTAATATCTCCGGAAACATTGGGTTAAATTATGACATAAATTATAAAAGTGATAATTGGACTTGGGATAACAAGCTAATTTCCAATTATGGATTGTCAAAAAATAGCGGTCAGGAACTAGTTAAAACTGACGACAGAATTGAATTTAATTCTATATTAGGGAAAAAAGCCAAAGGATATTGGTATTATTCTGCATTTTTTAATTTTAGAACACAATTTGATTCGGGTTTTGATCCCAAAAATTTGAATGTAAAAATTTCTCATTTCTTTTCTCCTGCCTATTTTCAAATTGGTCCCGGTATGTTATGGAAAAAAAGTGATGATTTCAAGTTCAATATAGCTCCATTAACATCAAGATTAATAGTCGTACATCCACATTTTACTGAATTTGGTTCTTCATTCGGTGTTGAACGAGGCGACTCATCACGTTTTGAATTTGGAGCCTCTTTTATTGGCTATTATAAATTCAAACTAATGGAAAATATAACCGCAGAAAACATACTTAGTTTATATACAAACTATTTAGAAGATCCTCAAAATGTAGATCTTGACTACACTTTAAACATTGTGATGAAAATCAACAAAACATTATCAACAAATATCGCTTTCCAAACAATATATGACGACAATGCTTTTAGAGGATTTCAAATTCGTGAAGTTATTGGTTTAGGGGTTAATTTTGGATTCTAATACTAATCGTTAAAAAAAAGTGCCGATTCATTAAGTTGAATCGGCTCTTTTTATTTTTACTAATTTTAAATTTGTTTAACCGTTACATTATTTTTTAAAACGTTTATTCTTGGACTGTAATGCATTGCCTTTATATGCAATGGCATTACTGTTAGAAGTTGCTCTTGGAGCCGTTGATACTTTGCCTGAGGAACCAAATTTTGATCCAGAACCACTAGAACTTAATTCGGTTGGTAGTTTTGTAAACGAGAAGGCTTTTGCACTAAATAGGATGAGCAAAAAAAGAAGCAGCTTGACAGCATTTTTTGGGGTCATTGTTTTCATGGGGTCATATTTTTAAATTATACAAGATAAACTTATATAAACAAAACAAAATAACCGCTAAAACAACTTAAAAAATCGATAAAATACACAAATAATCATTTTTAGTGTTATTATTCTTATAAAAAATTTAAATAATTATCAAGAAACCAAAGGAAAATAAGTTACTCTGCCTTAAATTGTAAAAGGAGCGAATTATCTAAACGCTTGTTCTAAATCGGCTAATAAATCGTCGATATCTTCAACGCCTGTGCTCAATCGCACTAAATCATCTGTGATGCCAATTTCCTTACGCTTCTCTTCAGGAATAGAAGCGTGTGTCATCAGTGCAGGATGATTCGCTAAACTTTCAACACCACCAAGAGATTCCGCCAAAGTGAAAACTTTTAGTTTTTCTAAAAAAGAAATAGCATCAGCTTTTTTACCAGATTTGAAGGTAAAAGAAACCATACCGCCAAAACCACTCATTTGTTTTTTGGCAATTTCATGAAACGGATGATCAGGTAATCCAGGGTAATATACTTTTTCTACTTCGGGATGATTGCTTAAAAAAGCAGCCACTTTTTCGCCGTTTTCGCAATGTCTTTGTACCCGTAAGTGAAGGGTTTTAATACCGCGTAAAACTAAAAAACTGTCCATTGGTCCCAATGTACCGCCAGTAGCAAACATTTGAAAATGCAATTGCTCACCAAGGGCGGCGTCTTTAATAACTAATGCTCCAGCAATGACATCACTGTGTCCGCCAAGATATTTGGTAGCCGAATGCATTACGATATCTGCACCCAAATCTAGTGGTTTTTGCAAATAGGGTGTAGCAAACGTATTGTCTACAGCAAAAAGTATGTTATGTTTTTTTGTTATTTTGGCAATTTCAGCAATATCTGCTAATTTCATCAATGGATTGGTTGGTGTTTCTGCCCAAACCAATTTGGTGTTTTCGTTAATTAATGAATGGAATTTTTCCATATCAGTCATATCCACAAAATGAAACTTAACGCCACTATCTTTATAAATTCTGGTAAATAAACGATACGTTCCACCGTATAAATCATCCATAGCTATGATTTCATCTCCTGCTTTAAAGGAACGTAACAAACAATCGGTTGCGGCTAATCCTGAGGCAAAAGCCAAACCTCGAGCCCCGTTTTCTATACTTGCCAAAGCATCTTCTAACGCTTGACGCGTTGGGTTGGCAGCTCGCGAATATTCATAATCACCCACAGGCGTTCCTGGTGAAACTTGAGCATAGGTTGAGGTTAAAAATACGGGAGGCATTACTGCTCCTGTTACTGCTTCATGGTGTTGATTGCCATGTATGACTTTGGTATTGAATTTCATCTAGATTAATTATTTTTTAAATGAGGATGGAACGCCAAGCCGTCTCATTGATTTTATTTTTCACAAAAGTAAACAAAAGTTCCAATAGTTTTTCTTCTAACCCCGATTGTAACGGCATCCTTTTTTGTCTCGTTTTTTTTAACGAGACAAAAAAGATAGAGTGGAAAGCGGGAAAAAGGTTAGCAAATAAGCCCGAAAGTCTCGTTTCTTCCTTCGACTGCCCGTCTGCCGACAGGTAGACGCTCAGGATGACAGAAATTGCGTATTTTTGGGAAAATAAAAAAAATGGAAAATAAAATCTACTATTTATCATCGTGTGACACCTGTAGAAAAATTATAAAATCACTTCCAAACGCTGATAGATTAAACTTTCACGACATTCGTCAAAATCCAATAACTGATCAAGAATTAGATGAAATGTATCGACTTTCGGGGAGTTATGAAGCGCTTTTTAGCAAAAAAGCACAACTTTATAAGTCGATGGATTTGAAAAATAAAGCTTTGACAGAAGCAGATTTTAAAAAATATTTGTTAGAACATTATACTTTTTTAAGCCGTCCTGTTTTTATTATTGACAACCAAATTTACATTGGCAACAGCCCAAAAAGTATCATTAACGTTATCAAAGCATTGTCATAATGTCTAAAAGAACATGGGCATTACTAGCCGCAACCATGGTTTCTATCATTTATGGCCTTTCGTTTACGATTGCTAAAGATGTCATGCCAACGTATGTAAAACCGTTTGGGTTTATTTTGCTTCGCGTTTTTGGTGCAACGATTTTGTTTTGGTTGGTTTCATTTTTTGGACCAAAAGAGAAAATTCAATTAAATGACTTTCCTCGAATTATAGCGGCAGCTTTTTTTGGTGTGGCACTCAATATGCTTACTTTTTTTAAAGGATTGAGTTTTACTTCGCCTATTTCGGCAGCAGTAATTATGGTAACAACACCAATTATTGTATTGATTTTGTCAGCTATTATTATGAAAGAGAAGATAAAATCAAGAAAGATTTTTGGAATTTTGTTGGGACTTTTGGGAACAGGTTTTCTAATTTTATATGGTAAATCAATTGGTAACGCAACAAATGCTTCGTTAGGAAACTTTTTAGTTTTTATTAATGCGGTCTCGTATGCGATTTATTTGATAGTTGTAAAAAAACTGATGGATAAATACAACGCATTCACCTTTGTGAAATGGATATATTCGTTTGGCCTACTAATGGTTTTACCCTTTGGATGGAATGAATACCAACAAATTCAGTGGACAGTAATTCCAACATATATTCTCTGGGAAATAGGTTTTGTGGTGCTTTTTACAACATTTTTCACCTATTTATTTAATTTAATTTCGATGCGCGAATTAAAGCCAACAACGGTCGCTGTTTTTATTTATTTGCAACCACTTTTTGCTACTGTTTTTGCCATGAGTTTAGGCAAAGATGAATTGACATGGGTTAAAATTGTCTCTGCGGTTTTAATCTTTGTTGGGGTTTATTTAGTAACGCAGAAAAAAAGTAGTCAGTAAGCAGTTTTCAGTTTTCAGTCGAAGAAAGCAGTCTCAGTATTAAATAGTAATAAAAAATATATGGATTATAAAGAGTTATTAGCATACAGAAAAGCATTTTCTTTAGCAATGGATGTTTTTAAAGTTTCGAAGTCATTCCCAAAAGAAACCTATTCATTAACAGATCAAATAAGACGTTCTTCAAGAAGTGTATGTTAAAATATGGCTGAAGCTTATAGAAAAAGAAGGTATGTAAATCATTTCATAAGTAAATTAACCGATTGTGACGGTGAAAATTCAGAAACAAGTACTTGGCTTGATTTTGCCTAAGAATGTGAATATGTTAGTAGTGAAATTCATAAAGATTTAAACGAAAAAGCGGTAGAAGTTGGAAAACTTATCAATTATATGATTAACAATCCTGATAAATTTGGTTGCAATTTAGAAAAGTAAAAAACTGAAAACTGTCCCAAAGCTTCGAAACTGAAAACTGCGACTGAACACTGAACACTTTTTCATATATTTGATGTCAATAAATCACAAGAATGATACAATCCATGACGGGTTTTGGGAAAGCCACTTTGCAATTACCCACCAAAAAAATCTCAGTAGAAATAAAATCACTAAATTCTAAAGGATTAGATTTAAATACGCGTATGCCGTCTGTTTTCAGAGAAATGGAATTGGGTTTGCGCAACCAACTTTCACAGCGATTAGAGCGCGGAAAAATCGACTTTTCATTATATGTTGAAGTTACAGGCGAAGACACATCGTCCAAACTTAATGTGCCCATAATAAAAGGATACATTAGTCAAATGAAAGCGATTTTGCCCAATGCCGATGAAACCGAATTGATGAAAATGGCAGTAAGAATGCCCGATGCTTTAAAAACCGAGCGCGACGAGATTGATGAAAACGAATGGAAACAAATCCAAACGGTAATTGATGACGCTTTGGAGAATATTGCGCAGTTCAGAAAAGACGAAGGCGTTTCTTTAGAAAAGGAATTTTTGCATCGCATTGCCAATATCATGACGATGATGAACAACGCAGTTTCGTATGATGCCGAAAGAGTGCAAACCGTTAAAACAAGATTACGAACTGCTTTAGACGAACTCAAAGAAAACGTGGATGAAAATCGATTTGAACAAGAATTGATATTTTATCTAGAAAAATACGATATCACCGAAGAGAAAGTTCGACTAGAAAATCACTTAAATTATTTCATTGAAACGCTTGCAGGAACCGAAGCCAACGGAAGAAAACTAGGTTTCATTACACAAGAAATGGGAAGAGAAATTAATACTATGGGTTCAAAATCTAACCATTCTGAAATGCAGAAATTAGTCGTGATGATGAAAGATGAGTTGGAAAAGATTAAAGAACAGGTTTTGAATGTATTGTAAGTATTAAGACAGGAGTATTAAGTATTAAGATTTTAAAAATGAACAATAGAGATAAAACAAAGTACATTGTTAATGATGGTAAAAAGCTGCCTAAAAACCGATTTATACTTGAAGTTGTTAAAATATATTTAAATAATCATAAATCAACTTTTTCTACTTTAAACAATGTTTTTTTAAGAGAATATCAAGGTTCTACAGGAGTTATAAACAAACTTGATTATGTATTGTCAAAATATGCAAATCATAATAATAAAAGGCATTTCCTCAATTCAAATGAGATTTTAATGAGTTCCGATAATATTAAATTTGTTGTTTCAACGGAGTGGAATAAAGATAATGTAAAAAATATCGTTAAAATAGCCGAGCAAGAAGGCATTGATATAATTCAAGTATAAATTCTAAAAAATGCAAAAAGGAAAATTATTAGTCTTCTCAGCACCATCGGGTTCAGGAAAAACCACGATTGTCAGGCATTTATTAGCGCAACCTGATTTGAACTTGGAATTCTCCATTTCAGCAGCTACACGCGAGCCAAGAGGTGAAGAAGTGCATGGGAAAGAGTATTACTTTATGTCGATTTCCGACTTTAAGAAACACATCAAAGCCGAAGATTTTATCGAATGGGAAGAAGTATATCGGGATAATTTTTATGGCACTTTGAAAAGCGAAGTCGAGCGCATTTGGGCCAAAGGGAAAAACGTTATTTTTGATATTGATGTATCTGGCGGATTGCGTATAAAGTCTAAATTTCCTAAAGAAACATTGGCCGTTTTTGTAAAACCACCAAGCGTTGACGAGCTAAAACGCCGTTTAAAAGAACGTTCTACAGAAACTGATGATAAAATCAACATGCGCATTGCCAAAGCGCACGTCGAACTAGCAACTGCGCCACAGTTTGACTCCATTATTAAAAATTATGATTTGGAGGTTGCGAAGCGGGAAGCATATGAATTGGTTAAAGATTTCATTAAAAAATAATAAAATGAAAAGAGTAGTTTTTATACTTATGCTGCTTCCTTTGTTTGCAACATGTCAAAAGTTGCAGGGAACCATTCATTTCCTGGATGGGACATCGATTTCGGGAACCGTCAAAGTTGCTTCTGGTGATATCAAATATTGGGCTTCTCCAGACGCAAAACCAGATACATATGATTATACCGGCGCCACATCGGTAACAATGACCACGAAAAATGGTGAGCAAGTAAGATTTGAATATGTATATTTTGATTTTCAGAAAAAGCCTATTTTACTTAAGGTCGAAATGGAAGGCTATCTCACACTTTATTCAGATAGTTCAAGTTATTACACCGGAGCAGGGGTAGGAATGGGTTTCCAAAGTTCGAGCACCTATTATTTAAAAAAAAGAGGCGAAAAGTTAGGACAATGGTTTATTTGCTATGGATATATACCTAAAATTCAACTTCCCAAAGTGATTGATAAATATTTTAATGATTGCAAAGTCATTCAGGAAAAATACCATAATTGGGAATTCAAGAAAAAGGATTTTCGAGAAATAGTAAATTACTACAATCAAAACTGCGCTCCTAAAGAATGAAAATCGGCCTCTATTTCGGAACCTTCAACCCCATTCACATTGGGCATATGATAATTGCCAATCATATGGCCGAACATTCTGACTTGGATCAAATTTGGCTTGTCGTAACGCCACATAATCCGCACAAACAAAAAAATACGTTGCTCGATGATTATCAAAGATTGCATATGGTAACTCTGGCAACAGAAGATTTTACTAAAATAAAACCTTCTGATATTGAGTTTAAGTTGCCACAACCTAATTTTACTGTAAATACTTTAGCATATTTGGAAGAGAAATTTCCAAAACATGAGTTTGCCTTAATTATGGGAGAAGACAATTTGAACTCGTTGCATAAGTGGAAAAACTATGAAGTGATTTTGGAAAATCATCCGATTTACGTTTATCCAAGGTTAAACTCTGGGGAAATAGACAATCAATTAATTAATCATTCAAAGATTCATAGAATAAGCGCACCGGTTATTGAACTCTCATCAACATTCATTCGAGAGAGCATCAAAAATAAAATAAATGTAACACCAATGTTACCTCAAAAGGTTTGGGAATATATTGACAGTAGTGCTTTTTATAGAAAATAGGATTATAATAATAGCTCAAATATCGTATAAAAATCAGTATTTTTGAATGATTTAAATGTTTATCTTCATGAATGAAACTCCAAAATTTGCAGTGATTGGTGGCGGTAGTTGGGCAACAGCCATTGCAAAAATGCTTTGTGTCAATCTTAATGAAATTGCCTGGTACATGCGAAATGAATCGGCTATAGACCATCTAAAAACTCAGAAGCACAACCCCAATTATTTAAGTTCAGTCGAATTTGATATAAAAAAGCTTAGACTAACTTCGGATATTAATGAAGCGGTAACGTATGCCGATTATATTATTTTTGCAATTCCATCAGCTTTTTTAAGTACAGAATTAGAAAAATTAACGGTTAGCTTAAAAGACAAAGTAATTTTTTCTGCCATCAAAGGAATTGTTCCAGAAACCTTCTTGATTGTTGGCGAACATTTTAACAAACAATACGATATCCCTTTTGAAAATATCGGCGTAATCACGGGTCCGTGTCATGCAGAAGAAGTAGCATTAGAGCGACTTTCTTATCTAACAATTGCATGTGGCGATTCAGCGAAAGCAAAAGTTGTGGCGAAAGTTCTAGCAGGGAATTATATCAAAACTAAAATTTCGGACGATATTATCGGAACAGAATATGCTGCCATGCTTAAAAACATTTATGCTATAGCTGCTGGGATAGCGCACGGTTTGGGTTATGGTGATAACTTTCAATCGGTAATTATGAGCAATGCGATTCGTGAGATGAAAAAATTCATCAGAAAAGTACATAGGATGAAGCGCAACATCAATAACTCGGCTTACTTAGGCGATTTATTGGTTACCGGTTATTCTGTTTTTTCGCGAAACAGGATGTTTGGAAACATGATTGGAAAAGGCTACACGGTTAAATCAGCTATGATGGAAATGAGTATGGTTGCCGAAGGGTATTATGCCGTAAAAAGCGCCTACAAATTAAACCAAGAATACAAAGCGAAAACACCCATCATTGATGCAGTTTATCAAATTTTATATGAAGGAAAAGATGCTAAATCAGTTTTTAAAAAACTAACGGAAAAATTAGATTAATATGAACGAAAGATGGAAATATCAAATTAAATCGGGTGTACCATTTGGGATATTATTACCCATAGTTTTAGGGTTATTAGACTGGTATGGCACTTCTTTTTCGGAAGCTTTTTTTACTTTAAAATTTTTAATTAGTCTTCTTGTTTTTCTTTTTCTAGGAATATTTGTAATTGGATATTACAATTGGAGAGAAAAGCGAAAAACGCTAGAATACAATAAGCAGAAATAGATAGTTACCTTACAATCACCCCATCCACAAACAAAATCGGAACTTCTTCTACATAGTTTGGATTGATTGAGCTTTCAAGATTCTCGTTTACCATAATAGTAACTGATTGGGAAGTACTTTTTACAAGTGTTACATTTATATCGTCATTAACAATAACCCTTGTAAAATCCGATAAATCTCTAGATATTGCAACTATACTATCAGAATCTTTAAAATTATCGTCATTATTAAAACTAATTTGTAAGGTTGTTAATAGAACGCACAATATGCCTATTCTTAAGAATTTGTTTTTCATTTTTAAGAATTATTTGTGATTTATAGTGTAGGTTTTAGCGGGTGTTCTTCTCTATTAATTTTAATGCAAACTCTAGCTTACTGTTTTTCCCTTTTATGATATCTTCCCAATCTTGTGAAACATTATAATCGGGCATTACACCTCGCCCTCTAATTTCTGGGTGAACATCCATTTTAAAATGTACAATCGGAATACTCACTTTAATCTTTGTTTTTGGTAATTTTATATCCCCACTTTCACCGCTCACATTTCCTTCATAAGCGCCACCCGTTTCTTCTCCTATAAATACCGCTCTATTTGTCATTTTAAGCATACTTGCAAATTCGGCTCCACCAGAAAATGTAACACCACTCGTAAGCACATACACTTTGCCTGTATAAACTAACTCTTGTTTTGGCTTTTTATAACCGAATTCAGAAAAGTAATCACTCATTAATGTAAACTTACCTCTATGTGGAATGTTATTAGAAAGCGCCCAAGCATCTGCAATAGCTGATTTACTTTTTTTAAAATTATCATATGCAGCTATAGGGATTATAACACTCTCGTATTTCTGAAATGCTTCTTTGAATAAGTAACTTGCTAGTAGATTTTCATTTCCTTCCTCACCTCCTATATTGTTTTGAACATCTATGATGAGATGCTTGGTGTTTTTTTCTTTTATTATTTTAAAAACCTTTTCATAAAATGTTTCAAAATCATCAAGACTGTAAAAATTTGGAATAGATAGATAAAAAACACTGTCAGAAATAGAATAATAGTCAAATTCGTTTTTTATGATAATGGTATTTAATGTGTTTTTTTTATCTTTTTGTTTTAGGATATTTCTTCCTTTTAAAGTAAGGGTTTTTACCTTTTCAGAATTAAATTCTTTAACTTCAATTTTAAATTTTTTTTCTTTACCGTAAGCCATTGTATAATAAAGCGGAAAATTCCAGCTTATCCATTCGTAAAAAGAAGTTTCGTTAAAACCGTCTGTAACAATATATGGCCTCAGTTTTTGCATGATTTGTTCAATAGTCCTTCCATTAATTGATAATAATTGGTCACCAAAATTTAAACCAGGATTATCCTTTGCAAAATATTTAGTTATTATGGCCTTTTTATCTGAGAATTTAATTTTTATAGGAATGAACGATTTTGATAAACCAAACTTAATTTGTGTCCAAAATGGCAATTCTGCTTCGGTATGTCCTTCGTTAGTAAGTGCAATTAGTGCATTTACTTTTTTGAAAAACTCTATTTTATTGGAAGATTCTATGGTTTTTCGGATACTGTCTATTTTTTGGTCAATGACGCTTTTTTCAACATATTGATACAATCCTTGATGATATGTTTTTAGTTCAGTAACTAAAATATCATAATCATTTAGTAGTTTTTCTCTAGGGATCTGGCTGTAGATAGTTGTTATAAAAAAACATAAGAAAAGTAATGAGATGGCTTTTTTCATTTTGAAAGTTTTTACAAAGCTATTTTATCTAAAATAAAGTCACTTGTATAATCTTGCAATAACTATTCAGACAAGCTTTGCTGATACTTTTTTGGTGAAAGCCCAATATATCGATTGAATTGCCTAGAAAAATGAGACATATCAGTAAAGTTAAACTCATAAGCCAAAGCAGTAAGGTTAGTCTCTTTTGAAATAGTTTCCTTCGCTTCAAATACTCGTTTAATCAACATATAATTCATCGGTGAAATTCCACAAAAATATTTAAAAGATTTAGCAAATTTGAATTTATCCATCTTGCAGCTTGATGCCAAAGTTTCTAGATTAACATTGTTCTTTAAATTTTCATCTATAAATTTTATAGCTTTATCCCAGTTATTTTTGAACATTAAATCATCCTTTTTAATATTCTCAGAACTATGAATAATTAATCTTTCAATAAATTTTTTGAGCAATAAAGGGTTCAATTCATTTTGATTTTTTTTTGTTGATTTTATTACATCTATGAGATATGTATTTAATTTTAGATCCTTGAATGAGCGTTTTTCAAAGAAAACATTCTTTCTACCGGCAATGTCATCTATAACAATTTGAGGAAAATAAATGGTGTGGAAAGAAAGTTTTTGATTTTTGTACATTAACGGATTAGAATGTATCTCATAAGGATTGCTAATTGAAGTAAAATTTTTTTTGCTATAAATGAGCTTTTTATCCATTTCAATACATTCTATTCCTTCTGTGATTAGAGAGATACAGAATGTATTGTGAAAATGATTTGGGAAAGATTGTTTTTGACCAACCATGGTTAGAATTTGAATATCTTCAATATTATTAACTTTAATAAGCTCTGTCATTGTACTAAATTTACAGTCCTAAGTTACTGCTAAACTCTTTTACTTTTTTCCTTGAAAGGCCTTATTTTTATTTTAACCATTGAAACCAGTCGGATTTGAAGTAAAGCATGACGCAAGAGTGATGTTTTTTTCATTCCCCCATTAATGGTGCCAAACGCATTGGAAACAACCATTACGTTCTCTAAATCGAAGTCAGAATCGTTCACCAAGTAAACATACCAAACCTTTTCCATAAAGTCATCGCTCCATTCATGAACGGCAGCTAGGAACACGTTTTCAACTTTTGGAATGATGATGTCTGATTTCATTTATTGACAAAAACCCTGAAAGAGTTTCAAACTCTGTCAGGGTTAAAAGTTAATTTATATACTCGCCTTAAATTGCTCTAAGAAACGCACATCGTTTTCATAAAACAGTCTAATATCACCAATTTGATACAATAACATCGCGATACGCTCAATTCCCATTCCGAAGGCGAAACCGTTGTATTCTTCGGGATTGATGCCACAGTTTTTCAGCACATTTGGATCGACCATACCGCAACCCATAATTTCTAACCAACCTGTTCCTTTGGTAATTCGATAATCGGTTTCGGTTTTTAAACCCCAATAAATATCAACCTCAGCACTTGGTTCTGTAAAGGGGAAATAGCTAGGTCTTAACCGTATTTTAGATTTGCCAAACATTTCTTTGGTAAAATATAAAAGCGTTTGTTTTAAGTCGGCAAACGAAACCTCTTTATCAATATACAACCCTTCAACTTGATGAAAAATACAATGAGAACGTGATGAAATTGCTTCGTTACGAAAAACTCTTCCAGGGGAAATCGTTCTAATAGGCGGTTTGTTATTTTCCATATAACGCACTTGTACCGATGAGGTATGTGTTCTGAGCAAAACATCTGGATTGGTTTGGATGAAAAATGTGTCTTGCATGTCTCTTGCCGGATGATATTCGGGCAAGTTCAAGGCAGTGAAATTATGCCAATCGTCTTCAATTTCTGGACCTTCGGAAACGTTAAATCCTATGGTGGAAAAGATATCGATAATTTGATTTTTTACTAATGAAATTGGATGACGAGAACCTATTGTTATGGGCTCAGCGGGGCGTGTCAAATCGCCATAAACTCCTTTTACTTCCTCTTTGCTTTCTAATGCTTCTTGAATGGATTTTACCTTCTCTTCGGCAACTGTTTTTAAGGTATTGATAACTTGTCCAAAGTCTTTTTTCTGGTCGTTTGGAATATTTTTAAACTCGGTGAAAAGTTCTTTTAACAAACCTTTACTTCCCAAGTATTTGATGCGGAAATTTTCTAAAGCTTCTTTGTTTTTCGTATTGAATGCTTTAGCTTCTTCTATATGTTCTTTTATCTTGTCTATCATAGTCATTGTTAAAGTGCAAATTTAGGGAAAAGTTGGAAGTTGGAAGTTGGAAGTTGGAAGTTTTTAGTCAATGACTTCTTTTTCCAGAAAATAATTCACAATGGCTTCTTTCATCAAAACCGATTGTTCACCCGCTTTTAGTGGCGGTAATTCTTCCTTAACGCTGTAATGTGGCCAACCGTCTTTGTCTACAAAATCAAATTCGTAGAAACCATAAGGTTCAAGCAAACGACAAATGGCAATGTGCATCAGATTGAGTTTTTCGTCTTTTTTGAAAGTTTGGTGCACTTTCCCGAGTTCTTGCACTCCGATTAAATATATAATAGCGTCTAAGTCCAATACATCTCCTTCAGCAAACTGATTGGAAAGGATTTGAACAACGTTGTTCCAGCGGTTTTTTAATAGTTCGTCTCTTGACACGTGAATTATGATTGTTGATTAACGATTTAAGATTTTTGAAGGATTAAGTCGATATCAAAATTAGTTTGCAAAGATAGACATACTGACCACTAATTACTGAATACTGACCACTAATTCTTAATCTCTTTAATCGCGCTTTCCTCAATCCAACCTATGGTTTCATCGGTGAGTGCAACTTTTTTCCAGTTGGCAATGCTTTCTAAAATGTAAACTTTTGTTCCTTCGTGTAAAACGGTTGCATCCTGACTTCCCGTTTTTGGTTCGCTTTTTAATGGTGTTGATTCAGCAAAAACGATGGCGGGTCTTTCGTTATCATTACGACTTTTTTCATAAAATCCAGAAGCAGCACTTAGTACAATTCCAAACAACCAAACGAACATTCCGATAAAAAAAACTCTTTTTAAACTTGTCTTTTCTGAAAAATAATAACCTGCAAAAAACCCTAAAAACAAGAACGCAAAAACGACTGCAATCCAAGCCCAAGTGTCATAATGATATTTCGAAGTAAAGTCAGAGAGCAGTTTGTTGAAACCTACTTTTGGAATAACTTTGATGTCATCAATTGCCATTTTTCGGGCAAAATCTAAATTGGTTTTGATTTCAGTATCATTCGGACTTAGTAATAATGCTTTTTCATAATTGTAAATGGCTGGAGCTACTTTGTGTAATTTGTAATAGCAATTTCCTAAATTAAAATACAATTCAGCCGATTGTTTGCTTGAGTTTATGATACTTTCAAAACTGGAAATGGCTGCTTGGTAATTTTCTTTTTGATACTGTTGATTGCCTTGTTCAAAAGCAGTTTGTGCCCAAAAGGCCTGAGAAACAAATAGCATTATAAGTAGTGTCTTTTTCATATATTTTTAACCACGAAGTTCACAAAGAAGGCACAATGAGCACAAAGAATTACAATGTACCATTGATGATTCTACGAACTCCATCTTTTAATAGTTTCACATTAAAATTTATTAGTAATCCTAGTTTACAATCTGATAGTTTTAAATATGTTAAAAGTTGTGCCAAATGAACTTCATTTAATACCTCAACCGATTTTACTTCTACTATAAATTTATTTTCAATAATAATATCTATTCTATAACCTATTTCCAAATTAACTTCTTCATATATCAATGGAAGTGGTTTTTGTTTTTCAACTCTAAGACCTGTCTTTTTAAGTTCATAAAATAAACATTCTTCATAAGCACTCTCGAGTAATCCTGGTCCGAGAGCTTTGTGAACCTTCAGCGCAGACCCAAATACAATTTTTGATATTTGTTCCTCGGTAATCATATTTTTTATCTAATAATTCTGTTTTATTTAACCACGAAGTTCACGAAGTAGGCACAAAAAACACTATTTAAAACATTTCATTGTGAACACCGTGCCTTCCTTGTGCTCTTAGTGGTTAAAAATTTATTTAATTTGCTTTTCTAATTCAGAAATAATCACGACAGCTTTATCATAATCGTTTTGAATTGCTGATTCAGATGATTGAGCATAACGCGCCAATTCGCAGTTTTCGGTCAATTGAATAAAGTCTGAAACGGTTTCCGTATTGGCTTTTCGCGAAAGCAATAGTTCTGATATTTTTTCCTTGCTCATTTCCGAAGTTTCAATATGTAACTTGGCTTTTAGGAAATTGTGCATGGCTTTTTCAAGCGCGATATAAAATGGTTCTTTGTTGCCTAAATGTTTCTTAGCATCGCCCAAATATTTCTTTGCCAAAGCATTTGAGCGTTTAATTTTATTGCCAGCAACATCATTGTCAGATGCTTCTTTTCTTCGTTTGCCAACAATCAAAAACGGAATGGCTAGAAAGGGTAAAAACACCAAAGAATAAAAAAATCCAGAACCTAAGAAATCTTCTTTTTTCATTGGTTTTAAAGTGGTTTTTTGTTTGATATAGGCAAATGTTTTGGTGATGGCGACTTCGGTTTTTATTGTACTATTTGGAGCTGCTTTTTCGGAACTTGCCATACTTGGTCCATCCATAACAGTAATAGTGATGGGTTGTGAACTAAACGATTTATAACTATTTGAACTCAAATCAAAATAGGTGAAACGCAAAGGTTTAATTTGGTAATTGCCTTTGTATTGTGGAATTATCGTGTATTTATCCGAAATTTTTCCGGTCATTCCCGTTAATGGAGTTGATACATTTTCATCATGAATGGGATCATACATTTCTAATGCAGCAGGTAAAACAGGTTTTGGTAAGGTAAACAATTTTAGATTTCCAGTACCAGCTACACTTACATCTAAATCAAGTGATTCTCCGTTTTTTAACACCGTTTTTGATGGTTTTACTTTAAAGTCAAAACGCCCAACAGCACCAGTAAAATCTTCTGGTTTCCCAGACTCTGGTAACGCTTTTACAGAAATCACTTTGCTACCTGCCGAAACACGCTTGCTGTCTTCGGTCATTACTGCTTGTCCCCAAAAATTTCTCCTGTTTGTTGGTACTTGACAATCAATATCCAACGAAAGCGGTTCGATTTCTAGTTTACCCGATTTTTGTGGATACAAAACCGTTTTTCGCAATACTACATAACGATAACGTTCGCCTTTGAACATGCCTTCCTGCGCAACGAGTTGCTTGATATCAATATTTTGGCTCCAAAAATCATTGTATTTTGGTTTGTTTAATTCGCGCCAATTCGAAATTCCGATATTAAAACTGAAATACAGTTTATAAACCACAGTGATGGGTTCGTTCACATAAGGATTGGATTTTGAAATGTCAGCCACCAAATAAATATTGTCATCGGCACTAATGGCTGGAGCTTCATTAGGGTCTTTTGGAATTTCAACCGCGTTGGTTACAGTAATCTTAACGGGTGTAGTTTTATAAATCTGACCGTTGATTTCAATGGATGCTTGTTTTATGGTAAGTGCGCCTTTTTGGGTTGGCAATAAAATATAAATATAGGATTTGTTAAACGAACTTTTTCCGTTTATCCATGATTGACTTACAGACTGGCTAGGTCCGCCAACTACTTTAAATCCGCTTTGTTCAAAATTTGGTGGAACAAAATTATCCCCATCAGCATTCATGGTAAATTCTATTCGGAGTCTTTCATTTAGTCCCAAAGAATTTTTACTTACTTTGGCTTCAAACTGTACTTGAGCCATGATAGGACTTCCAATTATTAGCAGCAGTAAAACAATTACTTTTTTCATATGTTGTATTATTGTTTTTCATCGGTCATATGTAATTCGCATATCATAATTGGTTTTTACGACCAATTTTAGTTTATGCTCATTTCATAAATTCTTTTTCAAATTGTTTGATCTCATTGTTACCAATCCTTTTCTGCTTTTTTTGGATTGGCCTGTATTTTTTGTTTATTTACTTTATCTTGAATTTTTTTCTCTTCGTTGTTAACCGCATCCAATAAATTCTCAACACGTTGTTTTGCCATTCCGCCAGGTTGTGGGTTTGGTTTTCCGTCGTTTTGATTTTTATTATCTTTATTGTCTTTATCTTTATTGCCTTCTTTTTTATCCTTGTCCTTGTCTTTTCCGTCTTCCTTCTTGTCGTCTTTTTTATCTTTATTTTCGTCTTTTTTGTCTTTCTTATCCTTATTTTTGTTGCCATCTTTTTTAGGCGGATTGTCTTTTAGCATTTTTTTAGCCAAAGCAAAATTATACCGCGTTTCTTCATCGGTAGGATTATTTCGCAATGCATTTTTGTATGCTTCAACAGCATTCGAATAATCTTTGTCTTTCATAAAAGTGTTCCCAATGTTATGAAAGGCATTGTGTTTTTCTTCACGTTTTTTGGCCGTTTTCAATGCTTTTGCATAATGAAGTTTGGCTTCTGCAGCTTGATCTTGTTTGTAAATGGAATTTCCTAAATTATAGGATGCTATTGATTTTTTAGGGTTTTTAGATTCCGAAATTCTATATTCAGCTTCAGCATCATCATATTTTTTATCTGAAAACGAATCGTTTCCTTTTGGCAAATTTTTGTCCTTTTCTTGAGCATACAATTCTCCCAACCCACACAGCGAGAAAAGTAAAATGAATATGAAATATTTTTTAATCATCTTTTTTATTTTAGTTCCTACCCTTTGTAGAGGTTAGGTGGGGCTTATTCTTTTTCGTTAAATAAATTCATTTTTTTTACCCATTTTGTTTTTCTTTCCAAAAGGAAAATATCCAAAAATAACAGAAAAAAGCCAAAGCCCAAAAACCATTGAAACTGCGATTTGAAATCGGTCATTTGTGTGCTCTCAAACTCGGTTTTTTGAATATTATCCAAAGCATTTTTAACATAATCCAAAACTGCTTTGGTTGAATTTCCATCTACATAACCACCATTGGCACTTTTGGCAATTGTTTTTAAAACTTCGGCATTTCTTTTGGTAATTACGACATCATTATTTTGGTCGCGTTGAAAACTCTCTACTACGCCATTTCTTTTTAATGGAATGGTTCCTCCATTTTCTGTACCAACTCCAATGGTTAGAATTTTTAAACCCACTTTTTTGGCTTCTTCCGCTGCCTCTTGAGCCGAGTCAGAATGATCTTCACCATCTGTAATGATGATGAGCAACTTGTTGGTTTTATCCTTTTTGTCAATGTAGGTTGTGGCTAAATTTATTGCTTGATCAATTGATGTTCCTTGCGCCGAAATCATTCCGGGATTCATACTTTGTAAAAACATTTTGGCCACACCATAATCAGTTGTTATTGGTAATACCGGGAAAGCACTTCCAGAATAGGCAATAATTCCAATTCTATCGCTGCCCAATTGATTGATGATTTGTGAAACTAATTGTTTGCTTTTTTCCAATCTACTTGGTGCAACGTCTTCAGCTAACATACTTTTGGAAACATCCACTGCAAAAATGATATCTATTCCTTCTCTTTTTACGGTTTCTAATTTGGTTCCTATTTTTGGGTTCACCAAGCCAATTATTAAACAAGTTATTCCCAATAGTGCCAAGACCAATTTCAAAACTGGTTTCAAAACAGATTTTTCTGGACTAAGTTTTTTCAATAATTCTAAATCGCCAAATTCTTTTTGTTTTTTTCTTTTCCAGAATTGAATATACAAGAAAAGCATCGTCATTACTGGAATGACAATCAAGAAATATAAATACCCTTTTTCTTCTAACTCGTACATATTTTCTAAAATTTCAATTTTTAAAATTCCAAATTCCAAATATTGTTCCTAAAATCCCTTACTTGGAATTTGGGATTTGTTTTTTTGAATTTTTTTATCATATTAAAAACACTAAAATCCAAAACTTGCCCTAAACCAGATAATTGGAATTTGGGATTTGTTTTTTGGAATTTTTATACCATACTTCTATAAATCGTATTTCTTAAACCAAATTCTATCAAAACTAATCCTAATGCAATCCAAACAAACAACCTGTATTTTTCTTCATAATCATAGAACTTTAACTCTTGAATTTCGGTTGTTTCCAGTTTATTGATTTCGTTGTATATCGATTCTAATTTATCGTTACTATTGGCTCGGTAATATTTACCGCCTGTATTTCGGGCAATGGCTTGAAGCAAATTAACATCTATTTCAACAGGCATCATTTTGAAAAGAAAACCACCGTTTGGCGCATAAGCATAAGGAAACATAGCGTTTCCATTGGTTCCAATTCCGATAGTGTATACTTTAATTCCGTATTCTTTTGCAATTTGCGAAGCGGTTTCGGGCTCAATAAATCCGGCATTATTTACACCATCCGTTAAAAGAATGATGACTTTACTTTTTGCTTTGCTGTCTTTTAACCGATTCACAGCGGTGGTCAATCCCATTCCTATTCCCGTTCCATCCTGAATAACATTGTCGTATTTTATTCCTCGTAATGCTTCTTGTACCACTGCTTTATCACTCGTAACGGGGGTTTTTGTATATGCCTCGGCAGCGTAAACCACAATTCCTATTCTATCATTTGGTCTTCCTTCCACAAAACGAGTGGCTACTTTTTTTAGGGCTTCCATTCGGTTAGGTTTTAAATCTTTGGCCAGCATACTTCCTGAAACGTCCATAGCCATCACTATATCTATTCCCTTGGTAGATTTGGTTTGGCTGCTAATATCAACTTTCCGGGGTCTTGCCAATGCGATGATTAACGAGCTTAAAGCTAATAATCGCAACACAAACAGGAATGGTTTTAATTTTGCAACTAATGATTTTTGTGCTTTAAAACCTTTTACAGAACTTATTTTCAATGTGGCCGATAGCTGTTTTCTTTTCCAAATATGCCATAAAATAGCTGCTGGAAGCAATAAAAACAACCAGAAAAATTCAGGATTTAAAAAACTCACTTCTTTTAGCATTATTGCGTTACTTTTAATTCAACCGAATTTAATATTCTTTCCCCAATTTGTTGCCCGTATTTGTCATCTTCTCGATGTAAAATCAAGATTTGTTGTAAGCCGTTATTTTGTCCAAAAAGTAATAATTCATAATACATTTTAGTCGATTTGCCTTTAATTTTATTGAGAACTGTCATTGTTCCGTATGCTTTTTTCCCTTTGATGCCTTGTTGCGTGTCAAAGTCTTCGGTTTTGACAATAATGTTTTGTGCGCCTTGACTTTCCAAAGATTTTAAAAATGCTTCGGCTGCTTTATCCAAGTCCAACTGAACTTGTTGCTTATAACTAAGTGTTGAAACACCGATATTGAAATCTTCTAAAATACTTCCATATTCAAAAAGTTGCATGTCTTTGATTAGAGCGGCTGCATCTTTTGGAAGTGTTTTGGAAGCATCCATTCGTTTCAACACTTTCGGAGTTTCTATTTTTATAGCCGGATTACCATATTCGCTATAAATCCATTCCCCTTCAACTAAATCTTTTGTTGGGTGACCAAGGAAATTATCTTTCACATAATCAAATCCTTTGAAATAAATTAAGCTCAAAACAAAAAGCATCAACATTCCAAGAACAATTCCAATAGTGGTGATAATTCTAACGCGTTTTTGTTTTTTCAATTTTTGCAAACGTGCTAGTTCTTTTTGTTGTTCGTTCCAAAGTGCCAATTCATCATTATCTTCCACAACTTCAGGAATTGATTTATGAATGGTTACTATAGAACTGGAGATGCGTTTTTTGTCTTCTTCAATTTCAAAATCAAGCGGTTTTACTTTGGCAAATTTTACCAAATCGGCTTGTTTTAAAACCTTTTCTAAATTCTCTACTGTTTCGTTAGATAGCTTTAATTTCTTTTGTTTAGCCGCTTTTCGTAATGCTTCAATCAGCTCCGAAGTGGTACTTTCCATAGCCGGAATGTGTATTTCTTCTTCTATGTAATTTCGGGCAATATCGGTTAATTCCGAATAGTAATTTTTGATTTCGCCTTTTTGCCAAAGTTCTTTTTTTTCTAATTGTTGCAATAAAGAGGTTGCTTTTTCAATTGGCGATTTAAAAATAATTGCTTCAACTTTGGGTTCGCTTTGTCTTTTTTTGATGTATTTGTAAACGAAATAACCAATTACGCCAATTGCTAACAAAATCAATAGATAAATCCACCATGAACCTAACGGACTTTCTACTTTAGCAATGTCTTTGATGTCGAACATTTTTTGTTTCAGTGTATCGACTTTTACGTCATTTACTTCCACTTTGATGCTATCAGAAAAAGAGGGTTTACCATTAATCAAAACAGGAATTCTTGGAATGGTATATTTTCCACTGTCAAATTGGGTTAAGCCATATTTTTTTATCAGTTCGTAGCGAGCACCGTTTTTAACAGTATCTATTTTATAGGACTGAATTACTTCCAAAGCACCAAAAAATTTGGCATTTGGAAATTTTACTTTCGACAATGTATCGACATTCGTTTTCAAGGTAAGCTTGAATTCGGCACCGATTTTTTTCTTGGTAGAATCAATAGAAGTCGTTACTTTTTGGGCAAAAAGCGAAGTTGAAATTAGAAGAAATAATATGTATAATTTAATTTTCATTTTATTGTTATTTAACCACTAAGTTCGCTAGGTCAGCACTATGCGCACGAAGGAAAATCTTTGTGACCATTGCGCCTTCATCGTGTTCTTTGTGGTAAAACATTTTTATCTCGATTTAAAATAACTCAACAATTTTGTTACATAACTTTCGTCCACTCGCGTATTCACAGTTCCCGAACCGCATTTTGAAAAGATGTCTTTAAAGTAATTTACTTTGTCGTGATATTCTTTTTCGTAGCTCAATCGCGCTTTTTTAGAACTCGTATTGACCACCAAAATTTCTCCAGTTTCGGCATCTTCCATTTCCACCATGCCGATGTTTGGCATTTTTTCTTCTCGAATGTCATACACTCGAATTCCTGTTAAATCATGTTTTTTGGAAGCAATTTTCAGTGTTTTTTCATAATCATCATCGACCATAAAATCCGAAATCACAAATACAATCGCTTTCTTTTTTTGCGTTCCCGATAAAAACTTTAACGCCTGAGATAAATCTGTTTTTTTGCTTTTGGGCTGAAATTCTATTAGTTCACGGATGATACGCAATACATGTGATTTTCCCTTTTTTGGCGGAATGTATAACTCGATTTGGTCGGAGAATAATACCAATCCGATTTTATCATTATTTTGTGTTGCCGAAAACGCCATGGTTGCAGCAATTTCGGTTACAATTTCACTTTTCAATTGGTTTTTGGTGCCAAAACTTTCTGAACCGGATATATCCACCATTAACATCATGGTCAATTCGCGTTCTTCTTCAAAAACTTTTACATGCGCTTCATTGTATCGCGCCGTAACATTCCAATCAATAGTGCGAATATCATCTCCATATTGGTATTGACGCACTTCGGAAAAAGTCATTCCACGTCCTTTAAACGACGTATGGTATTCACCCGAGAAGATGTGATCGCTCAATCTTCGGGTTTTGATTTCTATTTTACGTACTTTTTTGAGTAAGTCTTTGGTTTCCATTTTCCCATCCTAACCTTCCCAAAGGGAAGGAAATGTTATTAAAATAAGGTTATTAAAAGTCCTCCTTTGGAGGATTTAGGAGGATTAAGGCACTTCGATTTCATTCACAATTTTATTGATGATGTCAACCGAAGTGATGTTTTCGGCTTCGGCTTCATAAGTAACTCCAATTCTGTGACGCAATACATCGTGAACTACGGCACGAACATCTTCCGGAATTACATAACCACGACGTTTGATGAAGGCATAACATTTGGCCGCACTAGCTAAATTGATACTTCCACGAGGAGAAGCACCAAACCCAATTAGCGGTTTCAAACTTTCTAATTTATATTTTTCAGGATAACGTGTGGCAAATACAATATCTAAGATGTATTTTTCAATTTTTTCGTCCATATACACTTCACGAACCGCTTCTTGTGCGCGCAATATCTGCTCTACAGAAACAACTTGGTTTACTTTTTCATTTGCCCCTTTCAAATTTTGACGAATTACCATACGTTCTTCATCCATTTTTGGATAGTCAATCACTGTTTTTAGCATAAAACGATCTACTTGAGCTTCGGGCAACGAATAGGTTCCTTCTTGCTCAATTGGGTTTTGAGTCGCTAAAACCAAAAACGGTCTTTCCAATTTGAAAGTAGTGTCACCAATGGTAACTTGTTTCTCTTGCATAGCCTCTAAAAGCGCCGATTGTACTTTGGCTGGCGCACGATTAATTTCATCGGCTAGAACGAAATTGGCAAAAATGGGTCCTTTTTTTATCGAAAATTCATTGGCTTTAATGTTGTAAATCATGGTTCCTACAACATCGGCTGGCAATAAATCGGGTGTAAACTGAATACGGCTAAAACTTCCATGAACCGCTTGTGAAAGTGTATTGATAGCCAAAGTTTTTGCCAAACCAGGAACTCCCTCTAAAAGAATATGTCCTTGACCCAAAAGACCAATTAACAATCGTTCTACCATGTGCTTCTGACCAACAATAACCTTATTCATTTCCATAGTCAATAAATCAATAAAAGCGCTTTCTCTTTCAATTTTTTCATTGATTGCTCTTATGTCTATAGCAGTACTATTCTCTTCCATAATTTTATTTTTTCGATGTACAATTAAGTTCAAAATTTTAACATTTCAAAAATCAAAATTTAATCCCTTATGAGATGTTAATAATCCGTTAAAACTTTATAAAACATCCCAATTTTAAGGATGATTTATGATTTTCTTTTTATAATTTTAAAACCTATTAGGGTTTTGAATTTTTTTTGCAAAAAAACCTATTTCTTTTAAAAACCCAAAAACCCAAATATTATTAATACAACTCTAAAAAATAACGAAATGCAAACTAAACTTTCGCCTATAATTGCCGGTACCATGAATTGGGGAATATGGGATAAAAAATTGAATACAATCGAAATGGCTCACATTATCAAAGTTTGTGCTGAAAATAAAATAACCACTTTTGACCATGCGGATATTTATGGGAATTATACCACCGAAGCCGATTTTGGGAAAGCATTTAAGCAAAGTTTGGTTGATCGAAATACTATTCAATTGGTTTCAAAATGCGGTATCCAACATGTGAATGGTAGAGCTAACAAGATTAAACATTATGATTATTCAAAAGCGTATATCATTTGGTCAGTAGAAAACTCACTTAAAAATCTGCAAACGGATTATTTGGATGTTTTATTGCTGCACCGTCCGAGCCCATTAATGGTGGCAGATGAAATTGCGGAAGCGGTTGCTCAATTAAAAAAAGAAGGTAAAATTATTGATTTTGGAGTGTCAAACTTTACTTCCTTGCAAACAGAATTATTGCGCCAAAAAACAGAAATTAACTATAACCAAATTCAGTTTTCGGCAACCCATTTTGAAGCCATGTTGGACGGAAGTTTAGATTATATGCAATTGCACAACATTCGTCCCATGTCATGGAATCCTCTTGGAACCGTTTTTAGAGAAGACATTGAGCAAACCAGACGCTTAAAAAAAGTGTTGGTGCAATTGGTAGAAAAATACCATTTAGGTTCTGACACTATTTTATTAGCTTGGATTTTAAAACATCCAGCTGGGATTATTCCTGTTGCCGGCACCGTAAATATTGCTCGAATTCAGGCCTTAATGAAAGCTGTTGAATTGGATTTAGAACAAGAAGATTGGTTTGCCATTTGGACGGAGAGTATGGGAAATAAAGTACCCTAAAAATAGTATTCAGTGTTCAGCAATTAGTTAGCAGTAACTGAACACTAAACCCGAGGCGCAGCCGAATTTATGGAGCGTAGCGCAATAAAACTGACTACTGATCACTATATGATAAACAAACGCCTTTTGATTAAAAACCTTTTAGCTCACAATGATGAGTGTAGTTTTTATGACAAGAAGCGACAGTTAAATTTGCATACTAAAGAAGGGAAAGCCAAGTTTTTAAAACATATTTGTGCTTTGTCAAATTCTAATCCTTCAAATAATTCTTATATCGTTGTGGGTGTTGAAGATCATGATAACGAAATTGTAGGCGATGATTTTTTTGACGATAGCCGAATTCAGAATTTAGTGAATGCCTATTTGGAAAACCCACCTAAAATTCAATATGAGAATGTGCCATTCCCCAATTTGCCCAAAGATAGGGTTGTTGGTCTAGTATCGATTAAGCCAAAACACAAAACGTCAAGCTTCAAGAAGAACATTCATACCATTTTAGCAAATTCCGTTTTTGTTAGAGTAGGAAGTAATTCAATGCCAACACAAGATAAAATACCCTATTCGAAACAGAATATTGAAACGGTAATCAGCATTGAAAACAGTTCAAGAAACAGCATTGCCTATACGCTTGACGGCGTTTTAGATTTTACAAATAATCGCCATAAAGACATGCCTTCAAAGTATAAAGTTTTTAAAGAATTGTTTGTCATTTGTTGGGCAGGAAATCCCAAAAAAATTAGAGACACTACCTACCTTTCACGAGTAGACATTGAACTAATTAACGAACAAGTAAAACTATTTTACTCTGCGCTAGATGTGGTTTCTATTGAATATGATGAGAAAAGTTTCACCATTACGGAACATGTTCCTTTGGGTTTAAACGACAAAACGAGTTACTATCCATTAGAACAGCAGAAGATTTCTTTTTTTGATAATGGTTATTACAAAATAGAAAATCAAATGCTTTTTGAACCACCATCATTTAATAAAAAAATGCTACATCACATTTATAATTCGAATCTTGCATTGCTAGATAAGTTAAATAAAGAGGTTTCGATTTCTGAAAGAGAAGTTAAGGATTTAGAGAATCTTCCTTCTACTCTGATGATTTGTTATTTGAATGGGTTTGAGGAAGCCAAACACAAATTAATTGAAGCCAAACCGCTTTTAAAAGCTCAAAAAAACACCACAGTTTATCTTAGTTTTAAGGAAGCGATGCGAATTTTAAGGAAAATGAAATACAATAAAAATAATGAATAGAACATTAGTCATTGGCGACATTCACGGCGGATTACGCGCTTTACATCAAATCATGGATAGAGCCAAAGTAAGAACAGATGATACATTGATTTTTCTTGGGGATTATGTAGATGGATGGAGTCAATCGCCTGAAGTAATCGATTTTCTAATCGATTATAGTAAAAAACAAAACTGTATTTTTATTCGCGGCAATCACGATGAGCTACTTTTTTATTGGTTGTCTTCTAATAATGAAAACATTGATGAAAGTATGTGGTTTAAACATGGAGGCGAAGCAACTGTTCTTGCTTATGATACTGTTTCCGAAACAAAAAAGAAACGACATATCGAATTTCTACTATCGTTGCAAGATTATTACCTAGATGAACAAAACCGATTATTTATTCATGCCGGATTTACCAATATGAATGGAATTAAATACGAATATTTTCCGAGACTATTTTATTGGGACAGAACGCTTTGGGAAACTGCGTTGGCTTTAGATGCTGCTATTTCTAAAGAAAGTTTTTTGTATCCTAAACGATTGAAATTATATAAAGAAATTTACATTGGTCACACTCCAGTTACCAAAATGGAACAAACCATTCCAATTCAAAAAGCATGCGTATGGAATATTGATACTGGCGCAGCTTTTAATGGACCATTAACAATACTGGATGTTGACACTAAAGAATTTTGGCAAAGCGAGCCATTAAATGAGTTGTATTTTAATGAAAAAGGAAGAAATTAAAAATATTACTTACTTTTGTGAAGAACAAATTAAAATTTAAATTAAAATGAAAAAAACAATTACGTTAGTAGCTATTATTATGGTAAGTTTGGTTAATGCGCAAGCTTTCAAAGGAAAAGGCGACATTAAAGCACAAGTAGGAGTAAATATGCAAGATGGCGGAACAGGAATTAATTTTTCTGCCGATTTTGGTTTGGGGGAAAACATGTCATACGGATTTGTTGCATCCTACATGCTTTCTGTAAAAGAGCCAGATGGAACGAGTGCTAAATTTGGAGACAGAGCAGATGCAAAAGTTCGGTTTAACGCCAACTTGGGTAGTGTTTTTAAATTGGACAAAGCCATGGATATTTATCCAGGATTGAATTTGGGGTTAAGAAATTTTGGGGCACATTTGGGCGTTAGGTATTTCTTTTCAGAAGGATTTGGTGTATACACTGAAGCAGGAATTCCAATAGCAAGATACGACAGAAACATTCAAGGATTTGACGAATATAACAATCAATTTGTGTTTCAAATAGGCGCTTCTTTCAACCTTTAATGATGAGTGTCATTGACCAAAAACTAAGCGAAAGAAGCGGTTCTATATGTGAATTGTGTGGCTCGACACACGATTTAAGAATACATCTAACAAAAGAAGAATCCATATCGGTAGACAATTCTGTCTTGGTTTGTTCAATTTGCAAAAACCAAATAGAAAATACGACACCAACAGATCCCAATCATTGGAGATGTCTTAGTGATAGTATGTGGAATGAAAATAAACCTGTACAAGTTGTAGCTTGGCGAATGCTTAACCGATTACGTGCAGAAGGTTGGCCACAAGATTTGTTGGACATGATGTATCTTGACGAAGAAACCTTAGTTTGGGCAGGTGCCACTGGCGAAGGAGAAGATGAAGAGGGGAAAATTGTGCATAAAGATGGCAACGGAAACGTTCTGAAAGATGGAGATTCGGTGGTATTAATTAAAGATTTGGATGTAAAAGGAGCGAATTTCACAGCAAAACGAGGTGCCGCTGTTCACAACATCAAATTAGTTTGGGACAATGTAAACCAAATAGAAGGAAGAGTCGAAGGACAACATATTGTTATATTGACGCAGTATGTGAAAAAGACAAAGTAAAATATTTAAACATTGTCATTTAGACGAAGTGCAAAAAAAAGCGTCCCGAATTTTTCGGGACGCTTTTTTTATAAGTAAAAATTAATTAGAAACTAAAGGAATATGAATTAGCTCGGTAATTACATGACATTGATCAGCGTCTACGGTTATAGGTGCTGAAGTATACGTTTGATAACCTTCTTTAGAAACTGTTAAAATATAAGTTCCCGGTCTTTCCCACGCGCCAAAAAACATTCGGTCAGCACTATCAATAACGCTTAAGGTTTCCGAATAATCTCCATCATTGGCGGTTACAGTAACTCCTTCAGAAACTATAGAGCTATAAGAACCTAAACTAACAGTAACAGCTAAACCAGCTTTTACTTCTTGTGTACAAACAATTTGATTGTCATCACTATCACAAGTAGTAGCCATTAATAGAGGTGTCAACATAAAAAGTAAAATAAATTTTTTCATAAATAATTAGTTTTGTTTTTCTTTTGATGATTTATATTAAAAAAGGTTGCGCTAAACCTGAAAATGCTAAGTTTGTAAAATGATAATCTGCTAATATTACAAATCAAATTTTATTCCCTGTGCCAATGGCAAACTGGTCGTATAATTGATGGTATTGGTTTGTCTTCTCATATAAACTTTCCACGAATCAGAACCTGATTCCCGACCTCCACCGGTTTCTTTTTCGCCACCAAAAGCACCGCCAATTTCGGCACCAGAAGTTCCAATATTTACGTTGGCAATGCCACAATCGGAACCAGCAACAGATAAAAACGCTTCAGCTTCCCGAAGATTATTTGTCATGATAGCTGATGATAACCCTTGAGCTACTCCATTTTGAATGGCAATAGCATCATGCACATCGCCCGAATATTTTAGTAAGTATAAAACAGGTGCAAAGGTTTCGTGTTGCACGATTTCAAATGAATTATCTGCTTCAGCAATTGCTGGTTTTACATAGCAACCACTTTCGTAACCTGCACCAGTAAGAACGCCACCTTCAACTAGTATTTTCCCGCCTTCGGCAACCACTTTTGATAAGGCATTGTTATACATTTCAACGGCATGTTTATCGATAAGTGGACCAACATGATTATTTTGGTCTAATGGATTTCCGATGCGTAATTGACCATAAGCGCTAACGATTGCATCACGAACTTTATCATAAATAATTTCGTGAATGATCAATCTACGCGTTGAGGTACAACGTTGTCCTGCGGTTCCAACGGCTCCAAAGACAGCTCCGATAACGGTCATTTTAATATCAGCATCAGGAGTTACAATGATAGCATTGTTGCCGCCTAGCTCTAATAAAGAGTTTCCTAAACGTGCCGCACAAGCTTGTGCTACAATTTTACCCATACGAGTTGAGCCAGTAGCCGAAACTAAAGGAATTCTTTTGTCGTGCGTCATTAATTCGCCCACTTTATAATCGCCGTTGATTAAACACGAAATGCCTTCGGGAAGATTGTTTTCTTTCAATACTTCGGCAATAATGTTTTGACAAGCGATGCCGCATAAAGGTGTTTTTTCGGATGGCTTCCAAACGCAAACATCACCACAAATCCAAGCTAGAGCAGTATTCCAAGCCCAAACTGCCACTGGAAAATTGAAGGCCGAGATAATTCCAACAATTCCAAGCGGATGATACTGTTCGTACATACGGTGTCCTGGGCGTTCTGAATGCATCGTTAATCCGTGTAATTGGCGCGAAAGGCCAACGGCAAAATCGCAGATATCAATCATTTCCTGAACTTCGCCATAACCTTCTTGCAATGATTTTCCCATTTCATAAGAAACCAGTTTTCCGAGAGGTTCTTTTTTCTCCCGCAATTTTTGTCCAAACTGACGCACAATTTCACCGCGTTGTGGTGCTGGCATCAATCGGAATGTTTTAAAAGCTTCGGTGGCTGATTGCATTACTTTTTCATAATCGGCGGCAGTTGATGCTTTTACTTTGCCGATTAATTGTCCATCTACCGGAGAGTGTGATTCGAAAACATCTCCGTTCGAAAACCAAACGTTTCCGGTTGAAGTACCTTCGTTAATAGCATTTACTCCAAGAATTTGAAGAGCTTCGGTCATGCCGAATTGTTGCGCAATTGTTGACATTGTATCGTGAGTTTATTTGTTTGTAAAAATTATGACTGCAAAAGTAAATGATTATTTTGAATTTAGCCCAGATGGAAACGGCATCCTTTTTATCTCGTTCTTAAAACGAGATAAAAAGATATAGTGGACAGCTGGAATGGCTCCTCACAAAAGTCTCAGTCTCAGTTTACAGTCTTAGCAATAACTGAAAACTGTGACTGCGACTGTGAACTTTATTTTACTGTAAATCTTGGGTCACTTTCCATTATGGTTCCGCATTTATTACACGTTCGCAAATCCTTCGAATCATAGAAATGTTCAAAATGACGCATAAAATCTTTTTCGATGTCGGTAAGCGGAAAATAAACTTCATAGAGTTTGTTATTGCAATTGTCGCAGAACCAAAGTAGCCCGTCTTTAGCATTAGAACTTACGCGCTTTCTTTCGATAACCAAACCTATTGAACCGCTACTCCTATTGGGAGAATGTGGAGTTTTTGCCGGATGCAAGTACATGTCGCCAGCCGAGAGTTTCATGGCTTTTCGCTCACCATTATCTTGAACATAGACGGTAATGTCGCCTTCAAGTTGGTAGAATAACTCTTCCGTTTCGTTGTAATGATAATCTTTTCGGGCATTAGGACCAGCCACAATCATTACGATGTAATCCTCGGAATCAACATATATGTTTTTGTTGCCAACGGGCGGTTTTAGCAAGTGACGATTTTCGTCTATCCATTTGTTTAGATTGAATGGTTTTGGAATGGCCATAGTTTTTTTTGTTAAAGTTACAAAATAAAAAATCCCGACAAATCGGGACTTTTACTTATTTACTTTCTTTAATTAGATAAATATAAACTGGAAAGTGGTCACTATAGCCTATTTCATTAGCACCATGCCTTAAGGGATATCCTTTATATTGCCCAACGGTTGTAATCATATAGGGTTTGTTATAAATTCCCGATTTCCAATACCGAAAAGAGGAAGTGTCTTTTCGGATAAACGCTTCAGAGACCATTATTTGGTCAAAAATATCTCCAGCATCGCGATAGAACAGCGTTGCATTACCTTTGTAGAACATTTCTTCAAAGGGATTATAAATCCCAAATTCTTTTACCTCTTCTTTTTTTCTTTTAGCACCAATACCTTCTTTTACACTCTTATTATAAGAGCCATCATTTAAATCGCCCATGGTCATTATTTTTGCATTGGGATTGATTTTAAAGATAGAGTCCATTATTTTTCGGTTTAATCTACCTGCTGCTTCACGGAAAGGAGAACTTTTTTTCTCGCCGCCAGAACGTGAAGGCCAGTGATTAACTATAATATTAATTTCTTCACCATCAAGAAATCCGGTCACTAAAAGTTGGTCACGCGTATAGACTCGATCTAAGTTTTTATCAATTTCTGATTTGTCATCTGAGGCATCGTCTTTATCATTTTTTTCTTTTGCAGAAGCATTCAATTGATTTTTATAAATTAATAAAGGAATATTTTTGTAACTTGTAGGTTTGAAGTGCTTTTTTTGATACAATAAGGCTACATCTATTCCTCTTTTATCTGGGGAATCGAAGTGAACGATTCCGTAATCTTTGTTAATTAACAAAGGTTCTTTAACTAGGTCTTCAAGAACAACTCGATTTTCAATTTCGCAACCACCAATTAATGTTGGCCCATTATTCGGGTTGTCGGTAGTTCCAATTTCAGACAATACTTTAGCTAAATTGTGTAGTTTTTGTTTGTATTTAGGAGAAGTCCAGTTTTGAGCGCCATTTGGAAGCCATTCCTCATCATTATTAGCACCATTAATGGTATCGAATAGATTTTCTAAGTTATAGAAGGCAACAGTATGCACAATGTATTTTTTTGCCTGTGCATTTGCGCCAAAAATTGCGAATAAAACAACAAAAAGAGGAATTAGATTTTTAATTCTCATAATATCAATATTAATTTAATGTCAAGTTTTTTTACAAACCGCGAGCCAAAAGTAGATAATATTATTAAAAGATGTACATTTGCCCGCTTTAAGTTTTTATTAAGACTTAAATAGAAAAAAAATTAATTAATTTTATTTATGAAAAAACTTGTTATTAGTACATTATTCGTAATGCAAGTACTTTTTTGTTTTGCACAAACTACAACTGGGGTTACCGGAAAAGTGGTAGATTCTAAAACTCAAAAGCCATTACAGAACGTTGTTGCGTCTATTCAAAACACTACTATAACTGCTCTAACAGATGCTATGGGTGTTTTTACTTTTAAAGAGGTTCCTAAAGGGAGTCAATTACTTCAAATTAAAAGCGCAGGGTATAAGGACCAATTGTTGGCAGTAGATGTTGAAGAGGGAAAAGTTTTAGATTTAGGAATTGTAGTTCTTGAAGAAGACATTACTTCTGAGCAACAATTAAGTTTGATCACCATTACCGAAAATGATTTAGGTGACGATAACAGTGGTTCTGAAAGTACTTCGGGATTATTACAAGCATCAAGGGATGCATTCCAACAAGCTGCCGCATTCAATTGGGGACAAGCGCGTTTTAGAATAAGAGGTTTGGATAATGAATACGGAACTACCATGATTAATGGAGTTACGATGAACAAAATATATGATGGAAGACCGCAATGGGCCAATTGGGGCGGGTTAAATGATGCTACAAGAAACCAAGAGTTTACTATGGGTTCTGCGCCTTCAGACTATACTTTTGGTGGAATTCTGGGCACACAAGAAATAAATACAAGGGCTTCGATATATAGAAAAGGATCTAGAATTTCGTTTTCGAGTACAAATACTAATTACAGTTGGAGAACAATGGCTACGCATGCATCAGGAATGAACACAAGCGGATGGGCTTATGTTGTTTCAGCTTCTGGGCGTTGGGCTAACGAAGGATATTTTGAAGGAACAGATTATGATGCTAAAGCATTATTTGCCAGTGTTGAAAAGAAATTTAATGATCATCATTCTATAAACTTTACTTCAATTTATTCTGAGAATAGTCGTGGTAAGAGCTCGCCAAACTCTGAAGAAGTAAGAAGACTTGCTGGGAATAGATATAATTCTTACTGGGGTTGGCAAGATGGAAAGAAAAGAAATTCAAGAGATAAAGAAGTTAACGAACCAATATTAATGTTGTCACATTATTGGAAAATATCGGATAAAACGAATTTGAACACCAACGCTTCTTATCAGTTTGGTAAGATTGGAAATAGTCGAATTGAAAATCAAGGAGCAGAAAATCCAGATCCAATATATTACAGAAACTTACCAAGTTATTACACATCTGCCTATAATCCTGATGATTATACCGATTTCCAAGGAGATGATCCTATAAATGTTGCCAATGGTCAATTAGCAGCGACAAATTTTTTGGCAAACAGACAAATAAACTGGGATGCTTTATACGAAACCAACAAAGCGAACGCAAGAGTTGGATTGGGAAGTGCTTACGTATTATATGAAGACAGAACCGACGATAAGGTATGGACTGCCAATTCAATTTTAAGTTCACAACTAGCGGATAATATCAACATGAATGCTGGTGTAACATTTAGAAAATTAAAATCTCATAATTTTGCAAATCTTTTGGATTTACTTGGTGGGGATTACTATCAAGATTATGACAATTTTCAAGCGGGAGATGAGCAGGTTTCTGATTTGAACAACCCTTACAGAAACATTCGACTTGATGATGGTAGCGATACGAAATTTAGTTATAATTATAATTTATTAGCGAATACAGTTGATGCTTTTACACAATTTAAATTTACCTATAAAAAAATTGATTTTTATTTAGCTCAATCCTATACAAGAACTCAATATCAACGAGAGGGTTTATACAGAAATGGATTGTATCCAACAAATTCATTTGGTAAAAGCGATAAATATATTTATGAGAACTTTGGTTTTAAAGGCGGTTTAACGTATAAAATAACGGGAAAACAATTTTTTAATTTTAATGCTTTATATATGACTAAAGCTCCAGCTTTAAGAAATGTATTCCCTAACGGACGTCTTAATGACAACACACCAGAAGGACTTGGGCCAGAAAATGTAACAAGCGGAGATGTAAGTTACATCATTAAAGCACCTAAATTTAAAACGAGATTAACTGCCTATTATACCAATATTAAAAATGCAACAGAAACTTCGTTTTTCTTTGGAGAAGGTATATTTGATGATAATAATGATGATGGAGGAGATGCTTTTGTGGCAGAAACCGTTACTAATATAGAAAAACAAAATATTGGTTTTGAACTGGGTATGGAATATCAAGTAACTTCAACAATTAAGTTGCTACTTTCTGGAGCCTATGGAGAGAATACTTATAATAACAATCCGACCGTTTCTTTAAATAATGATGATTTAGCCAGCCCAACTAATACTAATCCTACTATTAATTTTGGTGAGGCAAAATTAAAAGGATATCGTTTATCCGGTGGTCCACAAACTGCTGCGTCTTTTGGAATGGAATATAGAGATCCAAAATTCTGGTGGGTTGGTGCGAATGCAAACTATCTTGCCAATAACTTTTTAGATATATCCTCTTTATTAAGAACAGATAACTTCTTCAAAAACCCACAAGATTCAGAAGGATTGTCTTTTCCTGAGGCTACGCAAGAAAGAGCAAGAGAATTATTAAGACAAGAAAAGTTCGATAATTTCATGTTGTTAAATTTAACTGGCGGGAAATCATGGAAAGTTGGAAATCAAACATTCGGTTTCTTTGCTACTGTGAATAATGTTTTAGATACTTTTTACAAAACAGGCGGTTTTGAACAAACAAGAAATGCTAACTTTAGAGAGGTTAATCAAGATGTGTCAAGTGGCACTCCAGCTTTTGCTCCAAGATATTTTTATGGTTACGGCAGAACATATTTTGTAAATTTGTACATTAATTTTTAAAAAAATAGCCTTATGAAAAATTATGAAAAAATAATTATCGGTCTTTTGGCATTTATGCCATTAATGGGATGTTCCCCTGAGAACGACATTAAAATTCCCGAATCAACAACTTTCGCTTTCTACGAACAGTTTAATAGTTTTACGGAGCAAACGGAAGGAAATAGTATAGCCTTATCTGGTTGGACAAATTTTGCCGAAGTTGGAACAGTGAAATGGGAAGAAGGATACTATAACGGAACAAAATATGCTGAATTTACATCGTACCAATCAGGTCAAGCAACTAATATTGCGTGGTTAGTCTCGCCAGCAATTAATATGGATATCATGGATAATGAAACATTAGCTTTTGACGTAGCTCAGGCATATGTTTCTTCATCATCAAATTCAATAGATTTATTAGTGTCAACAAATTATGACGGAACCAATGTTTTAGCAGCAAATTGGCAACCATTAAGTTTTACGAAACCACCTTTAGATTTCGATACTAATTTTGATTTTTTTAGTTCTGGGTTAGTTGATTTGTCTAGCTACACGGGTTCTATTTACCTAGCTTTTAGATGCAAAGGATCAGGAACAAACTTTTCTCTAGACGGGACCTATGAATTGGATAACATTAGAATTTTCGATAAAAAATAAATTTTAAAGAAACTATGAAAAATATAATTTTAAAAACAGGGTTACTATTTTCTATTGCATTAGGGTTTTTTACTAGCTGTGCAAATGATGATAATTATCAAACACCAAAAGAAACTTTAGTTACCTATGAATTAACAACTACTAGAACGGTAGCCTCTGTTAATTCAGCAGCAACTGCAGCTCCAGTTCAATTTACTACTGATGATATTATTGAGGCTTATGTTACTTCAAGTGATGCACAAGGTACTTTTTACAAGTCTATTTCATTTCAAACCATCCCAACAGATGGCTCAAACCCTATTGGATTTAGCGTGCCTCTGAATGTTACAACGTTATACGGAAAAGGATTTACACCGGGAAGAAAAGTGTACATCAAACTTAATGGGTTGTATTCTGCAATTGTTTATGGCTCTTTACAAATTGGCGCATTATATGAAGGAACAATAGGTAGAATTTCTGAGTTTGAATGGAAAGATCATTTATTCCCTTCGGCAACCATAGAACCAGAAAGTGCAATGCTTAGAACTTTATCGTTGGCTAGTGCTTATACTGATGCCAACCAAAACACCTTAGTTGAATTAGACAATGTTCAATTTGCAGAAGCATCAATTAATAGAACCTATTATGATATTGACTCTGGAGGAGGTGCAACCAACCATGAACTTATTTCGTCAGCAGGAGGTTCATCACAAATCATCCGATTCAGTAGTTTTTGTCCTTTTACAGGGAAACAAGTACCTAGAGGTAGCGGAAAAATTAGAGGAGTATTGTCAAAATATGATACCGATTTTCAATTTATAGTTAGGTATGAAAGCGATATTCAATTAACATTACCTCGTTTTGATGTTAGTCCACCGGTAGGAGGAACAGCGATTACCTACGACAGTGCATTAAATGAACCATTTACATCGTATGCAACAAATGCTTCAGTATTTCCAAAATACATTAACGATGCAGTTACAGGCACCAGATATTGGCAAGTAAAAACATTTGGAGGAAATAAATACATTCAAATGTCTTCTTTTGGTGGAACGCCTGAAGCCAATAGAGTTTTGTTTTTTGTGCCGGTTAATTTGACTGCAGCTAACACTTTTTCATTCAAAACTAAAGCGGGCTTTGGAGACAGTAGTGTTTTAAAAGTATACTACTCTACTAATTATGTTCCAGGTTCAAATGCAACAACGGCAACTTTAGTAGATATTTCGTCAAGTTTTACCTATTCTCCGGGCTCACCATCAGGTTACCCAACCAATTTTACAAATAGTGGTAATTATGCTATACCTGCTGGTTTAATAGGGAATGGTTTCTTCGTCTTTGAATATATTGGCAATGGTTCTTCGGGACCAACAACGACTATGCAAATTGATGACGTTGTAATTAACTAGAAATTAGTGTTTATTAAAAAAAAAGAGTCCCCAAAATATTCGGGACTCTTTTTTTATGCTTAAAAGTGCTTAAAAAAGACTTACAAAGTACCTCGCAACATTTGTTCTCTCTCAATAGATTCAAATAAGGCTTTAAAGTTTCCGGCACCAAAACCTTTGGCGCCCATTCTTTGAATGATTTCGAAAAATAATGTCGGTCTGTCTTCAATTGGTTTGGTAAAGATTTGCAATAAGTACCCTTCTTCATCCGCATCAATCATAATACCTAATTTCTGGAGCTCATTAATGTCTTCTTTAAACTTATGCATGTGATCTTTCAATCGTTCTGGAATGGCATCATAATAGGCCTGTGGAGGCGTGCTTAAGAACTCAATTCCTCTAGAACGCATATCGGCAATTGTTTTAATGATATCATCCGTTGCTACCGCAATGTGTTGTACCCCTGAACCTTCATAAAAATCTAGGTATTCTTCAATTTGTGATTTTTTCTTTCCTTCAGCAGGCTCGTTGATTGGGAATTTGATTCTTCCGTTACCATTGCTCATTACTTTACTCATTAATGCCGAATATTCGGTTGTGATTTGCTTGTCATCAAAGGAAAGGAAATTTACAAAACCCATCACGTCTTCGTACCATTTTACCCAAGTATTCATTTCGTTCCAACCCACATTTCCTACCATGTGGTCAACAAATTTTAAACCAACTGGAGCAGGATTGTAATCGGATTTCCATTCTTTATAACCGGGTAAAAAAGCGCCGTTGTAATTTTTACGTTCTACAAACATATGAACCGTTTCACCATAAGTGTAAATTCCGGCACGAACTACTTCGCCGTGTTCGTCTTTTTCTAGGGTTGGTTCCATAAAAACTTTGGCACCGCGCTTGGTAGTTTCCTCAAATGCCGAACGGGCATCTTCAACCCAAAGGGCTATTATTTTTACGCCATCACCATGTTTTTTTACATGTTCACCGATTGGGGAGTTACTGTTCAAAGCTGTTGTTAATACCAAACGTATTTTATCTTGTTTCAAAACATAGGATGCTCTGTCTTTCATCCCGGTTTCTAGTCCTGCGTAGGCGTGCGATTGAAATCCAAAAGCCGATTTATAAAAGTGAGCTGCTTGTTTGGCGTTGCCTACATAAAATTCGACATAATCAGTTCCTAAAAGAGGAAGGAAATCTTGTGCTCCTTCGAATATTTTTTCGAGTCCGTATTCAACGGATTTTATTTCATTTGACATAATTTTATTTTTTGATAAAGTTGTGTTTATTATTTTTTAGCCCGGATTGCGCCGATATCCTCGCGTAGCGAGATAAAGGCAAAAGCCGGAATGGCTACTGAAATAAATGCAGTATAAAAATCCAAATTACTCTAACCAAGATTGAAAATATTTTTCATCAGCAATTTTCATCGCCTCTTCAGTGACCATCAAAGGTTTAAAAGTATCAACCATAACGGCCAATTCCTGCGTATCTTTTTTCCCGATACTTCTTTCTACTGCTCCTGGGTGCGGGCCGTGTGGAATTCCAGCAGGGTGTAAGGATATGTGTCCGGCTTCAACATCGTTACGACTCATAAAATCGCCATCTACATAATATAAAACTTCGTCAGAATCGATGTTGCTGTGATTATATGGTGCCGGAATTGATTCAGGATGGTAATCGTATAAACGCGGTACGAAAGAGCACACTACAAAAGCATCGGTTTCAAAAGTTTGATGTACAGGTGGCGGTTGGTGGATTCTTCCGGTGATAGGTTCAAAGTCATGAATGGAGAAAGCATACGGATAATTATAGCCGTCATATCCGATGACATCAAAAGGATGTGTCGCATATACCATGTCAAAAATTTCGTCTTTCTTTTTTACTTTGATTATAAATTCTCCTTTTTCGTTATTCGTTTCCAATTCGTATGGTCGTCGAATATCACGTTCACAAAAAGGCGAATGTTCTAACAATTGACCAAACCAGTTTCGGTAGCGTTTTGGGGTATAAATAGGCCGATGTGACTCTACTATAAACAAACGATTGTCTTCGGTATCGAAATCAATTTTATAAATAATTCCGCGTGGAATGATTAAATAATCACCGTATTTAAAATCGATATTACCCAACATGGTTCTTAATTTTCCAGCACCTTTATGAATGAAAAGCAATTCATCAGAGTCGGTATTTTTATAAAAATAGTCTTTGGTGGAATGTTTTGGTGCTGCTAATGCAATATGGCAATCAGAATTTGTCAAAACAATTTTTCGACTTTCTAGAAAATCATTTTCAGGAGTAACTTGAAATCCGCGAAGGCGATAGGACTGAATATTATTGGCTTTTGAAATTTTTGGTGCAACACTATAATGTTTTCTAATTTCTTTTACTTGTGTTGGTCTGTGTTCGTGATAAGAGTTGGTATACATTCCGTCAAACCCTACGGTTCCAAACAATTGTTCGTAGTATAAATTTCCGTTAGGTTTGCGAAATTGTGTATGACGTTTAGGCGGAATATTTCCTAGTTTATGATATAATGGCATGATTTAAATTTTAGATTTATGATATTAAATATAAGATTTTAGGTAGTCAAAATCACTTCATTCAGGATTTCTCTTGATGAGGAATTTTAAATGTGCTAATAAGTTATCCCATTTTTTCATCTAACAAATATCGGAAAAATTTAATTTTAGGACTTCTTTATTGTGAAATATTTATCAAAGAGAAAGGTGTTGAAAAATTGAGAAATCAATCGTTCAACACCCTTTACTTTAAGCCTTTTAATTTATCTTGCTTTTTTAAAGCTGTATGCATAAATAAACGCATGTATAGCTGCAAATACTAATGAAAAATAAAATAAGAAACTATCATCAATAGCAGGATCAGAATGATGAATATAAGCAATAACGATTAATCCCAAAACCATTCCTAATCCAGAACCAGCAACAGTCTTATAATTGTTTAAACTAAAGTTTCCTTTGTTTAATATGCTATTTTTCATTCCGTAAAATAAATAGAAATCGAAGCCTATCATCATCCAAACAATAAGTCTGATCCAAGTATCTAATGGTAAAAATACCATCATAAACAAACACACCAAGACACCTGCAATAGGGACAAAAGGAACGAGCGGTGTTCTAAATGCTCTAGGTGCATCAGGCATTTTCTTACGCATAATTAATACTCCTATACAAACTAAAATAAACGCAAACAAAGTACCTATACTGGTCATTTCACCAACAACTCTTGCCGGAACAAAAGCAGCAAATAAGCTTACAATTAACATGAATAATAAATTATTTTTTGCTGGCGTTCTGAATTTTGGATGTACTTCAGAAAACACCTTTGGCATCAAACCATCTTTACTCATAGAGAAAAACACCCTACTTTGGCCCATTAACATCACTAGAATCACGGAGGCATACCCTCCTAAAATAGCTAATAAAATTGCAGTGTTCAACCATGGATAGGCAGGAGTTATCATTCCATCTGCGCCCGTTGTTCCCATAGCTTCTACCGCAATAGCAACAGGAGCAATTCCGTCTTTACCAGCAAATGCTTGATAATTTACGACTCCTGTCATCACGTGAGCAAATAGAATATAGAGAATCGTACAAATTCCTAATGATAACAAAATACCAATTGGCATATCTCGTTTCGGGTTTTTAGCTTCTTGTGCAGCAGTGGAAACAGCATCAAAACCGATATAGGCAAAAAACACAATTGCCGCCGCTCTAATGATTCCAGAAAATCCAAACTCGCCAAATTTTCCTGTGTTTTCAGGAATGTATGGTGTGTAGTTTTCAGGTCTAATGTATTGCCAACCCACAGCAATAAAGACTAATACGACGGTTACTTTTAATAAAACGATAATTCCATTTACGAATGCCGATTCTTTTGTTCCGCGTATCAAAACTAATGACATTAGCATAACAATAATTACTGCTGGAACATTAATTACGCCTCCTTCAAATGGTGACAACATAAAAGAATTAGGCAAATGAATGCCATAATTTCCTAAAAATTTTCCAAAATATCTCGACCAACTTATGGAAACAGTTGCCGCACCAACGGCATATTCTAAAACTAAATCCCAACCAATTATCCAAGCGATAAATTCGCCCATTGTAGCAAATGAATAGGTGTAGGCACTACCAGCAACTGGAATCATAGATGAAAATTCGGCATAACATAATCCAGCAAAAATGCATCCAAATGCCGCTACAAGAAATGAAATCGTAATTGCTGGACCAGCATTCATGGATGCTGCTAAGCCTGTAATTGAAAACAAACCAGCTCCTATAATTGCTCCTATTCCCAAAGCTACTAATCCCGAAGCAGTTAATGTTTTCTTTAATCCTTTTTCAGAGTCTGACGCTTCGGCAAGTAAGAGCGCCAATGGTTTTCTTTTCCAAATAGACATAGTAATGTGGTTTTAGTTAAAAGTTAATAGTTTCAAATATAGTTTTTTATTTTAAAACAGATAATATAGAATCACTTTGGTTTTAAAATGAAAACCCAACAGCAAAATACGCATATCCTCTGTTCAACTCAGGAGACCAAGAGTATTTGATTTCAACTGGGCCAATAATTGATTCCAAGGCATAACCAACAGCATAACCATTGTAGGTAGGTTTTGAAAGCCAGTTTCCGTTTTCAAACAATCCGTCTTGAACGTTGGCAAAATTAGCAGCGAAATTGAAGTGGTTTTTTTTGTAAAACTCATAATCTAAAGTAAAACAAGATTTAACATAACTATTACCTGCAATACTTAAAAAATCATAACCATAAAAAGGCTTGAAATTATTTACAGTATTAAATCCATAACCCCCTAAAACAAAATCGAAAAAATGTACACTGTCTTCTCCAAAAGCAAATCCAGCTTCTGATTGAAGTTTAAAAGTTAGTTTTTTATTTATAGATTTAACCACTCCTATTTCACCTTTTGCAATTGTAAATCGATTGAATTCATTTGTATAATCAGATGAATAAAGAAAAGAGTGTATATCTCCGGTAAACAACCATCCTTTTTTTGGAAATAGTTTATTGTCAAACGAATCATAAGTCATATATCCAAAAACACTTAAATAACTACTTTTTTCGAAAGTTGGACTGATATTACCCAAGTTGTCTGATTTAATTTGTAGTATTTTATGCTCTATTCCGCTTGCAATCAAGAATTTCTGAATAAAAACAGTTTGCAAATACACTTGATTGGTAAGATCAGAAAAATCAATATTAATACTATTCAAGCCAAGTTGTGACAACAATTCTCCATTTCTAAAATCGGTAGTTACATTTTTATTAAATGTATTAAATCGGGATTTTATTCCAAAACTCCAATAAAAACCATTGTCAATATAGTAATCTAAATTATATCTAATGTTGTCTCCAAGTCCAAGATCAAGGGATATCACATCATTTTTAAAAAACGATTTTTTTTGGGTAATGTTCGCCAAAACAGCACTTTTATATAATCCATCATAATGAAGTCCGAACTTCAAAAAAGTTTTGGTTGGGTTTTCAGTCAAGCTTAATTTTAATTCATCTTCCTGTTCCTTACCTTCAAGAGTGTAACTAATTCTGCTAAAATTTTGAGTAGCATTGATGTTGTTAATACCTGTTTTTAAATCTTCATAGGTTATTTTTTTGCCATTTTTAAATTGAAGTTTCCCCAATATATAAGCTCTAGTATAATTTTCTAATTTATTAATTGAAATGTTTTTAATATTTAGAGTGTCTTTGCTTATGTTTAAAAGAGTTGTTTTATAAATTTTAATAGAATCTACAAGTTTTTTAATTTGGTCATAGACTTCAATTGATGCTTCTTCTCCTTTTTTAATAATATTTGGCCCTTCGTCAAAAGAAATTACTCCAAAGTCTTTTACATCAGGTTTGATATAAATATCGGTTAACTTTTGTTTGTCTTTCATTACCCTAATCATATCAAGATTCGTAATTTGAACTAAGATTCTAGTTGCGTCTTTCAACGCTTTTCGGTCTTTTAAGTCGTCTTGAACATCAACTCCGATAACAATATCAGCGCCCATTTTTCGAATTTCTTCAACAGGATAATTATTTACTACGCCTCCGTCAATCAATAGTTTACCGTCTATTTCTACAGGGGAAAACAAAGAAGGAAATGCAGAGCTTGCCAACATAGCTTGTGCTAAATAGCCATTGTTTAAAATCACTTGTTCTCCTTTTTCAATATCAGTAGCAATACACAAAAAAGGAATTGGAAGTTTATTAAAATCTCTAACATATCTCACTTTATGCGTAAGTTTTGATAAAAGATTATAGTTATACATTCCTTTAGAAAGTGCAATTGGGATCCCTATTTTTAGTTTGTCAAAAGGCAATGTCAGTGCATACATTTGATCATTTCGCTTTTCGTAAAAACTTTTAGAAGAGCGAGGAATATAATCTTGCAATAATTCGTCGAAATCCGTGTTGTAAAAAATAGAATCAATTTGAGTTGCGCTATAACCCGAAGCATATAATCCGCCTACAACAGCTCCCATACTTGTTCCGGCTATATAATCAATTTTCACCCCTGCTTTTTCTAGCACTTTTAATACACCGATATGAGCAAATCCTTTGGCACCACCTCCGCTTAGAACTAGGCCTACTTTGGGGCGTTTTGTTGTTTCTTGAGAAAAAGAAGTAATAGGAAGCAATAGAAAGGCAAGGGGTAATAAGTAAAAGGAAATAGTAGAAAGCGCTTTAGCAACAAAACTAATTTTGGCTAAAGGTTTATTGCTAAAGGCTAGTGGTTTGCTACGCATTTAGATATCTTTTTGGTAAAAGTCGGAAATTTTTTTTGCTTTTGATACTCCAACAACCTCAGAAATTTCTTTTTCTGTGGCTAATTTCAATCTTTTAACACTTTTGAAATGTTTTAAAAGCGTTAACATTGTTTTTTCACCGATGCCCGGAATTAGTTCTATGGTCGAATTCAAAGCCGATTTACTTCGTTTATCTCGATGATGTGTTATTCCAAAACGATGCGCTTCGTTTCGCAATTGTTGAATAATTTTAAGCGTTTCTGATTTTTTGTCCAAATATAATGGTACTGAATCGCCTGGATAAAACAATTCTTCAAGGCGTTTGGCAATTCCAATAATTGCAATTTTCCCTCGTAAACCTAAATCATCAATACTTTTCAAAGCAGAAGATAATTGCCCTTTTCCCCCATCAATAATTATTAGTTGTGGTAACGGTTGACTTTCATCCAAAAGCCTTTTGTATCTTCGATACACAACTTCTTCCATAGAGGCAAAGTCATTTGGCCCTTCAACCGTTGTGATATTAAAATGACGATAGTCTTTTTTACTTGGTTTTCCATCTTTAAAAACAACACAGGCCGAAACAGGATTGGTTCCTTGAATGTTCGAATTGTCAAAACATTCAATATGGCGGGGCTCGCTTGAAAGACGTAAATCCTTTTGCATTTGCGCCATAATACGGTTGGTATGTCTTTCTGGGTCTACGATTTGAATTTGTTTCAGTTGTTCTAGGCGTTGGTATTTGGCATTGCGTTGAGACAATTCTAAAATTTGTTTTTTATCGCCAACTTGTGGGACGGTTACTTTTAATGTTGAACCAAAATCCAGTTCAAAAGGCAAAATAATTTCTTTAGATGTCAAATGAAAACGATCACGAAGTTCAACAACAGCGAGTTCTAAAAGTTCTTCATCGGTTTCATCCAATTTCTTTTTAAGTTCTAACGTAAAAGATCGAATAATAGCACCGTATGATATTTGCAAAAAGTTGACATACGCCATAGTTTCATCTGAAACTATAGAAAACACATCTATATTGGATATTTTTGGGTTTAAGATTGTTGATCTAGATTGATAATTTTCTAAGACTTCAATTTTTTCTTTTATTTTTTGCGCCGCTTCAAATTTCATTTCAGATGCCAAATCTTGCATCATTTTTTTGAAATCGCGTAAACTATCTTTGAAATTTCCTTTCAGAATTTCACGAATGGCATCCACTTGTTTTTGATAATTTTCCAGTTTTTCAAAACCTTCACATGGGCCTTTGCAATTACCGATATGATATTCTAAACACACTTTGTATTTACTTGATTTGATATTGCTTTCACTCAAATCGTAGTTGCAAGTTCGCAACGTATACAGTTCTTTGATTAAACCTAAAATAGTATTTACAGTTTTGAAATTGGTATACGGACCAAAATATTCCGAGCCGTCTTTGATCATTCTCCGCGTGGGGAATATTCGGGAAAATGGTTCTTTTTTGATGCAAATCCACGGATAGGTTTTATCATCGCGCAGCAAAACATTATAGCGTGGCTGTAGTTTTTTTATTAGATTATTTTCCAACAAAAGGGCATCTTGTTCCGACGCAACTACTATGTGCTTTATGGTGACAATCTTCCTGACCAACACATTAGTTTTGGCATTTTCATGAAGTTTATTGAAGTAGGAAGCAACTCTTTTTTTAAGATTTTTGGCTTTGCCAACATAGAGAATTTTGCCTTCTTTATCATAATACTGGTACACGCCTGGATTGTCGGGCAATGTTTGTATCTGAAGTTCGATTGAAGGAATATTCATTTGGGATTTAGGAATGAGGATTTAGGATTCATTGATTTCAAAGTTATAAAAATTAAAGTACTTTTGAAGGATGAACAAAAAAGAACTCAGAGCTAAATACAAGCAGTTACGTCAGCAATTATCGCTTGACGAAATTGAAGACAAAAGTCTGGCTATTGCTAATAAAATGCTGCAACTCGACATCTGGGAGAAAACGTATTTTCATTTGTTTCTGTCTATTGAGGAACAAAAAGAAGTTGAAACAGAATTCGTTCTTCAGATTTTAGCCGGAAAAGACAAGGAAATTGTGGTTGCCAAATGTGATTTTGAGAGCTTTGGAATTACTAATTATCTCCTGACCGATAATACTAAATTTCAAAAAAACGAATACAATATTTATGAGCCTATTAACGGAATTGAGGTTCCGGATACTAAAATTGATGTGGTTTTTGTTCCGCTTTTAGCGTATGATAAATTAGGAAATAGAGTAGGATATGGAAAAGGATTTTATGACAACTTTTTATCCAAATGCAATAAAGAGATTATCAAAGTTGGCTTATCATTCTTTGAACCCGAAGAAATTATTGATGATGTTTTTGAAACGGATATTCGATTAGATTATTGTGTTACACCTTCTAAGGTTTATACATTTCAATAGTCGTTTTTTTAGCAAAAGCTTTTTTATTAAATACAATTAAGATTCCAACTCCAGTAGAAATGGCCATATCGGCAATGTTGAAAATAGCATTAAAAAATTTGAACGGTTGACCACCGTAAAGGGGAAGCCATTGTGGAAAAGTTCCTTCGTAAATAGGAAAGTACAACATGTCAACCACTCTTCCGTGAAACCAAGTTCCAGAAGGGTTGTCCGAAAACAAGGTGGCTAAATGACCATAACTATCATCGAAAATAACGCCATAAAAAACAGAATCAATAATATTTCCAACAGCACCAGCAAAAATTAACGCAATGGCAACCATTAAGTAATTAGAGCTGTGTTTTGTACTGGCATCATATAACCAATACCCAATACCAAAAACAGCTAAGATTCTAAAAAAAGTCAAAATTAATTTGCCGTGAATACCAGGAATCTTTGTTCCCCATGCCATTCCTTCGTTTTCAATCAGCAATATTTTAAACCAATTGGCAACATCAATTTGACCCGCTTCACCATAAACAAAATTTGTTTTGATATAAATTTTGACAAATTGGTCAACTAATAAAACTATAGCAATGATTAAAATAGAATTCCGTAATGACATTTTTTGGATTTTTATGGCGCAAAAATAGTGTTTTTTTTCTAAAAAAGTAACGCTCCGTTTAGGAGCGTTACTTTATAAAAGTAGTGTTATTATCGCTGTAAATTTTTAGCTTCAATACTCATTGTAGCGTGAGGAACGATTTTTAATCTTTCTTTGCCTATAAGCTTGCCTGTAACTTTACAAACTCCATATGTTTTATTTTCTACACGGAACAGTGCATTCTTTAAATCACGAATAAACTTTTCTTGACGAATGGCTAATTGTGAGTTGGCTTCTTTAGACATGGTTTCACTGCCTTCTTCAAACGCTTTAAACGTTGGGGATGTATCATCTGTTCCGTTGTTTAAGTCATTCATATAGGCACTCTTTATCAACTCTAAGTCGGCTTTTGCCTTATCCATTTTATTTATTATTATTTCTTTGAACTCTGCTAAATCTGCATCTGAGTATCTCATTTTTTCTTCTACCATCTTTTTGCTATTTTGAGATTAATATTTTTGTTTTTATACTGTCAAATTCTATTTCTATTCCGTTGTTTAAATCAGTTACAAAATCTAATGTTTCTGTTAATGTTTCCGATTTGATATACTTTTTATTGGCGTTAACTGCTTTTTCTAACGCGTCATTTTGCTGTAAATGAACTTTAATTTTATCAGTTACTTCAAAACCACTGTCTTTTCTAATGTTTTGAATTCGGTTAACCAATTCTCTTGCGATTCCTTCGTCTATTAATTCTTCGGTTAAAGTGATGTCTAAAGCAACCGTTATTCCATTTGCATTAGCAACTAACCAACCTGGGATATCTTGTGAAGAAATCTCAACATCATCGGATGATAAAATTATACTTTTTCCTGATATAACAAGTGACAACTCGCCTTTTGTGTCTAATTCGTTGATTTGTTCTGCAGAAAAACTTTGTATCTCTTTGGCTATCAATCCCATGTCCTTGCCAAAACGAGGACCGAGTGCTTTAAAATTAGGTTTAATTTGCTTTACCAAAACTCCTGATGCATCATCCAAAAGTTCAATTTCTTTAACGTTTACTTCGGCTTTTATGAGGTCGGAAACTGCCTTAATTTCAGCACGCTGATTGTTGTCAAGTACAGGAATCATAACCTTTTGCAACGGTTGACGTACCTTTATCATTTCTTTTTTTCGAAGCGATAAAACGAGAGATGAAACGGTTTGTGCTTTCATCATTTTACTTTCGAGTGATTTATCAACAAAGTTTTCAACCGAATTTGGAAATTTCGCCAAATGTACTGACTCAAATTCCTCTATATGTGTTGCTTGTGTTAAGTCTCTGTAAAGTTTATCCATAAAGAATGGAGCTATAGGGGCCGATAGTTTGGCTATGTTTATCAAACACGTGTATAAAGTTTGATAAGCTGCAATTTTATCTTTTTCGTATTCCCCTTTCCAAAATCTTCTTCGGCACAGACGCACATACCAGTTACTCAAATTCTCCTGAACGAAATCAGAAATAGCTCGAGCTGCTTTTGTGGGTTCATAATCAGCGTATGCTTCATCAACCACCTTTATTAAGGTATGCAATTCAGATAAAATCCAACGGTCAATTTCCGGTCTTTCATTTAGCGGAATTTCTGCTTCGGCATATTTAAAACCGTCAATGTTGGCGTATAACGAGAAAAACGAATAGGTGTTGTATAATGTTCCGAAGAATTTACGTCTTACTTCAGCAACACCTTCGATATCAAATTTTAGGTTATCCCAAGGATTCGCATTGGATATCATATACCAACGTGTCGCATCGGGACCGTATTCTGTTAATGTCGTAAAAGGGTCAACGGCATTTCCAAGACGTTTGGACATTTTTTGTCCGTTTTTATCAAGCACCAAACCGTTTGAAACTACATTTTTATAGGCAATCTTGTCAAAAACCAACGTTCCGATAGCGTGTAAAGTATAAAACCAACCACGCGTTTGATCTACACCTTCGGCTATAAAATCGGCTGGAAAATCTTTATTTTGATCGATTTTATCTTTGTTTTCGAATGGGTAATGCCATTGCGCATAGGGCATCGCGCCACTATCAAACCAAACGTCAATCAAATCGCTTTCGCGTTTCATAGGTTTACCAGAAGCTGAAACTAACGTAATGCCATCGACAACATTTTTATGTAAGTCGACTAAATCATAATTGGCTTCACTCATGTTTCCGATTTCAAAACCTTTAAAAGGATTTTCGGCTTGAAAACCAACAGCAATTGATTTTTCGATGGCATTGTATAATTCTTCAACAGAACCAATCAAAACTTCTTCTGTTCCGTCTTCAGTTCTCCAGATTGGCAATGGAATTCCCCAATAACGGGAACGGGATAAGTTCCAATCGTTAGCATTTTTTAACCAATTTCCAAAACGTCCTTCACCTGTTGCTTTTGGCTTCCAGTTGATGGTTTCGTTTAAGTCGAACATTCTGTCTTTAACTTCGGTTACTTTGATGAACCAAGAATCTAACGGATAATACAATAAAGGCTCATCGGTTCTCCAACTGTGAGGGTAACTGTGAACGTATTTTTCAACTTTGAACGCTTTGTTTTCTTCTTTTAGCTGAATTGCGATTTCAACATCTGCAGAACGTTCAGGAACTTTATTGGCATCATAATATTCGTTCTTTACATATTTTCCAGATAAATTTCCTAAACCTTGAATAAACCTGCCCTGCAGGTCAACCAAAGGCACTGGATTTCCACTAGCATCTAAAACCAACATTGGCGGCACTTCTGGTTTAGCTTCTTTGGCAACTTTGGCATCATCAGCTCCAAATGTTGGTGCCGTATGTACAATTCCGGTTCCATCTTCTGTGGTAACAAAATCACCTGAAATAACTCTAAAGGCATTTTCTGGATATTGATATGGTAAAGTCAATGGCATTAGTTGTTCATAACGAATTCCGACTAAAGCTGCCCCTTTGAATTCTGTTAAAACTTTAAATGGAATATTTCCTGCCTTGCCGGCATGCAGGTTATCTCCAGCTTTGAAGTTTTCAAAATCAGAACGTTCTTCACTTACAAAAAACCCTTTCCCGAACTGTTTTCCGACTAAGTTTTTAGCCAAAATAACTTTTACTGGAAGGAAAGTATATTGATTAAACGTTTCGACCAAAACATAATCGATTTTTGGTCCAACCGTTAATGCTGTGTTACTTGGCAACGTCCAAGGTGTTGTCGTCCAAGCCAAAATGTGAACTTCTCCAAAACCTTGCAAAAAGCTTGGCAACGTTTCTGACAACGTTTTAAATTGTGCCACAACGGTTGTATCCGTTACATCTCTATAACTTCCTGGTTGGTTTACTTCGTGCGAAGATAATCCCGTTCCAGCTTTTGGAGAATATGGTTGGATAGTATATCCTTTGTATAACAAACCTTTATCATAGATTTGTTTCAATAACCACCAAACTGACTCCATGTATTTGGATTTGTAGGTAACATACGGATCTTCCATATCAACCCAATAACCCATTTTTTCGGTTAAGTCATTCCATACATCAGTATAGCGCATCACCGTTCGTTTGCACGCTTCGTTGTATTCTTCGATGGAAATGGTTTTTCCGATATCTTCTTTGGTGATGCCTAATGCTGCCTCGGTTCCTAATTCAACTGGCAGACCGTGCGTGTCCCAGCCCGCTTTTCGCTTCACTTGAAACCCTTTTTGAGTTTTATAACGACAAAAAATATCTTTAATAGCACGCGCCATTACGTGGTGAATTCCAGGCAAACCATTTGCAGATGGCGGCCCTTCAAAAAACACATAAGGTGTTGCGCCTTCTCGAGAAGTTACGCTTTGCTCAAAGACATTATTTTCTTTCCAGAACTCCAGCACTTCTGATGCCACAGTGGGCAAGTCAAGTCCTTTGTATTCAGTAAACTTAGTACTCATTTTTGTCGTTTTCTTAAATCAGTTTGCGAAAGTAATAAATAGTTATGAGTTATGAGTTATGAGTGATAAGTTTTTGCGTGAGTGATAGAAGTGAAAATCCTTTTATGAAGTTTACGGAATAAAAGATTGAAGCGTATAGCACGACCTGAAAGGGCACGCCCAAAGTAATTTTAAGCAAAAACTTCTTTTAAAACATCGAGTGATTTTGGTTTTTTGAAACCATCGAGATGAATGGTATAATAGTCGAGGAGAATTTTTAACAGGATTTGACGCTCGACGCCCGCAAAGACTTTTTGGCCGCTGTCGAATTTTAAATCAATTAGTTTTTTAAACAAAAAGGTTTCGTGTTCCGACAGGCAAGTTGTTCCCTGAATAGGGGAAAACACTCCTTCTTTGGTATCGAAAAATTTAAATTCCATTTCAGAAGTATCAGGATAAAAGCCCAGGAATTTGGTCATTTCGAGCATTAGTATTAAATGAAAGTTAGCCATTTGGTCATGCGCATCAAGCCAAAGCAAAGCCGATTCAAGAAAGTTGAACAGGTTTTCGTTTTTCTCTTCTTCGTGTATACTTTGATGAATGATTTCGGAGAGAAACATTGCGATAGTGCTTTTGACAATATCCGTTGAAATTGTTTGAAAGGCATGGGCTAACTTTATTTCTTTAAAATGTTCTAATGTTACTTTATTCTTATGATTGGCTTCAATTTCTAGAATAGTTAGTGGCTGAAAATAAGCGATTTTTTGATTGGATTTTTTTCCAGAATAGGCACTCGGAACGAAATAACTATTTAGCCCATCCGAAAGGGTAAAGCATTTTACAATCAAGCTTTTTTCTTGGTATCTTAAGGAGGAAAGAACAATCGCTTTGGTTTTTACCAACATTGGGATTTGGGATTTTCAAATTGGAATTTTATCGGATAATCATCACTTTTTTAACAGCGGTTTCAGTAGCGTCATCGGCAGCAATAAAAATCATATAAACCCCTGAAGCTACTTTGTATTTGCCAAATGCCGTAGTGTCCCATTCAATTGTTCCGCCTTCAGATGTGGTTTCGTAAACTAAATTTCCTTCGATATCGGTAATTTTAATATTGGCTTTCGAAATTAATCCTGCAACTTTGACGGTTCCCACAAATTCGGGGCGAACTGGATTTGGATATACATAAACAGCATTTAAATTGTCGGTAGGTTTGGTTGAGGTTCCTAGATACGAAACCAATCCTTTGTTTGTTGCAAAAAACACTTCTCCGGTTGTTGCATTAATCTCGATGTCATTAACCACATTACTTGGTAAAGGGGAATTTTCAGTGGTAAAGTGGTATATAGTTTCTTGACCATTAGGAGAAAAAAGAAATACTCCAGAATCGGCAGTACTAATCCACTTTTGATTGGAACCGTTAACCGCAATATCAGTAATAAATTGTTCTCGCAAAAGTTCTTTTGCAACACCTTCTTCTAAAAAGATAATTGGATTTGCTTTCATTTGGTCTTCGCTATTATAGCTTCCGGAGCTAGACAACACTCGTAACCCTTTGTTCGTTCCAATCCATACCTGACTGCGATTGTCAACGGCTATAGCCCGAACATCAATAGAAGGCAAGTTTCCAGTATCAAGACCTTCGGATAACTTTTTAAAAACATTAGCATTTTCATTAAAGGCAATAACACCGTTTTTATAGGAAGCTATCCATTTTGTCCCGCTTTTATCGATAGCAATCTTGCAAAAATCATTGTTGGTATAATTAGCTAAAATAGTTTCCATATTATAAGATTGCCATTGGCCTCCCGTTTTTAATACTTGAAGCCCGTTTTTAACCCTGCTATTTGTCATCCATAAATTCCCCGATTTATCGAATGTTGTACTATTAATTCTAAAATCTGAACCGGGAACTATTCCTTGCAAAGTACTATTCGAATCGTCATATAAGGTAGTTGGTATGTCACTTTCTAGTTTTAACAATCCACCATTATAAGAGGCAACACATACTTGATTTTCATCATTAGGATTTACAGCAATTCTAACCAAAGCTTTTGCGTTTAATACATCATTGTACGGAATGTTGAGCCAGCCGTCTGTTTCGTTGTATTTGCTAATTCCAAATTCACTTAGACTAAAACCAATATAAGTGTAAGGATTATAGGTAATATCATAGCCACCATATACCGCCCATAAGTTGGAAGAAGTGCTATTAATAGAAAACATATTGTTCATTTTAGGGCCACTAGGCATGATGAATTCAAAATTTGTTGGGCTACTAATTGTTGAGGAAACTATTCCGTTTTCATTCGTTCCTATATATATGCTAGAATCAATAACTGTGGCACAACTAAATGTTGCGGGTGTAGATGTAATTTGAGAATTTAGTATGGTTACAATTGGATTTAATGTTTGATTAAAAATTAAAACTTTGTTTGAGCACGCAGCTATTAAGTAATTCGAGGAAACTCTGATGTCTTGACCAGGTTGCCCAAGGACTGCCAACTGAGAAAAAAAGGAACCGTTGTAACGATAAATTATATTATTAGTGTTCATTCCTATCAATTGGTTGTTGAATGTAACAATACCATTCCAAAAACCAGAATCAAAAACTTGCCATTGGGCAAAATCATTTAGATTTGGGTTGGCAATAGCAGCTTTTCGGATGCCAAAAAATTGTGTAACTGCATAAATATCATTATTAAAAATTGTGGTTTGATATACCTTTACTTCTTGTCCGGCTGGGCCAATAAAATAGGTGTCGCCAAATTCTAAGGTTGCTAATTTGTATTGAACAATTCCAAAATCACATGAAATATATAGTACACTATTATATTCCATAAAATGATTTATTTTTTTAATATTTGCTGGGATGTTTTTATTGATAATGTCTACCACATTTAACATGCTTCCATCCACATCATTAATTACAATTAACAACCCATTTTCATAACCTACTATTGTTTTATTAAAAGTCTCGCTATGATACATAGCAGAAATTGTTTGTCCAGATAGCCCATCAATACTATTTATGGTTTTAAGTTCATTGGTATTCAAATTTTTGGTGAATAAAGTATTTTCAGCAGCTGCAAAAAGGCGGGTACTCGATTCGGACACATCTTTTATAGTGTTATAGGAGAAATACCCTTTCCAATTTCTATTTGGTTGAGAAAAAACTAGTAGTGGCAGAAGAATAAAATAGCACAAAAAACACTGTTTCATCATAGAAGAATTAGCATACAAATATAGTATAAACGCAAAAAGTATCAATTTGTTATACTGAAAACAAAAAATGCCGTCATTTCTGATGGCATTTTAAGGGCTTTATTTCCTTCGGCTGTCGCATTCGCTCTAGTCGTGGCGTTCTATATAGGTCGGCAGCGCTTTTGGTTGGTTGGTTTAATTTTTTATACAATTCCTTGAGCCAGCATAGCATCGGCAACTTTTACGAAACCTGCGATATTTGCACCTTTAACGTAATCAGTATATCCGTTTGCATCGGTACCATATTTTACACAGGCTTCATGAATGTTAGCCATGATGTTTTTCAATCGTTGATCTACTTCTTCCGATGTCCAGCTTAAACGTAAAGAGTTTTGTGACATTTCAAGTCCTGATGTAGCAACACCGCCTGCATTTGATGCTTTACCTGGAGCGAAAAGTATTTTGGCTTTTAAGAATTCGGTAACTGCCTCTGGGGTTGAAGGCATGTTTGCCCCTTCGGCAACACAAGTACATCCGTTAGCAATAAGCGCTTTTGCTTCGTCGCCATTTAATTCATTTTGAGTTGCACATGGCAATGCAATATCACATTTAACTTCCCATGGACGTTTTCCAGAAACGAATTGTGCAGAAGGATATTTGGCAACATAATCGCCAATTCTTCCATAGTTTACGTTTTTGATTTCCATGATGTAGGCTAATTTCTCAGGCGTGATGCCATCAGCATCATAAATATATCCAGAAGAGTCTGAAGCAGTAACTACTTTACCTCCTAATTGAGTTGCTTTTTCAATAGCATATTGTGCTACATTTCCTGAACCTGAAACCACTACCGTTTTTCCTTCAAAGCTTTGACCTTTTGTAGCCAACATGTTTTGAGCAAAATATACATCTCCATAACCTGTAGCTTCTGGTCGAATTAAAGAGCCTCCGAAAGTAATTCCTTTCCCAGTTAACACCCCTGTAAATTCATTTCGTATTCTTTTGTATTGACCAAACATATAACCTACTTCTCTACCTCCAACTCCAATGTCTCCGGCCGGAACATCAGTATCAGCGCCAATATGTTTTGATAATTCCGTCATAAAAGCTTGACAGAATTTCATGATTTCGATATCAGATTTTCCTTTTGGATCAAAATCAGCTCCTCCTTTTCCGCCACCCATAGGTAATGTTGTTAAACTGTTTTTAAAAGTTTGCTCGAAAGCTAAAAACTTCAAAATGCTTAAGTTAACGGAAGGATGAAAACGGATTCCTCCTTTATAGGGTCCGATGGCAGAGTTCATCTGAATTCTATAACCACGATTTACTTGAGTATTACCCGTATCGTCTATCCAAGTTACTCGGAACATGATTACTCTTTCTGGTTCCACCATTCTTTCCAAAAGCATTTTGTTTTGGTATTTTTTATTTTGTTCAATAAACGGAATTACTGTTTCAGCAACTTCCATAACTGCTTGCATAAATTCTGGTTCGTGACCATTTCTTTTTGCAACCAATTCCATAAATGAGTGAATACTTTGTGACATAAAATTATACTATTATTGTTTTTAAGAAATCGATTTCGTAAAATCGCACAAATATACATTTTATTCAAATAAAGGCATGTATTTTTTTCAATTTCATTGGGTTTTGAGTTTATGTTAAGAAAACAAGTAGGTATGGGTTTAAATTCAGTAGATAAAACTTTCTAATAATTTATTTTGAATTTAAATCAACTATTTTTTATTTTATTTTTTAACTGATTGATGTTTTTATATATTTGTCGAGATTTGAACTATTTTGTATGCAAACGCCCAAAAAAATTATAGTATCCCTTTTAATGCTATTTGCCTTGTCAAATAGCGTTAACGCTCAGTTTGGTTTTTCTCATGAAATAGGAGCAATCCTAGGACCTGTTGCTTTTCAATCGGATTATGGAGAGCGTGGAGATTTATCTACCAATACAGGAAACACTGGATATGGTATAGGCCTTATTCATTACTTAAACTTTTCCTACAGAGCAGAATGTAACTGTTACACTCCTGAAACTTATTTTAATGACCACTTCAAATTAAGAAGTGAGTTATCCTATAACAAAACAGAGTTACAGCATTTTGGTAAATGGATTGAAGGGAACTCAACAGGAGCACAGCAATTAAAAGCCATGAGAGGGAGTACTTCTGTAACTAATGTTGGAATGCAATTAGAATTTTTTCCGTTAAGTATTAGAGAGTTTACAGCTACTATAGGTTCATTGGCGCCATTTGTCAGTTTAGGTGGACAATTTAGTTTTTATGATCCAAGAGCATGGTCAGAATTAGGTCCACTAAATACACCAATATCAACACCTATAAAATATTATAACGCAACAACAAGTCAAGGAGGAACAGTATGGTCTATTGTTTCAAGTGTTGGTTGTAGATACAAACTGACTGAACTATCAGATTTGATGGTTGATATGAGATTGCAATATTACTTTTCAAATTGGGTTGATGGTTTGAATCCAGATCCAACAATATACCCAGAAAACAAAGCAAACGATTGGAATGTTTGGTTTAATTTTGGTTATATCTATTATCTTAATTAACAGTCACTATTATTCTTTTTCAACAGCGTCTTTGTAATCAGGGTATAAGAATTTATTATAGGGGAATCTTGTGATGTGAATTTGTCGTACTGCTTCATATACTTTTTCGCGAAATTCTTCAAAGTTTTCTTTGTTGGTTGCAGAAATAAATAACGTATTTTTTTCTCCAACATTATTCATCCAAGTTGATTTCCATTCTTCCAAAGTATAGTGCTTAGTTGTTTTCTCGGTAATTAAATCATCCTCATCAATAACTTGATTTTTATAAGCATCAATTTTATTGAAAACCATTATTGTTGGTTTATTTTGGCTTTTTATGTCTTGTAAAATTTGATTGACAGAACTAATGTGTTCTTCAAAATCAGTATGAGATATATCAACAACATGTAATAATAAATCGGCTTCGCGAACTTCATCAAGCGTACTTTTAAAAGATTCGATTAATTGAGTAGGTAATTTTCTAATAAACCCAACCGTATCTGACAATAAAAAAGGCAAATTCTTAATAACCACTTTTCGAACTGTAGTGTCGAGCGTTGCAAATAACTTATTTTCTACAAAAACGTCACTTTTGCTTATGACATTCATTAATGTTGACTTGCCAACATTTGTATATCCGACCAAAGCAACACGCACCATAGCACCTCGATTTCCTCTTTGAACAGACATCTGTTTATCGATGGTTTTAATTTTATCTTTTAGTAAAGCAATTCGGTCACGCACAATTCTTCTATCCGTTTCAATTTCGGTTTCCCCCGGGCCACGGAGACCAATACCTCCTTTTTGACGTTCTAAATGCGTCCACATTCCGGAAAGTCTTGGGAGTAAGTATTGACATTGAGCCAATTCAACTTGAGTTTTTGCGTAAGAAGTTTCCGCTCTTTGAGCAAAAATGTCAAGAATTAAATTGGTTCTATCGAGAACTTTGCAGTCAAGTATTTTAGAAATATTTTTTTGTTGAGAAGGCGATAACTCATCATCAAATATTATTGTAGAAATATTTTTTTCTTTGATAAAGGAACTGATTTCCTCCATTTTACCAGTTCCTAAAAAAGTTTTAGGGTTTGGTCGTTCCAACTTTTGAGAAAATCTTTTAATTACTTCTCCGCCTGCTGTAAAAGTTAAAAACGCTAATTCGTCAAGATATTCCGTTAATTTTTCCTCATTTTGATTTTGTGTAATTATTCCAACAATTACCGTACGTTCAAAATTTATTACTTCTTTTTCTAACATTTGCTTATATTCTAAAGCAAAATTAGTTATTTGAATTTTAAAACATCACATTAATTTGGAATGATTACCATATAAAATGTATGGATTTTTGCTAAAAAATTTATTTTTTCTAATTTTTTCATAAATTTTACTAAATTTGGACGTCAAAATTCTTTAAAACTTATATACAATAACTCAAAATTTTCATTTCATGAAAAAATTTACATTACTACTATTTTTCCTTTTCATTTCTATTAGCGGGTACTCTCAGCTGTTTGGAAATACAGAAGGTTTTGAAAACACTACAGGTATTACTGGGCCACTTCCAGCAACTTGGACATTAGGAACTGGTGACTGGGCCGTTTTTGAAAGAAATTCTAATCCGGCTGAAGGAACAGATGAAAGCTGGGGAATTAATCCTTTTGCAACTGGTCTTCAGTATCAAGGAACGAATTGTGCCTCTGTAAGTAGAGAGCAAATTCAAGCCGGAAATACTTCAGAAGATTTCTTGGCAACTTCTGTCATTAGTATACCTCTTGGCACAACTGAATTAAGGTTTTGGACTAGAAATTTCACCAGTGGTAATCAAGGGACTATATTTAAAGTAATGATAGCTCCTACAGTTGCACCTCAAACAGATCCTGATTCTTATACTGACTTACAACAATGGTCTGAGTTAGATTTAATTGTACCAACTTCAAATTTTAATGTTTGGACAGAAAAAGTTGTGGATGTATCTGCCTATGCAGGGTTTGATGTGTATATTGCTTTTGTAAGAGTATATACGCAACCAACAGGAGCTCAAGATGGCGATCGTTGGTTAATCGACAAGGTTTCTGTAAACACACAATGTACAACACCAGTGCCTGCTGCTGCAACAGCAATAACATCAACCACAGCAAGTTTAACATGGACAAACCCAAGTGGCGCAACTACATGGGAAGTAGAAATTGTTCCTGCTGCTGGAACTCCAACAGGAATTCCAACCTATCCAGCTTACAGTGGAGCTTTACCTTTTATAGCAACAGGCTTGTTGCCAAACACAGCCTATAAATATTATGTTAGGGCTATTTGTTCTACAGGCTTTTCTAGTCCGTGGTCTGTAGCTTCGACCAATTTTACAACACTAATTGCGCCACCTGTTTGTGGTGGAAATTTAGTTGATTCAGGAGGAATTGGAGGAGATTATTTAAATAATGAAAATGTTACTACGACAGTAAATCCGATAACTCCCGGAGATTTAGTGACGGTTACTTTTACAGCTTTTAACACACAAGCTGGTTCAGACATCCTAAGAATTTATGATGGCCCAGACGCGACATTTCCTTTATTGGCCACATTGTCAGGGACAACTTTACCTCCATCCTATACCTCTTCGGCAGTTTCAGGAGCTTTAACATTTGTATTTACCTCAAACGCAACTACGGTAGCTGCAGGTTATGCGGCAAATATAACTTGTGCAGCAGCCCCTCCTTGTAGAATTCCAACAGCGGTTGGATATAGCATTGCATCCGTTACCACAAACTCTGTTTCATTAAACTGGACACAACCAGCAAATCCTGATTTGAGTGTTGCTTCAGTTTGGGATATTGTTGCATTGCCAGTAGGTTCACCAGCTCCAAATGCTGCAACTGTTCCAACAGCAAATGATATTACTGCTGGAGCTGGCCCATCATACCTTCTTACTGGTTTAACACCTGCTACGTGTTATGATGTATACATTAGAGCAGTGTGTGCAACCAACAGTGCATGGAGTACAGTTCCAGTAAATGTCTGTACTTTGGTTGCTCCGCCGGTTTGTGGTGGTACTTTTGTGGATGCAGGAGGAACTGGGGCAAATTATAATAATAATGCTAACGAAACAACAGTGATAGCACCTGTTACACTGGGAGATGCAGTAACGTTGACTTTTACAGCATTCAATACGCAAGCTGGATCAGATCTTTTAAATATTTATGATGGTCCAAATGCAAGCTTCCCATTATTGGCAACTTTGTCAGGAACGACAATACCACCAGCTTTTACTTCTTCGCATCCATCAGGAAATTTAACCTGTGTGTTTACCTCGAATGCGGCAACAACCGCAGCTGGTTGGATAGCCAATGTGACTTGTGCACCGCCACCTTCATGCGCTACACCAACAACTTTATCAGCTCCATCTTTTACCTTTAATTCAGCTACATTAAGTTGGGTACAACCGGCAAACCCTGATACTAGTGTAGCTACTTCATGGGAAGTTTTAGCATTGCCTTGTAATTCTGCTGCACCGGGAGCTGTCGTCACAGGTGCAGTAACTACAACAACGAATACTAATTTTTTACTTACACCATTAGCTCCTAACTCATGTTTCGATATTTACGTAAGAGCAATTTGCGGAGCTACTACTTCTTTGTGGTCAGTAGTACCAGTTAGAGTAAATACTCCGGTTGCTCCACCATTATGTGGTGGTAACTTTGTAGATGCCGGAGGAACAACTGCAGCGTATCCTGCTAACTCTAATGTAACAACCATTATTTGTCCTACTACCCCAGGAGATTTAGTAACAGTTACCTTTACCTCATTTGACACGGAAGCTACATGGGATGGACTTTATGTTTATAACGGTAATGCAGTAGTGCCAGCAAACATTGTTGCGAGTGCTAATCCCGCTGCAAACGTACCAGGAGGTATTGCTGGTTCTTATTGGGGAAATGCAATTCCTGGGCCATTTACCTCTTCTGCAGCCAATGGTTGTTTAACCTTTGTTTTTAGAAGTGATGGATTAGTTCAAAATGCAGGTTGGGTTGCGAATGTAACTTGTGCACCGCCACCAACTTGTGTAAGACCTACAACAATAACAACAAACACCCTTACATCGAATTCAGTTGTTTTAAACTGGACACAACCAACAAACCCAGATAGTACTGTTGCTTCTGCATGGCAAGTTGTAGCTCTACCCTGTGGTTCACCTGCTCCAGTTGGAAATCCAACTACAGGAGTAATTTTTAATAACGTAACATCAAATCCATTTACACTTACTGGTTTAACACCTGCAACATGTTATACTATATATATAAGAGCGATATGTAGTGTTACAGACAGCAGTACTTGGGCAAGCGCTGCAAATATCACAACTTTAGCAGCTCCACCTGAATGTGGGGGTAACTTTGTAGATGCCGGAGGAACAACTGCAGCGTATCCTGCTAATTCTAATGTAACAACTATTATTTGTCCTACTACACCGGGAGATGTAGTAACGGTTACTTTTACTTCATTTAACACGGAACCAAATTTCGATGGTCTTTATGTTTATAACGGTAATGCAGTAGTGCCAGCAAACATTATTGCGAGTGCTAATCCAGCCGGAGCTGTGCCAGGAGGTATTGCTGGTTCTTATTGGGGAATTGCAATTCCTGGACCATTTACCTCAACTGCAGCGGATGGTTGTTTAACCTTTGTTTTTAGAAGCGATGGATCAGTTCAAAATGCAGGTTGGGTAGCCAACATAACCTGTGCTCCGCCACCTACTTGTAGAATCCCTACAACAATAACAACAAACACCCTTACATCGAATTCAGTTATATTGAACTGGACACAACCAACAAATCCAGATAGTAGTGTTGCTTCTGCATGGCAAGTTGTAGCTTTACCCTGTGGTTCACCAGCTCCAGTTGGAAATCCAACTACAGGAGTAATTTTTAATAATGTTACATCAAATCCATTTACACTTACAGGTTTAACACCTGCAACATGTTATACTATATATATAAGAGCGATATGTAGTGTTTCAGACAGCAGTACTTGGGCAAGCGCTGCAAATATCACAACTCTTGTTGCACCGCCTGTTTGTGGTGGTAACTTTGTAGATGAGGGAGGAACAGCAGCAAATTATGCCGCCAACTCTAATGTAACAACTATTATTTGTCCAACCAATCCAGGAGAGATAGTTACTGTAACATTTACAGCATTTAATACTGAAGCAAATTTTGATGCATTATATGTATATGATGGAAACACAGTTACACCGGGTGCTTTAATTCCTAGTGCTAATCCAGCCGCCAACGTTCCAGGAGGTTTAGCTGGTGGTTGGTGGGGCAATACGATTCCAGGGCCATTTACTTCTACAACCGCTAATGGTTGTTTGACCTTTGTTTTTAGAAGTGATGGAGTAGTACAAAATCCGGGATGGGTTGCTAATGTTACCTGTTCACCAGCACCAACTTGTGCGAGACCACTTACTATTACCGCTGCTCCAGTCACACAAACATCGGCGGTACTCAATTGGGTACAACCGCCAAACCCTAACGGATCAACAGCAACTGCATGGGAAGTTTTAGTATTGCCAGCGGGTTCACCAGTTCCGACAGGCCCAGGAATTCCAGTTACAAGTATACCCTATAATATAAATGGGTTAACCCCAGGAACAGGCTATGTTTTCTATGTACGAGCCATTTGTTCTCCAACGGACGCCAGTATATGGTCAGCATTTAATTTTGCAACATTACCTGTAAATGATGCATGTGATAATGCCACATTTGCAATAGTTAACCAAAATCTGAACTGTGTTCAAACCACTCCGGGAACTTTAGCAGGTGCAACAGCATCACTTCCTGCTACGACATGTGGTGGTGCTGGTGCGGCTAATGATGATGTTTGGTTTACGTTTACAGCAACAACCGTAACTCATGTTATTTCATTTAATAACGTTACTCCTGCAACACCTTTAAGTTATGCTATTTATCAAGGAACTTGTTCAGGTTTGACAGAAGTTGGTTGTAATACTGGAGCTGGTTTAGTGGCAGGAACAACTTATTTTATAAGAGTATTTTCAACAGGAACGGTTCCGGTATTTACTAATTTTAATTTATGTATAGGTACTTTACCTTGTACAGAAGCACCCGCTTTCTGTACAGGTCAGACTGTGACCTACGCTAACGCAACCAATGTGCCAAGTTTAGGACAAATAGGATGTTTATTTACATCTCCTAACCCTGCATTCTTCTTTTTACAAGTTAATCAAGCAGGGCCATTAAGTTATTTGATATCTCAAGTTTCTACTGCAGGAGTAGGGATAGATGTTGATTATGTTGCTTGGGGTCCATTTACAGATTTAAATACTGCTTGTACCGGAGTTCCAGCTAATCCACTTGCACAAACTGTTCCAATACCAACACCAGTTACAGGTTGTCCAGGAACGCTTCATGCCTGTAGCTATTCTACAGCACCGCAAGAAATTATGTGTATCCCCAATGCTCAGCTTTGTCAAGTTTATGTAATTATGATTACAAACTTCTCGAACCAAGCTGGTACAGTAACGTTTACGCAAACGAATACTGGAGGAGGAACTACAGCTTGTTTCCCAATTAATACATTTAATTATTCACAAACAAATTATTGCCAAAACCAACCAAATCCGACGCCTATATTATCACCAGGAGCAACAGCGGGGGTTTATAGTTCCACGCCAGGATTGGTATTTGTTGATTCAGGGACTAATTTGAATTCGGCGACTGGGCAGATTAATTTAGCACTTACTACTCCTGGAAATTATATTATTACGAGTACTTCGGCTACAACTATTGGAGGGACTTGTAATACCATTCCATTTATTACAACTTCAAGAACGGTAATTATTACTGCTCCAGCGAGTGCAACCATTGCTTATTCAGCAGCAACATATTGTAATAATATCTCTATTACGCAAGGTGTTACAAGAACAGGTACATTAGGAGGAACGTATTCAGCTGCACCAGCAGGTTTATTATTAAATGCAATTACAGGTGAAATAATACCCGTTGCTAGCACACCTGGTCTTTATACAGTGACCTATACAATTCCTGCAACTGGAGGTTGTGCTGTATTTACAACAACTACTCAAGTTGAAATATTAGCATCACCAGTTCTTAATCAGACTTCTGTCGCTGCATGTGATACGTATACATTACCAGCTTTAGTATTTGATATACTTCCAGGCACAGTTGGAAATTATTACAGTGCTCCTGGAGGAGTCGGAACACCTTTAGATATAAATGTTCCAATTACATCGACACAACCCGTTTTTGTATATGCAACTGCAACCAATGGGTGTATTAGTGAGAGACAATTTACGGTAACTATTAATACGGTCCCTACACCAACATTTACAGTAATACAATCTTCATGTACAGTTCCAACAGGTTCCATAACGGTTACCGCTCCAGTTTCTGCTGGAGGACCACTTCCTGCAAATTTATTTATTTCAGAAGTAACCGATGCGGATACAGGTTCTTTAAGTTATGTTGAGATTTATAACGGAACAGGAGTTGCAGTTAATTTAGCAAATTATAAATTGAAGTTCTATACTTGGGGACCAACATCTACTTCAGAAAATTTACAATGTGATTTGCAATTAGCAGGTACTATTCCTAATAATAGTACTAATGTTATTAAAGTAAGTAATGATGCTAATATTACTGGAGTTACTCCAAACCAAACTTTTACAACATGCGCAGGGGTTAATAATAATGATAATATTAGATTGACAACTGCAACGGGAACTGAGATTGATGTTTGGGGAAGAATAGATGGTTCAACGTTTACCCCAGGCGGTCAAACAGGGTATACTTATAGAAGGTTAAACTCAGCTACTATTCCTAGTACAACATGGATTTCAACTGATTGGACTCCATTAGACCCAGAGGTTTATAGCAATGTTGGAACGTATAGTTATCTAGTTTCAACGTATCAATATAGTCTTGATAGTGGTCCTTTCCAAACCAATACTACTTTTAGTAATGTGCCATCTGGTCCTCATACATTGGTTGTAAAAGATGTAACTACAGGTTGTTTATCAACTCCAGTAAATATTGTTATTGACGCTGTAAATCAAATACCTTCAGTATCAACAATCACATATCAAACACCAATTTGTCAAAATTCAACTGTAAATCCATTACCAGACACTTCTGCTACAGGTTTTACAACAGGAGGAACATTTACTTCAAATCCAAGTTCTGGAATAAATTTAAATCCAACAACTGGAGAGATAACTTTATCTGGGACTACACCAGGTAACTATGACATAACGTATACCGTTCCTTTTGACCCAATAACTTGCCAAGCCTTTAGTTCAACTACATTCTCAATTGTTATTACTAATGTCATAACACCAGTAGTTGGATTTAGTTACACTACTCCTATTTGTAAAAATGCTCAAGCTACATTAACCCCAACGTTAAATTCTGGGTTTACAACGGGAGGTGTTTTTAGTTCCACTACAGGGTTAATTATTGACTCAGCAACAGGTGTAATTGATTTAACTAATAGTACGGCTGGGCCCTACACAATTACCTATACATTAGCAGGGAATAGCTGCTTAGCAGTAACTAGTAATACTTTTGACCTAGTTATTAATCCAGTAATCACCCCAGTTACTACATTTACGTATACAACACCAGTTTGCCAAAATTCAACTGTAAATCCATTACCAGATACTTCTGCAGCTGGATTTACAACTGGAGGAGTATTCACATCAAATCCTGCAACTGGAATTGACATCAATCCTTCAACAGGTGAAATCAATTTAGCAGGATCTACGGGTGGATCTTATGATATTACCTATACCATAGCTGCAAATTTAAGTACTTGCCAGGTATTCAGTTCAACAACATTCACAATTGTTATTACTAATGTGATAACACCGGTAGTTGGATTTAGTTATACAACACCAATTTGTCAAAATGCTCAAGCTACATTAAGCCCTATTTTAGATTCAGGGTTTACTACGGGAGGTGTTTTTAGTTCTACTACAGGGTTAATTATTGACTCAGGAACAGGTGTAATTGATTTAACTAATAGTACAGCTGGGCCATATACAATTACATATACGTTAGCAGGGAATAGTTGCTTAACAGTATCTATTAATACTTTTGACATAGTTATTAATCCAGTAATCACCCCAGTTACTACATTTACTTATGCAACTCCAGTTTGTCAATTAAACACAGTTAATCCATTACCTGACACATCAGCGATTGGATTTACAACTGGAGGGGTATTTACTTCAAACCCTTCAACAGGGGTTGATATAAATCCGAGTACTGGAGAGATTAATTTAGCCAATACTAGTGCAGGAACATATATAATTTCTTATGATGTAGCAGCTAATCCTGGAATATGTCAATTGGTTGGTTCAACTTCATTTACAATAGTAATTAATCCAGCTACACCAGCTGAAGTTGGATTTAGTTATACGACTCCAATTTGTCAAATTTCTCAGCCAACTTTAGCACCAACATTAAACGGAGGGTTTGTTACAGGAGGTACATTTACTATTAATCCTTCAACAGGTGTAGTAATTGATCCTGTTACCGGAGTACTTACTTTAGGTAATTCTGCAACTGCTGGAACCTATGATGTTACCTATACTTTGGCAGCAGATATAGCTACTTGTAGAGCAGCAACAACTTCTTCAGCAATTCAAGTTGTTATTTCTCCTTCAACAAACGCAAATGTTGGATTTACTTATGGTTCACCTATTTGTGTGATAGCACAACCTTCACTAGCTCCAGTATTAGCAACTGGATTTGTTTCCGGCGGTACCTTTACGGCTAATCCATCAACAGGTATAACTATAAATGCTTCAACAGGGGAAATAAGTTTAGCAAATAATGCTACTACTCCAGGAACTTATAATATTACTTATAGTATTGGTGTTAATACAGCTACTTGTCAAAATGCTACAACTTCGGCTCCTTTTCAAGTAATTATTACCCCTTCAACAACACCAATTGTAGGATTTAATTATGATTCACCTATATGTGCTGGAGAAACGGTTAATCCAACACCTAATTTAGTTGCTGGATTTGTAAGCGGAGGTGTTTTTGGACCAACGCCACTAGTTAACCCTTCGACAGGAGAGGTGAATTTAAGTCAAGTATCTCCAGGGCAACAGTATACAATTACCTATAATCTTGCAGTTAATACAGCAACATGTCAAAATGCCAATAACAGTAGTGCAACTATTTCTATAACATCACCTATTCTAGTAGAACTAAGTGGTGGATGTCAAAGTGTGAGGTATATATTAACAGCTACCCCACAAAATGGATCATTTGTTCCTGAAAATGCTACTTATTCTTGGATTAATGCACAAGGAGTTGAAGTTGGAACCGATCAAAGTTTGGTAGTTACAGTCGTGGGAACTTATACAGTAACGGTTACATTTAGTGGCTGTTCTAATACATCACTCCCTTTTGTAGTTGAATCAGTTGCTTGTGTTATTCAAAGAGGGATTTCCGTAAATAATGATAATTTTAATGACACCTTTGATTTAACTGGTTTTGATGTTAAAAATCTTATCATATATAATAGATTAGGAATGCAGGTTTACTCACGTAAAAATTATGTTAACGAATGGGGAGGAAAATCCGATGACGGCGACGAACTTCCAGACGGAACTTATTTCTACAATATTGAACAACGTTCAGGAGAAGTTAAAACAGGATGGATTTACATCAATAGAGCACAATAAACTTAACAATTAGCATTCAAAATAAAACAAAACAAGATGAAGAAAATCTATTTCATTGCGATATTGGCTTTAGCGATTAACGAGTTAAGAGCGCAGCAAGATCCGCATTACACACAATACATGTACAATATGAGCGTAATGAATCCGGCATATGCTGGTTCAAAAGAGTCTATGTCAGGAGGAGTACTTTATAGAGCACAATGGGTTGGCCTTGATGGCGCTCCAACTACAGGAACCTTCTTTTTACATAGCCCTGTGGGCAGAAATGTAGGCCTTGGACTTTCGGTAATTTCAGATAAGATAGGTCCCGTAGAAGAGAATAACGTGTATGCCGATTTCTCGTATACTCTAAATTTAGGAGGAGAACACCGTTTGGCCTTTGGTTTAAAAGGAGGTTTGACCATGCATAAAATCGATTTTGAGACAATTTATCCAACCTTACCACAACCTTCACCAAACGATCCGTTTTTTGCATCTAATCCAAATACTACTTTTTTAAATATTGGTTCTGGGGTATTTTATTATACCAATAAATATTATGTTGCCTTTTCGGTTCCAAATATGTTAAAATCGAAATATTTAGATTTCAGCGGAAGAGAATACGGAACCGATGTTATTCATTATTTCTTAACAGGAGGTTATGTGTTTGATTTGAATCCAAACTTAAAATTCAAACCGTTTGCGATGATAAAATCATCTGTTAATGCGCCAACATCTGTTGATGTTTCTACCAACTTTATGCTCTACGATAAATTAGAGTTAGGAGCAACTTATAGATTGGAAGATTCCTTTGGTGCGATGGTGAACTTTGCCATAACTCCAAATTTAAGAATAGGATATGCTTATGATCGTGTAGTTTCAGATTTAAGAACAGTGGCTCCTGCTTCGCATGAGGTGATGATCTTATTTGATTTAAACTTCCCGAAAAAAGTATCACGTTCATCAAGATATTTCTAACCTAAAGCACTCCTAACAATGAAAAATCTATATATAGTAGTAAGTTTTATAGCCATCAGTTTTACGGTATCGGCACAAGACAAAAACACAAAAGTAGCCGATAAATTATTCAACAGATTTGAATATAATGATGCAGCTAAAGAATATTTAAAATTGGTTGAAAATGGCAAATCTGACCCATATGTATACAAGCAATTGGCAGATAGTTATTACAATGTTTTCAACTCGACAGAATCAGTAAAATGGTATGCTAAAGCAACCGAAACTAGTCAAGATGCAGAAACCTATTATCGTTATGCCCAAATGTTAAAAGCCAATGGGAAATATGAAGATGCCAACAAACAGATGAAAAAGTTTGCTGCAGCAGCACCAAATGATATGCGAGCTAAAGCCTTTAATGAGAATCCAAATTACATCCCAAGATTATTGGATAAAACAAAATTATTCAATGTAAATGGTTCCGATATTAGTAGTGATAAATCTGATTTTGGAGCGGTATTGTATGATGACAAAGTATACTTTGCAAGTGCTAGAAATGGAGCAAGAAAAACAGACGGTTGGACAGAAGAGCCTTTCTTAGATATTTATAAAGCCGATTATAATGCAGATGGAACGGTAACCAATGCTACTAAAGTTAGTGATTTGAATTCTAAATGGAATGATGGTCCAATTACAATAAGTGCAGACGGAAACACCGCCTATTTTGCAAGTGAGAGTTTTAAAGAAAAAATAGCAACACCTAAGGATAAAAAAGCCAACGCTAAATTTAGCCAAGTATTTCTATTTAAAGCTACCAAAAATGGAGACAAATGGGGCGATATCACGTCACTCCCATTCAACAGCAAAGAATTTTCAACAGCAAATCCATGCTTAAGTAGAGATGGGAAAACGTTGTACTTTTCGTCTAACCGACCAGGAAGCATCGGAGGAAACGATGTTTGGAAAGTAGCTATTAATACTGACGGGACTTATGGTGAGCCACAAAATTTAGGAAACAAAGTAAATACGGAAGGTAATGAAAGTTTTCCATTTATTGCCGATGATAACAAAACGCTATACTTCGCGTCAGCAGGGAAACCAGGATTTGGAGGATTAGATGTGTATCAAATTGATTTATCAAATGGTTCAGAGGCAACTAACTTAGGCAAACCCGTTAACACCGAAAAAGATGATTTTGCTTTTACGTTTAACAGTGCAAAAGGAGCAGGATTTTTATCGAGTAACCGAAACGCAAAAGACGATATTTTTGGAGTGAGTCCGATATGTGGAGTTGATGTACAAACGATTGTTACCGATGCTAAAACAGGCGCTATATTATCTAATGCAAGTGTTTCTATCCTTGATGACAAGAAGAATGTTATCGCAACAGAGATTTCAAATGAAAAAGGCGAAGTAAACTACAGAGTGGAATGCGACAAACCGTACGTAATTCAAGTTTCAAAAGATGGTTATGAAGGCAATACGTTTGCCGTTGCCAAAAGCAAAGGACCAAAAGTCAAAGTGGATGCTGCTTTACAACCAATAGATGTAATTGTTACGGAAACCGAAATTGTATTAAAACCAATTTATTTTGAATTTAACAAAAGTAATATTACTCAAGAAGGCGCTTTTGAGTTAGATAAATTGGTTCAAGTGATGAAAAACAATGATAAGATGGTTATCATGGCAAAATCGCACACGGACAACAGAGGTGCAGATAACTATAACTTAATACTATCAGAGAACAGAGCAAAATCAACTGTTCAATACATCGTTTCTAAAGGAATTGATTCTAGTAGAGTTTCTGGAAAAGGAATGGGTGAATTAGAACCAAAAGTAGATTGTGGAACGCAATGTACGGAGGAACAACATGCTCAAAATAGACGTTCTGAGTTTTTGATTGTGAAGTAATTTCAAAACATTAATATAAGACAAAGCCGAGCTTAAAGCTCGGCTTTGTTATTTAATACTAATGAAGTTTAATTTTAAAATAATTACATTATTTCTGTTAAAGATATTAGAAAAGCCAAAACAGACATTATGGGCTAAGCAGTAATTGTCTAAAATACACTTTTATTAAAGATAATTCATAGAAAAACTATAAATCACCGCATCCTTTGTTATTTAACTGTTAAAATTGACAAATCGCTTTTAATTATGCAATAATGTAAAGTATCTTTGCATCATAAAAAAAGTGAGGAGTGGTTTCCTTTTATTTTTTGGATAAATTTTCATAATTTATAGTTTTTTGGTTGGTTAATAGCATAAAAACCCAGTCATTAATTTGATTGGGTTTTTTTGTTTTGGTACATTTGGAACAGATATTGCAATGACAGTATAAAAGCAATTAAAAAGCATGAAAAAATATTTTTTATTAGCATTAGTCTTTATAACTGTAAGTTTCGATACACAAAAGCCATATGCCTATGATTCTGGTGAGTGGTTTAAGTTTAGAATACATTATGGGTTTATTAATGCAGGTTATGCGACACTTGAAATTAAAGATGCGATAAGAGACAATAAAAAAGTATATCACGCTATCGGAAAAGGGTATACTGTTGGAATGTCACGTTTTTTCTTTAAGGTTGATGACAATTACGAAAGTTATTTTGATAAAGTGACCAATAAACCCTATCAATTCGTTAGAAAAATAGACGAAGGAGGATATACTAAAAATCAAGAAGGGTTTTTTAATCAAGACAACAATAAAATTTTAATAAAGGATTACAAAAAAAATACAGAAAAAACATTTTCAGTAACTGAGCACGTTCAAGATATCATTTCAACATTTTATTTTTTAAGAAATCATCCCAACATTGATAAATTAAAAGTTGGAGAGTCAATAATTGTTGACATGTTTTTTGACGACGAAATTTTTAAATTTCAGTTAAAATATATAGGAAAGGAAAATTTAAAAACTAAATTTGGAACTGCTCCAACGATGATTTTTAGACCGTTGGTTCAATCTGGAAGAGTTTTCAAAGAAAAAGAAAGCTTAACAGTTTGGATTTCTGATGATAATAATAAAATCCCTTTAAGAATAAAAGCTAGCTTAGCTGTTGGATCTATAAAAGCCGATTTGGAAGGGTTTAAAGGATTGAAAAATCCATTTATGGTTAAATTAAATAATTAATGACTGCTAAAACAAATTCAGACTCTATATTAGATGCATTAGAACAAAAGTTTGATGCTATCAATCAAAAAACCGAAACACATCTTGAAGGATTACTTTGGTCAAAACCAATTACCTATTGGGATTATATACAAACGGATGTATTGCTGAATTTGCAGACACAAAGAACAGTTCTTCCAGACGAAATGGTATTTATAATGTACCATCAGGTAAATGAATTATTATTTAAAATGATTCTTTGGGAAATCAACCAATTGTGTCATACAGAAAAACCACAAACAGATTTCTTTACAGAAAAGCTAAGAAGAATTAGCCGCTATTTCGATATGCTTACTACTTCTTTTGATATCATGGGCGATGGGATGGAAGTCGAACAATATATGAAGTTCAGAAATACCTTGACTCCTGCAAGCGGATTTCAAAGTGCCCAATACCGATTAATAGAATTTTCGTCAACCGACTTAATAAATCTTATAGATTATCGATTTAGAGCTTCTATAGATAGAAATACACCTTATTCTCATGCGTTTGAACATTTGTATTGGCAAGCCGCGGGAAAAGATTATCAAACTGGTGAAAAATCATTTTTGATTTTAGAATTCGAAAGAAAGTACAGAGAAGAATTTCTTCGTTATATGGAAGAATACAACACCATTAATATTTGGCAAAAATTCAAACAATTGCCCGAATTAGATCAAATAAATGCCGAATTAGTGAAAGCAATGCGCCATTATGATCAAACGGTCAATATTACCTGGGTAATCGGACATTTGAATGCTGCTAAAAAATATATAGAAAGTGGGAAAGGTCATGGAGAAGCGACCGGAGGAAGTGATTGGAAAAAATACATGCATCCAAAATACCAACGAAGAATATTTTTCCCAGAACTTTGGAGTGAAGAAGAATTAAAAAATTGGGGAGAAGGATACTAACATAAGTACAATGTCAAAAATCTCTCAAAAAATAACTCTAATAGTTCTTCTTGCATTATTTATATTTTCTTGTAATAAAACTAATGAAGAAGAAATTATTATTCCAAAAGCTAAACCTAAATTAGTCGAGTTTGGATTCAATCTACATGATTTTAATGTGCTGAACGACACCATTAAATCGGGCGATACTTTTGGAAGTATTTTAGAAAGTCAAAATTTAGACGGAAAAGAAGTTTATGACATTGTAGCGAAAGTAAAAGACACTTTTGATGTTCGAACCATAAGAAGAGGCAAACCTTTTACCATTCTTCGTAGTAAAGACAGAACCAATAAAATAGAAGTTTTTATCTATCAACCAGACAAAATTAATTATTATGTGATTGATTTTAGAGATTCTATTGTTACGAAAAAAAAGACCAGACCGTTAACATTTAAAACTCGAACGATTGCAGGCGCTTTAAACGGTTCCTTATCAGAAACACTTCAAAATCTTAAAGTAGATCCGTCATTAGCTCCAAAAATAGCCAAAATTTACGCTTGGTCTATTGACTTCTTTAAATTACAGAAAGGAGATAAGTTTGGTTTGAAATTTACCGAAAGATATATCAATGATACTATTTACGATGGAGTTGATAGTTTAAAAGCAGCCTTTTTTGAATATAGAGGCAAGAATATTTACGCCTTCCCTTTTTCTCCAGAAGGAAACTCAGGCAAGCTTCAGTATTATGACGAAGAAGGGAAAACCTTGAAAAACTTTTTTCTAAAAGCACCTTTGAAATTTGTCAATATTACTTCAAGATATACTAAAAATAGATTTCATCCGGTGCAAAAAAGATGGAAAGCTCACAACGGAACCGATTATGCTGCGCCAACAGGCACTCCAATTATGTCAACTGCTGCAGGTTTTGTAGAACAAGCGGGATATACTACTGGGAATGGTAATTTTGTAAAAGTGAAGCACGATAGAACCTATTCAACTCAGTATTTACACATGTCAAAAATACTGGTAAGACGTGGTCAAAGAATCACTCAAGGACAAGTAATAGGAAGAGTAGGAAGTACGGGTTTGGCAACAGGACCGCACGTTTGCTACCGTTTTTGGAAAAATGGTGTGCAAGTTGATGCTTTACGATTAAAACTACCAACATCAACTCCAATGGACACCAAGTATCGACAAAAGTTTTTGACTTATATGACACCGCTAAAAAGAGAATTGGATAGTGTTTCTTCCGAGAATAATTAAAAAACTGTCGTTTTTTTCTCAACTATAACGTTAGCGTAAATTATTACTGAATTTTATACCAATCATAGTTGTAAATTTGTCATTCAAAAAATTTAAAAATGGCACTACCAAATATAAATCCAACCACCACAGTTGTTTGGGAAAAACTAAACGAACATTATGCTCAAATCAAAAACACTTCAATGCAAGAAATGTTTGCTAATGATGCTAAAAGAGCGGCAAAATTTAACATTCAATGGAATGATTTTTTAGTAGATTTCTCAAAAAATATAATAAATCAGGAAACGTTTACATTACTTCAAGATTTAGCCAAAGAAGTTAATTTAATGTCAGCTATTCAAAGTTATTTTTCCGGAGAAAATATTAATCAAACCGAAAACAGAGCTGTTCTTCATACTGCTTTGCGCGCTCCAGAGACGGCAACAGTTTTAGTTGATGGGAAAAATGTATTACCAGAAGTGTACGAAGTAAAAAACAAAATAAAATCTTTCTGTAACGACGTCATTTCAGGTCAGAGAAAAGGGTATACAGGCAAAACTTTTACCGACGTTGTCAATATCGGAATTGGTGGCTCGGACCTTGGACCGGCAATGGTTGTAGAAGCGTTACAATTCTATAAAAACCATCTGAACGTTCATTTTGTTTCCAATGTTGATGGAGATCATGTAAATGAAATCATCAAAAAAATAAATCCTGAAACCACCCTTTTTGTAATTGCATCTAAAACCTTTACTACCCAAGAGACACTTACCAACTCTGAGACGATTAGAACCTGGTTTTTAAAATCAGCAAAGCAAGAAGACGTTGCCAAACATTTTGTAGCCGTTTCAACTAACATTCAAAAAGTAACGGAATTCGGAATTAATCCAGACAATATTTTTCCCATGTGGGATTGGGTTGGCGGACGATTTTCACTTTGGAGTGCCGTTGGTTTGTCTAGTAGTTTAGCGGTCGGATTTGACAATTTCGACGATTTACTAAAAGGCGCTCACGATATGGATGAACATTTCAAAACCGCTGATTTTGACAAGAACATTCCAGTGGTTTTAGCGTTACTTAGTATATGGTACAATAATTTTTTCGGAGCCGAAAGCGAAGCGTTGATTCCGTACACGCAATACTTACAAAAGTTAGCTCCTTATCTGCAACAAGGCATCATGGAGAGCAATGGAAAAAGTGTTGGACGCGATGGGAAAACTGTTAATTATCAAACAGGAACCATTATTTGGGGCGAACCCGGAACAAATTCACAACATGCCTTTTTTCAATTAATTCATCAAGGGACAAAATTAATTCCAACCGATTTTATCGGATTCATAAAACCATTATATGGCAACCAAGATCATCATGATAAACTCATGTCAAACTTTTTTGCGCAAACCGAAGCTTTATTACATGGAAAAACCGAAGCACAAGTTAAAGCCGAATTTGAAAAACAAAATGTGATTGGAGAAAAAGCATCCTTTCTATTGCCATTTAAGGTTTTTAAAGGCAACAAACCAACAAACACTTTGTTAATAGAAAAACTTACGCCAAAAAGTTTGGGCTCTTTAATTGCCTTATATGAGCATAAAATTTTTGTGCAAGGGATTATCTGGAATATTTTTAGTTATGACCAATGGGGCGTTGAACTCGGAAAACAATTAGCCAATTCTATTTTAGAAGAAATTAATTCAGGATTAATTAACAAACACGACTCGTCTACAGAGTTCTTACTGCAACACTTTTTGAAACATAAATAATTGTTAAAACGGCAGCTAAGGTTGCCATTTTTTTATGCCTTTTTCGTTATATTTGTTTTTCAAAAAATAAAATTATGTATCACTTTATTCAAAAATTCCATTCGGGTTGGGCATATTTAGCGTTATTATTATTAGTATTTGCTGTAATAAATTCCTTTTTAGGAATGTCTTCCAAAAAAGAATTTACAACCAAAGACAGAAAAACTGCTTTAATTGGTTTGATAGGAACACATATACAATTAGTTGTTGGATTGCTGTTGTATTTTGTTTCTCCATTAGGGAAAGCCTCATTAGGAAATATGACGGATGCTGCAGTTCGATTAACATCATTAGAGCATCCATTACTCAATATCATTGCTATTATTTTAATAACTATCGGTTGGTCAAAACACAAAAAAGCAGCTACAAGTCAAGGAAAATTCAGATCAATTGCTGTTTTTTATGGTTTAGGACTGTTCCTAATATTGATTAGAATTCCATGGTCAACTTGGTTGAGCAAATAAAACAGAAGTCCTTTAAAGGACTTTTTTTATCAAGGAACACTTTTTGCAAAGTGGTTTTCATTTAAATTATTATACATGAATAATAAAATAGTTATACTTATTTTGACTTTAACCACATCACTTTTTGGGAGTGTTTTAGTTGATAACAAGCCGCAACAAAAGGATAAGAATAAAGAAAAGTCAGCTAAAGTTTCTCAAAGTAAAGAACACGATAAAAGCGCTGCTGTGACTAAAGTGGATACTGCTAAATCCAAACTAAAAAACGGCTTAGAAATAGATACATTAAATCTTTCCGATTTAAAAGTAAAACTTCTTAAAAAGAATGCCCACGCATCTTATTACCACAATAAATTTAATGGCAGACGAACGGCAAGCGGAAAACGATTTGATAATAACGGATATACCGCAGCCCATAAAAAATTACCGTTCGGCACAATGGTCAGAGTCACTAATGAAGCTAATGGGAAATCTGTATTAGTTGAAATTACCGATCGCGGACCATTTTCAAAAGCACGTGAAATAGATTTAAGCAAAAGAGCATTTATGGATATTGCATCTAACAAAAACTCTGGAATGGTTATTGTCACTTTAGACGTAATCGAACCTAAAAAATAATCACCAATTTTTAAAAGGGTTTTTACTTAAATAGGCATTATAATACCGTTCGTCGTTTGTTACTTCTTTTCCCAACCAAATTGGTTTTTCAAAAGCTTCATCTTCCGATTCCAATTCGATTTCAGCAAGAAGCAAACCGTCATTTTCCAAAGTAAAAATATCAACTTCAAAAACATGTTGACCCACTTTTATTTCGTGTCTAATTTTATCAATGATTCCGTATTCACAAATAAGCAAGAGCTTTTCCGCTTCTTCAATCGGAATTTCTTTTTCCCATTCCAAACGAGTTGCCCCTGTCGAATTTCCTTTTCCTTTAATGGTTAGGAAACCTTTATTTTCTTTTATTCTAACACGAACCGTTCTTTCCGGATTCGAATTTAAATACGCCTGAACAATTCTCTTTTTAGAAAACGATTCAGTAATAAAATCTTTCGAAAGCACTAAAAATTTACGTTCTATTTCTATCATTTTTTAGGAGCTTAATCCCGTTTTCCGCTATATCTTTTTATAAATTGCGGGTTTAAACCCGCAATTTATAAAAAGGATGCCGCTATAACCGGGGCTAGTTTTTCATCTGCGAAGCATACACCAAACACCAATAACAAATAATCACTTGGTGAGGTAAAAATAATATAAATTTGTGAGATGACGGAATCCATTTCATACCGAAAAATTATTCATATCGATATGGATGCTTTTTACGCATCGGTAGAACAAATGGACAACCCAGAACTCAAAGGCAAGCCATTGGCTGTTGGCGGAAGCGAAGTTCGAGGTGTAGTTTCGGCGGCAAGTTATGAAGCACGAAAGTTTGGTGTTCGCTCCGCCATGAATGGCGTTCAAGCAAAAAGGAATTGTCCCGATTTAATTTTCGTTCGACCACGGTTTGAACGCTACAAAGAAATTTCGAAACAAATTCGAAAAATATTCCACGAATACACCGATTTAGTCGAGCCATTATCGCTAGATGAAGCCTACCTCGATGTAACTCAAAATAAAAAAGGAAATCCAAGTGCTTCGTTAATGGCACAAGAAATAAGGCAACGCATTTTTGATGAAGTGGGTTTAACAGCATCCGCCGGAATTTCGGTCAATAAGTTTGTGGCAAAAATTGCCAGCGATTACAACAAACCTAACGGACAAAAAACAGTAAACCCAGAAGAAGTAGAAGCTTTTTTAGAGCACTTAGACATCAAAAAATTCTACGGCATTGGTAAAGTAACCACCGACAGAATGTATCATTTGGGCATTTTTACGGGGAAAGATTTGAAATCAAAAACGAAAGAGTTTCTAGAAGAACATTTCAGTAAAAGCGGTTTGCATTATTATAACATTGTTCGTGGCATTCACAACAGTCAAGTCAAGCCGAATAGAACAACAAAATCGGTAGCCGCCGAACATACCTTTAATGAAAATTTGACGTCAGAAATTTTTATGATAGAACGTTTAGAGCAAATAGCAGCTGAATTGGAAAAGCGGTTAAAGAAGCATACCATTTCAGGAAAAACAGTAACACTCAAAATCAAATACAGCGATTTTACGACCCAAACCCGAAGCAAGACCTTGCCTTACTTTATCTCTGACAAAGGATTGCTTTTAGAAACTGCTAAAGAACTCTTGTTTCAAGAGCGGATGAAAGAGTCAGTAAGATTGCTCGGTATTTCTTTAAATAACTTAAATACCGAAATTAAGAAGACTGTGGTGGTGCAATTGAAGTTTGAGTTTTAGCTATAAAAAAAACCGACCATAAGATCGGTTTCTATAGTTGCAAAAATTCAGATATTAATCTCTACTTGAAATCTTTGATAGCAGTCGCAAGAATTCTATATACAACCAAACTAAAGTTATCATTAATCCCATAGCACCATACCATTCCATATATTTTGGCATTTTTTGTTGCGCGCCTTTTTCAATTTGATCAAAATCTAAAAATAAATTCAAAGCGGCAATTACAATTACAAACACGCTAATTCCAATACTCATCCATGAATTTCCATAATGAACCGGCTGAAAACTGGTAAACATTGACAACAGCCATGAAATCAAATAATAAGTAGCAATAGCCAAAGTTGCTGCAAGAACAACCGATTTAAAACGTTCCGTTACTTGTACAATTTCATATTTGTACAATCCAAAACAAACCATAAACGTTACGAACGTACAACTAACGGCTTGAATCACAATTCCTGGATGCATAGCTTCAAATATAGCCGAAATACCACCTATAAATAATCCTTCAAAAATAGCATACCCTGGTGCTAAATACCCCGATAAATGAGGTTTAAATGTAGCAATCAAGACCAAAACGAGTCCAACTATTGCGCCGCCAATAGAAAACACAATTGGATTTTGACCATTAAAAGTCATTATCCAAGTGATGGCCGCACTTGCAACAAGCAGGATTAACATTAGGAAACTTTTATTCATAGTTCCCGAAACAGTCATGGTTTGATTGTAATCAATTACAACAGCATCATGGGTTACTTCGCTGTTTTCTTTAAACGATTTTGTTTTAAAAAATGGGTTGTTTGAATTCATAGTATTTTTGTTTTCAAAAGTAATAAAAATTTATTATATTTCAGATACCCGTAAGGTATTTACCATTCCTTTATCGGCTACTGGCATCGCAGCTAAATTGATAAGCATATCGCCTTTTTTTACATACCCTTTTTCTTTAGCGATGTCATTTACATCATCTACAGTATCATCAGTACTTACAAATTTATCATAAAAGAACGCATTAACTCCCCAAAGCAGACTTAATTGAGTCAAAATTCTTTTGTTAGAGGTGTATACCAAAATGTGTGCTGAAGGACGCCATGCCGAAATTTGAAAAGCGGTGTAACCACTATTTGTTAGTGTTGAAATAGCTTTTGCTTTAATCTCATTGGCCATAATCGCGGCGTGGTAACAAATAGATTTGGTGATAAACCGTTTTGTTCTAACGTGAGGCGGATTTTGGGGCACAATGATTAGCGGAGAATCTTCTACCGCTTCTATAATCTGTGTCATTTTTTCGATTACTTCTACAGGATAATTACCAACAGAAGTTTCTCCCGAAAGCATTACAGCATCCGCACCATCCATAACCGAATTCGCTACATCATTTACTTCAGCACGCGTTGGTGTTAGACTGGTAATCATCGTTTCCATCATTTGTGTTGCCACAATTACCGGAATTCTTGCCGTTTTTGCTCTGTGAATTAATTTCTTTTGAATTAACGGAACTTCATGCGCCGGAATTTCGACACCCAAATCACCACGAGCCACCATTAATCCGTCACAAAAAGCAACAATCTTATCAATGTTTTCAACAGCTTCAGGTTTTTCTATTTTGGCAACTATCGGAATTTTATAAGCAGAATGCTTTGCAATTAAATCTTGCAATTCTTCCAAATCTGCGGGTGTTCTGACGAATGAAAGGGCTATCCAATCTACTTCTTGTTCAATAGCAAACAAGGCATCTTTAATATCCTTTTTGGTCAAAGCAGGTAGTGATACTTTTGTATTTGGAAGGTTAACTCCTTTTTTCGATTTTAATGGCCCGCCTTGAATTACTTTACAGACAACTTCGGTAGTTCCGTTTGTTTCTATCGCTTCAAACATTAATTTTCCATCATCTAAAAGAATTTTTTCTCCCGGATTTACATCTCTAGGGAACTCTTTATAGTTCATATAAACCCGATCTTTTGTTCCAGGCACATCTTCTGCAGTTTGAAAAGTGATAATATCACCAGGATTTACAACTACATCCTCTTTCATTACACCAACTCGAAGTTTTGGTCCCTGTAAATCAGCTAAAATTGCGGTAGTATAACCAAATTCATCATTCAAACCTCTTATAATATCTATCCTTTCTTTAACATCAGCATAATCTGCGTGTGAAAAATTAATTCGAAATACATTAACTCCCGCATCAATCATTTTCTTTATAACTTCCTTTGAACTACAAGCAGGACCAAGTGTCGCTACAATTTTAGTCTTTTTTCTTGTTGGCATTATATTTAAAAAATTAAATTATTTTTTGATTTTATTTTTTCTACATCAACCGAATATACGGTACTAATTCTTTCTATTTTTTTGATTTGACGCATTATTTTTGAGACATCAATAGCAACTTCATCATTTTCTATTTTTAAAAAGTAATCTACTGTTTTAAACTCTGGGAGTAGATAAATTTTTGTTGAAAATTTACTCTTACTTTCAGCAAATAATCCTTGATTTACCCTTTGTGGAGAAAGTAAAAGGTCATTTCTGTTTTGTATTAAATCCCATGAAACGCTAGTTTTTTCGTCTTCAAAAATAAATCTCGTAAACTGAGTTTCACCGTCTTTATTGCAAATTTGTATGTTGTAGTTGCTTTTTTTAAGAGTAATCGGTAAGTTTTGATTAATAAAATAGGCTAATCGGAAATCTTCCAAAGAAGTGTGAATAGCAATTAGTTGATAATCTATCTCATCATATTCTTCTATATGCAACTTGTGAACCGCCATATATTGCAAAATTAGTGGTAAATATAGTTTATCTGTTACAGATTATTACAAACTAACATATAGCTTAACGTAATTTTATAAACGAAAACGTTGTAGTTTTTGTGAATTTGTATTATTTATTATTAATTTTTTCCTGAAGTGCAAAATAAGCACGTTGAGATGCTTTTTCTTCCGCTTTCTTTTTGGATGTTGCTCTGGCTTTGGCTATTACTTTGTTTTCGATGCTTAGTTTTACACCAAAATATTTTTGACCATCATTTCCATTGTCATCAAAAACGTCATAATGAAATGATTTTTTCTCTTTTTGACACCATTCAATCAGTATACTTTTATAACTAATAACTTTACCTTCGAGTTTGGCAATGTCAACATAAGGTTCGACAACTGCTTTTCGGATAAATTTTTCACAATAATCATAACCTTTGTCAAGGAAAATAGCCCCAACTAAAGCTTCAAAAATATTCCCGTGAATGTTTTCCCCAAAGTGTTGTGTAGGCACTTTGCTTTCTATAAACCGGATTAAATCTAAATCTCTTCCCAATTCGTTTAAATGTTCTCGACTCACAATTTTTGAACGCATTTTGGTCAGATATCCTTCATCTCCAGCCGGAGCTTCATTATAAAGATATGCAGCAATCACTGAACTTAACATAGCATCTCCTAAAAATTCTAACCGCTCATAATTCATCGGATTTCCTTTCAAATCTATTCTATTTGTCGAACGATGGGTAAAGGCTTTTTGGTAATAAATTATTGATTGAGGCTTGAAACCTATAATATTTTGAATTTCATTAAAAAAAATCCCGTCCTCAGTTGAACGGGATTTTTGAAATATATTTTTTAGAATTTTCATCTAAAAATTAGTCTTGTAATTTTTTAAATAAAACACAAGCATTGTGTCCACCAAATCCAAAAGTATTACTCATGGCCACATTGATTTCTCTTTTTTGAGCTTTATTCAACGTTAAGTTTAAACTTGGATCAATGTTTTCGTCAATAGCAGTGTGGTTAATTGTTGGAGGGACAATTCCATATTTCATAGCCAAAATAGAAGCAATTGCTTCAATAGCACCGGCAGCACCAAGTAAATGACCCGTCATTGATTTGGTAGAATTGATGTTAATCTTTTTGGCATGATCTCCAAAAACAGCACTGATGGCTTTTAATTCGGCTACATCACCAAGCGGCGTTGAAGTTCCGTGGGTATTAATGTGATCCACTTGTTCTGGCTTCATTCCGGCATCGCGAAGCGTATTATTCATAACAGCAATAACGCCAATTCCTTCCGGATGAGGTGCCGTTAAGTGATAAGCATCAGAGGACATTCCGCCACCACCAATTTCACAATATATTTTCGCCCCACGTGCTTTGGCATGTTCGTATTCTTCCAAAACTAACGCACCCGCACCTTCGCCAAGAACAAATCCGTCACGAGTTGCATCAAAAGGTCTTGACGCCGTTTCCGGACTATCATTTCTTGTTGACAAGGCCTGCATCGAATTAAATCCGCCCATTCCCGCAATAGTGACCGCGGCTTCTGAACCGCCAGAAATAATGACGTCACACATCCCTAAACGAATATAGTTAAAGGCATCAATCATAGCATTGGCAGAAGAGGCACAAGCTGAAACGGTAGTATAATTTGGACCCATAAAACCATTTCTCATTGAAATGTGTGCAGGAGCAATATCAGCAATCATTTTTGGAATAAAGAAAGGATTAAAACGGGGTGTTCCATCGCCATGAGCATAGCTGATTACTTCTTCCTGAAAAGTCTCTAATCCGCCAATTCCAGCACCCCAAATCACACCAACTCTTTGTTTGTCAACATTAATATCTGTAATACCAGCATCGGCAATGGCTTCTTGACTTGCTGCAACAGCATACTGTGCAAACTTGTCCATTCTTCTTGCTTCTTTGCGATCCATATATTCTTCAATGTTGAAGTTTTTGACTTCGCAGGCAAACTTAGTTTTATGCTTTTCGGTATCGTAATAGGTAATTGGAGCGGCACCGCTAACACCATTTATCAAAGCGTTCCAATAGTCGGAAATATTATTTCCGATTGGTGTTATTGCCCCCAAACCTGTTACTACAACTCGTTTTAATGTCATAATTTATTTTTTAGAATTGTATTTAAATAAATAATACCCATGTTTTCTTCAAATATAATCATTAAAGAGACAAGGGTATTTCAATATTTTGAGATTGAATGTCAATCAGTGTTCACTTTTTGTAAAAATAATAAAAATCCGTGAAACTAGTTCAAGTCTCACGGATTAGTAATTATTATTTTTTTGCTTCTTCGATGTAAGAAATAGCTTGACCTACAGTAGCGATGTTTTCAGCTTGGTCGTCTGGAATCTGAATATCAAATTCTTTTTCGAACTCCATAATCAACTCAACAGTGTCTAATGAATCAGCTCCTAAATCATTTGTGAAGCTAGCTTCTGTTACAACTTCGTTTTCATCAACGCCTAATTTGTCTACAATAATCGCTTTAACTCTTGATGCAATGTCTGACATAATTTCTATTTTTAAATTTAAATTTGTTGGCAAAAATAAAAAACTTTATTTTAAAACAACGTTTTTGTTAGTAAATGTGAACACGAAAATAAAAAAATTATTTCAGAATCTTACTATATCATGGTTTTAATTCGGGTATTTATTCTTTTTTTTGTGTTGTAATTTTATTTTCTATGAGAACGTCATGGCCAAGTACAATAGTAATCACGGAGATTCCATATTCCTTTGAAAAAAAAATTTCTTGATATGAAAAAGATTTTGCTTTTTGCCTCTGGTAGGGGTTCCAATGCGGATACTATTATTCATTACTTCAAAGACAGCCATACTATTGGTGTGATTGGCGTATTTACTAATAATTCAAATGCAGAGGTTTTAGAGAAAGCAAAGAAACATAATGTCCCAACACTCATCTTCAGTAAGGAACAACTTTCGAATAGTTTCGTTTTAGATAGAATTTCTGAGCTCAAACCTGACTTGATTGTTTTAGCCGGATTTTTATGGAAATTCCCTGAATACATTATTGCTGAATATCCAAACAAAATAATTAACATCCATCCGGCATTGCTCCCAAAATACGGTGGAAAAGGAATGTATGGCATGAAAGTGCATCAAACTGTTTTAGAGAATCAAGAAAAAGAAACTGGTATTACGATTCACTACGTCAACAAAAATTATGACGAAGGCGAATTTATTTTTCAAAAATCAGTAAGCATCGAAGACTGCCAAACTGCAGAAGAAATTGCCAATAAAATTCACGTTTTAGAATACCAATATTTCCCTGAAGTAATCGAAGAGCTTTTAACCCGTAACTCGTAGCCCGCAACCTAAAAAATGCAACACGAAGTCCACATCTATACCGACGGCGCTGCCAAAGGAAATCCTGGAAACGGCGGTTACGGCGTTGTAATGGAATTGGTCGGAACAAACTATAAAAAAGAATTCTACGAAGGTTTCCGCCATACAACCAACAATCGAATGGAATTATTAGCGGTAATTGTAGGTTTGGAAAAAATAACAAAACCCAATATGAAAGTTTTGGTTGTTTCCGATTCAAAATATGTTGTGGATTCTGTGGAAAAAAAATGGGTTTTTGGTTGGGAGAAAAAAGGGTTTAAAGACAAGAAGAATCCAGATTTATGGCTGCGTTTCCTAAAGATTTACCGTCAGCACCAAGTCGATTTCAAATGGATAAAAGGCCACAACAATCACCCTCAAAACGAACGCTGTGATAAATTGGCGGTTTATGCTTCGGGTTTACCTAATTTATCTGTGGATGCTTTTTATGAAAAAGAAGAGCAGAAGTTATTGTAAATACCCTGCAACTCTACTTACTAAACTTCGAGGTTGCAACTCTGCAACTTAAAACTTACCTTTGCGCCTTTAATTTGAAACACTGATAATGAACAAACTTTTAATAGTAGGAACAGTCGCTTTTGACGCTATCGAAACACCTTTTGGTAAAACAGACAAAATTTTAGGTGGCGCAGGAACGTTTATCGGACTTTCCGCTTCGCATTTTAACTTACAGTCGGCAATTGTTTCGGTTGTTGGCGATGATTTTCCACAAGAATATTTAGATTTATTAACCGCTAGAAATATTGATATTTCAGGACTTGAAGTAGTTAAAGGAGGAAAAACATTCTTTTGGAGCGGTCGTTATCACAACGACATGAATTCTAGAGATACTTTGGCCACGGAATTAAATGTTTTAGCTGATTTTAATCCAGTTGTTCCTGAAAATTTCAAAAATGCAGATGTTGTGATGCTAGGAAACTTGCACCCAATTGTACAAACAGGTGTTTTAAACCAAATGACACAAAAACCAAAATTAGTAGTTTTGGATACGATGAATTTTTGGATGGATTGTGCTTTACCTGAATTGTTAGATGTTATCAAACGTGTTGACGTAATTACGATTAACGATGAAGAAGCGCGTCAATTATCAGGAGAATATTCTTTGGTAAAAGCCGCTGCGAAAATCCATACGATGGGCCCAAAATACGTAGTGATAAAAAAAGGAGAACATGGCGCATTGATTTTTCATGACGAACATATTTTCTTTGCACCAGCATTGCCATTAGCAGATGTGTTTGATCCAACTGGAGCAGGAGATACTTTTGCAGGGGGATTTTCAGGGTTCATTACACAACAAGGTAACATATCCTTCGAAACAATGAAAACAGCCATTATTCAAGGCTCTAATTTAGCTTCTTTTTGTGTTGAGAAATTTGGAACAGAAAGAATGTTAGAACTAGAGAGAGAAGAAGTGAATAAACGTCTAAAACAATTCAAAGCGTTAACACAATTTGAAATAGAATTATCATAAATTTATGCCTTGAATTTTAGCTCCGCTCTGTTCGCCTTTCAGGGCTCGGGTCGGAGCATTTTTGTTTAAAATAAAAGTTGCCACTGATTCACAGATTATAATTTAAAAAATAATAAGTCATATCAATTACAAACAGGACTCATGATATTTTAAAACTTTCATAAAAATATAAATCTGTGGCAATTAAACACAACTAAACAACTACAATACAATGAGCGACGCCATAAAACACGAATGTGGGATAGCCCTTTTACGATTAAAAAAACCGTTAGAATTCTACAAAGAAAAATACGGTACGGCTTTCTTTGGGATACAAAGAATGTATCTACTGATGGAGAAGCAACATAACCGAGGGCAAGATGGAGCCGGGTTTGCCTCTATAAAATTAGATGTTAAACCTGGAGAAAGATACATCAGCAGAGTTCGTTCAAACAAAGCGCAAGCTATTCAGGATGTTTTTGCGCAAATCAATGAGAGAATCAATGAAGAGTTAAACTTACATCCTGAATATCAGGATGATGTTGCATTACAGAAAGAAAACATTCCTTATATAGGTGAATTGTTTTTAGGTCATGTTCGTTATGGAACTTTTGGTAAAAACAGTATCGAGAGTGTTCATCCTTTTTTACGCCAAAATAATTGGATGCATCGAAATTTGATTTTGGCGGGTAACTTTAACATGACCAATGTTACGGAGCTTTTTAATAGTTTGGTAGAGTTAGGTCAGCATCCAAAAGAAATGACCGATACCGTCACTGTAATGGAAAAAATAGGGCACTTTTTAGACGATGCGGTTACCGATTTATATCAAGAATGTAAAAACAATGGTTTGTCAAAAAGAGAAGCATCTCCCGTTATCGGAGAAAAATTAGACATTCCTAAAATATTAAAACGCGCCTCCAAAGGTTGGGATGGAGGCTATGCTATGGCGGGACTATTAGGTCATGGAGATGCATTTGTTTTTCGCGATCCTGCCGGAATTAGACCTGCCTATTTTTATGAAGATGATGAAATCGCAGTAGTGGCTTCTGAAAGACCTGTAATTCAAACGGTTTTTAATGTAGCTTTTGAAAAAGTTCAGGAATTACAACCAGGACATGCTCTAATCATCAAGAAAAATGGTACGATTACAGAAGAAGAAATAATTACACCAACGATAAAAAAAGCTTGTTCTTTTGAACGCATTTATTTTTCTAGAGGAAGCGATGCCGAAATTTATCAGGAACGAAAAGAGTTAGGAAAATTAATTCTTCCCGCAGTTCTTAATGCAATAGATAATGACACAGACAATACCGTTTTCTCCTATATCCCAAATACAGCTGAAACTTCTTTCTACGGAATGGTTGAAGCGGCGAATGATTTCTTGAATCAAAGAAAAAATCAATTTATTCTAAACAATAGAAAAATCTTAACAAAAGAAAAACTAGAAGAAATCTTATCCGTAAAAATCAGGACGGAGAAAATTGCTATAAAAGATGCCAAATTAAGAACCTTTATTACCGAAGATAGTAGTCGGGATGATTTGGTTGCTCATGTTTACGATGTTACTTATGGAGTTATAAAAAACGGAGATAATTTGGTAATCATTGATGATAGTATCGTTAGAGGAACAACTTTGAAAATGTCTATTTTAAAAATGATGGATCGATTACATCCAAAACGGATTGTAGTAGTTTCATCGGCACCGCAAATCCGTTTTCCGGATTGTTATGGTATAGATATGGCTCGATTAGAAGGATTGGTAGCTTTTCAGGCAACTTTGGCTTTGTTAAAAGAACGCAATTTATACGCTATTGTTGACGACGTTTATGCCAAATGTAAAGCACAAGCTAATTACAACGACAACGACGTTATAAATTACGTGACAGAAATCTACAAACCTTTTACAGACCAAGAAATTTCAGATAAGATATCCGAGTTATTAACCTCGGAAGATATTAAAGCAACAGTAAAAATTATTTTTCAAACTGTAGAAAATTTGCACATTGCTTGCCCAAAAAATTTAGGGGATTGGTATTTCACCGGTGACTATCCAACACCGGGCGGAAATCGGGTTGCAAACAAGGCATTTATGAATTTTTACGAGGGAAAAGATGCGCGTGCCTACTAAAATTTTAACATTTATTACCTTTTAACGATTTTTGATGTAGTTCATCTAAATTATTTGTTGTTAGCATTCTATCACCTTTATATTTGTTGAACCATAGCATTAGTAGGTTAAGTTTATGGTAGATTTGGGGCAAAAAGGGTGAAAAGAAATTTTCACCTTTTTTATTTTATAATTGTCTGAAAATCATTAAAAAAAAGGTCATTCTACTCGCATTTGCCTATAATCCCAATATATTTTTAACAAAAAACCTTGTTTTTTAGTAACTTGTCATTAGTTTTGTAGTACCATAGTATTTAGTAGGTTAAGTTTATGGTAGATTTGGGGCAAACAGGTGGAAGAGATTCCGCCTGTTTATTTTTTATATAAATGCCAAATAAAAAACCGACTGCTTTCACAATCGGTTTCATAACCTTAGATAAAAGGATTTTATTTTTCTAGTGCATAAAGGCGAGCTACTTCTGTCCAATTAATTACATTGAAAAAAGCTTCAATATAATCTGGACGACGATTTTGATAGTTTAAATAATACGCATGTTCCCAAACATCCATCCCTAAAATCGGAAAACTACCATTTGAAATTTCGGGCATTAATGGATTGTCTTGATTGGCAGTAGAAGTTATCTCTAATTTTCCTCCTTTGTGAACCGAAAGCCATGCCCAACCCGAGCCAAAACGTATAGCGCCAGCTTTAGTAAATTGCGCTTTAAATTCTTCAAATGATCCAAAAGTATTATCGATAGCGGCTGCTAATTCACCCGTTGGTTTTCCGCCAGCATTCGGCGCCATAATGTTCCAAAATAAATTGTGATTATAAAATCCACCACCATTATTTCTAACCGCCATGTTTTTCATATCCAAGTTTATAAGAATATTTTCAATTGTTTTTCCCTCCATATCAGTGCCAGCAATAGCAACATTTAAATTGGTTGTGTATGCATTATGGTGTTTTGAATGATGAATTTCCATCGTTCTAGCATCTATATGTGGTTCTAATGCATCATAGGCATAAGGTAATTGTGGTAATTCAAAGGCCATAATATTTTTATTTTTAGTTAGTATTAAAATGAATTCAAATTTATACATTTAACTTTGTAAAAAGAAATACTATTTTTATATAATTCCATTGAAAAAACCAATTTTACAATTTTGATGAGCTTTAATCTTCAGCCTAATCATTTACAAAACGAGTTGATAATCCTCAATCCATTACATGAAGATGATTTTGAAGTCTTGTTTACTGTTGCTTCAGACCCATTGGTTTGGGAACAACATCCAAACAAATCGCGTTATCAACGTGAAGTTTTTCAGAATTATTTTGAAGGTGCAGTACTTTCAAAAGGGGCTTTTCTAATTCGAGATAGCAAAACCAATAAAGTTATAGGCAGTAGTCGTTATTATGATTATAATGAAGATGAAAATTCTATTTTAATTGGCTATACTTTTATTGGTCGAAATTTTTGGGGAAGTGGATACAATAGCACTTTGAAAAAACTGATGCTCGATTATGCTTTTCAATTTGTTGAAACAGTTTACTTTCATATCGGCGCATACAATTACCGCTCTCAAAAAGCCATTGAAAAAATTGGGGCTGTCAAAATAGATGAATTTGAGGTTGAATATTATGGTGAAGATTCTAAGTTGAATTTTGTTTATGTAATTCAAAAAAACAAATGAAAAAACCAGCGTTTTCTATATACGACGCGTCTGCAGGTTCCGGGAAAACCTACACTTTGGTAAAGGAATATCTAAAAATCATTTTGTTATCCAATAGACCGGACGCTTACCGCAACATTCTCGCCATTACGTTTACCAACAAAGCGGTGCACGAAATGAAAAGCCGCGTGGTAGAAAGTCTGTCGGAATTTGCTAAAGAAAACCCATCCGAAAAAGCATTGAGTTTGATGCAGCAGATTCAAGTTGAAACGGGTTTAAGTTTGCCGTCAATCACAGAAAAAGCTAAAAGCATAATCAAAAATCTTATTCACAATTATGCAGCTTTTGATATTTCAACCATTGATAAATTTACCCATAAAGTGATTCGGGCTTTTGCACACGATTTAAATTTACCCATTAGTTTTGAAGTTTCTCTCGACACGGAAAATTTACTAACCGAGGCTGTTGACGCTATCATTGCAGAAGCTGGGAATGACGAGCAATTGACTAAATTGTTAGTCGATTTCACGATGGAAAAAACGGACGATGATAAATCTTGGGACATTTCTCGTGATATTATGGAAACGGGGAAGTTGATTTTAAACGAAAACAATCGCGAAGAAATCACACATTTTCAAAATAAAAAGATAGAAGATTTTATAGTAATTAAAAACAAACTTGCAGAATTTTGTGAGCAGGTGGAATCTGAAACTGCAGAAATGGCAACTGAGATGCTCATTTTGATTCAAAACAAAGGCGTTGACCTCAATTCGTTTTCTCGTCAAACATTCCCAAATCATGTTCTAAATATTCAACAAAAAAAATTTAATCCAAAAAATAAAACGTTTCATAAATTTGAAGATATTACCATCAATAAAAACGCTGCAGATAAAGCAATTATTGAAGCATTCATACCTGATTTACTTGAAATTTTAGCTTCTATTTATAAAAAATTTGAAACCAAAAACTTCTACACTGCCTTTCTCAAAAATATCACACCGCTTTCATTATTAAACACTGTAAGTAATGAGTTGCGTAAAATTCAGCAAGAGCAAGGAATTCTTTCTATATCCGAATTTAACAAGCTAATTTACGACCAAATTCAAAACCAACCGGCTCCTTTTATTTATGAACGATTGGGAGAAAAATACAAACACTTTTTTATTGATGAATTTCAAGACACTTCAGAAATGCAGTGGTACAATCTGATTCCGTTAATAGACAATTCTTTATCGAGTGAAGATTTATCAGGAGAAAGAGGTTCTCTTTTGATTGTTGGCGATCCTAAGCAGTCGATTTATAGATGGCGCGGTGGAAAAGCAGAACAATTTATCGCATTGAGTAAAGATAATAATCCCTTTAATAACCCAGACAAAGAACTTTTTTCATTAAATACAAATTGGAGAAGTTATTCCGAAGTGATTGATTTTAATAACAATTTCTTTGGTTTTATTGCTGATGAGTTTACGAATGAAGATTATAAAGACTTATATAAAAACCATAGTCATCAGCGAGAAAATAATAAAAAAGGAGGATATGTAAACATCACTTTTATTCCAAAAACAGACTCAAGCATTAATGAACAAGAAAAACTAAAAACAGATTCTGAAGAAGAAAATCCTGCTAAGAATGAACTATTTTTGAAAGCCACTTTAAATACTGTATTGAAAGTAAGATCTAATGGATTTCAAAATAAAGACATTGTGATTCTAACACGTAAAAAGGCTCACGGAACTCTCGTTGCTAACTATTTGACCGAAAACGAGATTCCAATAGTGTCAACTGAAAGTTTGTTGCTTTCTGCCTCTTCTGAAGTTCAGGGTCTACTTGCTTTTTTGTATTATCTTAAAAACAATAACGACTTACAATCGAAAGCTAATTTCTTATATTACGTAGTTTCTCAAAAGCACAGATTACCAATACATGATTTTATTGCTGAAGGAATGACAAAAAATGACGAAACGGAATTTCAACAGTGGCTAAGCGGATTTAACCTTGATCTATCGTTTGCAAATATTCGAAAGAAGTCTTTGTATGAAGCAACAGAAATTATTGTCTCTAAGATAATACCATTTGGCAAACGAAATGCTTATGTGAACTATTTTTTAGATTTGGTATTGGAACACGACTTGAAAAAGCAATCGGGGATTTCGGATTTTCTTTGTTATTGGGAAAACAATTTGGAAAAACTCAGTATTCCTTCACCCGAAGGAAATAATGCCGTACGGATTATGACCATCCATAAATCAAAAGGATTAGAGTTTCCTGTAGTAATTTTTCCTTTTGCAGATGATGACTACAGTAAAGGACCAAAAGAAAAGATGTGGCTTAACGCCGATGAAAAACAACTTGGGTTGCCAAAAGTTTTGGTAGATAAAAATAGCTCCGTTACTTCTTTTGGGGAAGCTGCAGAAATTGTTTATAATCTGAAAAAGCAGGAAGAACTATTAGATGATATTAATGTTTTGTATGTTGCTTTGACTCGAGCAGAAGAACAGTTGTATATTATTTCAAGTATGCAGCATAAAGCAAAAACCTCTGGTGAGTATCCAAATAATATGGCAACTTTTTTCATAAAGTTTATAGAAACAAAAGATAATTTTAACGAGGATAGACTAGAATATACTTTTGGTAATGTCGAAAAATTATCTGAAACCAAAGTAAACATTGACAACACAGAAACCATCCCGAAAATTATAGCAACTTTAAACCCAAAAAGCATTAAAATTGCACAACGCGAAAGTTTGATGTGGAATACTAATCAGCAAAAAGCTATAGAGTACGGTAATATTATTCATGAAATCTTATCTTTTGTAAAAACCAAAGAGGATATAGATTTAGCACTAATCAAAGCTATTGAAAATGGATTAATTGTTCTTGGTCAAAAGGATTTCGTTTTAAAAACTATTCGGGATATTGTGACTCATGACGAATTGGAATTGTTTTTTTCAAAACAGCATACAGTATTTAATGAAAAAACGATAATTCAAAAGGAAGGCGGTATTGTGAAGCCCGACAGAATTGTTCTTGCAAACAAAAACGAGATTTACTTATTAGATTACAAAACAGGTTCTCACCAAGAAAAATATACGCAACAGTTAGAAAACTACCAAAGCGCAATTGAAAAAATGGTTTTTAATGTTACTAAAAAAGCATTGGTTTATATTGGAGAAACTATAGAAGTAGTAAATTTGTAAAAAACAAACTTCAAACAAAAATATGTACGGAAAACTTCAACAACATCTACAAAATGAACTGAACACTATTGAGCAAAATGGGCTTTTCAAAAAAGAACGAATTATTACTTCGCCACAAGGAGCCGAAATAACGGTAAATGGGGAAACGGTTTTAAATTTTTGTGCTAATAATTACTTGGGTTTATCATCACATCCAGAAGTTATTCAAGCGGCAAAAGCCGCATTAGATTCTCATGGATTTGGAATGTCATCCGTTCGATTTATTTGCGGAACGCAAGATATTCACAAAACATTGGAACAAAAAATAGCGGATTTTTATGGAACAGAGGACACCCTACTTTATGCAGCAGCATTTGACGCTAATGGAGGCGTATTCGAACCTTTACTTGGAGAGGAAGATTGCATTATTTCAGATTCTCTAAATCACGCTTCCATAATTGATGGAGTTCGTTTGTGTAAGGCAGCTCGTTATCGTTATGAAAATTCCAATATGGAAGATTTGGAAGCCCAATTAATGAAAGCGGTTGAAGCCCAACATCGATTTAAACTTATCGTTACAGATGGGGTGTTTTCGATGGATGGCTTGGTCGCACCATTAGATAAAATCTGTGATTTAGCGGATAGATATGATGCTTTAGTAATGGTAGATGAATGTCATGCCGCTGGTTTCATAGGGGCAACTGGCAAAGGAACTATGGAAGCCAGAGGAGTAATAGGAAGAGTGGATATTATCACCGGAACTTTAGGGAAAGCCCTTGGCGGCGCTATGGGCGGGTATACTACAGCCAAAAAAGAAATAATCGAGATATTACGTCAGCGTTCACGCCCCTATTTATTCTCAAATTCTTTAGCGCCTGCAATTGTTGGTGCTTCGATTAAAGTTTTCGAACTTTTAGAAAAAGACACCACACTAAGAGACAAACTCGAATGGAACACCAATTATTTCAAAGAAGGATTGAGAAAAGCTGACATTGATTTTATTGATGGTGATTCAGCAATTGTTCCTGTTATGCTATATGATGCTAAATTAGCACAAGTCATGGCGGATGAATTATTAAAAAAAGGAATTTATGTAATCGGATTTTTTTTCCCAGTTGTGCCAAGAGATAAGGCCAGAATACGAGTTCAATTATCAGCAGCTCATACAAAGGAGCATTTAGATAAAGCAATAAAAGCATTTATTGAGGTTGGAAAAATGTTAAATATTCATAATAAACAATGAATATCCCATAATTCGACACTATTATACATATAATTCACATATTTTAACATTTTGATTTTGATATTAGAATTTAAGGTATTACTTTTGTCGCATTATAACTATTATAATCTAATCAAAACAAGTATGAAACATCTTAACAAATTATTCGTTGCTTTGGTAATGTTGGCTGGATTCAGCTCACAAGCTCAAGATAGTAACAATCCTTGGGCGATATCGTTTGGGGTTAACGCAGTAGACACTAGAGTAAGTGCTGCTTCTAAATTAGAAGATCAATTTTCACAATTTTTTAATGCAAAAGATAATTGGAACATTCTTCCTGCAGTTTCTTTTGTAAACGTATCTAGATACGTTGGAAATAATTTCTCGTTTGGGGTTACTGGATCTGTAAATAAAATCTCTAGGTATGTATTGCCAAGAGTTGGTGATGGGCCATATACCGTAGTTAATCCAGGAGACAAGAATTATTATGCAGTTGATGGAGTTATCAACTACAGCTTAATGAGTTTAATAAAATCTAAAAAAATTGATCCTTCTATTCATATTGGTGGAGGGTATACTTGGATAGGTGATGAGTTAAACGCAGGGACGTTAAACGGAGGTTTAGGTTTAACGTATTGGTTTACCGAAATGGTAGGTTTGTCATGGCGTTCAACGTACAAACAGTCATTCGAAGATGTACGTGAAGAAATGCCTTCACACATGCAACATTTTGCTGGTCTTACATTCAAATTTGGTGGAAAAGATACAGACGGTGACGGAATTTATGATAAAGATGATGCTTGTCCAGAAGTTGCTGGTTTAAAACAATTTAACGGTTGTCCTGATACTGATGGTGATGGAATTACTGACGCTTCTGACTCTTGTCCAGAAGTTGCTGGTCCAGCTGAATACAATGGTTGTCCTGACACTGACGGTGACACAATTGTTGACAAAGATGATGCTTGTCCAGAAGTTAAAGGTTTAAAAGAATTTGCTGGTTGTCCTGATACTGACGGCGACGGAACTCAAGATAAAAATGATAAATGTATAGATGTTAAAGGGCCAAAAGAAAACGCAGGATGTCCTTGGCCAGATAGAGATGGAGATACAGTTTTAGACAAAGATGACAAATGTCCAGATGTTGCTGGAACAGTAGCTAATAATGGTTGTCCAGAAGTATCTGAAGACGTTATGAAAAGATTGAATGATTATGCAAAAACAATCTTGTTTGATACTAACAAAGATTCTTTCAAACAACAAACATATCCTGTTTTACAAGCGATTGCTGCAATTTTGAAAGAATATCCTAGTTCTAAATTTAGCATTGAAGGTCATACAGATAGCGATGGTAAAGATGATGCAAATCAAAGACTATCTGATGGAAGAGCACTTGCAGTTAAAAGATATTTAGTTGAACAAGGTGTTGATGAATTCAGATTATCTGCCTCTGGTTTCGGAGAATCTAAACCAATCGATACCAATAAAACTAAAGCTGGTAAAGCTAATAACAGAAGAGTTGAAGTTAAATTAGCAAAATAATTTACCCTAAAATATTTTCAAGAAAACGCTCCGATATTCGGAGCGTTTTTTTTATTTTTATACTATGCCAAAACCGTCATTTCTTCATCTACTCGCTCAAGAAATTTTAAAGACATCCGAAAACATCGGGACCAATAATCTTTCAGAATTAGTTATTGTATTACCTAACAAAAGAGCTAAAGTCTTTTTACTTGAAGAATTAAAAAAATTAGTACGGAATAACATTTTTGCTCCCGAAATAATTAGCATAGAAGACTTTATTCAAGACGTTGCAGGAATTCGTTCCGTTGATAGTGTTGAACTACTATTTGAATTTTATGGAGTATATCTCTCAATTACAGATAAAGACAAACAAGAATCATTTGAAAACTTTGCCAATTGGGCAAAAACGGTACTCCAAGATTTTAATGAAATAGATCGCTATCTTTTAGATTCTAATGCTATTCTAAAATACCTTGAAAATATTAAGGAAATAGAGCATTGGTCAGTAGATCTAGAAAAAAGAACCGAATTGATAGAAAAGTATCTATCATTTTGGAAAAAACTACCTAATTATTATCATTCTCTTTATCAATATCTCATCAATAAAGGGATTGGTTATCAAGGATTAATTTACAGAGAAGCAGTTGAAAATCTCAATCATTTTTCGGAAAACAATAGTGAAAAGCAATTTATTTTTGCAGGTTTCAACGCGCTTAATAAAGCAGAAGAAAAGATTATTCAGCATCTTTTAGCTATAGAAAATGCCAGAGTCTACTGGGATGTTGATGAAACCTTGCTTTATGATTCTTTTCATGATGCTGGATTATTTCAACGGAGATTCAAGTCGGAATGGATTTATTATAAAACGCATCCCTATGAATGGATTGTAAATGATTTTAAAGATGAAAAAAACATTCAGGTTATTAGCACCTCAAAATCAATCGGACAAGCCAAAATTGCGGGCAGTATTATTGATAAACTCATTCAAGAAAATAGTTCCAGCATACAAAATGTTGCTTTGGTACTTGGTGAGGAACATTTATTGCTACCTATTTTACATTCGTTACCCGATAGTATTGATGCGCTGAATATCACAATGGGTTTTTCGAGTAAAAATAATCCAGCACAGCTATTAATTTCTAAATTATTTAAATTACACTGCAACGCTTTAACTCGAAATGCCACAAGTTATGTGTTCTATTATAAAGATGTTTTAGATATTTTAACACATCCTTTAATTGAACCTTTTGTAAATACAAAGGAATTAGTCACTAGAATCAATAGAAACAATTTTACATTTATTCCCTATAAAAAATTAGTAGCGTTGCATCCAGAAGGGAATGAATTATTCGATTCATTATTTCAGAAATGGGACACCACTTCGGTAACTATTTTAGAAAACCTATCTATAATCCTACTCAAAATAAAAGCCAATTTGAGCCATGAAAACGAGGAAGAAAAGATAACAAATGCCTTTGTGTATTCTATTTATAAAGTCATTAATAAAATGATTTCCTATTTTCAAAACCATCTCCACATAGATGACATTAAAACGTTGCAAGCCATTTACAAACAAGTAATTGAATTAGCAGAAGTTTCATTTGAAGGTGAACCTTTAAACGGATTGCAGATTATGGGAGTTTTAGAAAGTCGTGTACTTGATTTTGAAACCGTGATTATTACTTCGGTTAATGAAGGTAAATTTCCAGCAGGTAAAAGCACTAATTCTTTTATTCCGCATGATGTAAAAAAAGAATATGGTTTGCCAACATTCAAAGAAAAAGATGCTATTTACACCTATCACTTTTATCATCTATTACAACGGGCAAAGAATATTTATTTGATTTACAATTCCGATAGTGAAGGATTTGATGCGGGTGAAAAAAGTAGGTTCATCACACAACTTGAAGTCGAAAAACAACCCAATCATAACCTGACTTTTCATCATTATAATGCAGACGTTCCCAATATTGCGCATCAACCCATTGTGGTTCCAAAGACTGAAAGTATAATGTTACGCTTAGGCGAAATAGCAAAAAACGGGTATTCACCTTCTTCGTTAACTACCTATATTCGCAATCCGATACAGTTTTATTTTCAGCGGGTTTTGCGTATTTCCGAAACCGATGAGGTGGAAGAAAACATTGCTATGAATACTTTGGGAACAATTATTCATGGTGCTTTAGAAGAGCTTTACAAACCTTTTATTGGCCGATTATTAACTTCAGACGATATCAAAAGCAGTCAAGCTAAAATTGATTCAGAAGTAGCAAATCAATTTAAGAAAGTCTATAAAGAAGGTGAAATCAAGAAAGGGAAGAATCTTTTGGCCTTTGAAGTTGCAAAGCGTAACGTACAAAATTTTCTAAAAATAGAGTTAGAATCCATTGAAAAGGGAGAACAAATTCAAATCATTGCCCTAGAAGAAAAATTAGAACGCATTTTAGAACATCCAAAGTTACCTTTTCCGGTAAAAATCGCAGGAAATGTTGACCGAATCGAACTCCGAAACGGTAAAATTCGAATTGTTGATTATAAAACCGGAAAAGTAGAACAGAAAAATGTAACGCTCAAAAATTGGACTGGATTAACGGAAGACATCAAAAACGAGAAAATCATTCAAGTTTTGGCCTATGCTTTTATGCATGAGCCATTTGCAAAGGGGAACGCAATAGAAGCTGGAATCATCTCTTTTAAGAATTTAAAATCCGGATTTTTACCTTTTCAGTTTAAACAAGACAAAGATGTTATAGCAACCATTTCGGGCGAAATCATGGAAAACTATTTGGAACAGATTGTGATTTTATTACAGGAAATTTTGAATAAAGACGTTCCTTTTGAGGAGAAAGTATGATTTTCTTAACCACGAAGCACTCGAAGATTTTACACGAAGCACACTAAGCAAAACAGGGCTTTGTGCTCTTTGTGCCTCCTTAGTGTTCTTAGTGGTTAAACCCTTTTTAAAAAATCCGACATTACTTTTTTCAATTCAGCTTCATTTTCAATGTGAGACATATGTCCATCAGGAAAAGTGGTAAGTTCCACTTTAGTTCCTTCAATCTGATCTATAGTGTCATCGTAAATCAAAACACCATCTTTTTCCCCTAAAACCACCTGAATTGGATAAGGTGCAAAATGCAAAATCACTTCTCTGTCTTTTCTGATTTTCATGCCTTCGAGTGCGGCCACAATTCCTTGTAAAGGTGTTTTGAGCGCTTGTTTTTTTACTTTTTCAATTGCATCTACGAGACGTTCGCGATTGTCTTCACTAAAAAGATTAGCAATACTCATGCTAACAAAAGCACCATAATTTTGTTTTACGGCAACAATGGCTCGGTCTCTATTAATTTTTTTTTCTTCGCTATCGGCGCGTGAAGTAGAATTTAAAAGGAACAAACCTTTGACATAATCGGGAAATAATTCGGCGAAAGCCAACGCAATATATCCGCCCATAGAATGGCCAACCAGAACCACTTTCCTTAATTTTAAAAACAACAACAGCGCATAAACCATATCAGCTTGGTCTTCCATAGCGTGAACATAACCAAGACATTCGGTTTCGCCATGACCTAGTAAATCAATGGTAATTACACGATTGTTTTTAGTCAAAACCATAATATAGTTATCCCACATGGATTTGTTTTCTAAAAAACCGTGCAATAAAACCACAGCCGTGCCTTTACCTTGGTCGGTAAAAGAGATTTTGGTGTTTTTATAGGTGATGGTTTTCATAAATACAAAAATAGAATTTACCATTAAGAAGTTAAGGTATTTTATTAAGAAAAATTAAGCTTAATGAAACTCTTAACTTTTCTTAACTTCTTAATGTTAAAAATAAAACGACCCATTTCAGTGAGCCGTCATTTATAATTGAAAATTCAAAATTTATAATATATCTATGAGTTCATTATCGATTCTATCTCATCCGCTTCAATCGGAATATTGCGCATTAAGTTGAACGGTTCGCCTGTTGACTGAATCACCACATCATCTTCAATTCGGATTCCAAAACCTTCCGCCGGAATATAGATTCCCGGTTCAACGGTAAATACCATATTAGCTTGCATTGGCTGATGTAATAAACCGTAATCATGCGTGTCTAATCCGATATGGTGTGATGTTCCGTGCATGAAATATTTTTTATACGCTGGCCAATCCGGATTTTCGTTTTGCACATCGGCTTTGTCAATTAGACCCAAACCAAGCAATTCTGAAGTCATTACTTTACCAACTTCAACATGGTATTGTTTCCAAAGATTGCCTACAGTGAGCATTTTAGTTGCTTCGTTTTTTACACGCAAAACGGCGTTGTACACTTCTTTTTGTCTTTCTGTAAATTTTCCTGAAACAGGAACCATACGCGTCATATCACTCGAATAATTGGCATACTCCGCACCAACATCTAATAAAATCAAATCGCCTGCTTTGCATTGTTGGTTGTTTTCGATATAGTGCAATACATTAGCATTATTTCCCGAAGCAATAATTGGGGTGTAGGCAAAACCTTTGGAACGATTGCGAAGAAACTCGTGAGCAAACTCGGCTTCAATTTCATATTCCATGACGTTTGGTTTGACAAAATTCAATACCCTTCGAAATCCTTTTTCGGTAATGGTACACGCTTCCTGAATCAAGTCCAATTCTTCACTTTCCTTTACAGAACGTAGTCGTTGCAAGATAGGATTGGCTTTTTCTACTTTATGTGCCGGATAATTTTCTTTCCACCATTTTACAAATCGGGCTTCACGGGTTTCGGTTTCAATCACTGCACGATAATGTTCATTAGTATTAATGTATATCGTTTCGGCATAGGCCATAATTTCTTTCAACGTTTTGTGAAAATCTTGCAACCAAATCACCGATTTGATGCCCGAAACTTCAAAAGCACGGTCTTTTGTCAACTTCTCACCTTCCCAAATGGCAATATGTTCGTTGGTTTCTTTTAGAAATAAAATCTCTTTTAAATGTTCGTATGGCGCATCGGGAAACAGTAACAAAATACTTTCTTCTTGGTCAACACCCGATAAATAAAAGATATCACGATGTTGCGCGAAAGGCAAAGAACTATCGGCAGAAACTGGATAAATATCATTAGAATTAAAAATAGCAACACTGTTTGGTTTCATTTGAGCAACGAATTTAGCTCTGTTTTTAATGAACAATTGACGGTCTATTTGATGGTATTTCATTATGAAATTATTAATATTGTATGTTCCAAAGTTAAAACATTGGAATTAAAAAGAACTGCTATGAAACGATTAATTTTTGTTGTTATTTTTCTATTCACATATTTAATTGGCTTTTCTCAAGAAAAGAAAGCGTACCAACTTTTTGATAAAAACGGTAAGAAAGTAAACTATGATAAACTCCTCAAAGCTACCGAAAAAGCTCAAATAGTTTTGTTTGGGGAATATCATAATAATGCTATTTCACATTGGTTAGAATTAGAATTAACCAAAGATTTAGCAGAGAAAAAAGCACTAATTCTTGGTGCTGAAATGATAGAGACTGATAATCAGGCACAATTAGATCAATATTTAAAAGGTGAAATCAATCAAAAACAGTTGGACTCCACTGCGAGACTTTGGCTCAATTATAAAACCGATTACAAACCATTAGTTGATTTTGCTAAGGAAAGAAAAATACCATTTATTGCTACTAATATTCCAAGAAAATTTGCTTCAATTGTTTTCAAAAAAGGATTTGAAGGCTTGGAAAATTTAACTTCAGAAGAGAAGTCATGGATAGCTCCTTTGCCAATTGCATATGACGCTGAATTGCCTGGTTATGTCAACATGATGAAAATGATGGGAGATCATACAAGCCCCAACATGCCCAAGGCACAGGCCGTAAAAGATGCGACAATGGCCTATTTTATTCTAAAAAATCGAAAAGACAACTCAATCTTCATTCATTACAACGGAACCTATCATTCGGATAACTTTGAAGGTATCTATTGGTATCTAAAAAAGACAGCACCTAGCCTAGAAATAATAACGATTGCCACCATCGAGCAAAAAGAATTAAAAAAAATATCAACAGATGATTATAATAAAGCAGACTATATTCTCGTTATAGATGAAGACGTAACAAAAACACATTAACAACGTCTAAACAAAAGTCAATTCATCGGAGGCGTATCCAAATTGGATGGAACGCAACGAAATATAATCAAAATCTAATGAAGAAGCGTTATTTTATTTTACTGTTATTACTAGCAATAGCAATTCCTTTTTTCTCTTGTAGTGAAGACAAAGCGGATGAACCCATGCTTATTGTTAAGTTTCAATTTGACCCTAGTCAAGCCAGGCTTAATAATTTAGGACAACCATCAACGATAGCACCAGGCAATGCAGCTCAATCTCCAATTTTTAATGCTATTTCTGCTCATTATCTTGAAATGGCTCCAAATGCCAACACACAGCTTGGAGCTGGAGCTATTTTATACCATGCGCCAGAAACAAATTTAGGAGGAGCTAATGCCATTGATTTTAGTAAATCAAAAGTTGTTTCTCAAGGAGAAACTTTTATTAAAATTCCTTTAAGCCAAATAACTGCAGGAAGTTATGAATGGATGCGCGTTTCCTTGTCCTATCAGAACTATCAAATCAATGTCCGTAATGCAGGAGTGGATTATGCCGGAACCTTAGCGAGTTTTGTTGGGTTTAATACCTATATAAAAACTTTTACTATTGGGAATGCCATTTTTCCTGTTAATGAAAATAGAGCACAAGGATATTGGGCTTTTGCCTTAAACGACAACCCTTATTCAACATCAGGACAAGCACCAGCAGGAACAACTACGGTTCCAAACCCAATCGAAGCAACTTCTCCAATTCCACGAAACTTAAATTCATGTGTTGTTACAGGAAAGTTTGCTAGTAATTTAGTAATTAATGGTAACGAAACCAAAGATGTTGTGGTCACGCTTTCACTTTCTATAAACAACAGTTTTGAATGGCAAGAAATTACAGCTGATGGCAAATACGAACCATCAATTGGTGAAAATGTTGTTGACATGGGATTACGTGGTTTGCTTCCTACTTATGTAAAGTAGATTTGTTTAACGATTATTCCTCAAAAAGTCGTTTTAAACTTTTAAAAATCAACAACTGTTAAACCCATTTTAAATTCATTATAAATTACAAGAAAAAGGTTGTAGTTGATAGCAAATAGCTGTATTTTTGTGTGATTTTTTAAATAAAATATACAATCTTATGGCAAAATCTTCTGTTTTGAGTTCGTCCATTGCTAAAAAAGTCGCCATGGCTCTTTCTGGACTATTCTTAATTTCGTTCTTAGCGCTTCACTTTGGTATGAATTTAACCTCTGTATTTAGTGAAGAAACTTTTAATGCTTGTTCTCACTTTATGGGATACAATCCTTTGATTCAGTTTGTGATGCAGCCTATTTTGGTAGCAGGAGTTATTTTTCATTTTGTAATGGGTTTTGTTTTGGATTTTAAAAATAGAGCGGCGCGACCAATACCTTATGCCAAAAACAATGGTGCAGCAAATGCTTCGTGGGCATCTAGAAACATGATTATTTCAGGTGCAGTGGTTTTGGCCTTTCTTGGACTTCATTTTTATGATTTTTGGTTTCCTGAAATGGTTTATAAATATGTTGAATCAAACCCTGAAGAGCCAACAAGATATTATGAGGAATTAGTACACAAATTTGAAAGTCCAATAAGAACTGGGATTTACTGTATTTCTTTTTTATTGTTGTCCTTACACTTGTGGCATGGCTTTAATTCTTCCTTTCAATCTGTTGGGTTTAACAACAAGTTTTCGAAAGCTCTTCATAAATTAGGATACGCATTTGCAATAATAGTCCCTTTCGGATTTATTTTTATAGCATTGTTTCATCATTTTAATCATTAATTTCACTTTATAAATGAAACGCTGTTAAGCGTTACATCTGACCTTTAAAAAACAATATAAAAAACAGATGAAACTAGATTCTAAAATACCAGAAGGTCCTATTTCAAAAAAATGGACAGATTATAAAGATCATTTAAAATTAGTTGCTCCAAACAATAGACCAAAAATAGACATTATTGTTGTTGGAACTGGATTAGCTGGCGCTTCTGCTGCAGCTTCTCTTGGCGAAATGGGTTATAATGTTAAAGCATTTTGTTTTCAAGATTCACCAAGAAGAGCGCACTCTATTGCGGCTCAAGGTGGAATTAATGCGGCAAAAAATTATCAAAACGATGGCGATAGTACTTATAGATTATTTTACGACACGATCAAAGGGGGCGATTATAGAGCGCGTGAAGCAAATGTGCATCGTTTAGCTGAAGTATCTTCTAATATTATTGACCAATGTGTGGCACAAGGCGTTCCTTTTGCAAGAGATTATGGTGGATTATTAGACAACCGTTCGTTTGGTGGAACTCAAGTTCAACGTACTTTTTATGCTGCAGGACAAACAGGACAACAGTTATTATTGGGCGCCTATTCTGCTTTATCAAGACAAATAGGTTTGGGTAGAGTTCAAATGTTTAACCGTCACGAAATGCTAGATTTGGTAAAAGTTGATGGGAAAGCGCGAGGAATTATTGCTCGTAACTTAGTTACTGGAGAATTAGAAAGACATTCGGCTCATGCCGTGGTTATAGCTTCTGGTGGTTACGGAAACGTATATTTCCTTTCTACCAATGCTATGGGAAGTAATGTAACGGCAGGTTGGAAAGTTCACAAAAGAGGCGCTTTGTTTGCTAATCCTTGTTTTGTTCAAATTCATCCAACGTGCATTCCTGTTCATGGCACCAACCAAGCTAAATTGACATTGATGTCAGAATCGCTTCGTAATTCTGGACGTATTTGGGTGCCAAAGAAAAAAGAAGATGCAGAAGCTATTCGTGCTGGAAAATTAAAACCTACTGACTTAAAAGAAGAAGATAGAGATTATTACTTAGAACGAAAATATCCTTCTTATGGAAATCTTGCTCCTCGAGATATTTCTTCGAGAGCTGCAAAAGAAGTATGTGATGCTGGCCATGGTATTGAAGCCAATGACACCAATGAAGGGGTTTATTTGGACTTTTCCTCTGAAATACAAACAAAAGGAAGACAGTCGGCTTATGCCAAAGGAAATCATAATCCAAGTCAGGAAGAAATAACGAAATTAGGAAAACAATGGTTGGAAGAAAAATATGGAAACCTTTTTGCGATGTATGAAAAAATTACTGACGAGAATCCATATGAAACGCCAATGAAAATTTATCCTGCTGTACATTACACCATGGGTGGTGTTTGGGTAGATTATAATTTACAATCCACTATTCCGGGTTGTTTTGTAGCTGGAGAAGCTAATTTTTCTGATCATGGCGCCAATAGATTGGGTGCATCTGCGTTAATGCAAGGTTTAGCCGATGGTTATTTTGTATTGCCTTATACCGTTTCTAATTATTTAGCAGACGAAATCAGAACAGGAAAAATTTCAACTGATACACCCGAATTTGCGGAAGCAGAAAATAATGTTAAAACAACAATTGATACATTCTTAAACAACAACGGTTCAAAAACAGTTGACCATTTCCACAAACGTTTGGGTTTAATTATGTGGAATAAAGTGGGGATGGGAAGAAATGAAAAGGGCTTGAAAGAAGCTATTGTAGAAATAGCAGCATTAAAAGAAGAATTCTATAAAGACGTATACGTTCCAGGAAGTTCAGATGAATTGAATCCAGAACTTGAAAAAGCACTTCGTGTTGCCGACTTTATCGATTTAGGTCACTTAATGGCAAAGGATGCTTTGCAACGTAATGAATCTTGTGGCGGACACTTCCGTGAAGAATATCAAGATTCTGAAGGAGAAACACTTCGCGATGATGAGAATTTTTCTTTTGTTAGTGCATGGGAATACATGGGCTATGATATCCAACAAGAAGTACTTCACAAAGAGGAATTGAAATACGAGTTTATTAAAATTGCAGCTAGAAACTATAAATAATTAGATTATGTCTTCAGCAAAAAACATCAATATAACCCTTAAAATTTGGCGTCAAAAAAATGCTAAAGCTAAAGGAAACATAGAAACGTATCATTTAAATAATGTTTCTACTGCGAGTTCATTTTTGGAAATGTTAGACCAATTAAATGAGCAATTAATCAATGATAAAATATCCCCAGTTGCTTTCGACCATGATTGTCGTGAAGGAATTTGCGGAATGTGTTCTTTGTACATAAACGGAAGAGCACATGGCCCAGAAACAGGAACAACCACTTGTCAATTGCACATGCGTAAATTTAATGATGGTGATACTATATTCATTGAGCCATGGCGAAGTAAAGCTTTTCCGGTGGTAAAAGATTTAGTAGTAGATCGTTCCGCTTTTGATAGAATTCAGCAAGCTGGAGGTTTTGTTTCTGTAAATACTTCAGGAAGAACCATCGATGCTAATGCTACTCCAATACCAAAAGAGGATGCTGATAAAGCCTTTATGGCTGCTGCCTGTATAGGTTGTGGTGCGTGTGTTGCCAGTTGTAAAAATGGTTCTGCTATGTTGTTTGTTGGCGCAAAAGTGTCTCAATACGCCTTATTACCACAAGGAAAAGTAGAAGCTACTGAACGTGTATTAAATATGGTACGGCAAATGGACGAGGAAGGATTCGGAAACTGCACCAATACCGGCGCTTGTGAAGTTGAATGTCCAAAAGGAATTTCTTTAGAAAATATTGCACGTATGAATAGAGAATATTTATCGGCTAGTTTAAAAGGATAATCCATTTTTTTAGAAAATACATTAAAACGTCTCGAAACGTCGGGACGTTTTTTTATACAATAAATTCAAAAGAATTACATTTACATAAATAATCCATAGATTTCAGTTGATATGAAAGATTTTCTCTTTTCATTAGTTGCAATTACAGTCTTTTGCGCAAATATTAGGGGGCAAAATTTAAAACTAATAACCTATAATATTCGATTTGACAATCCCAATGATGGCGAAAATGCATGGATAAATCGAAAAGAATTTCTTTGTGCACAATTGGCTTTTTATGAACCTGATATTTTCGGAATTCAAGAAGCTTTGGCCAATCAAGTTACTGATATTTCGAATGCATTACCTAAGTATGCTTTTGTTGGCATTGCTAGAGATGGCAACGGAAAAGGAGAATCGTCCAATATCTTTTTCAATAAAGAACGATTTGAATTACTGACAGAAAAAACCTTTTGGTTATCTGAAACTCCCGAAATTATTTCAAAAGGTTGGGATGCAGCACTCAATAGGATTTGTACTTACGTCCTATTAAAAGAAAAAAAAACAAAGCAATCCTTCTGGGTTTTCAACACTCATTTAGATCATCAAGGCGAAATAGCCAGAACCAAAGGAATAGAAGTAATTCTCTTAAAAATCAAAATGCTCAACACCAAAAATTATCCTGTCGTTTTATTAGGTGATTTCAATTCAGAACCTACAGAAGAACGAATTATCAATTTAAGGAAATTAATGATTGACAGTCAAGAGGTTTCTGAAGAGAAACCTTTTGGCCCATCCGGAACTTTTAATGGATTTAAACACAATGAAGCGGTGAATAAACGAATCGACTACATCTTTTTGTCCAAAGAAAAAAATCTAAAAGTTAATAAATATGCTGTTTTTAGCGATTCAAAAGATTTAAAATACCCTTCCGATCATTTGCCTGTTTATGTTGAAATATGTTTTTATTAAATGCATTTTATATCTTTGAAATAAACAAAACGACTCAATGAAAAAGTCACTTTCATTTCTATTTCTTTTCTTCTCTATTTTAGCTTTAAGCCAAAACTTCCATCAATATGTCAACCCTTTTATTGGAACTGGCGGTCATGGCCACACGTATCCTGGAGCAACAGTGCCTTTTGGAATGGCGCAATTGTCTCCCGACACTCGTATTGATGGAAGTTGGGACGGATGTTCGGGCTATCATTATTCGGATAACGTAATTTACGGTTTTTCACACACGCATTTAAACGGGACAGGTTGTTCCGATTACGGCGATATCATGCTGATGCCAACCATGGGTGTTACTACTCTTGATTCCAAGATTTATTCTTCCAGTTTTAAACATGAAAATGAAATAGCCACTGCAGGATTTTATGCTGTTCATTTAGATAAATTTAATATTGATGTTCGATTAACAACTTCTACTCGTGTGGGTTTTCATGAATATACGTTTCAAGAAGAAGGTTATCCTCATATCATGTTAGATTTGAATCATCGTGATAAGTTGTTAAACAAAGACTATCGAATCATAAACGAAACAACAATTGAAATATATCGACAAAGTGAAGCTTGGGCAAAAAATCAACAAGTTTGGGCTAGAATTGAATTTAATCAACCAATGATTTTTGATTTTTACAATAATTCTATGCAAGATGGATTTATTATTTATCCAAAAAAAGGTAAAGTCAAAAAAGGAGAAAAGATTTTAGTTAAAGTATCTCTTTCGCCAACAGGTTTTGAAGGCGCAAAATTAAACAGTTCCGAAATCAAACACTGGGATTTTAATAAAGTAAAAAAACAAGCAGAACAACTTTGGGATAACCAACTTTCTAAAATTCAAATTACTGAAACCAATAAAGAAACTCGAGGCGAAGCCGAACAGAGCGAAGCTAAGTTAGTTATTTTCTACACTGCTTTATACCACACCATGGTGCAGCCCAATATTGCTCAAGACATTGATGGAAAATACCGCGGTCGCGACAATAAAATTCACCAAGCTGAAGGTTTTGATTATTATTCTGTTTTCTCACTTTGGGATACGTTTAGAGCAGCGCATCCTTTATATACTTTGATTGAAAAGAAACGCACCGCCGATTTTATCAATACGTTTTTAAAACAATACGAACAAGGCGGTCGATTGCCCGTTTGGGAATTGGCTTCTAACGAGACCGATTGCATGATTGGGTATCATTCGGTTTCGGTGATGGCAGATGCTATGGCAAAAGGCATTACCGGGTTTGATTATGAGAAAGCATTTGAAGCGGCCAAACATTCTGCTATGCTAGACCATTTAGGTTTACATGCCTACAAAAGACAGGGTTTTATTTCTATGGATGACGAACACGAGAGCGTTTCCAAAACCTTAGAATATGCTTACGACGATTGGTGTATTGCGCAAATGGCTCAAATTTTAAACAAAAAAGAAGAGTACGATTATTTCATGCAACGTTCTCAAAGTTGGAAAAATGTCTTTGACTGGAATACCGGTTTTATGCGACCAAAGAAAAATGGCGGTTGGGATAAACCATTCGACCCACGCGAAATCAATAATAATTTTACCGAAGGGAATTCGTGGCAATATTCCTTTTTTGTGCCACAAGATATTACTGGAATGATTGCTGCGTATGGCGGAAACGATAAATTTGAAGCCAAACTAGATGAAATGTTCAACTCCGAAAGCAAAACTACAGGAAGAGAACAAGTAGATGTTACCGGATTAATTGGTCAATATGCGCATGGAAATGAACCCAGTCATCACATGGCGTATTTGTACAACTACATTGGAAAACCCGAAAAAACAACCGAAAAAGTGCATTATATTTTAAATAATTTCTACAAAAACACACCCGACGGATTAATAGGCAACGAAGATTGCGGACAAATGAGCGCATGGTATGTGTTGAGTTCGATGGGAATTTATCAAGTTACTCCAGGTGAAATCGGCTGGAGTACAACGATTCCATTTTATGATAAAATAAAGGTAAATTTTGAAAGCAAACAATCCAAAATTATTTTAAAAAAATCAGAAGCAATAGATTTGGTTTATTTTGATGAAGATTCAGACGATGAAACAGTTGCAGTAGTTGGAATCTTAGAATCGAATATAAAAAATATTGTGCCAGTTCCAGTAATTCAATCAGAAAGCAAATCCTTTAAAGATAAAATGATGATAGAAATTACTTCTCAAAATCCAGGCGATGCCATTTTCTATATCGTTTTTGAAAATGATACAGATTATTCCACCATAAAGAGCACTTATATTCCTTATACAAAACCATTTTATATTGAAGCTTCTTCCATGATACAAGCTTATATTAAAAACAGTACTGAGCAAAGTCAAACCATCTCCGCAAACTTCTTCAAAAAACCAAACAATTTCACCATCGATATCAAATCAACCTATAATCCGCAATATCACGCTGGTGGAAAAGAAGGTTTGATTGATGGGATTTTTGGTACTGAAAACTGGCGAAAAGGCGATTGGCAAGGGTATCAAAGTCAGGATTTTGAAGCGATTGTCGATTTGCAGGAAACAAAAACTATTTCTGAATTCCATTCTAATTATTTGCAAGACCAACGTTCCTGGATTTTTATGCCAACAAAAGTGGAATATTACACTTCAATTGATAATGTAAATTTTACGTTGGTTGGTTCAGTTACTAATGACGTCAATCCAAAGCAAGAAGAAAACAGTATTAAAGATTTCAGCTTCACTTCAAAACCCATAAATGCTCGATATATAAAAGTCAAAGCATACAACTACGGGAAACTACCCGAATGGCATCAAGGTTTTGGTGGCGATGCTTTTATTTTTATCGATGAAATAACTATTAAGTAATAAAGAGTATCGAAAAAAAGATACTGAAACAAGTTCAGCATATATGAAAATAGCCCTAATACAAACATCCCTAATTTGGGAAAACCCAATAGAAAACCGAAGCCATTTGGCACAAAAAATTACTGGTTTTATGGAAGACGTCGATTTGATTGTGCTTCCCGAAATGTTTTCATCGGGTTTTACGATGAACACAAAAGCAGTGGCAGAAACCATGCAAGGTGAAACGATTGCTTGGCTTCAACATCTGGCGAAAGCCAAAAACTGCGCCATCACAGGCAGTTTAGTAATAGAAGAAAACGGAAATTACTACAATCGTTTGGTGTTCGTTTTTCCAACGGGAGAAATAAAAACCTATGACAAAAGGCATTTGTTTTCATTGGCTGGAGAAAATGAATGCTATACTGCCGGAAAAGATAAATTGGTTCTAGAATATAAAGGCTATAAAATTTGCCCACTCATTTGTTATGATTTACGTTTCCCCGTTTTTTCCAGAAATGTAGAGAATTATGACGTGTTACTTTATGTTGCCAATTGGCCAAAACCTCGCGTGAATGCTTGGGATATTTTATTAAAGGCACGTGCGGTAGAGAATATGTGTTATACCATTGGAGTAAACCGCATTGGGAAAGACCATAACCGTCATGAGTATGTTGGGCATACTCAAGTGATTGATTTTATGGGTGAATATGTTTTAGAACCACAAGAAGCGGATGCTGTTTTTATAGTAGAATTAGATAAGGTAAAACTACTAGAAACTAGAAAAAAATTAGCTTTTCTAAAAGATAAGGACGATTTTGAAATCCAAAATACCTAATTTTTAATTCCTAAATCAAATAGTTGTTCCCAATCCCAATTGGAGGGAATTTTAATGTCTTTTGAAAAATAAATTACCTCTTCGGATTGCCGTTTTTCTAAATAACTCCCAGTATCCCATATTTTGTTTTTATTGTCGTCATAAATAACCCTTAAGGTATACGTAGCAGGTTCAATAGCGTCAAAGTTAATGGTAGTATTTTTTTCAGTGTATTCGGTATATTTGACTTTCCCATCTTTATCAGTAAGCTGAACAATCAAAGGAAACCGTTTTACATTTTCTAAAACCACTTTCATATTACCATAGTCGGATAGGTTTTTAGTTCCGATACTGTAGGTTAACGTATCGTTTTTATTATCGAAAAAATCAGTCAACGTACCTGGAAACAATTTAATTTTATACTTTTGTAATTCTTCCTTTTTAAAATCTAAGTAGAATTTTTGTTCAAATTCATCATAGTCAGTAGTGAAATCAATAGCAAGAGAGTCCTTGTTTTTGATGCTTATTTTTGATTTGTCAAATTGTATCAAAGGAGTCGAACTATTCAACGTAAATCGTTCACGCAACGGAAGTGTACCACTAAACTCGGCACTTATACTTAGCGTATCTGGCTTTTGTTTTTTTAGTTTAACAGTAAAATCCTTTAAGAACGTTTCCTTTTCAATTCGAACTTGTAACGAGTCTGTTTTTATAGGTTTAAACCAAATGTGTACCGAATCTTTTTTCGGAAATTGCGTTACCACATTTGGAAGGATTTCAGAACCGTTTTTTACTGTAACTTTTATTCCTTTTGGACTGCCTTCATAACCCATTAACATTTTGTTGTCCGATGCTTGAGTAGGTTTAAAAGCCGTAAAAGGAAGCTTTTCTTTAAACAACTCGACTTCAAAAATTGTATCGTTCGGAATGGTAATGAATTGTTTTTGAAAACCGATTTTATCTGCTTTGGGGTTAAATTTATTATTCCCGTTGTCTTTCAAAGCAATTAAAATATATTTTCCAGCTTTGATATTTTCTAAGGTAACTACTTTCAAACTATCCAAAGTATTGGTAATATATCGTGGTGATTCTTTGTATATAGTAGAGTCGTTAAACTTTTCATTAATTTCATATAACATCACCGAAACAAAATTATCCACTTTTTTTTCTAAGGCATCTTTTATTGTAACATTCAATTTCAAGGAATCGATATACGCTCCAGTTGAAAATATATATTTGAATTGCGGATACGGATTTGCCTCGTTGTTATCTTCAATACTTTGTCCAAAATTAAAACTATACGTAGTGTTGGGAAGAAGCGTGTCTTTTAGTTTAATGGTAATTACTTTACTAGCATTATAAGGCAGAATTTCAGGCTGATTTTTCATCGGTGGAGAAATAATCAACTGTTTGTTTACGTTTTTCAACTTTACATACTCATCAAAAACTAATTTGATTTCTTTACCATTAAAGTTTACAGAACCATTTTTAGGGAAACTCGACTTTAAAATAGGTGCAATAGTGTCTTTTAATCCGCCAGTAATGTTACCTCGCTTAGCACAACTTGACAGGATGACTATTGCTAGTAAACACATTAACTTGAAAATAGATTTTGACATACGGCTGTTTTTCAAAGCACAAAATAACAATTATATTCAGTGTGAATGAAATGTTTTTTGGGAAACTTAACAATTAGTTATGTGACATCGCCATACAGACAATACTAATTTTAGCGTTCGGAATTTTTAGCAAAGCACGACTACAAGCTTCAAGCGTAGAACCTGTCGTGAGCACATCGTCAATAAGCAGAAAATGTTTGTTGTGATGATTTTCTGCAAAGTCAACATCAAAAACGGTTGAAATAACATCGGCTCTGCCCAAAAGATCTTTTTTGGTTTGTGTTTTAGTATATAACTTTCGGTATAAAAGTTGGTCATCATAAGGAATTTCAAGTTTTGATGATAACGTCTTTCCAAATCCTTCTACCTGATTATAGCCACGTTCTTTTAATCTTTTTTTATGTAACGGAACAGGAATGATGTAATCGATGTTTTTTAATATTTCTACGTCTTTTAATTCTTCGCTATACCAATTCCCAATGACTTCCCCAATTTCCTCGTGTCCTTTATACTTTAGTTTGTGCATCATTTCTTGAACAATGCCTTTTTTATGAAAATAAAACAGAGCTGAACCATATTCTAGTGGAATTCTACCATAAAATTTTTGAAAGATTTCATTCTCCTCAATTTTATGATGATTTGTCAACGGAATCTCATGCCTGCATTGGGTGCAAATGACTTTTTCATTGCTCAATAAAAAAGATTCACAACCGGCACACGACTTAGGAAAGAATAAATTTAACAGATGCTTCCACATAATAAAAATAATTTTCTTACATAAAAGTATAAAATATTTCTATTCTAATTGATTATTACCGCTTTTTTTATAATTGCTTTTTATATTTTTGCACCACTATGGCAAAACAAGAAGATTTATTTAAGAACGTAGTTTCGCATGCAAAAGAGTACGGATTTATTTTTCCGTCAAGCGAAATTTACGATGGGTTGAGCGCTGTTTATGATTATGCGCAAAACGGAGTAGAATTAAAGAAAAACATCAGAGAATATTGGTGGAAAGCCATGGTGCAAATGCACGAAAACATTGTTGGGCTCGATGCCGCAATCTTGATGCATCCCACCACCTGGAAAGCTTCTGGACACGTTGATGCGTTTAACGATCCATTGATAGACAACAAAGACTCTAAAAAAAGATACCGCGCTGATGTTTTAATTGAGGATTATGCCGAAAAATTAAACCTAAAAGCCAAAAAAGAAATCGAAAAAGCAAAAGAACGTTTTGGCGACTCTTTTGACGAAGAACAATACAAAACCACCAACCCACGTGTGATGGAATACCTTTCGAAAGAAAGAGAGATTCTAGAACGAATGGGACGTTCATTGGGCGCTGGCGATTTGGAAGATGTAAAAGCATTAATAGAAGAACTAGAAATTGCAGATCCAGAAACGGGTTCCAGAAACTGGACCGAAGTGCGTCAATTTAATTTGATGTTTGGCACAAAACTCGGTGCCTCTGCCGATACCGCCATGGATTTATACTTGCGTCCAGAAACCGCACAAGGTATTTTTGTCAATTTCCTCAACGTTCAAAAAACAGGCAGAATGAAAATTCCTTTTGGAATTGCACAAACTGGAAAAGCGTTTCGTAACGAAATCGTAGCACGCCAATTCATTTTCCGCATGCGCGAATTTGAGCAAATGGAGATGCAATTTTTTGTAAAACCGGGCGAAGAAATGAAATGGTACGACTACTGGAAAGAAACAAGATTAAAATGGCATCTGTCATTAGGTTTAGGCAAACAAAACTACCGTTTCCACGACCACGAAAAATTAGCCCATTATGCCAATGCGGCTGCCGATATTGAATTTAATTTCCCTTTTGGTTTCAAAGAATTGGAAGGAATTCACTCGAGAACCGATTTCGATTTGAAAGCACACGAACAGTATTCAGGCAAAAAATTACAATATTTTGATACCGAAACCAATGCGAACTATGTTCCTTACGTAGTGGAAACATCGGTTGGTTTGGATAGAATGTTCTTAGCGGTTTTTGCCACAGCGTTACAAGAGGAAACTTTGGAAGATGGTTCAACGAGAACGGTTTTGAGATTGCCTTCCGTTTTAGCACCAACAAAAGCGGCCGTTTTTCCTTTAATTAAAAGAGACGGATTGCCTGAAGCAGCCCAAAAAATAATCGATGACTTGAAATGGGATTTCAATGTAGCGTATGACGAAAAAGATGCCGTCGGAAGGCGTTACCGCAGACAAGATGCACTGGGAACACCTTTCTGTATTACGGTTGACCACCAAACTTTGGAAGATGAAACAGTAACTATCCGCCATAGAGACTCTATGAAACAAGACCGCGTAAAAATTACCGAACTTAGCGACATAATAACTTCTGAAGTTTCAGTTAAAAATTGGTTAATGCGAACTTTGTAACGTTTCTTAATTCTTTAACAATAAAAACGGGTACTAAAAATTTAGTCCCGTTTTTTTATAAAACTGATGTAACCAAACACAAATGCTTTTCTTTAGAAACCTGATGTAAAAACAACAATTAATAAAGTCGCTACTACTAACCAAGTGCCAGAACCAATAGCATAATTAGTCCATACTTTATCCTGCTTAATCTTTTTAGCTTTAGTAGTATACCCATTCACATACTCGGGATTACCCAAAAAAGTTTTGTTCGGATAATCTAAATTTATTTCTTTCGGAGGTGTTGAAGAAGTCACTATAGCAGGAACAAGACCTAAAAAAGGTGAAAAAAGACTAGTAATCAACGTGCCAGTACTAGCGGCTTTATATTCTTTATAATATTGTAAAGCATCTGATTGTCCTTGAGCAAAAGGATTGTCATTTAAAAAAATATCCCTTCCGATTTTTTCATCACCAGCAAAAATATCTTTAGTCCCGTTCTCATAGCGAATGAGTAAAACCTCCGATTTCAATATCGTGAAAATAGGACCGTTTAAATCATCAAATTTTTTATACTTTATTTCTGTAATATCTACTTCAAGAATTTTAGCCGAAATATCTTCGCCGTTCTTTTTAGTCAATAAGTCTTGTGCAAAACCTATGCTTGAAAACAAAAACAACATAAAAACAATACTCTTTTTCATACACCTTGATTTCTTTTTTCAATTATAAAAAAATGCTTTAAGGAACATCATTTTAAAATCGGTAACCAATACTAACGCCACCTCTTCCAATTATAGTAAAATCGCGATCAAATTGGCTATTAAATAAATTGCGCCCAATACCAGCATTCAATTCTAAAACCAATCCTTTCTTAGTTACCCATTTTCCACCAAGACCTACACCTATAGCAAAATCGGTCAAGTTTTTTCTTTCGTAGCCATAGTTAAAATTGTCATCATAAACATAATCGTCAACACTATTTAACATACCAAATGCTTCACCAAAAAATCCGGCAGCAGGTTTTTCTCCAAAATAATAACGATAATATGCAGTTGCCGTATAATTAATATCAAAAACATAATTATTAGCGGGTACATTAAGTGCAAAACCAACAGCCGACTCCTCATTTAAAATGCGCTCATAAGTAACCGCTAAACTCCCTAAAATCAAGGCCAATGCATTTCCTTTTATTTCATTTTTTTTAAAGGAAATAGGGTTTTCAATAACAGATTCCGGCTGCGACGATACCTTTTGTGGTTCATTAAAAACATCTTTAGTTCCGTTTTCATAGCGAATTAATAAGACCTCCGATTTTAAAATCGTAAAAGTAGGGCCATTTGGATTTTCAGATTTCTTATACTTTATTTCTGTAGTGTTTACTTCGAGAACTTTAGCCAAAATATCTTCGCCGTTTTTTTTTGTGAGTACGTCTTGAGCAAAACCTACACTTGAATAAAGAAACAAGGACAAAAGAATAATAATTTTTTTCATTACAATATTTTTTTTCAAATATAATGCAAAATATAGCACTTGAAAAAACTCAGGTTTATTTAACATTAACCCGTTCCGTGTAATTAGTTTTTAATGATAATTTTTCGTCAGTTCGAGTGATTTTCGATAGAAAATCGTATCGAGAACAAGAAAAATTTCATTAAAAACGGTTCTCGATACATTTTTTGTTCCGTTTCTCTGCACAAAAAACACTCGAACTGACGTTTTTAATAATTACACCCAACGGGTTAACATTAATAAATTAGGATGTTAGTTTTTTGTAAGTATGTACTTAAATTAAAAAGCACATATTAACAGTATTGCCATATCTGTCAACATTTTTAATAAATTAAAATAACATCTTCTATTTTCGTCAGAACGAAAAACACAAAAAAGTTTCCCCAAAACTACCTTTTATTCAATTTGGTAATGCTTTCCCTAAATCAATGGAAAAGCGAGATGAGCCAAACTTTTATTATTATTGATGACAGTCAGGACGATGTCGAGAAAACTCAGGCCATTGCGGAGCGTTTTCGTAATTTATCGTATTTGGCATCCGCCAATAATTATGATGATGGCGTAAATCTGATTCTTGAACATCAGCCACATCTTGTTTTTCTAGAAATAGATCCATCGGATAAAAAAAGTAAACTTTCTTTGTCCTTCATAAATGAATTGTATCGCTATTTGCCTGTAGTTCCAAAAATCATCATTACTTCCAGCAAAAAAGACTTGGCTTATGACGCTCTAAAATATGAAGTCATTGATTATCTATTAAAACCATTAGATATTAATGATTTCAGGAAAGCCATTCTGAAATTTGACAGAGCCATAAAATCAAACTTGCCTCATGTAGAAGCCAAAAATCCTGCAGCTACTTTTGAAGTTTTGGACGAAACGTTGGTTGAAGAATTAGAAACAGAAAACGATGTGCAACTAAATACTATCCCAACTTCTGAAAAACCTATTGTATTTCAAAAAGACCAATCGCTTATCATTTGTGTAAAATCGTATGGAGATTACCGTTATATAGAGTCACAAGATGTACTCTATTTTGAAGCCGATAACAACTCAACCGATATTCATTTAAATAATGGTGAAATGATTACTGCATTTAAAACGCTGAAACATTTCGAAACGGTTTTACCTTCACACCAGTTCCTTAGAATTCACAACAGTTATATTATTAATGTAAACCAAGTTTCCCGAATTCATACTGGGAATACCGTTTGCTATATCAAGAACTCGACCACCAAACTTCCGTTTTCAAAATCCTATAAAGAGAACGTCGATTTAATCATTAGCCGAATCGCTGCCGGAAATTATTTGGAGATTTAGAAGAAAAATAATACATTTACTTTTGCTAAAACTACAGTATGGAAGTAAATGTATTAATGGTTGACGATCATCCACCAATTATCGAGGGTTACAAATCAATTTTATCTTTAAATAACCAAGGATATAAATTAATTACAACGACAGCGTATAGCTGCGAATCAGCCTATAATACTATTACTTCAGCAAATCATTCTTTTGATATTGTATTTTTAGATGTAACCTTACCACCGTTTAAAGAGAAAAACATTCATTCAGGAGAAGATTTAATTCCGGTTGTAAAAAAGTATCATCCTAAATCAAAAATTATAGTGCTTACATCTCATTCAGAATCCATAGTACTCTACAAACTAATGCAAGAACACAATCCGCAAGGCTTTTTGATTAAAAGTGACTTTCAATCTGAAGAATTTATTGCGGCATTTGATACTATATTAAAAGGAGGAATTTATTATAGTGCAACGGTGGTCTTTCATCAAAAGAATTGGGAAGAGAAGAATAAAGTGATGGATAATTATAATCGTCAAATTCTGTTATTGCTGTCTCAAGGTGTAAAAACGAAAAGCATTCCTGATTTGCTCAATCTGTCTATAAGTGCTATCAATAAGAGAAAAGCGATTCTCAAACAAATTTTCGGTATTGACAAAGGCACCGATGAAGACATACTTAAAGAAGCCCGAAAACAAGGGTATCTATAAAATTTAAATTTTATAAAAATGTACACTTTTTGTGTACCAAAAAGTCATTTTAACCTCTTAATTTTACACTATCAAAATCAAACTAATAGTAATTTAACTTCGTTATTAGGTAGTGTAAAGTGGCTGACCACCACAAAAGTGACACGATACAAAAGATGCTTTTCTAGTTTTTTGTTGGTATTATCCTTAGTAAGATGTTCTCGATACATCCGCCGCGGCGGAAACTCGAACTGACGCTAAAATGAGAATTAGAAACTACTGTTTATTTTAGAGGTTTGTTATTAAATAGCTGAACGACCAAACCAACCAAAAAAAACAGCCCAACTTTAAAATGTTTTCGACGACACAAAGCTGGACTGCAATAATTAAAATTATTTACAAAATTATGAAAAATTTATTATTCGGCTTAATGGCCACAATATTATTTGCAGATTCAGGAATTGCAAACAACAATAAAGATTTTATAAAAGCTGACAATGAAATCGATGACAACTTTTGTAGACCAAAAAATGGATGGTATTATGCAGGTGTAGATGCAGGTGGTGCATGGGCATGGGGTTCAGCGGGATCGGCATTAGGACCATTAGGAACTGCAGCTGGCGCTGTTCTTGGAGGTCTTTGCACTACCACTTGGGCTTTTCATTGGGAAAATAGATCTGCGTCAATACCTGTTAATCATCCTAAAGATGAGTTCGTTAATTCATATAAAAGTGAGTTTGAAAGATGTGGTTATTTACATAATAAATTCTGTGAAGAATTTATTAATATTAATCAGGCAACATACAAATCAACAAAAGAATTTATGGATGAATTTTATAATCCTTTATGTATAATGGTTTCTAAAGAGTATGACATAGATATCAATAAGTTGAAAAAAGCTTTCCCTAAAGAATTGTTAATTGAAAATCTTAATAATTATACAGAATTATCTTCTATTGAAAATGATTATAAAGTGATTATTAAAATGGGTGAAATTGTTAAAGCAAAAACTAATAGCACGGAATATAGCAATTATTATTTAACTGTTATGCAAGCACTTTACGAGTTATCAAATAATACAAACTTTAACATTGAAGAGTTTATAAAAAATGAAATAAACAATGTTGATACTTCAAAATCTTTCAGTGAAGAAGAAAAAATAATGTTGAAAAACTCACTAAATGTTATGAAATATTCATTTGCATTATGGACAAGTAACCAATAATCTAAAAATATGAAATTTTTACCTCTTCTATTATTCTCAGTCCTATTTATAGTTTATACTTTCAAACTTTCACGGTTTTATTACCAGAATCGAAAAATAAATTACAACTATTTTTTTGGAGTAATTATAATGGCAATTAGTATTGGAATTATATTATACTTTCAATTTTTCTAATATGATTAGATATTGCTCTATTTATATTGATTTTTATTAATAAGTATAAGTAGGGCAATATTAATTTTTAAGAGGTTAACTTTAATAAATTAAAATGAAATTTTATTTATTTTTAGTTTTAATGATAATGCCTGTTTTAGGCAAAGCCCAATCCGATCTTGAAAATGTTCTAAAAGGAGGCGAACTGCTCTTAAGTGGTTTGTCTATTCTAAAGGTTTCAAAATCAGATGGAAAAGCAGACAGCAAAGTAATTGAAAGCATGTGCGTTAAAAA
>NZ_JBIPLW010000017.1:0-37624 GCF_044369455.1 Flavobacterium sp. | reverse complement strand
GAACTTGGACATTTGTTGACGGATGTAACAATACATCGTCAGTATCACAAACAATTAATGTAAGCGATACTATTGCACCTGTTGCTCCTCAAGCTCCAGCTACTCTAAACGTAGCTTGTGCTAGTGAGGTTCCTGCAATGATTTCGCTTACAGCAAATGATAATTGTAATGGAGCTATCACAGTATTAGGATCTGATTCTATTACTGCTGGTAACTGTCCGAACTCGTTCACTGTCACTAGAACTTGGACATTTGTTGACGGATGTGGTAACACATCTTCAGTATCACAAACAATTAGTGTTAATGATACAGTAGCACCAACATTTAATCAAAGTGCCCCTGCAAATACTTCGGTGTCTTGTGATAATATTCCTGCTCCAGCAGTGTTAACGGCGATTGATAATTGTGGAACAGCAACAGTAAGTGTGACTGAAACCATTTTAGCTGGAAACTGTCCTTCTAACTATCAAATAGTAAGATCTTGGACAGCAACAGATACTTGTGGAAATAGCAGTGCGCCGGTAACACAAACAATTACTGTTTCTGATACCGTTGGACCACAAATCATAAATCCAATTACTTCTAATATAGCCGTAACATGTGATGCTATTCCTGATGCTCCAATATTAACTGCTGCGAATTTTACTGATAATTGTTCAACGGTTGGAACCCCGGTGTTTGCACAAACACAAACACAACCTGATGTAAATGGTACCTTTCAGATTATTAGAATTTGGACAGTGTCTGACGCTTGCGGAAATACAACTGCAATTACACAAAGTATAACTGTAACGCAAACAACAACGGTAACTGAAGTACTTGAATCTAGTTGTACAAATGAGAATATTGCTTATATTTTACGTGATTTATTAGATAATCCTGATGATGTTCCTTCAGATGCTGTTTGGACAAACGAAGATAATGTAGGCGGATTTACTGGTGGTAATACATTCAATGCGTTTGGTATTACTCCAGGTATATATACGTTCTCTTATACCATTACAACAGGATTGTGTCCAAGAAGATTTGAAATCAAAATGACTGTGAATACTGATTGTGGTGTTTTACCATGTGAATCAATAATTATTCACAATGCCTTCACTCCAAATGGTGATGGTACAAATGAATACTTTGATATCGAAAATATTGAAGATTTAGCTTGTTATCCTACAAATAATGTTGAAATTTACAACCGTTGGGGAGTATTGGTTTATGAAACTAGACAATACGATAACAATACTCGTAAATTTATTGGTGTCTCTGAAGGTAGAGCAACTATAAGTAAATCGGATGAGTTACCTACAGGAACCTACTTCTATATTATTCAGTGGACAACAACTGACGGACAAACTTTTAATAAAGACGGATATTTATACCTTTCTAGATAATAAACCCTATTAATTCCTGAGGGATATTAAACTTTCGGGTTAAAAAAATAGATAATATGAAAACAAAAATTTTAATTTTCGCCTTAATGTTAACATGTTACACTGCTTTTGCACAGCAAGACGCACAGTATACCCAATACATGTATAACACCATAAATATTAATCCAGCTTATGCAGGGTCCAGAGGAGTAATGAGTATTTTTGGTTTACATCGAACCCAATGGGTTGGTTTAGACGGTGCACCAACTACTAATGCTTTCTCTTTAAACACCCCAATAAACAATAGTAATTTAGGTCTTGGACTTTCATTAGTAAACGATAGAATTGGTCCAACAAGTGACAACACTATCTCGGCGGATATATCGTATTCTGTTCCAATGTCTGAAAACTACAAACTGTCTTTTGGTATTAAAGCCTCTGGAAATATTTTTAACCTAGATACTAGTAAACTGACACCTGCTCAAGCAAATGATCCGAATCTTCAGAATTTCAACAATGAGTTTTCTCCTAATTTTGGTGCTGGAGTTTACTTGCATTCTGATAAGTTGTATTTTGGGTTATCGGTACCAAACTTCTTAGAAGACAAAAAATACAATGACAACGAAGTAGCTGTTTTTCAAGAGAGAATGAACTTTTATGCAATTGGAGGTTATGTATTTGATTTGTCTCAATCAATAAAGTTCAAACCAGCTTTCTTGACAAAAGTTGTAGCAGGTTCGCCTTTACAAGTAGATGCTTCAGCAAATTTCTTATTCTTTGATAAGTTTATGCTTGGCGGCGCTTACCGATGGGATGCTGCTGTAAGTGCTTTAGCAGGATTTCAAGTAACTGATGGTTTATTCATAGGGTATAGCTATGATATGGAAACAACTAATTTAAGAAGATACAACTCTGGTTCACATGAGATATTCTTAAGATTTGAGTTGTTTAGCAGAGTAAGTAAAATGGTATCACCTAGATTCTTCTAATAACAAGACGATTATGAAATCAATGATTATTTCATCCGTTCGCCTTTCAGGCTCGGGTCACAAATTCCGAAAAAACAATTTTAAAATTGTGAGTAAAAATAAATTTATATACTTAGTATTAGTTACTTTAACTTGTTTGAATAGTTATTCACAAGGAAGTAAAAAAGAAGCTAAAGGAACTAAAGAGTATGATAAATACGCTTATATTGATGCTATTAAAACCTACGAACGTATTTACGAAAAAGGATATAAATCGCCTGATATGATGCTAAAAATAGGTAATGCATACTATTTCAACGCTGAATTAGAAAAAGCAAACAAATGGTATGACGAGCTTTATATTACCAGCCCTGATCAAGAAGCAGAATTCTATTATCGCTTTGCTCAAACACTCAGAGCTACTAAAGATTACACTAAATCGGATGCCATGATGGTGAAATTTGGCGAAAAAAGTGGTAATGATGCTCGTGCTACACTATTCTCAGAAAATAGAAATTATCTAGAAGAAATTAAAAACAACTCGGGTAGATATAAAATAGAAAACGCCGGAATCAACTCAAAGTATTCCGATTACGGAACTGCTTTCATGGGTACAAAAGTTGTTTTTTCGTCTGCTCGTGATACTGGAAACTTCTCAAAAAGAATACATACTTGGACTGGGCAATATTTTACCAATCTTTATTGTTCTCCAATTGCAGAAGATGGTGCTTTAGGAACTGTAGATAAATTTGGTAAAAAGTTAAATACTAAATTCCATGAAGATACGCCAACTTTTACAAAAGATGGAAAGACGGTTTACTTCACCAGAAATAACTATCTTGATGGCAGAGGGTATAATGCAAGTAAAGTAACATTATTAAAAATTTATAGTGCAAAAGTTGATAAAGATGGACAATGGAATACTATAACAGCACTTCCTTTTAATAGCGATAGTTATCAAACGGCACATCCTGCATTATCTGCTGATGAAAAAACATTATACTTTGCTTCTGATATGGATGGTTCTCGCGGTCAATCTGACTTATATCGAGTGAAAATTAACGAAGATGGAAGTTTTGGAACTCCTGAAAATCTTGGAGATAAAATTAACACTCCAGGTAGAGAAACCTATCCTTTTGTAAATGATGATAACGAATTATACTTTGCTTCTGACGGTCAACCTGGATTAGGAGGATTAGATATATTTATCACTAAGATTCCAAAAGACGGTAGTCTAGAATTCAAAAAAGTAGTAAACGTTGGTGAGGAAGCTAATAGTCCTAAAGATGATTTCGCTTTGATTATCAATTCTAAAACTAAAAAAGGATTCTTAAGTTCTAACAGAGATGGTGGTCAAGGTAATGATGATATCTATAAATTTGTCGAAACTAGGCCTATTTGGTGTGACCAAATCTTATTTGGTGTAGTAACTGATGCCCAAACAAAAGCTATTTTGCCAAATGCTAAATTGATTCTTTTTGATGAAAAATTCAAACAACTTAAAGAAACTACATCTGATGCTGAAGGTAAGTATGAATTTAAAGAAGTAGAATGTGGAACTAAATTCTATGTAAGAACGTCTCTTGAAACTTATACTACTAATGAATCTCCAGTTATTATTGGCAAAACCGATGGTAAAACAGCGTTGAATATTGAACTTGAAAAAACTCAAAAACCAGTTAAACCAGGTGATGACTTAGCCGATGTATTTGGGATCAACTTAATTTATTTTGATTTGGACAAATGGAATATCCGTCCGGATGCTGCAGTTGATTTAGCTAAAATTCTAGATGTATTAGAACAATATCCAACGATGAAAATTGATATTCGTTCGCACACCGATAGCCGTGCCTCTTTTGATTATAACGAAAATTTATCAGACAGAAGAGCAAAATCAACTATGCAATGGTTAATTAGCAAAGGAATAAATCAAGATAGACTTACTGCCAAAGGTTTCGGAGAAACACAATTAGTTAATAAATGTGCCGACGGTGTTGAATGCACCGAGGCGGAACACCAATTGAACAGAAGAAGTCAATTCGTAATTACAAGCTTATAATAGCGTAAACCCTAAAATTCAATCCCTAAAAAAGCATCTAGAAATAGATGCTTTTTTTTATCTTTGAACTATGAAGAGAATAAAAAGCCTTTTTAAAGATTTTTGGGATAGTGAAAAAGCAGGTGGGTTTATTCTTATTGGGTGTACTTTACTTTCATTATATTTAGCCAACTCTTCTTGGAGTGAAAGTTATTTACACGTGTGGCATCAACAATTAGGAAACCATTCTATTGAACATTGGATAAACGATGGTCTCATGACAATTTTCTTTTTATTGATTGGTTTAGAATTGGAACGAGAAGTGTATGTAGGTGAGTTATCGAATTTTAAAAATGCCTTACTCCCTATTTCTGCTGCCCTTGGCGGAATGTTAATTCCAGCCGCAATGTATTTATCCCTAAACTACGGAACGAACACACAATCTGGTGCTGGAATTCCAATGGCAACTGATATTGCATTTGCTATAGGTATTCTATCGTTACTGGGTAACCGAGTTCCAGTTTCTTTAAAGGTGTTTTTAACTGCCTTAGCTGTAATTGATGACTTGGGTGCCATTTTAATAATTGCTATTTTTTATACAAAAACTTTAATTTGGAGTAATTTAATAATTGCCTTAAGCATATTCGCTTTCTTACTTCTTTTAAACAGATTAAAAGTTCGAAATTTAATTCCCTATATACTTTGTGGAATTGCCATGTGGTATTTCATGCTCAACTCAGGGGTTCATGCTACCATAACAGGTGTTTTGTTAGCTTTTGCTATTCCGTTCGGAAACGGAGATGAAAAATCGAGTTCCTATATTTTGCAACACATTTTACACCTACCTGTTGCCTTTATTATTTTACCATTGTTTGCATTAGCCAATACTGCCATTATCTTAAATTCGGATTGGCATTATGCTTTAAATCATTCTTATACTCTAGGAATAGGTTTGGGATTATTGATAGGAAAACCAATTGGGATTTGGTTATTTAGCTTTCTTTCGGTTAAACTAAAAATAAGTCAACTTCCCGAAGATTTAAATTGGAAATCAATTTTAGGCGTTAGCTTTTTAGGCGGCATTGGTTTTACAATGTCAATATTCATAACACTACTAGCCTTTTCGGATGAGGAACATATTACGAATTCAAAAATAATGATTTTAGTTTCCTCATTACTCGCCGCAATAATTGGATTGCTTGTATTAAAATTTACTTTTAAAAGTAATAAAACCAATACATAAAGAAATTAATACCACTTCTTCTTTTTGAAGTAATATATCATTCCCAAAAGCAATAAAAGCATACATCCCAAAATAATAAAATACCCATACTGCCAATGCAGTTCTGGCATATTATCAAAGTTCATCCCATAAATACCTACAATAAAAGTCAATGGCATAAAGAAAACGGAAACAACGGTTAGCGTTTTGATGACTTCGTTCATCTTATGGTTTTGTGTAGAAAAATAAAAATTAGAAGCACTTTCCAGTGAAATCAGATCGTACTCTATTTGCTCTAAAAGTTCCAAGCACTTTTGATGTAATCGTTCAAAAAAACTATAAGTATCATGCTCAATGGCATTAAAAACATTATCATCTTTCATGCTCTTAATAGAATATAAAGAATCGCGTAATGGAATTATAGAGCGTTTTAAAAAATTGTAATTATCTCTATGTTTTTCTATTTGTACAAGGATTTCTGGGTTGCTACTTGACTTTGATAAATTAATCAAACCTTCTACTTTGTCTTCTTCATTTTCGATTGTTATGTAAAAATTTTCCATAACAGCATCCAATAATAAATACAGTAAATAATCTGCTTTTTTATCTCTTACAATACCTGAATGCGTTCGAATTCGCTCCCGAAGATGTGTGAAAAAATCGCTTCTCTTTTCTTGAAATGATATTAAAAAGCCATTCTTTAACAAAAAACTAATTTGCTCAACATTTATAGAATCACTATTTTCCTCAGGCAATAAAGATTTGATATTAAAAAAAAGGACTTCGTGATATTCTTCCAATTTGGTACGTTTTGTAGTATTCAAAATGTCACCAAGCATAAAATTATCAATATTAAAATGATTTCCAATAGATTTTATAAGTTCTATATCATTTAAACCATGCACATTCAACCAGTTTGTTTTATTAAAATCAAAACATTTAGTCTAATTGTGACACTTTAGATTCATTAAACTCGGTTAAAGTATTTGTATCATAAACAAATAACTGCAACTCTGCTTTTACTTGCTTATGACTTCCTGTATATTCTAAAAATGAAGGTTGAACTTTTCTTCCTTTTTTGTATTTAATTTTTCTCACGAATTCTAAATTTGTTTAAATTTAATACTATTTCTTTTTTTAAAGCTATTTTTACCAAAAATCATTATGCAAACAATAATCATCAACATAAAAGAACTACTACAGGTTAGAGAATTAGCTGTAGAAAAAGTTTGTGGTGCGGAAATGGCAGTTTTACCTACCATTAAAAATGCCTATTTAGTTTTTGAGAATGATGTAATTACCGATTTTGGCGCCATGGAAAATTGTCCTAATTTAAACGCATACATTACAATTGATGCCATTGGAAAGATGGTACTTCCAACATGGTGCGACAGTCATACACATATTGTTTACGCAGGCAATCGTGAACAAGAATTTGTAGATCGTATCAATGGTTTAACCTATGAAGAAATAGCAAATCGCGGCGGTGGCATTTTAAATTCGGCCAAAAAACTAAACGAAACGTCAGAAGAAGAAATCTACAACCAATCCAAAAAACGACTTGAAGAAGTAATGAAACAAGGAACTGGAGCTATCGAAATTAAATCGGGGTACGGATTAACTGTCGAGGGCGAATTGAAAATGCTTCGCGTAATAAAAAAGTTATCTCAAAATTATCCAATAGCTATAAAAGCTACTTTTCTTGGTGCTCATGCCTTTCCTACTGAATACAAAGAAAATCACTCGGGGTACATCGATATCGTAATCAATGATTTGCTCCCTAAAATTGCAACAGAAAAATTAGCCGACTATATCGATGTCTTTTGTGAAACGGGTTATTTTTCGGTTGAAGAAACCGAGAGAATTATGGAAGCTGGAAATAAATATGGTTTACGTTCCAAAATACACGTCAATCAGTTTACCGCTATAAACGGAATAGCCGCTTGCGTAAAACATAATGCACTATCCGTTGACCATCTTGAAATTGTTACTGATGATGACATTGAAGCGCTAAAAAATTGCAATACCATTGCTGTTGCTTTACCCACTTGCTCCTACTTTATCAGCATTCCGTATACACCAGCACGAAAAATGATAGCTGCAGGATTACCTATCGCCTTGGCTTCCGATTTTAATCCGGGTACTTCACCTTCGGGAAATATGAATTTTGTGGTAGCTACAGCTTGTATTAAAATGAAAATGACACCCGAAGAAGCTATCAATGCGGCCACCTTAAACGGTGCATGCGCTATGGGATTATCTGAAACTCACGGAAGCATTACCGTAGGCAAAATAGCCAATCTTATCATTACAAAACCACTACATTCTTTCTATGAATTGCCCTATGCATTTGCCAGCAATTTGATTGAACAAGTTATTATTAATGGGAACCTTATTCCATAAAAAAATCCTCTTGAATGTAACAAAAGGATCTTTTCCAATTAACTATTAATTTAAATAATTGTGGGCTATCGTAATGAAAAGCTGCTTTTGGACACCAATTCTGCTTTGTCAAAAACATTAACAAAATAGGTTCCTTTTGCAAAATCTTTTCCTGGTAATTGTTGCGAAACTTCAACAGTCTTATTTTCATATTTAACCGATGCAGTAAAACTATAAATTAATGAAGTATCTCCAAAAGAAATCGTGGCTTTATCGCCTAAGACATTATTTTTTGAATCAATTACTTGAACATAATAGGTTTTGTCACCCGATTTAGCAATTTTATTTTCGGCAATTGTAAAATTAACCTTCAACATGTCTGTTCTGCTCGCCTTGTCGGTAGCAATTTCTTTACCAGAACTTCTCACTTTATAAGATGCAGTTTTCAGATTGGTAACCGTTAATTTAGAACCTTTTTCAACAGTTTTAGCTAATTCTTCATTTTGACCCACTAAAACCTGATTGTACTTTTTAGAATCTTCTAAAATAACATTGGTACTATCTAAGTTGGTCGTAAGTTCTTGATTCTTAATTTTTAAAACAGCAACTTCCTCCATCAGATTTCGCATTTTTTGCTCTAGAGCTTTATACTGATTTTTGTATTTCATTAAAGACGCATTGTCTCCTTTTGCTGATTTTAATTCCTCCATGAGTTTAACCACTTTATCTCTTTCTGCAATTAAATCATCCGACATTGAAGTGTTTTCGGCAATAGCAGCATCATAGGTGTTTTTTAAATCACTTAAGTCTTTAAGAACTGATTCTTTTTCTGATTTAATTTCTACTATAGTTTTGTCTTGTTCTTTTGCATCTGTAGTTAGTTTAAATATATAAATTAAACTAACTATTAATAATACAGCTAAAATTCCAATAATTGCTTTTAATTTTGAATGGCTATTTTGATTTTCCATGGGGTTGTTTTTTTGATTGTTAAATGCAATACTATTATTATTAGTATCGAAAATTAAGCATTTTTATTATATTTTTGGAGAAATATTAAAAAAAAATGGAAAAATTAATTCCTTTTTCAATAACCGATTTAGCCAAAGTTACCAATCACAGGAGCGGTGAGGTAAAATTTGGTGAAAAAATGATAACCGTTCCTAAGGGAGAAAATTGCCACAATTTTCTGAAAGTTTGTGAAGCAAAATATGCACTCTTTGGTATTCCGGAAGATGTCGGAATTCGTGCTAATTATGGTCGTCCTGGAGCGCACTCTGCTTGGGAAAGCGCTATAAAAAGCATCGCTAATATTCAGCACAATCGCTTTTGCAAAGGAAGCCAAATTGTTGTTTTAGGAAAATTAGATGTTGCTCAAGAAATGGAGCAGGCCAAAGATTTGGATTTTAATGCCACTGCCGACAGAAAGCTTTTAAGCGAACTTGTCCACAGAATAGATAAAGAAGTGGTGCATCTAATAAACAGCATTATAAAGTGTGGTAAAATTCCAATCATTATTGGAGGTGGGCACAACAATGCCTACGGAAATATTAAAGGAACGGCTCTTGGATTAGGAAAACCGATTAATGCTATCAATTTTGATGCACATTCTGATTTTAGAATATTGGAAGGAAGGCATAGCGGAAATGGTTTTTCTTATGCTTATGAAGAAGGATTTTTAAAGAAATATTTCATCTTCGGTTTGCATGAAAATTATACCTCAAAAAATGTACTCGATAATTTAAAGAAAATTGAAGACCGCGTTACGTTTAACACCTATGATGAAATAAAAGTTAGACAACAAAAAAACTTTCAACAAGAACTCAATACTGCCTTAGAATTTATCAAAAATGATTCTTATGGTATTGAAATCGATTTAGATGCGCTTCCAAATATAGCGAGTAGTGCCATGACTATGAGTGGTTTTTCGGTTGAAGAATTACGTCAATTTGTTTATTTTTTCGGAAGTCATAAAAATGCTTCCTATTTACATATTTGTGAAGGAGCACCAGAACTTGGTGAAGAAAAAAACAATCACCTCATCGGAAAACTGATTGGGTATCTGGTTACTGATTTTATTAAATCGAGGAGAGAACTTATTTAGTTGATGGTTTCGGGTTATGGGTTTCGGGTTCAAAACATAGAAAACCCGAAACACGCAACTCCTAACTTATAAAACCTTATCTTTGCTCTGGTTTATACTTAATCGTAAGCCACTATCTATGTTATTCGAAGACTTATCATTATCCAATAGTATCCAAAAAGCCGTTTTTGAAGAAGGATACACACAACCAACACCTATTCAGGAAAAAGCCATTCCATTTATTTTAGCAGGAAAAGATTTAGTAGGCTGTGCCCAAACGGGAACCGGAAAAACAGCAGCTTTTGCTATTCCAATTATACACAACCTTCATAGAATGATTGGTTCATCTAAAAAGACAAAAGAAATTCGATGTCTTGTAGTTACTCCAACACGTGAATTAGCGGTGCAAATTGGCGCCAGTTTTGACACCTACGGAAAATATACCAACATAAGACAGCTTACGATTTTTGGTGGTGTTTCACAAGTACCCCAAGTAGATCAATTAAAGAAAGGCGTTGATATTTTAATTGCCACTCCAGGACGATTATTAGATTTGCACAAACAAGGTTTTATTGATTTTGATAGTTTGCATTATTTGGTTTTAGACGAATCGGATTTGATGCTCGACATGGGCTTTATCAATGATGTTAGAAAGATTGTAAAACTGGTGCCAACTAACAGACAAACGCTATTGTTTTCGGCAACAATGCCCATAGCAATTCGTGAATTGGCGGATACTTTTTTAAATAAACCCGAATATGTTTCGGTGACACCCGTTTCATCAACAGCCGAAATTATTGAACAGCAAATCTTTTTTGTTGGAAAAGAAGACAAACGTGGTTTATTATACCATTTGATTCGAAATGAAAATTTAAACAATCTTCTCGTTTTTGTCAGAACCAAACATGGTGCTGATAATGTGGTAAAAGCATTAAAAAAACATGGAGTGAATGCAGAAGCCATTCATGGCGACAAATCACAAACGGCAAGACAACGTGTTTTAGACAACTTTAAGAATAAAGAAATTTCTGTTTTAGTGGCTACTGATATTGCCGCTCGTGGTATTGATATTGAAAGTTTACCTTATGTAATCAATTTTGATTTGCCAAATATTCCCGAAACCTATGTGCACCGTATTGGTCGAACAGGTCGAGCCGGAAATGGCGGGATTTCAATTTCTTTTTGTTCTAAAGACGAAGAACCGTATTGGAAGGATATTCAAAAATTGATTAAAGTGAATGTAAAAATAATGAAGGACCATCCTTTCCCTTGGAAAGTAGTAGAAGCTACTGAAGACACCAAGCCCGATTTGAGAAACAAAAAAAAACCTGAGAGTAGTAATTCAAGAAAATCAGAAGCTTCAAAGAAAAACAAAAAGCGTTGGTATTAATCAACGCTTTTTTTATTTTTTATATTTTTAGCTACAACTTGAAATAATTTTGATGGATCAAAAGGTTTTACCATAATATCATTCATTCCTGCAGCAAGTGCTTCTTCTGTAACTTCTTGTTTGTCAAAAGCAGTTAAAGCAATTATCGGTATTTTTATACCTTTCTCCCTAATTTTTCTTGTTGTTTCAAAACCGTTTATGAGTGGCATATTGATATCCATGAGGATTAAGTCAAAATGTTCCTTTTCAATGGCAACTAAAGCAGCAAAACCATCATCAACTATAGTGCAAGTCATATTGCTGTTTTGAATGATTTTATTAGTCACTATTTGATTGATTTTATTATCTTCTACCACTAGAATATTGTAAACTAAATTTTGTGATAAGTCAACTTCTATTTCGTTGATAATTTCTTTTGATTTCTCTTGGTCATATTCAAAACCAATGGTAAATGAAAAAGTAGTGCCAATATTTTGCTCACTTTCTAAATGAATTTCACTATCAAATAATTTTATCAATCGAGAAACAATAGATAATCCTAATCCCGTTCCTTGATAATCTTCCTCTTTGCGTTCTATTTGAACAAACTGTTCAAAGATTTTTTCTTGGTCTTCTTTGGCAATTCCAATTCCGGTATCTTTTACTTTAAATTCTATAAAATAGGTACTTCCTTCGACATGTTTTAAATCTGCTATGAGCGAAACATGTCCGTTCTTGGTAAACTTCAAAGCATTACTTACTAAGTTCATTATGATTTGAGAAAGTCGAAGTTTGTCACCAATTAAAAATTCAGGAATTGAAGTGTCTATTTCTACAGTTAATGTATCGTTATTTTTATCGGCAATATATTCAACAGAGTTTTTAATGGTTGTGATTTCATCGGTCAGGTTAAAAATTAGGTTTTCTAGAACAATGCGCTTCTCTTCAATTTTATTCATTTGAAGGATATCATTAACTAATGAAAGTAAATATTTTGCTGAAAATTTTAAAGATTTCAAGTGTGGACTATTTCCTAATTCTTTGTGCTCGTCCAATATAATATTGGTTAAACCAATTACACCATATAAAGGTGTTCTGAGTTCATGCGTAATGGTGGAAACAAATTGTGATTTTAACTTAGATGCTTCTTCCGCTTTTTCTTTAGCTTCTTTTAAAGCTTCATTAGCCAATTCCAATTCACGATTAGCTTGTTCTCTTAGTTTTATGTTTTTATATAAAGTCAGTAAGAGCAATAATAATATAATTAGGATAACTATAAAAAGGAACACTATTAGCTTAGATTCTTTCAGATTCCTTTGATGATCATCATTTGCCTGTTCAACCCGTTCTAATTGCATTTTATATTCATCGAGCTCAATTTGAATAGCTCCTTCTTGCAAATTGTCTAGTTTATCTTTAGAATAAACAATATTATTCAATGAATCATACTTTTCTTTATAGCGCTTGGCTATTTCTGGCTCATTAAAATGATTGTGATGACGTATTCTATTCTCATAGATGTTTATCAAATAAGTATCAAATTCATTTTTCTTTGCAATTGTTTCAGCAGTGGCATAATAACGTTCTGCTTCGGCTTTATTTTCTTGGTGTGAAGCATATATACCCATCAATAAATTCATAGACATTTTATTGTCTTGGGAACCATTGGCTAAAACTTTGTCTTTAATTTCACTGACATATTTGTTTCCTTCTTTAAAGTTATTGATAGCATAATAGGCACTTGCGATATTAATTCGGGTATACTTTATTTCGGTGGAATCTTTTATTTTATTAGCATAATACAATGCTTTTTTATAATAATTGATACCTTTTGGAACGTCTACCTTATTAAAATAATACGTGCTGCCTAAATTACTATACAACCAATTATAAAGTTTGTCGTTGTTGGCTTTTTTGGCATAGAAAAGTGCTTTTTCATAAAAATCAATAGCTCTTTTGGCATCGGAACATTCATTATAAATTACACCAATAGTATTGTAGGATTGCGCAATAAGTGACGGATCATTTATAGCAAAAGACTTTATCAGTGCTTGTTTTGAAGATTCTAATGCAATGTCATATTTGGCATCATTAAAATCGGTAACAGCCTGATTTAATAATCGTTCGATTTCGGTTATCGCTGCTTTATACTCCTGAGAAAATAGTGTAGCAGAACTGAAAAGAAGAACTATTAAAAAACTAAAAAATTTAGTTTTGCTCATTATAGATAGTTAGTTATTCAAATATAAAGTATTTATTGAAAAAATAATCCCGATTGCTCGGGATTTTCTGAGATTTAATTAATTTCTGATCAATTTACGGTATTTAATTCGTTTCGGAGTCACATCCATACCTAAACGTTTCTTTTTATTTTCTTCATAATCTGAGAAGCCACCTTCAAAATAATACACTTCAGAATTTCCTTCGAAGGCTAAAATATGAGTACAAATTCTGTCCAAAAACCAACGGTCGTGACTAATTACAACTGCACAACCCGCAAAGTTTTCTAAACCTTCTTCTAAAGCACGTAGCGTGTTGATATCTAAATCATTGGTTGGTTCATCTAATAATAATACATTTCCTTCTTCTTTTAAGGTCATGGCCAAATGCAAACGGTTGCGTTCGCCACCCGAAAGTGCGGCTACTTTTTTGTTTTGATCGCTTCCGCCAAAGTTAAAACGAGATAAATACGCTCTCGAATTTACTTGCCTTCCTCCCATCATAATTAATTCTTGACCGTCGCAAAAGTTTTCCCAAATGGATTTATTGGGGTCAATGTTCGAGTGTGCCTGATCTACGTAGGCAATTTTAACCGTATCACCAACGCTGAATTCACCAGCATCTGTTTTTTCTTCTCCCATAATCATTCTGAAAATAGTCGATTTTCCGGCACCATTTGGTCCGATGATACCCACAATTCCTGCTTGTGGCAGAGTGAAGTTTAGATTGTCATATAATAATTTATCGCCAAAAGCTTTGGCTACATTTTTTGCTTCAATCACATTCGTTCCCAAACGTGGACCATTCGGAATGTAGATTTCTAATTTTTCGTCTAATTCTTTTTGGTCTTCGTTTAAAAGTTTATCATAGTTCTGCAAACGCGCTTTTTGTTTGGTTTGACGACCTTTAGCACCTTGACGTACCCAATCTAACTCACGTTCTAAAGTCTTTCTTCGTTTGGAAGCCACTTTCTCTTCTTGTTCCATGCGTTTCGATTTTTGGTCTAACCAAGAAGAGTAGTTTCCTTTCCAGGGTATGCCTTCTCCTCTATCCAATTCCAAAATCCAACCAGCTACATTATCTAAAAAGTATCTATCGTGCGTAACTGCAATTACCGTTCCGGCATATTGTGCTAAATGTTGCTCTAACCACAATACACTTTCGGCATCAAGGTGGTTGGTTGGCTCATCAAGTAATAACACATCTGGATTTTGCAGCAGCAAACGGCAAAGTGCCACTCTACGTTTTTCACCACCAGACAATACGCTAATTGGCATATCCCCTTCGGGAGTGCGAAGCGCATCCATGGCAACTTCTAGTTTATTATCAATTTCCCACGCGCCACAAGCATCTATTCTATCTTGCAATTGTGCCTGACGGTCCATTAGTTTATCCATTTTATCGGCATCTTCATACACTTCGGGCAACCCAAACATATCGTTGATTTTATTGAATTCGTCCAACAGCGCCATCGTCTCGGCTACGCCTTCTTTTACGATTTCTAAAACGGTTTTGGTTTCATCTAGTTTTGGTTCTTGCTCCAAGTAACCAACAGTATAACCGGGTTGAAATACTACATCACCTTGGTAGTTTTTATCCACTCCCGCAATAATCTTCAAGAGTGAAGATTTTCCCGAACCGTTAAGCCCGAGAATCCCTATTTTGGCTCCATAAAAGAAACTCAAATAGATGTTTTTTAAAACTTGTTTATCACTTCCCTGATACGATTTACTCAATCGTTGCATTGAGAAAATTACTTTTTTATCGTCTGACATTGTTATTTTGATTATTAATTAAATAGTTGATTTTGATATATTTATAAAATTACAATTTTTTACTTTATGATTTTCACATAAAATGCTCCCACTTTTTGTTTCCACTATAATACTAATTTATATATTTTTTTTTGAAATTTTAATTCCTAAAATCATATAATGGCAACAAAGATAGTTTTAATTAAAAAGAATGCAAAAGATGATTTTGGAATTCTAATCATTCAATCTTTGAAATACAATTAAAAACAAAAAAAGAATTTTTTAACCCGTTGGGTATAATTAGTTTTTTAGAATAATTTTTCATCAGTTTTATGATTTCCTTCGGAAACTTCGAGAATAAAATCGTATCAAAAATATGAAAATTTTGAATAAACACGGTTCTCGATTTGCTTTGGCAGTCGCTTCGCTTGTGTGCTTCGTTTCTCTCGGCTATTCATCCTCGGGTCATTCGCCACGGCGGACACTTGAAGAGACGTATTTAATCATGGCAACCAACGGGTTACCGTAAACTTTTTTTAAAAATATCGGATATGTTTTTGAAATACATACCTGAAAAATAAGGCACCTAAAGAAGACAATTTAGGTTTCTACTTACGTTTCTTAAGCAACTTTAAGTGACTTTTATAAAAATACGACAAATGCCGTATTTTTTTGTTTTAATCTAAACAGCAATTTTGACAAAACATTTAATCATAAACAAACATGAAAACATTTTACTACGGAATTCTATTATTTATTGTTGGATCTGCTTCGGCACAAGAAACTAAAGAAAGCGTACAACCTATGAGTAAGAAAGCTCAAAAAGGATACCTGTATGACGTTTCCAAAGACAATGATGGTACTGCCAATATCACTTTTAAAATGAAAGTAGATAAAAAAAGTGATGCTGTTTCTTTTGAAAAATACAGTTTTGACAAAAACTTAAAATTTATTACTACTTCTGATTCAAAAGATGATAAAAAAGACCAAGCTGATTATGAGAGAACATCATTTTATGCCTATGTTGGCGGTTCAAACTCATTTGATGTGTTGAGTATGAAATTAAAAATTAACAAAATTGTGAGGTTAAAAACATGGAATAGAGATAAACAAAGGTATGTTACTAAAAAAACTATTTCAGATGAAACAGTAAAATTTAAAAATGATAATAGCAAATCGTATATAGGATATGCGGCATATAGTTCAAGTGATAATGACAAACAAAATTTGTTTTGTATAACAAAAATTGATGATAAAGAAAATAACCAAAGTGATCAATTTGTAATTCTAATGGTAGATGAAACATTAAATTTCAAAGAAAAACCTTTAGACTTAACCGGTTCTTATTCAATGGTATATTGTGATCAATTACAAAATGAAAATATAGTAATGATTTTTGCTCCAAACAAAGGTGCAAATGATATTTCAAAATACGTATACTATCAATTTGATATTGAAGGAAATCAGATTAATAAATGTGAATTTAAAAGTCCTGCTTCTGCGTTACTAATTACATCGGTTTATAAAAAAGATGATAGTATTTATTTTTTTGGAAGTTCAACCAAAGAAAACAACTGCTTTGAAAAAGTTTTCAACGAATATGCACCAATAGATAACCCAGGTGCCGCTGCCAATAAATTATTGGCAAAATGGGAAAAATCAACAGCTGAAAAAATGGATAATTTCCATATTCTTCGATTTAGCGGCAATCAAAATGATTTTAGCACCAACACTCCAATAGCCGACTTTAAATCCAAATTCAAAACGGCTCCTGGCGACAAAGATGCCAGTGTTTATAAAGGTAAAAAAATCTTAATTGAAAACTTCTTTGTAACAAAATCGAATGAGTTTTTAGTAACCGGACAAATATCGTCTACTGTTATGATGGGATTAGAAAACAAAGAAACTTCATATGAAGATATTGTTTGTTTCCATTTTGATAAAAATGGTAATCTCAAAACACAATATGGAATTGGCAAAATGAACGATGATAAAAAGAGTATGCTATTTCCGATGTATCAAAACTTTTATCCCTCACCAGATGGTAAAAGTGTTTATTTAGAACTTATGGAAGTAAAGGGCATGAAAGGTTATACTTCTTTTATTGATGCCTATGATGGCAATACTACTTTTTCTGCACATTATTTTCCTAGAATTACAAAAATTGATTTAGAGAATACTTCTTTAAGCCCTTTCAAGGTTTTAGGTAATGGCAACTATTTTCTAAACGAAGACAATTCAAGCCAATATGATGAAAAAGAAAATAGTATTCTATATGTAGGTATGGACAAAGACTACGAAAACCTATGGGTTGGTAAAGTTATAATGCAATAAAAGTTGCAGATTAACGTCATTACTAGTAAGAAAAAAACAGGAGCAAGCCGAAAATCCTTATTAAGAGAGTAGGCCAAAATTAATATATCAATTTAAAAATTCAAAAAATGAAAAAAATTATTGCTTTAGCCATTTTTGGCTTATTAATGTTATCGTGTTCAAAAAACGACACAGAACCCTATACGTGTGCAACTTGCGCAAGCGCACCCGAGGCATTGCCTGCAAACGATGGCAGTGCGAAAGGAATTTACAAAGGCGTGGTGGTTGGTTCCACAGGCACAATTTCCATCAACATACAAAATGGAAGCAACACCATTACCGCAACAATGGTTTTAGATGGAGTCACAGCCCTATTAACATCAACTGTTACGCCAGTTGACGGCCAAGATTATGTGGCTCCTTTTACAGGAACTTTCAACGGAAGTCCTGTTTCAATTACTTTTGCTGTTGGATTAAGTGGATTAACTCCCACGGTTACAAGTTCAGATATTCCTGGACACCCGAATGCCACTTTCCAAATTTACAAAGAAACTTCTACTTCTTTGATTGAAGCGTATATGGGCACTTATTCAAAAACTGGCGAAACTGGTGTTTTCAATATCGTTTTGTCTAGAGGACTTTCTAAATGGGCTGGTGTTGCTAAAAAAGATGGAGGAACAGTAGTCGATGAAATCAATGGAACTTTCAATAATGCGACCAATCAAATAATTGATGAAAACACAACTGTGTTAGGGACAATTTCAGGATATGTTTTAACAGGTAGTTTTCTTAATTCAGACAACGAAACAATAACCATAAATGGTGTAAGAACTTTGTAAAAAATCAAATTTAAATATGTTAATTTAAGGAGCTTTCGTATATATATGAAAGCTTCTTATTTAAATTAACTATTTTAAGCTGTCTTTTTCTCTACCTATTTATTTTAAACCACAACACAATGAATTCCCTAATTATATTAATTATTAGCATTTTTAGTTTTATAATTTTTATAATAATAAACAATTTTCAAAAAGAGAAAGCTTTATTTGAACAAAAAGTTGCAACTTTAGAAGATATTAAACAAACTATTTTAAAAAAAGTTAAACTACAAAACGATACATTAATAATTTCAGCTGAATTGGATTATCAAATAAAATGTGCAACTTCAGTCCTAAACGAAAAAATAGTAAATTTGAATTATACTATGTTTGAGATTTTAACAAAAAAACAGTAATTCTTTCAAAAATATCTTCAAGTTTTGAACTAAATTATTTTAAATTGCATTATTATGTTAAAAAAAACAGTACTATTTATTTTTTTTGTTTTTCCAGTTGTTGTTTCTTCACAGCTACAAAAAATCGATAGCTTAAAAAAATGTCTTACAAACGAAAAAAGTGAAAAAGAATATAATACACTAACGCTATTATCTGAAGAATACAGTTATTCTGATCTTAAAACAGCAATGATTTTTGCCAAAAAAGCTTTTGTGGTGGCTAAAAATCTAAAGAGTGACAAATTATTAGCTAATTCCTATAATACTATTGGCAATACTTTTCAATACAATAGCAATCTAGATTCAGCTATAATTTATCATAAAAAAGCATTACAACTTCGAATTAAAATAAAAGATTCATTAGGTATTGCGGATTCTTTTAATAATATAGGTACCTCATTGGATCAAATGGGACAGTTTTCGGAAGCATTAAATAATTATGTAAAGTCCGTTTATTATTACGAAAAAAAGAAAGATTTCGGCAAACAGGCCATGGTAGATATTAACATTGGTGTTTTATTCAAAAATCAAAAAAACTATAAAAAAACTTTAGAATATTACAAAAATGCCTACGATTTATATGCTAAAATAAATGACAAAACGGGCATTACCATAGTGTCAGGAAATTTGGGTTCTGTTTATATTAATTTTGGCAAATTTCAAGAAGCTTTAAAGTATTCAGAAATAGCCAAAAACGGATACAAAAATTTAGGTCATGAGAGTTATTTGGGCTATCCTATCTCAACAATTGCAATTGTTTACGACAGTCTTCATCAATATGAAAAAGCCAATTTAAACTATATTGAAGCAATAAACAATCACATCAAATATGAGAATTTTTACGAAGTATCCGATGTATCAAATACCTATGCAAATTGCTTAATTAAACAAAAAAAATATGAAAAAAGTATTTATTGGTCAAAAATAGCATTGGAAAATGCCCAGAAATCAAAAACCTATTATTTGTTAATAAATTCATACAACACCATTTCAAAAGCAAATGCCAAATTAGGAAATTTTACTCAAGCTTATTATTATTCAAACTTATATAATATTGGGAAAGACAGTCTTTTTTCCATCGAAAAAACAAAAAGTATCAACGAACTTGAAACCAAATATCAAACCGTTAAAAAAGAAAAATTAATTACGCAAAATAAAGCAGACGCAAAACAAAAAAATACCATTATACTTGCTGGTTCTATTGTAGCAGTATTGGTAATTATTATTATATTCTTTCTTTATCGTCAACAAAAAATCAAGAACAATCAACAAGAACAAGAGTTTGAACTACAAAATGCTATTCTCAAAATAGAATCGCAAGATAAATTACAAGAACAACGATTAACAATTTCAAGAGATTTACACGATAATATTGGTGCACAACTCACCTTTATTATTTCATCTATAGACACTATAAAAATGGCTTTTGATATTACCAATGACAAATTGGACAGGAAACTTTCTAATATTAGTAATTTTACTCAAGCTACAATCATAGAACTTCGAGACACCATTTGGGCAATGAATAGTTCAGAAATAGGTTTTGAAGATTTAATTTCGAGAATATATAATTTCATTGAAAATGCAAAATTAGCGACTGAAAAAATTGACTTCAATGTTCAAATTGAGGAAAAAGTAAAACATAAAAAACTAACTTCTGTTGAAGGAATGAATATTTACAGAACTATTCAAGAAGCCATAAATAATGCCCTAAAATATGCCAAAGCCAGTCAGATTTCAATAGATATAAATGACGTTTTGGGCAGAACAAGCATTAAAATTACAGACAACGGTATAGGGTTTAATCCTGAAACCGTAGCAAAAGGAAACGGATTAAAAAACATGCAAAAACGAATGAGTTCCATTGATGGAACTATAGAAATTCTTTCAAATACAAATTCAGGTACAACAGTTATTCTCGAAATTAAATAAAAACTTATGATAAAAATTGCTATTGTCGACGATAATTCATTTTTGATAAACGCTATTAAAGAAAAACTATCCTTTTTTGAAGATATTAAAGTTAAATTTTCAGCCGATAATGGTGCTGAATTACTCAAGAAACTCAAAGAAAATCATACGATCGATTTGATTTTAATTGATATTGAAATGCCTGTTATGAACGGGATTGAAGCTACATTACTTATCAAACAAAAATATCCACATATAAAAATCATTATGCTAACCGCTTTTGATAATGACGAAAATATTCTGAATGCCATAAAAGCCGGTGCCGACGGCTATTTGCTCAAAGAAGTAAAAGCAACCGATTTGAAACAAGGCATTTTAGATACGCTAAATGGTGGTGCTACAATGACGCCTTCTGTAGCGATGAAAACTTTAAAATTATTTAGAAATCCTATCATTTTAGAGGACACTACTGATGAATCGAATAAGTTGACGGTTCGAGAAATTGAAGTTTTAGAGCAACTCTCTAAAGGCATAAAATATAGTAATATTGCCGATAATTTGTGTCTTTCTACAAATACAGTCCGAAAACATGTAGAAAATATTTACGGTAAACTTCAAGTTCACAACAAATTAGAGGCAGTTGAAAAAGCAAAAAACAATAAATTAATTTCATAATTCATTTGTGCTCTAAAACTAAAAATACGACAAATGCCTTATTTTTTGATTCTTAAAAGCAATATAAATTTGCCTTATAACTTTTAAAAATGAAAAAAATGAAAAAAATTATTTTATCTGCAATAGTAGTTTGTGCGTTCACATTCACTAATGCACAAGACAAAAAAGGAATGGCATTTGGAGTGAAAGCGGGTTTATCAAATTCAAATTTCACGGGCGATCTGGCTACAACTGCTACAATCGGGTTTTATGTAGGTGGTTTGGTTGATTTTTCGCTATCAGAGAAACTACATTTACAACCCGAAGTATTGTATTCTGCCGAAGGTGCTAAAGATGCAAAACTAAATTTTTTGCGAATTCCTATTATGGGAAAATATTATATTACTGAAGCATTTAATGTGCAAGCTGGGCCAGAAATAGCAATTAAAGCGGGTGGCGATGCTGGCATAAAAGACACCGTAAAATCACTTGATTACGGAATTGGTTTTGGTGCAGGATACGAAATGAAATCTGGATTATTATTCGATGCACGTTATAACTTAGGATTAGCCAACATTTATGATGGGCCAGTTTCCAAAGTAGGTACCACATCCATTCAATTGGGTTTGGGGTATAGATTCTAAAATTTATTTTGATTAGTAAAAAGCCGTCTCCAATACAGAGACGGTTTTTTGCATTTGTATATTGCCTCTTTGTTACTAATTGTATTTTAGCGAGTTTTAGAAATGAAAATCGAATTTTTTAAATACCATGGCATTGAAAACAATTTTTTGGTGATTGACAATCATGATAATGATTTCCAAAAATCTAAAAACAGGACAAATGCCTTATTTATTGATTCTTAAAAGCAATATAAATTAGCCCTATAACTTTTATAAATTAAAAAAAATGATTTTATTTTAAATCTAATAAAAGGGAAAGTACATAACCATAATCTTCTTGATTGTTTTTTCCTTGAATTATTTTATTGTCATAGTTATAGTAAAAAGATATTTTTTTGCAGTCAGGCGTTTGCTGAATATAACTTCTATTATTCTCATTATTGATGCCTTAAATATTAACCTTTTTGAGCGGTATAGTTTTTTATATACTAAACATTAACAAAAAGAAAAAAAATTAAAAAACATTTTTAAAATGATAGTATAATTACTATCTTTGACAGGTGATTAAAAATCAAGTTCTATGAAATGTAATGAATTCATCAGGTTAGCAAAACGGAATGGCTGGGAGTTTTTGCGACAGGGCAAAGGAAGTCACGAAATCTATATTAAAGATGGTGTAGAGATAGTTATTCCAAACCACGGAGCAAAAGAACTTGGGAAAGGTTTAGAATTAAAATTAAAAAAGGAAATGGGGTTGTAGTCTCATTTCCATGAACAAGAAACTTAATAACAACAAATATTAAAATCATGAAAAGTATTAAAATTATTATTGAAAAAAATGATGATGGGTTTTGGGGATACTCTGAGAATGAAAGAGCTATTGTAGGTGGAGGAGATACTGTTCAAGACTGCAAACAAGATATTTTGGATTGTATAGAAACATTAAGAGAGTTAAATAGTTGTCCTCAATCTTTAAAAGGTGACTATGAGTTAGTATATAAATTTGACACTATTAGTTTATTAAACTATTATAAAGGAATTTTTACTAATTCGGCTTTAGAAAAAATAACAGGTATTAATCAAAAACAATTACAACACTATTCAACAGGTCACAGAAAACCAAGAGTTGAACAAAGAGAGAAAATCGAGAATGCTTTACATTCATTAGGTAAAGAACTATTAGCCGTTGAGTTGTAAATTATAAAGCCCCTTCAATTGAAGGGGTTTATTTTTTGTACGAATGTGTTTATAATGTTCCCACTTTTGATTAAAATATTCCCACTTTATTTTATATAAAATATAAATTATAAAAAATCAATTACTTAAAAATATATATATTACTTTCTTATCGTCTGACATGTTGTTGTGTATTGTTTGAAAATTTATGTTAACAAAGATAGTTTTAAAAAAAAGAATTATAAAAATGATTTTATTTTAAATCTAATAAAAGGGAAAGTACATAACCATAATCTTCTTGATTGTTTTTTCCTTGAATTATTTTATTGTCATAGTTATAGTAAAAAGATAATTCCAATTTAAAATTAGTCACAAATTCCCAAGTTAAATCGGTAGATGCATCAAAGCGATACCTGCCTTGTTCGGTGATTCCTACGAAAGAAGTAAGTGAAGTTGAAGAGGTTAAATTGGGATGGAGAAAACTATATATGTTGTGCTGCAATGCTAATGGCCATTCAATATCTGAAGTGAATTTAACTCTTTGTATTGTTTTTTCGAAATTCTGCAAGATTCCTGAAAAAACTTTTAATTTTTGTTTTTCTGTTAGGACAATAAAATTACCGCCACCTATCCCAAATGAAATCTTTGCATCAATTCCCAATTCATCATTCCTGTTAAACGAATTTTGTTCATATAGAAACCATTTATTTTGTAGCGTATAAAACTCTTGTAAAGTAAATTGAATTCTTTCTGAAAAATCGGAATCTCTGGTAGAGGTTGAAATATAAGAGAGATTAGAAACAAACCTCCATTTCGAAATGATATAGTAAAGATTACTTTCTGCATTGATACGAAATACATCCGAAGATTTTGTATAACTTACCCCGCCACCTAAATCACCTTTAAACCCTTTAAACCATTCTGTTTCAAGAGGATGAATTCGGATAACATGTTCAAGTTTTAATTCTTGTTTGGGTATGCTTAAAACTGCTATTTCACCACTTACAGGCGTTTCAATTATTCTGCCTATATAAATTTCTCCTTTATCATTTTCAACCCTATACACTTTGCTTCCACCACTTATAGATTTTATTTTATACCATTTGATATATACATTTCCAGGACCTTGTGCATCAAAACGTAAACGTCCTTGTTCAAAAGAGACAATTTTGCCTGTTAATTTGTCTCCATTAAGAAGATACAAGACATCGGGTGTGTCATTCTTTTTTTTATTTCTTTTTGTATTTGAGCTAATAGTATCTGCAAGTTTTGAACTGCTTACTGAGTCAATTACTGTTTGAATAGGAATAGTAGTATTATTTTTTATACGCAACGAATCTGTTATTTGGGCACCTGAAAGCATCGGGGAAACCAAAAAGAATAGGATGGATACTTTTAAAAACTTAATCATTTTATCATAAAAATAATATTTCTAATCATTGATGCCCAATAAAACTTTTTAAATATCATGCCAAACATTGATTTATTGTGTTTTATGAAATTTTAATTTGCTTTTTCTAGTTTAGAGTATTTCTCGCTAAGACGCAAATAAAATTTACTGTTTATTGCGTCTTAGCCCCTTTGCGAGTTTACTAATTTTTAGTAAAAAGTCTTAAATTGAATTTTTATCTAATAGCAATGATTTCTAATATTTTTTGGCCGGTGAATGCTTTTTACACTCTTCCTTTTAGCGAACTAAATACCCAAGCATTGGCTAAGAACCCTACTCCAACGGTTCCAAATCCCCAACCGGCAACATCAGCATAGCGGTATATTCCTAATCCGATGAGGACTAATCCCATGATTATCATAATTAATGTTGCCCATCCGAGCACGGTATTTTTATTCATTCCCATATTTATTGTGGTATTTAATTTTTGGATAGCAAATTTAGGAAAAAATGTTGATTATTTTTAGTTTTTAGTTAGGGCTTTTTATTTTTAGAAGTATTGTTTATTTGTAAATTTATTCCTAAGTTTGTTTCATTATGAAATGGAGCGCAAAAATAATACAACATAGAGGTGAACGAAGAATTTCGGTTTCATTTGAAAAAGACAATGAATTAATTTCATGGATAAAAACCTTTGAAGGTTGTCGATGGAGTGCTACTAGGCGTGTTTGGCATATTCCTGATAGTGAATCAAATCGTTTTTATTTTAATTTACCGTTACCTATAGATTTATTGCCTAATGAAGATGGTACTCATCATTTGAAAGTTTTTAAGGATTGGATGAAATCGAAACGATATAGTGAAAGCACCATAAAGGCGTATCTTGATGCTATGAAATCATTTTTAGTTTTTCATAGAGTAAAGAAAGTAGCTGATTTAACCAATGATGATGTTATAAAATACAACAATGATTTTGTTTTGAAACGAAATTTATCCGCTACCTATCAGAATCAGATTGTAAATGCAATCAAATTATTTTTCAAAATTGTATCCAACACGAATATGGATATCGACAGCGTTCATAGACCAAGAAGGGAAAAGGTTTTGCCAAACGTTTTGAGCAAGGAAGAAGTATTACGATTGATAGATGCTACTGATAATTTGAAGCATAAAACATTGTTAGCGTTAATCTATTCATCGGGGTTACGAATTAGTGAAGCATTGCATATGAAGGCAACGGATATTGATAGCAAGCGAATGTTGATTCATATTAAAAATGCAAAAGGCAAAAAAGATCGTTATACATTATTATCGAATAAAGTTTTGATGATATTGCGAGAATATTATGCTGTCTACAAGCCAAAAGTATATTTGTTTGAAGGTTTTGCAGGTGGCATGTATACTGCTAGAAGTGCGCAGTTAGTTTTGCAAAAAGCAGCACAAAAAGCAGGAATCGATAGGCGAATTAGTTTGCACACGTTACGTCATAGTTTTGCTACACATTTACTAGAAAGTGGTACCGATTTGCGTTACATTCAGGATTTACTTGGACATAGTAGTCCAAAAACCACAATGATTTATACTCATGTTAGTAGTACTTCATTGAAAAACATCAAGAATCCGTTTGACACACTATAAAAAAGTATAAATTTGCAAGGCTATGAAATTAAAAGAACTAGTTCAATACACGAAACAAAAAATAAAAATAGCTTCGACTATCCTACTCTATTGGAACAAAATGGGTTCAGAAAATACGAGTATAAGCTAGTTATAACACATTCACAAAAACAGCGTAAATGAACGACAACATTTGGAAGGATTTTATAAATACTGTTTTATTAGAAAGCAAACAGTTCGAGAAAATTTCATCTGAAACAGTTGGAGAAACTTACATTGAAAAGTTTCGCTTAAATAAAAATCCTCAAACAGAAATTATAATTGGTTACATATCAAAAAATCTATTAATTTACTTTAATATATCCAATCCAACAGTTCCTGGATATAATAAGTATTGTGAAAATGAATTTTTTTATAAATATGATTTTGACGATAAGGAAAGTTATGGAAATCCAGGATTGGACTTTACAGAAATTAATAAAAATGGAATTCTATCAATTCTTAAAAATGGTTTGAAAGGTAAAGAAATTCAATTCCTGAAAAACAATAAGGTTTTGAAATCAGAAGTTTATTTATCCGAAAATGAACCGAATTTCCATTATTCATTTTACTTCAAAAAACGAAGTTTAATTTAAAGGTTGTTTGGAAAAAGTATTGACAAACGAAATGGAATAAAAAAAACAGAAATTAGTTTGAGTGAAATTTTTAGTGGAATGTAAGAACGTGTTATAACAGCCGTTTGGCGAAACAGCTGGTTTTGTCTTTCTTGGAAAATCCTCTGGATTTTCCAATTTAGCTTTTCTAAGATATTTTGCTTAAATTGCCGCTGATTCGCCAAGCGGCGGAACGTTGGCAGACAGCATATTGCGAATCGCAGAAAAAACGAGATATAAAAAATGAATAGAATAATACTAATTGGAAACGGTTTTGATTTAGCACACGGAATTAACACTAGTTACAATCATTTCATAAATGACTATTGGGAAAACACGATAAAAGAAATTCATAAAAGTGAAATCAATACTGAATTTGAGAATGATGAAATATTTATTAATGTTGTGCCAACTCAATGGTTGCCAGGATTTGAATTTGATAAACTTATTGGCAGTTTAGAATATATTAAATCAAAGTTAGTTTTTAAAAATAAATTTTTAGAAATAATTACTTCAAAAAAACAAGAACAAAATTGGGTTGACATTGAAAACGAATATTACTCATTATTAAAAAAATCCTTCAAAGAAAAAAATTGTGACTACAAAATTAACGCATTAAACGAAGACTTTAATAAAGTTCAAAAACTACTTAAAGTTTATTTAAAAAAGGTTGAAGAAAAATTCAACGAAGATTTTGGAAAAGATATAAATAGTGCAAGAATAAGAAGTAATATTGGTCATAAAATTTATTCAGATTTTAAACTTAAAGACTTTACAGAAACATCAATAAACAAAAAAGCTGAATTAGAATATTCGAAACTACAAAACGACATTAATGGTTTGAAGAATAATCAAATCGATATGAACGAATTAAATGAAGAAAATCGTAGATTAATATCCCGAATTGGAGATAAAGAGCCAATTAAAGAAATACGTAAATTATTAATTTCTGATAGTGCTCCAAATTACTTTGTTTTGCAACCAGAAGAATTATTGTTTCTTAATTTTAACTACACGTTTACTGAAAAAATTTATACTAATCATAATGAATTTGAATCATATCACCCAAACAAAGAATTGAGAAAAAAATACATACATATTCACGGAACAACAGATAAATATGATAAAAACGATGTTATTTTTGGTTTTGGAGATGAAATAGATGAAGATTATAAATCAATTGAAAATCTTAATGATAATATTTACCTTGAAAATATTAAATCAATTAAATATTTAGAAACAGATAACTACAAACAATTGTTAGAATTTCTAAATAGTGGAGATTATCAAATTTTTATATTTGGACATTCTTGTGGAATATCTGACAGAACATTATTGAGTACTTTGTTTGAGCATAAACATTGTGCATCGATAAAACCATTTTATCATAAAAGAGATGATGGAACTGACAATTATAGCGATATAATTAGAAATATTTCAAGAAATTTCAACAACAAATCAAATATGCGTGACAAAGTTGTAAATAAAGAATATTGTGAATCATTAAAATAAAAATGCCGATCTGCCAACAGCAGTTTGGCAAAATGGCGGGTTTAGTGCTAAATTGAACATTTGATTTTCAAAAGAAGTTTAGTTCTAAATTGAAAGTAAGTGCTTCAAAGTCCGCCACTTCGCCAAGCTGCAAAACGTTATCACACAGTTTTCGCTCCGGAAATTTTATTGAAATTTAGTCTAAAATTGAAACTCGGTTTTCAAAGCATATTTCAAAACTGTTTCAACAGAAATCAAAATTTAACCGAAAGTTATCCGAAAATTGAAATTAGAAATGTAGTTGAATAATTTTAGCCGAAAATGGAAACTGGAAAGTGTTTGCAGAAAGTGAAATTCAACAGAAAACTGAAAGAGTAATTGAAAATGTTTGCTTTGAAATCTTTCTAAGAAAGTAAGCTGATGCTAGCATGTGAAGTAGAAATTGGAAAAGTTAATGGTCACGTTGCGTTCTCAAGTTAGTATGAAAACCGTGTGATAACAGCCGTTTGGCGAAACAGCTGGTTTTGTCTTTCTTGGAAAATACTCCGTATTTTCCAATTTAGCTTTTCTAAGATATTTTTCCTAAATTGCCGCTGATTCGCCAAGCGGCGGAACGTTAGCCGTCAGTTTAGCGGAACTCAAAAAAAATCGACGATGAAGAAAATCATTTTAATAACAATAGCATTTACAATATTTTCTTGTTCGAAAACAAGAACCTTAATTCTTCAAACGGAAAATGCCGAAGGAATCACCAATGAAACTAAACTAAAAGTTAATGGATTCGAAATTGGAAAAATTGAAGATGTCCAACTTAATGAAAATGGAAAAGTGTTAATTACAGCCAATCTAAAATCAGAAATAAAACTTCCAATCGATACAGAATTTAGAATTGAAGATGAAGGATTTGTTGGCGGAAAAATTATAGCTGTTAAAGTTGGGAAAAGCAAAGAACGACTTAATGAGAAAAGTATTTTAATGCTGAAAAAACAAAACGAAACTTTTATAAATGACTCATTGAAAGTTAACATTGAAAAAGTAATAAATCAAATTAGTGGAAAGGATAAAAATGACTCAATTTTAATAGAATTGAGAAGGTTAAACAAAAATCTTGAGAAGAAAAAACCGAACGGCTAACAGCCGTTTCAAGAAATGGCGAAAAATGTGCAAAATTCACATTTTTCTTTCGCAAGAATTTTTATCTTTAACAGAAAATATGCTGTTACGAAGTTCGCCACTTCATGAAGCGGCGGAACGTTATGCAACATATTTCGAATCTGCTAAAATGAAACTATTTACAATAATTACATTTTTGTTTATGAATTTAAATTTTGCCCAAAATTTTGAAGGAAAATGGATTTTGACCACAAATGGAGATACGTACATAGTTCCGAAAATAAATCTGTTTGAGTTTAAAAACGGTATAATAATAATATCAGATTCTGAAAAAAATTTACAGACAAACAATTATAAAATTGTTGGCAATGAAATCTTTGTGGAAAATAATTCCTTTGGGAATTTCAGGTTTGTAAGTGACAACAGATTTACACTTTACAAGGATGATGAAAAAGATGCGAAAAGAAATTTAGAACTAGACTTTGTGAGATTGGAAACGACTAAAACCGATTTAACAGAAAGTGAAATTGAAAAACTAACTTTTGAAAGTAAAGAATTAGATATTTTGATAGGTTTTAATGTTGAACTACAAAAACCATATCTATTAGAATTAATGAAAGAAAAAGCGACAAAAAAAATGAAGTTGAAAAGAATCGATTCAACATTGTTTATTTGTAATTATGAAGCTGGAGAATTAGATTCTATAATTCCAATAAAAGAAGTCAACAGAGAATTTATAGAAATTTATGGCTTCTCCAGAAAAGAGCCGTATATTCTAAAAATAAATAGAACATAAAAATACGTTGCATAACAGCCGTTTGGCGCAATAGCTGGTTTTATCTTTCTTGGAAAATACTCTGTATTTTCCAATTCGGTTTTTCTAAGATATTTTTCTTAAATTGCCGCTAATTCGCCAAGCGGCGGAACGTTGTGCGTCAGTGTACACGAAATCCATAAAATTAATAACCTTAAGTAAAAATAATTATGAAAAACAAATTTTTAACTCTTACAATTTTTATTACCTTGTTTATTAGTTGCGTTCCAATAAAACAATCAAAAGTTTCAACTGAAACAACTTTTAATTCTACCAATACAAATGGTTTAGTAATTGCAACAGTAACATTTGTTCATCCTAAAAAGAAATCACCTTACGACAAATATAGATTTCATATGACATACAAAGGAGAAAATGAAGAAGAAACAAAAAATAATTCGACATATTTTACTGTAAATGTTAATCAATTTAATGGAAGATTTAACGGTGAATTAAACGAAAAAAAAACTTTCCCAATTGTTCTTGAACAAAAACCAGGTAATTATCAATTTGACGGTTTTTGGTTTTTTTGGAACGGAGGAATGATTACAAGAGAATTTAGTAATCCAATAAATTTTAAATTACCATTTACAGTTGAAAAATCTAAAATAACATATATTGGAAACATTATTGTCAACGTAAAGAGTAAATCAAACCCTTACATAGAAATTACAGACCAACTTAAAGATAATATGGAATATTTTAAAGAAAAATATCCGAAAATCGATTGGAACTTAATTGAAAATAAAACAATCAAAGAAGGAGAAAATGGAAATGGTTTTATTAAATTAAATAAATAAAAACACCGAACGCACAACAGCAGTTTGGCGATATTGCGGGTTCAGTGATTTTTTGGAAGCTTAAGTGATGAATCAAAATTTTGTCTATATTTGTGAAGGTTTGGTGCTGAAAATCCGCAACATCGCCAAGCTGCAAAACGTTGGTGGTAATGTTACACGAAATCTGCAAAATAAGAACTAAAATATGTCAGAAAGCATTAAATACATTTGTGAATGTTGCGGAAAAGAACACGAAGAATGGCCTTCTTTAACTTACTCCTCGCCTACTCATTATCATAATTTAACCGAAAATGAAAAGCAAACAATTGCAGAACTTACTTCTGATTTTTGTGTAATTGAATATGCTGACCAAACTGACAAATTCATTCGTTGTACTTTAACACAAAAAGTAATCGACCATTGTGAAAATTTAGAATATGGACTTTGGGTTTCGTTAAGTGATAAAAGCTTTGAAGATTATTCAGAAAATTTTAATAACGAAAATCACGAAACAAAATATTTTGGTTGGTTAAGTAATTATCTTCCAGATTATGAAAACACGACAAACATTCCAACAACGGTTTACACAAGAAAAGGAAATTCAAGGCCTGAAATAATTCCAAATAATGATTTTGAACATCAATTCGTAAAAGATTACTTTAATGGAATTACTAAAAAAAAAGCTGAAAGAAGAATAGCCGAAATGTTAAAATCAACAGGAAAATAATTCAAAAATGAACTTAAAAACAAATCCTAAATTCTTAGCATTAATTCTTATTTTAGAAATAGTTTACTTTTATGTGATGTACTTTTTTCTGCTTTTTAGTTTCTTTCTATATTTTGGTTCAGGAGCAGGTTCAGAAAGTGAAACGGCAATCAATTCAGGAAAAATTGCTAATCTCATAATTATTTTACCACCAATTATCTATAATATATTTAAAATTTATAAACTAAAAATTGAAACAGAATCTGAAAAACGAAAAGCATTTATCATTGCGACAATAATGTATTTAATATTTATCACTTACCAAATTTATTACGGATTTATAACCTTTTAAAAAACACTACCACCAACAGCGGTTTCACAAAATGGCGAAATTTGTATTAAATTCACGTTTATTTTCCGCAAGAAATTTTATCTTTAACAGAAAATTATCGGTTACGAAGTTCGCCACTTCGTGAAGCCGCGGAACGTTAGCAGCAATTTTAAACCACCATCAATGAAAAAGACACTACTATTTATTACATTTTTTGTCACATATTTAAATTACTCTCAAGTAATAAAATTTGAAAATCCAGATTTTGAAAAAATAGTTTTGACTAAATATCCTGAAATTGACACTAATAAAAATGGAAATATAGATTATGAAGAATCTCAAAGTATCACAAAATTAGACTTAATGGAACTCAACATCGAGAATGCTGATGATGTGAAAAACTTTAAAAATCTTACTTATTTATCATTGACTAAAAATAATATTGTTGATTTCAAATTAGAAGGTCTTCAATCGTTAAAAGAGCTTTATATTGCTAGAAACAAACTTAAAAATATTCAAATTTCAAATTTGCCATCTTTAGAAAGATTTGCCTGCGGTTTAAATCAACTGGAAAAAGTAAAAATTTCAAATTGCCCGAATATTGTATCATTAAACATGATGGACAATAAAATTCAAGAATTAAATTTGAAACCTTTCAAAAATTTAAAATACCTAACCGTTGACAACAATAAATTGAAGAAATTAGATTTATCAAATAATCCAGATTTAATTCAAATTGTAATAAACAAAAATGAAATTGAAGTCATTGATATTACTAAAAATCATAACCTAAAAATGAACATTTTATATCTTGATGAAAAAGTAAAAATTATTGGAACTGAAAATCAACTAAGAAATTACAAAGTTGCACCGACAATAACAACAGAAGAACCACCTCGAACTAAATAAAAACTGCTGCTAACAGCGGTTTCGCGCTATTGCTGGTTTTTCTTGAATTGAACTTCTTTCTTCACGAAAAAACTTTATCTTAGTTGACAGTAAGCAGTTCGCTGGCTTCGCAACAGACGCGAAGCCGCGGAACGTTGTGTGTAATGCCCAAACAAACCGTTGAAAGATAACTAATTGAAAGATAAAATAAAAAGAATCGGAAAAAATGCACTCGCGATTTGGGGTGGAATATCATTAATTGGAATCATTCTGATTTTAGGATATCTCGCCTATTCAATGACAATCGGAAATAAAACTGTTGAAAATGAAGCGACAAAATCTGACGTAAGATTTGTATTAAATTGGTGCGGACTTGGAGACCAGAGAATTGAAAAAGTAACAAATAGCTATGAAACTGGTCGCTCTTTTACTGGCGATTATCTAGATGCATATGCGATTGACATATCGGAAGTGAAACAAGAGGAATTGAAAAATAAAAACGGTTTCTATCGTTTAGATAGTTTACCTCAAGTTTTGAATGATGCGGTAAAAATGGCAAGTGGATGGCAACACGAAATTCCTTGGTTTCCGAGATTGGAAGATTTAAAAAAAGAAGATGTATATGTTTATCCTTGGAGTATATATTGCAATGGAATTACGCCAAATGGAGCGGAATTAATCTTTGTAATGCCGAAAGATAAAAAAGTATACTACATCGGAACAAAAATGTGAAGAAAGCACTACACACAACAGCCGTTTGGCGAAACAGCTGGTTTTGTCTTTCTTGGAAAATACTCTGTATTTTCCAATTCGGTTTTTCTAAGATATTTTTCTTAAATTGCCGCTAATTCGCCAAGCGGCGGAACGTTAGCAGTAATGGCTTTAAAATCCTGCATATCAATAAAATATAATGACAGAAATTAAACTCTACAAATCTCCAATTAAGTCTTTACGATTATTTCTTTTATGTTCAATATTCGTAATTCCTTGCTCTTGGCTAATCTTTGCTAAAGGAAATAATGCTTGGGAACTTTGGTTTCCACTATGCTTTTTTGGACTTGGATACGTAGTGAGTTTGTTTCACATTTTAGACAGAAGAGTACAAATAATAATAAACAGAAATGGAATTTGGGACAGAACTACAAAGCTAGGCTTAATGGAATGGGAATTGATTAAAGAGGCTTATGAAATTGAAGTTCAAAAACAAAAGTTTATTTCAGTTGTTGCAGATGAAAAATTAAAATCCAAGAAAAAGATTTACGGTTGGGCAAGTTATTTAAATAGAAAACTTGGAGCACAAGATATAAACTTGAACATATCGCAAATAAAAGTAAACGCTGAAAAAATGGTAACGCTAATTGACATTTTAAAGAATGAACCAATCGAAAACCGAGATAAAGTTATAGAAATGTACAGAGATAGATTGTGAATGCCACTACTGCTAACAGCCGTTTGGCGAAACAGCTGGTTTTATCTTTCTTGGAAAATCCTCTGGATTTTCCAATTTAGCTTTTCTAAGATATTTTTCTTAAATTGCCGCTAATTCGCCAAGCGGCGGAACGTTATGCGTCACCCTATGACCGACGCACCCATAAACAAAATTAAAAAATGAAATTATTTGTTTGCAATAGAAGTAAAGACAAGAGTGTAGCTAAACAAGCTATTGACGACCTATTGACTAAATCCGAAAATTTCGTTGCAATTCAACAAGAAATTGAACAATCGGAAACTTGGCAAAAGAAAGTTGAACAGAAAATGCAAGAAAGTGACTTTGTTGTTTTCTTACTTGGTGCTGACACTTTTGAAAGTGAACAAATTATTTGGGAATATGCAAAAGCAAAAGACATAAACAAACAAATTGTTGGTTACAAATTAAGTAATGCTTCTGAACAATCAATTTTATTTTGTCAAGGTTTTCAGGTGTTTGAAAATCCTGAACATTGTATAAAGTTTCTAACAAAGACATATGATGATGATAGGAAACTAAAATTAGACCAATACAAAATAATGGTTAGTTCAACCGAAAAGGTTACTGAAAACAGAATGAAAGTGAATAATTTATTTTTCACAATCACTTCTTCAATCCTTTCAGTCGGTTTTGTTCTTGGAAAAACTTTTGGGTTCTCAATTAAAGCAATGTTGGGAATGCTCACTTTAACCATTTTGTCTTTAATTGTGTCTTATTTTTGGGAGAAGTTAATTTTATCTTACGCCTTGCTTAACAGAGGTAAATTTAAGGTAATTGACAAAATAGAAAAACAATTGCGAACAAATATGTTTGAAGACGAGTGGAAAATCTTGACACAAGAAATCAAGTATGAACCGAATTCAAAAACTGAAACAAAAATTATAGAATATTTTAGAATATTCATTTACATAATTGGAATAATCGAACTTATGTATATTGGATTTTTATTCTATCAAACTTTACCAAAATGTAACTGTTAAAATTAAATGATATGGCAAATAAAAGAGTATTCGTGGCTTTCGCAATAGAAGACCAAACAACAAAAATCCTTTTTACAGGACAAGCAAAAAACAAAAACGTTCCTTACGACTTTGTAGATATGTCTGTTAAAGAACCTTGGGACTCACAATGGAAAACAAATTGTAGAACTAAAATTAAAGGGTGTGACGGATTTATTGCACTAATCTCCAAAAACACAAAAAAAGCAACAGGACAGCTTTGGGAAATTAATTGTGCAAAAGAAGAAAAAATTCCAATTTTAGGTATTTATATTGACGGTGCAGGATATTCAGACAAACCTGATGAAATGTATGGTATTCTGTGTAAAGAATGGACTTGGGACAATGTAAAAGATTTTATTTATTCTTTATAACAAGAAGGGCGAACGCATAACAGCAGTTTGGCAAAATGGCGGGTTCAGTGCTAAATTGAACATTCGGATTTATAATAAACATTAGTGCTAAATTGAAAGTAAGTGCTTCTAAATCCGCCACTTCGCCAAGCTGCAAAACGTTAGCAACAATTTTAACTCAAAAAAAATCTAAATGGCATTAATATCAATATTTAGAGTTCAAGATGCTTCATCAACCTTTAGAAACTATCTAAAGGAAATAACAGATGAAATAAATAATAAGTCTAATGATTATATTTTGAATGTTAATAAAAGTGAATTCAAACAATATATTGAAAACAAATACGATTTTACTCCTCTAACTGTATATTCTGAACAAGCGACAGTAAAGTTTATTGGTAAGAGAAAAATAAAAAAAGAGCAACATGGAACAGAATACGAAAGTGAAACATATAGATTTGAATTAAGTGTTCCATATGTTGGTTCTTATTTTTTATTTTTTCTTTCGCCTTCTACTCGACTCATGCACCATCCAAATGTTAATGTCCCAAGTCTTGATAGTGGAAACTTAACAGCCGAATTCGAATTATATGAACAAAATGAACAACAATTCGAATACAATAAAAATGATTTATTAAAAGGTATAACAGGAAATGTAACAAACATTAATAACGATTTGCAAAAATTTAAAGCGGAAATTGTTTCTACATTTGAGAATACGTTTGAAAGAAAAAAAGAAAAAGTTTTATCTGAAAATTCATTTTTCGAAAAACTTAATATTCACATAAATAAAAAGACAGATACAATATTTAAAGTTCCGATCGCGAGTAAACGAATAATTCCCGAACCAATAGTTGACAAAAAAACAACAAAAAAGTATACTGAAACACCAGCAATGGATGACGCTTTTTATTCAGACATAATTGAAGTAATTTATACTTTTTTTAAATCTGTAGAAAAAAAACCTTCAATATTTAAAAATAAGGATGAAGAAGGTTTACGAGATTATGTTTTACCAACTTTAGAAATACGTTATGATAATTCAACAGTAACAGGAGAAACTTTTAATAAAAATGGTAAAACAGATATCCTGATTAAATATAAAGATGGAACAAATTTATTTGTTGCTGAATGTAAATACTGGAAAGGTGAAGGGATATTACACGATACAATTAATCAGTTGTTTGATAGATATTTGACTTGGAGAGATAGCAAGGTTTCAATAATATTTTTTGTTAGTAATAAAGAATTTTCGAAAGTTCTAAAAACAATGCAAGAAAGTATTCCAAAACACGAATATTTTGTCAGAGAAAATGGTAGTAATGGCGAAAGTTCTTTCTCATATATCTTCCATTTTCCTACTGACAAAGAAAAATTTATATATGCAGAAATTATGGCTTTCCATTTTCCAGAATAAAAACTGTTGCTAACAGCGGTTACACGCTATTGCGAATTTTGTGGTAACTTCACGTTCACGTTTCGCAAGAAATAGTATCTTTAACGGAAAATAAACGTTTACGAAGTTCGCAACAGTCGTGTAGCCGCGGGAACGTTACCACTCAGTTTTTCGACGTTCTAAATTTCAATTGAAATTTATCTAAATATTGAAGTTTTTGTTTTCAAAAAACATTTTAAAATTAATCTTCCGAAAGTAAGCCGAAATGTAAAAC
>NZ_JBIPLW010000088.1:0-3600 GCF_044369455.1 Flavobacterium sp. | reverse complement strand
TGTAAACATGAATCCGATCGCAAGCCCTGCGGAGCCCGCCGACACAGATGCAACGTTCGCCACGAAAGTGGCGGCTGCTATCAACGGTGCTATTGCCTCTCGACGACTGAATTTGCCAAGCGTAACGGCCTCAGGTAACGAAGTTCGAGTTCTCGCGGACGACGAAGATGGTGTCTCATTCCGCGGTTATTTCAACGCCGTTTACAACTCAGGAAGTGTAGCTTCTGGGGATCGACCTGCGACTGCAGGGGTTCCTGTCATCGCGACCATTACGGCGAGCAATGCAGGATTCATCGACGCCTGGATCGACTGGAATCAAGACAATGACTTCGAAGATACCGGGGAGAGGATCATCAATAGCCAACCGGCTATTCGTGGATCCAACCTCTTCAATATCATCACGCCTTCAACTGCCATCATCGGTTACACCACGGCTAGATTCCGTTTGAGTGCGACGGGTGGGGCACTCGCCACCGGTATGGCGGTCGGCGGAGAAGTCGAAGATCACTTGATCGAAGTTGTGGCTGGTTCTCCGCCTGTGGCAGTAAACGACTCGTTTACGGTCAACGAAAATGGTCGAATATCGAGTATTCTAGGCGTCGCTACGCCGGGTATTTTGGCGAACGATTTCGACGCAGATGATCAGAATAGCATTCGGGTTCACGACGAGAATCGCACATCGACCACGGATGTATCGATGCAACCGTTGGTTGCCCCGCGTTTCGGCACACTAGAACTGAACCCAGATGGTTCGTTTACTTATACTCCAAAGCCACATTTCACTGGCGTCGATACGTTTGTCTATCGGACGACCGATTCGCGGATGGTCAGCGCGAACGCGGCCACGGTGACGTTGACCGTGCACAAGGTCAATGATGATCCGAAGGCCTTTGATGATGTCAGAACGATTGATGAAGATACGGTGATCGAATGGTCGTGGAGCAATCTGACAGCAAATGATTTTGCAGGCATCACAACTTTGCCTCAACGGACTGGCGATTCCGCTGGGTTAGAGATTTTAGGATACGACGCAAACGGGGTAATTCTCACAGGAGCATCCGATATTGGATTCGGCTCGGAACGGGATCAAAACCTCAATATTGTGAATGTTCGACTTCTCGGCTCGGCGAGATTGAACCCTAACGAGGTGGGCGGTTTAGAGAATGTTTCGATCGTGAATCCAACGGATACGAATCGAGCCAATCGAAGAGTTCGTTACGCACCAGGTACGAACTACAACAACTTGATCGCGGGACCAGTCCTCATCGAAATCACGATTGAGGATGAAGAAGTGAATTTGAATGGTGCACCTGCCGCCAATAACACACCTAGGCAAACCAGGTCCACGTTGACCGTGAATATCAATGCTATGAATGACCGTCCAACGGTCGTGGTCAATAATGGCGTTCTTCAAGTGAATTATGTCGAGGATGTGAACCCTGCCAAGTCGATACCAGTTTCGGTTTGGGCCGGGCCTCTGGCCAACCCAACCGCAGGTGGAGCAGACGATGAGAACGGGCTTGTTCTTCTTCCAACGCCAGTGGCTGGTCAAAACGTCAGCTTCAACACGACGGCCCCAGATGTGACCCGTGTTCGAGCGTTGGATCCGACGAAGTTCTTGGTTCAGCCGACTATTGCATTAGCCACAGGATCTGATGTTGCCAGAACTTTGAGCTTTACCTTGGCGCCTGACGTGAACTCAGAGGTGTCGGGACCGATCTTGATCGAGATCTTCGGTATGGACGACGGCCAACTGGCTGGTGCAGGCGCTTTGGGTGGAGAGCACTTCAACGAGTCGCTACGTCAGACACTGACTTTGAACGTGGCACCTGTCAATGACTCGCCATTTGCTACCGACGACATTGATACGATCGACGAAGATATCGCAAAGATTTGGCCGACAAGTGTCTTGTTGAGAAATGACTATGCCGGGCACAATCCAAACCGAGTGCCACCAAAGCTTGATGACGAAGACGTACAGACTCTTCGTATCAAATCGGTTCAGCTCATCAACCTAGATGGATCGCCCAGAACGGAATATCCTGGCGAATCTTTGACCTTAACCAATAGTGCAAATCCTGAGCTTCGATTCACACCTGGCACCAATTACAACGACTTGATCAACGGTCCAGTTCTAGTGCTTATCGAGATTGAAGACGACGGTGTATCGGGAGCATTGCCTAACCAGATACCAGATCCGAAGACCGCGTTTAGTACTCTGACGATCAACATCAATGCGATCAACGATCGACCCGTCGTAACCGTGGATCCGAATTGGACTAAGATTGATCCGACTTTGGCTAGCAGCGGTGTACTTTGGCTCAACGTAATGGAAGATCCAGGGCAACAGGTGATTCCAGTAACGGTGAATCCAGGCCCAACGGGAATCGTTGGTCAACCTCTCGGACGCTCCGGTGGTGCTGATGACGAACTGGGACTTGCTTCTCCTATTCCTCGACAGAGCGTTACATTTACAAATCTAACGGTGAGGGCATTGCGTCCGGAACTATTCTCTGTTCAACCGGCGATAGTTGTCGGAACCGGAACCGACGTTGCTCGCAACCTTACCTTTACGCTCGCCCCCGACGTCAACTTCCTCACCCGCGGTGTGATCGAGATTGAGATTTTTGGAATCGATAACGGAGCAACTGGCAACGGCGCGGCCGGTGGGGTTCACCAAGCGGAGTCGTTACGTCAGACTCTTTCGATTCGCGTGAGTGAAGTCAACGATCCTCCTGTGTTTGATTTAGCGTCTAATACCATTACGCTAGATGAAGACGCACCGATACAGGTTCTTCCAGCGTTTTATTTCAATGAGTTTGCTGGACCACCAACCGCCATCGATGAGTTACCACCTTCGGCAACAGCTCAAACGGTCGTTCGATCGGTTTCGGTACCTGCGGAGGCTGTTGATTTGTACGCAGTACTGCCGACGCTGGATCCTTTGACTGGCGAAGTGCGGTTCCAGTACAAGCAGGACGTGAATAGCAACTTCGCATCGCTAAGGGGAGTCCCTGAATTGTTCAACCTGATCTTTACTGCGACGGATGATGGACGCGAGAACGGTATTCCTGTACCGCGATCTACTTCCAAAACTGTTTCTGTTACGGTCAATCCGATCAATGACGCGCCGTTCTATACGTTAAGCCGAAGTCGAGTCGAGGTCATTGAAGATGCTGGTCCGGTGACCGTATCAGGTTTCGCTACGAACGTTAGGCAAGCGTTTAACTTGCTAAATGGTCAGATGACGGCAGCAGACGAAGCGAATCAAATACTCACGTTCAATATGAACTTCAGTAACCCTTCGTTGTTTTCAACTCCACCAGCGATTGATGCGTTGGGTGCCTTGACATTCCGAACGGCTCCGCATCAAAACGGAACTTCGGTGATCACTGCTCGGCTGGTCGACGATGGTGCGGCAAGTCCGTTCCCGAATAACAACTTGGGTCCGGTCTTGACCTTTACGATTTCCGTGCAAGCGATCAACGATGCGCCTGAGTTTTCGATTCCAACGAATCTGACGGTCAACGAAGATGCGGGAGTGGTTTCAATTCCAGGCTTTGCAACAGACATACGCCCGGGACCGGCTGTGGCCTCGGA
>NZ_JBIPLW010000094.1:0-3773 GCF_044369455.1 Flavobacterium sp. | reverse complement strand
GCTCGATGACAATCGGTTTTGGATTGGTCGCTACGTCTGGCGGGAAGACCAGACACACTGGATGCACGAATTTACTGGCGCTGGAAACTGGGATGAAGAATTGACACAGATTGATCTAGATATGGTAACTTGCTGTCAGCTGGACACAAACTACATCCGGTTCTATCAATCTCACTTCAACGCGCATGGCTTCCCGAGATTGCCGGGGTAATGATGCCGTGCTCACGGAGCCGTCGGTCGAGCGGTTTGCTAATCTGCACCAGCGGCCCGGTGACGGCCAGCGTTACCCCTTAGAGAAGATTTCGACGACGTATGCAAACAGGAATGCGTAGTGATTGGTCATGGGTGGTCGTCAAGCAAATGATAAGCGAGCTACCATTGCTGATCGCTGAATGCCATCCTTCCCAGCACCTCTTCATTACCGCATTCGATTCTGGCCCGATTTTTCCAAGCGAAGAGGAGCAAAGGCTTGGCTGGACCATGTTTGGAGAGACGATGGTAAGTCCTCCATTAAGTGCCGCGTTAGAAATCCCCGCAGCGGAACACGATGAATGGTATGTCTTTCCCGATCCTCGGATCAGAATTATGCCAGATGAAATCTTCGTTAATTACTCCGGTTTCACGCTGGTTGATGCCAAAAAGATCGAGCTCGCGGATGAATCCCGTCGAAGATGGTTGCTTGATGCGCAGTCGCGATTCTGGGCCTCGCTCGATCGGCTTCAACCATCGTCCTACGTATCGAGCGGCAATATTGATATCATTGTCACTAGAAACCAGCGATTCCTTGACCGCGTCATCGCATCTGCCCGGACAATAACGGGTTAACATGTAAACGATTAGAGTCTGCGTCGTTATTCTAGGGACAAATGCGGGCTGGACTGCGGGTGATTGCCCGGTCTATCGTGGGCGCTATCGCACAGTCGTCGCTAACCAACATGTTGCAACCATCACACCGCATCGGTTAGACTGGTTTCTGGAGATGCGGGATTTGTAGAATCCGACATAGCCCGACAGCGAGTGGAAGCAACGGCAAAACGACATAGCCCAACGCGTTCTGCTACTAAAGGATATGGCATGACTCCTCCGAACTCCGCAAGATTGCTGGTTGCCGCCTTGCTAGTCGGCGTATGCGTGCCACCGGTATTGACTCACCAGGAGCAACCGCAATCGGATGTCTCTGTCAAACAATTCGGGGCCAATAAAGTCATAGGTCACTTGGGTCATCCGCTCGGGACTGTGGTTCGAATCACAGGAAGATGTATTAACGGTGATGGCACCCACCGTAGAGCCGATCTCGGTAAGACACTGCTTGAAGTGCGAACCGTAAACGAAAAAGAGCTAGAACATCCATTCGTTGTTCCGTTTCTCCGCGCCGCCAAAGATGTTCCAACACCAGCTGATGGCGATTCATTCGACTATTATGCACACGAATGGGGTGCCTTCGATGGAATCGTCTCGATCCCGAAAGACTTGGCGATCGATCAACCGATGGTTGCTAATGATGGCTGCCACTATCAACCGCAGATTACAATACATAAGTCCATTATTGCACAAGCTTCAAAACAGAGTAGCAGAACCAAGCCGTGAACCGGAGCACTCATTCACGCCGCAACTGAAATCAATGTCTTCCGTTCGTGCCCGGTTACGGCAGACGTTACTTCAGAAAGGCTGAACATGTTTCGGAGGCTTTACCCATGAAAACAGCCCCCATGCTGACGACATTTAGACAGTTTCGTTTTCGGCTTCGTACTTTCTTCATTTGCGTAACCATCGTCTCGGTTGTTGTGGCCTATGGGGCGGCGTATTATCAAGTCTCACGGCGAGGAATGGCCGAAGCTAAGAACTACGGACTAATTGGATTTTTGTACGTTCCAGCGGACCAAGTCTTCGCATCGGAAGATCTCACCAGTCATCATAAACTTGCAGTCGTGTTTGCACCGGCAAACTGGATTGATCAACACGTCTTCGGTGGCCCACCGCCCGTTGCGTGCATCATGTTTCGCCTTTCGTGACCTCAAGACTGACGTAACCAAAAAATGCACGTGCGTACTGGAAATGAGTTGAAGACATGTGGGTGCGACTCCCACCTGGGTAGCCGCTAGCCACGAGCCCAGTATCGAGTGTTGCAGCGTGTCTCGCGTCAGTCTCACAAGCGAATGCGAGTAGAACGGTTTGGTAATCTAGCAACCAACATGTTGCAACTATCCCACTGCATCGGTTAGACTGGATTCCAGAAATGCGGAACGTGTAGAATCCGCCTAAGCCCGACAGCGGATGGAGGCAACGGCAAACCAAAATATCCCAAAGCACAATCTCTTCCGTTCCGCTTCGCTCCAGTTGGGAAGGGTTGTTATTCGTTCGCCAGTCGAAGATGCACCTCACCACTGTTTCACTCAGTCTTTCACTGTTGATTTGTGCGGTTGGTTGCATGGAGCAAACTCCACTTATGGACTCATTCCGTATTACGGTTGTCTCGTCAGACAGCATGGAAATCGCTCGAAGCGAAGCATCCTCGCAACTCAAGACGGGACCTGGAGATTTCTACCGCTGGGAGCGTTTGCATGAGAAGGTAAAAACTGTTCTTAGGGCTTACGGAACCGCAACTTGGGATCCTGATCCATTGCCAGATTTCTACTTTTCCGGGGACTGGTTTCACGAAAACTCAGACGGATACAGCATTTGCTCGTCCAGGCCGATCACAAGAGACCTGTTGCGGCAGTTGCCCACCATACTGTCATCGCATCATGACGACGCGATCCTAGAAATGAACGGAACTGAGCCGCCTATCGAAGGGCTCGTGATATTTGCGACATCTAAAGAGGTTCTCGTGGCGTGGGATGGATTAGACCGACGTGAGTGTGAACAACGGCTACGTGAGCTTAGCATCGAACTCGACTGACAGATAGCGAACCAAGCCATGGACGCGCGTACTGGAAATGAGTTGAAGACAAGTGGGCGAGACTCCCACCTGGGGTAGCCGTTAGCCACGAGCCCAGTATCGAGTGTTGCAGCGTGCCAGGTAACTGTCACGCAATCGAAGGCGAGTCTAAAGGTCTGGGGAAGCTACGTTGCCAAGCAGTCAGAACCGTCATCATTGAACGGACCATTTGCAAGCCATGGATTGGTAATCTACATGCTTCCGAATTTGTGGATATCATCGCCATAATGCAAAGCTATTGCATGGTGCTAGTTAATAGCGGCATCCTACGCATTAAATACTATCTTGCCATAACCCCACGGTAATTTCGTTCGCAACCAACCTCCGGGTTATGAGGTGGTAGAGACTTTTGGTGAAAAGTCTCTGTTTGCATTAACCCGGAGTTTAAGTGACGTTGACCAGTGTTTTCATTGATGAATCGTATTTTTGCGGTTTGGATAGGCTGCTTTCGGCTCCAAAAACATGTCTCTCTTCCTCATAACCCGGCTAGCAAGCTGCACGAAAATACCTCCAGGTTATGAGCTTTAGAGACTTTCCCTTAAAAGCTCATAACCCGAGGGTAGAGGCGCACAGAGATCCGAGAGACTTTTGGCCAAAACTGGCGTTTTTGGGCTCAAAATGGCATTCGGAGGTTACCGTCAGGTTATGAGCTGGAGAGACCTAGAGAGAGCCGTGTGGAAAGCGGCCGGACAACGAAAAGACTGGTAGAAAAACGAAAAAAGGCTGGGGTCATGACAACACCAGCCTTTTTGTTCACACGTGGGTAGAAAGTTTTTCGTAACTACCCATCTCAGTTGAGCGAACCGAACTCTTTTCAAACCGCTCGCGAGACGCC
>NZ_JBIPLW010000092.1:0-3816 GCF_044369455.1 Flavobacterium sp. | reverse complement strand
ACTGCCATGTGGTTTACAGCCCCTTCTGGAGGCAATCCATTGGTAACTACCGCCTCACTTAGCACAGCTACTTATTATGTAGAACAAAGTAATTCGTTAACTATTGCCACTCTTGGCTCTGGGTTTTTTCGTCCTTATGGCGTTGCCGTGCAAGCCGATGGAAAAATTCTGGTAGCAAATTCAGGTAATAATGCCATTAAACGCATGAATGCCGATGGCTCAGGTGTTGTCACTCTTGGCTCTGGGTTTAATCTGCCTTTTGGCGTTGCCGTGCAAGCCGATGGAAAAATTCTGGTAGCAGATACAGTTAATAATGCCATTAAACGCATGAATGCCGATGGCTCAGGCATTGTTACTCTTGGCTCTGGGTTTAATCTGCCTTATGGCGTTGCCGTGCAAGCCGATGGAAAAATTCTGGTAGCAGATACAGTTAATAATGCCATTAAACGCATGAATGCCGATGGTACAGGCATTGTTACTCTTGGCTCTGGGTTTAATCAGCCTCATGGCGTTGCCGTGCAAGCCGATGGAAAAATTCTGGTAGCAGATTATGGTAATAATGCCATTAAACGCATGAATGCCGATGGTACAGGCATTGTTACTCTTGGCACTGGGTTTTCTTCTCCCCGAGGCGTTGCCGTGCAAGCCGATGGAAGAATTCTGGTAGTAAATACAGGTAATAATGACATCAAACGCATGAATGCCGATGGTACAGGCATTGTTACTCTTGGCTCTGGGTTTTCTGGTCCTCGAGGCGTTGCCGAGCAAGCCGATGGAAAAATTCTGGTAGCAGATTATAGTAATAATGCCATTAAACGCATTACAGATGATGCTTTATCAAATAGAGTTGCGGTAAGTGTAACAGTCAATCCAAATGTAACGCCAACATTCACGGCAGTTGCACCAATATGTTCAGGAGCGAGTTTGTCAGCATTGCCAACGACCTCTACTAATGGCATAACAGGAACCTGGTCGCCAGCGTTGAACAATACAGCGACAACGACTTACACTTTTACACCGACAACTGGATTCTGTCCAAATATTGCGACGATGAGTATAATAGTTAATCCAAGTAGTGCACCCACATTTACCGCTATTGCTCCAATTTGCTTAGGAGGAGCATTGTCGGCTTTACCAACAACTTCTACTAATGGAATATCAGGAACATGGTTACCAGCGTTAAATAACACGCAAACTACTACTTATACTTTTACACCTGATGCAAATCAGTGTGGCATTCCAACGGCAACATTAACCATTGTTGTAAATCCAAGTCCAAGTCCAGTTGTTGCTATAACAGGAAGTTCCTCAATATGCGCTGGCGATTCAGTAACTTTAACAGCTAATGGTGCCGACAATTATGTTTGGAATGGCAATATAATACCTTTGGATAATGTAAGTAATTCAAAGTTGGCAATCGGACTTCGTAAACTTAAAACAAGTTATGCCGGACCCTGTGTTCGTTTGAGAAGAGGTTCTGATAATGCCGAATTAGATTTTGGTTTTAGTGGAAACGATTTAGATGCTAGCGCTATTACCACTTGGTTAAACGGAGCAACAGGATATTGTGTTACTTTATATGATCAATCAGGAAATGGTGGTGGTGTAAGTCAGTCGAATACTTCCAAGCAACCAACTATAACTTTAAATGGTTACAACGGAAAACCAGTATTGCGTTTTAATACACAACAATTTTTAAGCAATGCTATTAATTATCCATCACCGTTTACAGCTATTTATGGTGCTCGTCAAACTGGTGGAGCAAGACAACGCGTTTTATCGTCCGTTTATAATAATTGGTTATTAGGGTATTGGAATGGCGCAAAGCAAAAAGCGTATTATGAAGGTTGGGTAAGTAGTTCCAATATTGGTAGTCCTGCTTCAGATAATAACTATTATATTTATTCAGGAGCAAGTAATGGTTCAACTTCACAATTGTATGAAAATGGAACTTTAATTGTAAATAATAGTGGTGGTGTAGGAGGTCCAAATGGTATTGAATTGAATGGATTGAATAATGGTTTTGAAATGTCAGATTGTGATTTTACAGATGTATTTGTATTTGATACCGTACTGAACACAGCAGATCGTAACACTGTTGAAAATTCAACTAAGAATTATTATACTACGATTTCAACAACGCCAACAAGTATCACAATTGCTCCCAATGTAACAACAACGTATACGGTTACTGGAACCAATGCTACGGGCTGTGCTGCAACGGCTTCAATTACAGTTACGGTTAATCCACCAAATATAACGCCAACATTCACAGCTAGAGCACCAATTTTTTGTGGAGCGAGTTTGTCAGCATTGCCAACGACATCCAACAATGGAATAACAGGAACCTGGTCGCCAGCGTTGAATAACACGGCAACAACGACGTATACCTTTACACCAACAGCGGGTCAATGTGCAACGACTGCAACATTGACGATTACGGTTAATCCACCAAATATAACGCCAACGTTTACGGCAGTTGCACCAATATGTTCAGGAGCGAGTTTGTCAGCATTGCCAACGACCTCTACTAATGGCATAACAGGAACCTGGTCGCCAGCGTTGAACAATACGCAAACAACGACGTATACCTTTACGCCAACAGCGGGTCAATGTGCGACGACTGCAACGTTAACGATAAATATTAATGCTATACCCCCACCACCAACTGCAATTGCAACTCAAGTTTATACTGGTTCGGGTACAATTGCCAATTTAGCTGCGACTGGTTCAACGATCCAATGGTACAGTGCCGCAACGGCAGGAACAGTATTGCCAGCAACGACGAGTTTGGTTGATGGAGCCATTTATTATGCATCGCAAACTGTTTCTGGCTGCGAAAGTACAAGATTAGCAGTAAGGGTTAAAAAAATTAGCGAAGCAACCCAAACATTTTGCGCAGGAGCAACAGTAGCCAATTTAGTAAGCACCCCAAGTGCTGGAGAAACTGCCAAGTGGTTTACAGCCCCTTCTGGAGGCAATCCATTGGTAACTACCGCCTCACTTAGTACAGCTACTTATTATGTAGAACAAAGTAATTCGTTAACTATTGCCACTCTTGGCTCTGGGTTTTTTCGTCCTCGAGGCGTTGCCGTGCAAGCCGATGGAAGAATTCTGGTAGCAGATTTTGATAATGATGCCATTAAACGCATGAATGCCGATGGTACAGGCATTGTAACTCTTGGTACTGGGTTTTCTGGTCCTTTTGGCGTTGCCGTGCAAGCCGATGGAAAAATTCTGGTAGCAGATTATGGTAATAATGCCATTAAACGCATGAATGCCGATGGTACAGGCATTGTTACTCTTGGCTCTGGGTTTGATCCTCGAGGCGTTGCCGTGCAAGCCGATGGAAAAATTCTGGTAGCAGATACAGGCAATAATGCCATTAAACGCATGAATGCCGATGGCTCAGGTGTTGTTACTCTTCGCACTGGGTTTAATCAGCCTTTTGGCGTTGCCGTGCAAGCCGATGGAAAAATTCTGGTAGCAAATACAGATAATAATGAAATCATACGCATGAATGCCGATGGTACAGGCATTGTTACTCTTGGCTGGTTTAATTATCCTTATAGCGTTGCCGTGCAAGCCGATGGAAAAATTCTGGTAGCAGATACAGATAATAATGCCATTAAACGCATGAATGCCGATGGTACAGGCATTGTTACTCTTGGCTCTGGGTTTTCTCTTCCTACTGGCGTTGCCGTGCAAGCCGATGGAAAAATTCTGGTAGCAGATACTTTTAATAATGCCATTAAACGCATTACAGATGATGCTTTATCAAATAGAGTTGCGGTAAGTGTAACAGTCAATCCAAAT
>NZ_JBIPLW010000050.1:0-3859 GCF_044369455.1 Flavobacterium sp. | reverse complement strand
TGCTCAAGACCGAACATCTCTTGAATGCCCATTTTGGATTCCGTGATAACCAACCGCCTCAATTCTCTGACAGCTCATTCAGCCTGCCAGAGAATTCTATTGTCGGCACCATAGCAGGGCAGATCACTGCAATCGATCCCGATGCAGGCCAGACTGTCGGTTACGAATTCCTTGACAATGCTGGTCCCTTTGCAATAGATCCGATCACGGGCACGATTCGAGTTGCTAATTCCCAACCTTGGGATTTTGAAACAACAGCACCACTCGTCATTCGCGTACGAGCCCTTGACTCTCTCACGCCACCCGCATCCACCATTCGAAATGTTACGATCTCACCAACGGACGTAAATGAGTCTCCGATCATCGCGGGCCATCAATTCACATTGGCTGAAAACTCCGCGAATGGCACGATCATAGGAAACATTGCAGCAACCGACCCCGATCAAGGAGTTGCCGGTACATTGACGTACACGATTGGCGCCGGCGGACCGACCAATGTTTTCTCCTTGAATCCAACCACAGGAGTCCTCTCGGTTCTGGACAATTCTCGAGTCGACTTCGAACAACAATCCACTTGGACGTTTCCCGTTGTTGTTCGAGACGGTGGCACACCACCACTCAGCTCTACAGTGTCTATGACGGTCAGAATTACGGATGTGAATGAACCGCCGAGGTCGTTATCGTTCACGAATGTTGTGTCATTGGCAGAAACGGCGAATGTAGCATCTCCTGTAAACGTGGCTACCATCGGATTCCTGGATGACGCGCTCGGGACCAATACACTATCGCTAGGCGGAGAAGACGCTGCGCTGTTCAGTATCAACAATCGCCAACTTCGATTCCAAAACCTGCAAGGTCTCGATTTCGAAACCAAATCTCAATACCGTGTTTTGGTCATGGTGGACGATCCAACGGTCGGCAACACTCCGGACAGTTCTGTCGAATTCACTTTAACAATCACCGATGTCAACGAGGCGCCGACGGACTTGACGATCACACCAGTGGTACAGTCTCTTCCCGAGTCCGCCAACACATCCAGTCCGCTCACTGTTGCTCAGTTGCAAATTGCGGACGATGCGATCGGTACCAATAGTCTATCCCTCGCCGGTCCCGATGCGCGCTTCTTCTCCATTTCTGGTACCAACCTCCAGTTTTCATCCTCAACTGGATTGGATTTTGAAGCGAAGAGTTCTTATCAAGTAACAGTCCGCTTAGTAGACAACACAATTTCAGGTGCTCAGACGATTTCGAAGAACTATGCATTGAGCATCTCCGACGTCAACGAACCTCCGACTGCCGTCAACCTCGAGAATGTTGTATCCAACATCAATGAGTCGCGACTTCCGGCTACTTCACAAGCACTTGCGACCATTCGATTCCTGGATGATGCACTCGGAACGAACGAGTTTCGCTTATCGGGTGACGATGCTGCATTGTTTGAAATTGTCGGTAATCAGCTCGTTCTCAAAGCAGGGGCTGTGTTTGATTTTGAGACCAAATCATCCTATGTAGCCAAGATCAGCGTTGTCGACCCAACACTTCCGATCACCAACAACCCATCGATTGATTATTTCTTGTCGGTGAACAACCGTCCGGAAGTACAATCCATCACCGACGGTTCAGGAGGTACGATCGTTGCCGGAACGGATAGCATTCGCGTGCTATGGGATTCGCCCGTTATCGTTGGAGCGAATGCGTTCAAGCTTCAAAAACTCGATGTTGTCGGCCTGGTGAACATTCCTCGAATCACCAATACACTCGTGAGTGGCAGAACCATTACGACATTGCAGTTTTCGGGTCCTTTTGTTCGACAGGATGGAAAACTGAATGATGGTTTCTATTCCTTAGAAGTTGACGGTGCATTGGTACGTCAAACCAACACCCAGCTCCTCGGAGAAAGTTACACATCGCCCATGGTAACCATTTTTCATGCATCGCTTCTGGGTAAAGTCGATGTCTCAGGTGCTGCAACGTTTCTCAGCGGAGAAGAGAAGACAATCACGTTGAACTTAACGGGCATCGATCCTTCTCCGACGACTGGCGTGGAATACTCGATAGATCTAGATAGCAACGGCACAGCAGACCTGCAACGGTCCGGCGGTGCAACTGTTGCATTTCCGACCAGCTACACTACGGCAGGTAGTTACACGATCTTGGTAACTGCGACTCGCGACGGAACCATTATTGCGACAGGCTCGCATGTCGTCGATGTATCTCCGGCAACCAGCCCCGTCGAAGACTGGCTCAGTTCGATGGATACGGACCGCAACAGCACCATCAACGCGCTGGATGTCTTGGGACTGGTCAATGCCATCAATCGAAGTACTTCGGGGCCTCCGCCATACCAAAGGGATCTAGACGTGGACCGAGATGGTGTTATCGCAGCACTCGATGTGCTGGCTGTTGTCAACTATCTCAATGCTGCGGAACCGAAACCGCTCGGAGAATTCTCCCAGCTTGTTATGTTGGAAACAGGATCTATTCGAGGACTGACAAACGACACCAGGGTAACGGGTCGAATCAATAGTAGCAGTCGCGAACTGTTCGTAACGCTTAACGGAATCGAACGAAAAAACGCATCGCAATTTGTGCAGTCAGACGGATCCTTTACATTGACCGATGCTGCCATTGCTTCGCTGTTTGGCAGCATCCCGGATACCGTCAGCGTGTTGTCCCTTGCCACTCGCACAGGAACAGGCTTTTCCTTGTCCTCCGACAAACGATTCCGAAAGCTAGCTGCATCGACAGCGGACTTCCGAGTCCTATCAGCCATGGACAACAACGGCGCATTCAGAGTTTCATGGAGCAACCATGGAGCTGGCAATAGGTATAAGGTATTTGCATATCCAGTCGGTGGCACCCCCGGAGCCGTCAAGACGGGACTATCAACCACCTCCACTCTGCTTGAACTGAGTCGTGGAAACTACGATTTATTCGTCGAGGCACAGGACGGAGCCGGAAATGTTCGTCGAACGGAAACGGTTCACATCGCTGTACCGTAACTAGATGCTATTGTGATCGATCTCCGAATGGATTGGATCGACGATCGCTCAAAATGGACGAGAGATTTAGAGTCATCAGAAATCCCCGGTGGCCTTGTGCCACCGTCGAACCAAGTTCTGTCGCTATTTCAGTGTGAAGCCTGCTCGATTCCAAGCTTCTTCATTTTCTTGTAAAGCGTCGTTCGATTGATCCCTAATAGATCGGCCGTCACATTTCGGTTCCAATCATTTTGCCGGAGCGCTGCAAGAATGATTTCTCGCTCTGGCCCCTCCAGGGCCTCGCTCAACGGTCGCGTGCCGGATCGCGACTGTGAGTAGTTATCGATATTGTTCACAAGCAAATTGCCAGCGGATACCGGCGTATTCGGTATTTGCGACGTTGGGTGTTTGGTCAAACTAAATGGTAGTGAAGCAACATCAATACTCTTGCTTTTGGTCAACAACACAGCGCGTTGAATGGCATTCTCCAACTCCCGAATATTGCCTGGCCACAAGTGTTCAACCATCACTTGCATTGCATCATCAGTGAAGCCATCCACGGTGCGACCAAACTCCTTACACGCGGTTTGAAGGAAGTGTTGCGAAAGCAATGGGATGTCATCTCGTCGCTCTCGCAACGCGGGCAGCTCGATGTGAATCACATGGATTCGATAGTACAAATCCTGCCGAAAGCGTCCTTCGGCTACCGCCTTTTCCAAGTTCTCGTTCGTAGCCAAAATGACACGTGAGTCCACGGAAATAGTTTCGGTGCCACCCAACGGCTCGAATTCAAGCTCTTGCAATGCGCGAAGCATCTTGATCTGTAATGCAGGAGTGGCCGTTCCAATTTCGTCCAGGAACAATGTCCCACGATCCGC
>NZ_JBIPLW010000041.1:0-13459 GCF_044369455.1 Flavobacterium sp. | reverse complement strand
AGCCGCGGTCGTAAACCGGCACGATGCAAGGGTGCTGAAGTTGTGAGGTTAGAAGCGCCTCATCAACAAAACGGTCGATAATCTCTTGCTGATCCAAATACGATTTCAGCAGCAACTTAATAGCCAAGTCCCGGTGTAGCAGTTCATCATAGGCACGGAGGACAATTCCCATACCGCCGCGTCCAATCTCCTCTTTTATGCGGTACCGTCCGACGACACGTCCCACCGCATCGGTTAGACTGGTTTCCAGAAATGCGGAACGCTTAGAATCCGCATAAGCTTGACAGCGGATTGAAGCAACGGCATACCGACATAGCCCAACCCACAGTCTATCCCTCCGATCCGATTCACAGTTGGGATAGGTTGTTATTCGTTATTTGGCTAATGAAACACACTCGAATTTCATCCCCATGCCCACGTCAGTGATTTCTTGGCATGACACTATCGATGAGCCATGGCTTAAACTGGCACCAATCCGCGTCGGTGAAGTTCCGTCAGGATGTGGCACACCCGAAAAGTACATTTTACTCTCGCAACACGATCAGCCGATTATTCGGATTGATGCTTATCGAAGTTCCGAAGAAAGTTATCCCTTTAACGATGCGATCCACTGGAATGATTTTCTTGTTGTGGGCTGGGGCGACTGTGCGTACTTAATCGATATTGATTCAGGCGCCATTATCAAACACAAGCTTGGAATTTACTTCGGACACCTTTATTCGCGTCCGGAGTACCTTCTTGTTGCATCGGGTGAGCGACTGTGGTGCATAAACCGTAGCGGATCGATAGAATGGACGAGTGACGTGCTCGGAATCGACGGCGTCGTTGTGCATGATGTAACTCATGGAATCATTTCCGGTGAGGGAGAATGGGATCCTCCAGGTGGATGGCAACCATTCGCAATCATGCTCGATTCCGGACACAAAGCCAAATAACCAAATCTTGGACCGAAGCCCCCGTCGGTCCGTTTCGAACTTTAGAGACCGTGTTGGCGGGGGCTCGGTCAACATGGCCGTTACGCAATCCAGAGAAACGACATCGAAGCTGTTGGCATGCACGAAAAAAACGCTCGTTTGTATTACTGGTACCCATCGGAGAATTGGCCACCCGAATCTGTTCAGGAACCAGGCGAGATTCGAACCGACGGTCGTTTGAGCGTATGGTGCACTCAAACCAGTCGGAGCGCTAATGATCAACGTAAACTTGTCGCGCGTTGGTGTGATACTTTGCCAAACTTACGAGGCGTTCGACACCTTTGGCTTTGTTCCCGGGTGCCCCAACAACTGTTTGATGCGGCTTGCCAAGTTCCAGGCCTCGAATCGCTTTACATAAAATGGGGCGGCATCAAGAAATTGAATGCCTTAGAGAATGCCTCTGAAATACGGTATCTCCATATCGGCAGCTCGACTGGAGTAGAATCCATTGAGCCATTGGAATCGATGACATCCCTGATTTGGTTGGGGATTGAGAGCTTCACTCGCATTCGCTGCCTTGATCCGCTGGAGAAATTGATTGGTCTTGAAGGACTAACGGTTGAGGGAAGTATTTGGACAACGCAGCATGTTGATACGTTAGCTCCGATTGGCAAACTGCTCAATCTCCGCTACCTTGCAATTACAAATCTTCGCTCCATGGATCGGACTCTGTCGACGCTTTTCACTCTGAGACAACTCGAGGTTTTTCACGCTGCGAAGTGGTGGGCGGCGAATGAGATTGACGAATTGCAACGTCTAAACCCAAAACTTATTGCGTAACATATAAAGGCTTAGATTCTGCGTCGATGTTCTAGGGACGCGCATCAGCGACTTTTGGACATACCACTATCCAACTAGCAACCTGTTCATCGCTAACCAACATATTGCAACCTTCCCACCGCATCGGTTAGACTAGTTTTCTGAGATGCGGGATGTGTTGAATCCGACATCGCCCAACACACAATCTATCCCTCCGTTCCACTTCACTCCAGTTTGGATAGATTGTTATTCGTTACGACACGAAAGGAAATAAATTGGAAGACCTCCTCAATCGCATTACGCGTCTCTATGTGGAATTGATTCCCGCCGCACTTAAATCGGTGCCAACCGGTTTGAAGCTATACGGTGGTTTCATTCCGTATTTCGGTTGGGAAGCCGAACCAGAGGACCATGCCGAACACGGAAGAACGATCTACATTCTTGACACCGCGTACCTTCAAACGATTCGAGGCGAAACGGATGATGTCGATGAGGTTTCACGACGTGCATACGGTTGGAGGGAATTCATTGGTTCCAAGTCCGTGATGATCGAGTCTACTGAGTTGAATGATGCATTGCTCGAGTGGTACAGTTTCCAGAATGACAACGACGAGAGCACCGATCTACTCGATCAAATTGGTACCGCCATCGCGTCAGCGTGTCTAGTGCTGAATGAACGCGGATGGAGTCATCAGGCATGTACCGATGACTTCGTTGTGTTCACTGACTGCATGGCTGATGAAGAATACAACGTTGGTTTGCGCGCAAGCGTTCCGGAACAATGGATGGCCGCAAAAGAAAACGCGGGCATGTTTCGCTGGCTTTGCTCGTAAAGTTGTACCTTATAACCGATTAGATTCTGCGTCGTTGTTCTACGGATGAATGCGGGCTGGACCGCGGGTGATTGCCCGGTCTATTGTGGGCGTCTGAATAGTTTAGCCTGAATCCATTCCCGTGTTCGAAACGCCCAAGCGGCTGCCTTCAGCTTGACGAAGATCCATTTATCAACCTGGTCGTCACTAACCAACAAGTTGCAATCATCACACCGCATCGGTTAGACTGGATTCCAAAGATGCGGCACGTGTAGAATCCGCTTAAGCCTGACAGTGGGTGGAAGCAACGGCAAACCGACATCGCCCAACACACAATCTATCCCTCCGTTCCACTTCACTCCAGTTTGGATAGATTGTTATTCGTTCGTGCTTTCGACTCCTCGCTGATAGGTGAAACGTGCGACTACGGCATGTAATCGTTCTGCTCTTCATATGTGCCACCTTTTTTGCTGGCTGGGCATTGATTGTGGCACGCCGCAACGCAATCAATGCCCAATGTCCACGGGGATTGATTGTTGATCGAACGAAATGGCCGAAGTACCTCCTAGAAACCATGGAGCCGCTAGAACGAGACGGCTTGATTTCAGAGCAAGTTGACGGATTCCGAATTCATGTTTGGTCGAATGATCGATTTGTATTGAGGTTCCCAAAAAATGATTCCCTAGCTGATCGAATCGTCACCGCAATGTCCCTTACTCGTGTGGGCGACGAGAATTCAGGCGTACGTGAATTTCAACGATGGATGCCACAGGAATGGAACATCATTGATCCGCCAACGGCCGAATACTATGTTTCTTCGCCTTGGCTAACCGGAGACGAAGGCCCCATGTATGTGCTGAGAGTTGATTCGTCCGACGAATTCGCATACGTTTACTACTACTACAACTTCTGACAACTGAAACTTTGTACCATCAAAGCGATGGTCCGAAGTCGCGGATCGGCCGATTCCTGATAGTAAGTTTATTTGCCGCGACATCGGTGGTCGCGGGCGTTACGCCTGAGAGGATGAATTGAATGAGACGTGTGGCGTTGTGTTAAACAGGAGATGCAATACGAATCCATACGAGACAAACGAGCATGCTTCCGATGTATCAAAAGAGCTCAGCGTTCGATCGAACTTTCGCGTCTCGCTACTGGCACTGGTTTCTGTAGTAGGAATTGGAAATACATGTGCAGCTCTGATTGATGCATACCGTGAGGGATATCCATCTCTTGATGGCTATCTATTCATTGGGATAGCAACCCTAATCCCAATGGCTATTGGGGTAGCGGGTATGCTGTTATCGATTGCGCGGCGATTCAAAACATACTTGGTCTGGTCCGCAGGCTCTCTCTTAGCCTTGATTCCAGGACTATTTGTATGGTCTGTTTGCGCTGCGATTCCCACACCACGAATTCACATGGGCGTTGGACAGATGCACATATTTTTTCTTCCAGTATTTCACATCGGATACTGTTTGATCGTATACTTGGGAACTGGTCTGCTTGCACTAGTGGTATCGGAAACCATCGAGGCTTGACAGAACTATGCCATGCGCACCAAGAGCTCGATCGTCCAGGTTTGGTCGGTGCATTTGTTTACTCCTCGCCCTGGGTGATGCCATGCGTTCTGCTCATCGAATATCAAGCATGACACCTGGCATTCATCTCCTTATGATCGCTAGCTTGGCGCTAGAGCTCGGCTGTCCAAGTGTTGAAAACGCTGGGGTTGAGCACAATAACGTCTGCATTGACTTGTCGCCCGACGGTAAGACACTCGTCTTCTCTTCCGCAGACGGCGACCTCTATCTTTTTGGCATCTCGAGTTCCACTACGACGCGGCTTACTGAGACCGATCGCACTGAAAGCTACCCATCATTTTCTCCGGACGGAAAGCAAATTACGTTTGCCGCAAAAGATAACGATTCGGCGTCCTCCAAGATCTTCGTGCTTAACCTTGGTGATCATTCAATCAATGCCGTAACAGAGGACAACAAACAGTCCGATATCCTGCCGCGATTCACACCAGACGGTAAGCGGATTGTATTTGCACGTGCCAACCGGCACCGCCCTAAAAGACTTGGCGGATGGACCTGGGATATGTGGGACGTTTGCAGCATCGGGACCGATGGTACGGGTCTTACTCGGCTTACCGAGGAAAGCTACTACCAGCTTTACCGAATCGTTCCAATGGCTGATGGAACTTTCGTTTACGCAGCTGACACCATGGGTCTCAATAATCCAGCCGCATTGTACACATTGTCTCCGAACAACAAATCCACTCAAATCATCCCGGAGCCCGGTGCCAACAATGCGAACGTTAACGCATGGGCATCGGACCCGATGGTCGGTCCAGACGGCGAAACGATGACCTTTTGCTCTGACCGCACCAAGCCGTTTTGGTATGACGTCGGTGTCAAAAAGGGCGACGCGAAATCTGAATTCCTGGTGGGTTCAAAGTCACGATACAACCGGTACCCAGATTTTTTCCCCGACGGTGAACGGATTGTATTCCTTGCCGGAACTGATTTTAATGCTGGGAGTCGGCCGATTTACAGCTTGTGGGAAGTGTCGCTATCGGGTCAAGCCAAAGAGCTCGCCACGTCAGACCTGTTCACGAATCCGACCAATTGGCTGGCACCGAAACGAACAGAACCGGACATGCACGGGACGCGGTGAACCCAAGCCGCGTTCCTCTTCACGCCTTGACTCGCTTATGAATCAATAGGATTATTGAATGAAGAACCAGTTAAAGCAATGACCAAAATCGACGACTCATTTCAGCGTTGGATATGTGCACTGTTCTTTGGAGTTGTTCTAACGCCATTAAACTCTTTTGGAGTCTGGGTTGCGCGTCGTAACGCCTTGGACGTCAACGGTATAGTATTGACTCCATACTGGTATTTGTTCGCTTTAGCCGGTCCATTGCTTTCGATCGGAGCTGCGCTTCTTATACATCGATCACACAGAATTTGGCAGGGAGATCTTCTTCTTTATGTTCTATTTGCTTTAATTCTCGCTTCATTTGCGCACATTCCTCTCATGTACAGTGCTGGTGGATTCAGGTGATGAGTCGCGATCTAGCGATCAGGACGCCTTGAAGTACTCGAAGTGCAGTAACAATCGATCAGGAGTTCAAAATCAAGACAGTGAAGAACAATCCATTGCAGCCAAACGGCAGATCGTCAAATCTGATTTTTAGAAACTTCACTTGCCGACACTGGCTGGTTGGTGGTCGCTCTGTCGCAAAGAATTTACGTGCATGAAACCAAGGAACGATAGTGAACTTCTAGATGCCTTTGCGCAATCGTTCTTGATGCTGGACGAGCTCATCTGCCCGCACGATCGACCTCCGCCTCTCGTACTTCTTGACGCGACGACTTCTGTAGATTGGAGTATTGTTCGTTGGCATCCTATTCGGCTACCCGCTCCTCGTGCCTGCATTGATTGCCTTCGACGCGTTGGTCGACTTCCACAATTGTTCGAGTCGTTCGCTGAGTCCTTTGGTTGGCTTGATGTGGATTTGCGGATATGTCGACTATTCGCGAATCCGCCAGCTACCGATTTCGTTGACCTTTCGACGGCCATGTTTGCCGATCCGGTACTAAACAATGCGCTGTTGCCATTACGCTTTGTTCGATTTGCTCTAGCTCCAGATTGTTGTTATGATCCAATTTGCTTTGACTTATCTAATTTCGATGGTGACGATTGCCCAATCGTTCGACTGGAACACGAATCGATCTTGAGGCATGATCGGATTGATAAATGCGAGGTCATTTTTGACTCATTCCGTGACTTGGTTCAGGCTGTCATCGATTTGGGGCATGGCGCGGCAAACAATCGCGACAAAACCAATGGTTGCACCTAAGCCGAAGAAGGTGCGTTTTTGCAATAGATACCGTTCACTGCCGACTAGGTGAACTTCGTCGGTCGATCGAATGAAATTCTTCATGCCGAGAAAGCGATCGACCGGAGTCGTTGACCGGTGGTTTTGACAATGCATGATCGCTTACCGCGGTCAGCGCCGCCGTTAGCGGACTGGAGAATTCTATATTGCCCAAAGTGAACGATAAATCCTCGGAAATTCCGCAGTTTTCGTTGCGTTCTCTATTTGCATTGACATTAGTAATCGCCCTGGTAGTTGCAATGGCCGCTTCCTTGAAGAAGGCTTTCTATAGAACGCCTCATCAGCAAGCCATTGACAGTGTATTGGGCTTGGATGGAAGCGCGATGGAAGATTCGGACGGCCACTATGCCGTTGTCTTAAGCGGTAACGGAATTCGAGTTGATGACCGAATTTGTGCCGATATTGCGATTTGCCCCGAAATCCAAAAGCTAACAATTGCGCAGGCACAGATCACGGATGCTGGAATCAGAGATGTTTCAAAACTCCAGCAACTCTTCTACCTGAACTTGAATGGCTGCGCTGCCGTGACGGACGTTTCAATTCCAATCCTCGGCCAAATGTCAGGATTAAAGGAACTCTATGTAGGGGAGACTGGCATCTCGAAGGCGGGATGTGATCTTCTGCGAGAGTTGCTACCAAACTGTACAATACATCAATGACGAGTCGTAGTCAGCCTAACTCACAATTGACGGATGAAACATGACAGTAACAGCGGCACGAGAACGGGAATCAGCTGCGAAGGAACGCGAGCTATTTGATTCGCTAGTTCGTGTCCTGCCAGTATGCGTTGAAAATGGAACACTGATCTTCTTCAATTCACAAAATCTTCCAGATGAATATCAACACCACTGGCTCCCGGCGGAATCGGATGAACTCTTTGAGCTTGCGACACGCTGTTCTACGATTCGGAGCGAACTCGGACTAACAAACGCTCAGACCATCGCACAACTATTTCTGGACGCGTGTACTGAGAACGGCAATATGAAAAATCCACACCGACGTGGGCCGCGAAAATTGGCGACTTGGTTACTCTCCGAACTCCAGTCGCGGTTCTCGACATAGCCGGCATGGCATTCAAAAACATCTTGGCCGGGTCCAGACTTCGTGTACGATCGCGCGGCTCCTGGGACATCATCCGCTAAGGTTGCCGACTCGATTGAAAGACCTGATAGCCCGTGGACGCGCACTGAGTACAACGAAGCATCGGTAGACAAGTGATAGCTGGGAGCCAAATGCTTTAAACAGTGCACCTCCGGTTCCGAGAGGGTGCGGACACTCAATTGGGCAAGGATGATATAATGTGGCACCGCCAGGAAACTAGTGCCGCAACTCTCAATTACTATGCTACCAAGGCGAGTTCTTTCCTAGGTTGCCTTGATCTTGCCCAGCTTTCCCTCCATGTGAAGGGTCGCGGGCGGGTTTTCGCTTTGGTCGGTCGGCCAGTATACGTCCAGTCGAATGGCTTGGCGAATGTCTTGTTGAAGTAGTCGATAAATAGAGTCAGCTTTTGTTCTAACGCTTCAAGCGAGCTAAATGTTCCGTGTCGCATTACCCGTCGTTGGATCGTGCCGAAGACGATTTCAATTTGATTGAGCCAAGACGAATGCTTGGGCAGATATACAAATCGGATTCGATGTCTTAGGTCGCTTAGGAATTCCACACGGCTTGCAATCGATTTGAGTATTCCCGACTTCCCCTTTTTACCAAGTATCGACTCATCAATTCCTTCTTGCTTGGCTACGAACCGAACCAATTCTTCACTGCAATGAACGTTCAGATTATCAACCACAATGACCCAACCGGCGGTGGGATCCGTTGCGACCAGAGTAGATACAAGTTTGGCTAGATCCGACTCAGATCGAGTTGCGGAAATGGTTGGACAAATCATCTGTCCGTTGACGACATCCCAGTTTCCAATTAGGCACGTCGTGCCGTGTCGAATGTATTCGTATTCCATTCGTATCGGTCGATTGGGTTCAGCTGGTTTGGACTTGCCGATTCGTTCGATGGCTTGAAGGCTCGGCATTTCATCAAGGCAGATCGTGTAGGTGTTTTCCTGGAAAAACAACCGATTCGCATCCAGGTAGGTTTGGCAAACCAATTCGACTTGCGACTGAAACTTGACTGGATCTTTCTCCTTCGTATTGAGCCAGTACTTTACCTTGTGTGGTTTGAGCGAGGATTCGTTGAGGTATCGGCCGACTTGACTGACGGAGATACTTTCTACTATCTTTCGCTTAATGACTTCATCGGTAATTTCCCAATGAGTCCAAAGCGAGATTGGTCGATTTGATAGCCCAGGCTCTTCGCATGCAACCGCAAGAATCTGAGTAACCTGTTGGGGCGTGAAGGTCGGTGGCCTTCCGCTGCGTGGCGCATCGGTAAGCACTTCTTCGATAGACCGAACCAACTGAGCATATGGCTCGCTACACTCTATGGCAATCAAAGCATCGAACGACATTTTCCATCGTCTCCGCCAAACGCCGACCTGCCCACGATCGAGTCCTACAATTAAAGAAATCTCATCGTTACGTTTGCCATGAAACGCGTGCCAAATGATCTTGGCGCGAACTAGCAACCGCAATTCGCTACGAGTGGATTTGATAATATGCTCAAGTATTTCAATCTGCTTTTCGGTACACTTTACTTTGGCAGCCTTTCCTGACATCACCTTCCTCCTTGTGAATAGCTTGAAATTGAGAAGTCAAGTCATTCTTGGGGGGAGGGTGATCTCAAGAAAATGCAAGCAAATCAAAAATCCATGATAAAATCCCGCCCTGGTGCGTAATCAATTGAGAGTTGCGGCACTAGACGGCCAACCGAGAACACAAACCTCGTTCCTAAACTCATGAGAATCCAAACTATTCGCCCGCAGTCCGCAACATGCCGCCCTTGAGATTAGAAACCAGTATTCGCGGACTCCATGACCCGAATCGTTACGTGGCAAATCAGCATGCATGACAATGATTCACCGTATCGATCGCCAATCTCGCTTGGTCCACGAGCCACACCTGGCCCTTCGAGTTCGTCACGTTCTGCTCTTGCGACATTGGCTTTTTTAGGCCTGCCGATGATTGGCGGAATCGTTGGATTCGTTGGATACATCTTCGCTTCGACAATTCTCGAGAAACGCGACACAACAACTGAGCCTACTTTGTCGTATGGCCAACAAGCAGGCCTCATCTCTCTCCCGATGTGTACGCTGATGAGTGCAGCGACCGGACTTGGTATTGCCTTCAAAATAGCCCGACAATATGTCACTTCGGTTTTACTACTTCTGGCCGTTTCGCTTTGCGGCTGGGCAATCAACAACTCACTCTGGAATGACCAAATCAGGAGATACGGTCCTGACCCATCGGAAGCTGTGCTATACTATCCACCGCTCGCTTGCTCTGGGATTGCACTGTTTACTGCCGTGATAGTCGCAGCTTGGGCGGCACTCGCAAACCGGAAGCAAATCACGTAACCATTGCATGCAACGGAGTCGTGGGTCGGGCGTTTGTGTCAATGGAGCATCACTCGCCGCGACCGACCTGATGCGTGTCGTTATTCCAATGAGTAGGAGTTCTCATCAGCCATGACAGCCGGACACTTGCTCGCCGCTCCTGACAGAATTGTTCCGCACCTCGGTCCCATTCTTGAAGAGCATGGAATTTCCTACGAAATTCAGTACACCAAAGAGTGCGATCATGCAGAACGTATTATTGATCTGACGTCCGTAGTTTGCAGAAATGAAAAGGCTCAGGTTGGTTTGGGCATTGAAAAGCAGAGAGGAGGGAAAGGTGTTGACATTGTACTTATGCCCGAATGTCGCTCGTTCTTCCGACGCAATCTTGACTCAGAGAAACTTGCCGAGAAAATCGCCGTGGTACTTTGTCAGCACGGGGCTCGCGAAGATCCAGATGTCAACTGTGAAGACTTGGAATAAAGGCTGCGTTCTGCTACTGAGCAATCGTGTTGATTACATGGCCTCTGTCTCATGTTCATAAATCCAATGTGGGACCACGAGTCCCAGCGAATCGGAAAACAGCGATGCACGCCGGTCGGTTATGTTCTTCATGGTTTTTCAGATTTGCTTGGTTTCGTCGCGATAATCTGTCTATTTGGCGTTTCATTTTATCTTGTGTATGCAGTCATTCGCGGCCACTTCGCATTGGGAATGCTCTGGTTGCTCGCCATACCATTCGCAATAGCAATCGTTGGCAACGTCATTCACAGCTATTCTTGGCATCTGGCCGATAAACGAAATTTCGAATACGACTATGAGAAATGTATCTCTACATGGGTCGACGATTGCGGCAACCAGCAATCCTACAAATATAGTGATGATGCAGACAAACCAGATCAATCTGACTTACAATGACATCGCTCAATGCCGCAAAAAAATTATGGCAGAACCAAGCCGTGAAACGGAGCGGCGAATTCGAGCGGTTTTGAAATGAAAAATTTGCTATGTCGCTGCCCGATTACGGCGGCCATTTGTCCTTCAAGGGCTCTCGAAAGCATTCAGCAATGAAGCACATTGGAATACAGCTAGTCGTGTTTCTTCTCGTTGCTCTCACGCCGTTCGTAAGCTGGTTTGCATTGCCGCTTTACATCCTTCTTAATCCACTGCTCGCGTTGGCATCAGCAGCATTGGTATTGGGAACATCAAGACAAGACGGATCGCAGTTAGTTCTCGATCGAAATAGTGCTGGATCGATAATACTTCGGGTTTGGTACTGGACAAACATTTCGTTGGCAGTCCCTTGTGTGCTATTCCTACCTTTCGCGATTGCTGGGATCATGCATCCTTTTGGAGGATTCGCTGGATCATCCGAATTTGTGAACAAGTCTGGTTTCGATGCTAAACGGTCGATGAATGAATGGCCTTCGAATGTGGCTCCATCGAATGTCCGGTTGGTTTCTCGAAAACATGACTATTCGATCGACAGTCATTCCTCATGGTACAAGATTGAGTTGGATATTGATTCAGCACAGAAATGGGCAGACTCGGTTCACTCAATTCGCGAGCTGCGTTCTCGTCAGTCCATTGGGAGAGACGACCGAGGTTTGGAAGCGGTTCGCCGGGTAATTCCAGGCCCACCACCACTGCACTGGAAAACAGGGGATTCGCCAAACTGGTGGACACCGCCACCCATTGAATTTCGAGCGACGGAAGCAATGAAATGGTACTCGGGATATGATTCTGGTGTTGGGCAAGCCGCCTACACTGGCTATGATGCAAACGATAGGACCTTATGGGTCTACGAGTACTCATGCCAACATGATCGCCTTTGGGAACCAAACCAGATACCTGATGGCGACATTTTCTCCCGCCTTAAAGACACAGAGCCAAACGATGGACCGATGCCCCCAATGATCCCTTCCGACCTTTAGAAGCCGTATTGGTGGGGGCTCGGTCAACATTGCCGTGGTTGAAAGGAGTGCGATACAGCATGGTAAACTCAGTTGACGTGACCTTCACCATCGGGCGTGATGAGTATGTTCGCGCCATTCGACGTCATTATCGTTCTCAACTCCGCCTGGCTCGCGACATTGTTGGTGGACTTATAGCTCTTTGCGCAGGACTGTACTTGCTATTGGCGACTCAGCAAACTGTAATGGGCTGGTCCTTGGCTATCCCTGGTGCTCTTCTGATGGGGCTTGTGGGATATGCACTTATACTTTTGCCCTCGATGCTGTATCGCTCACAACCTAAATTGAAATCCGAATATCGGCTTCACTTCGACGACACCGGAATTGGATTCAAAACCAATGACATTGATGCTCGTCTAAAATGGCAGATGTATCATTCATGGATTTGCGATGAAGAATTCTATATTCTCTATCACGGAACGAGAGACTTATCGGTCATTCCGCGACGCTCACTTACCGACGAAGGAAGCAACCAGTTCGCAGCAATACTCGAACGAAACATCGGTCCTCGCAGAACCAAATAGAAACTCGGAAGGAATTCGCCCTTTCAATATGTCCGTCTGGCTGCCAACGGAACTCGACTTCGATCCGCTTCATGGCGACTTGGACGCCCAATGCGCTTGGCGAAACTTTGGTGGTCTCACTCTTGATGAGGCCCATGCGAAGAATCAGTTCGAAGGACACGGGAATCTCGACGTACTTCCATTAAAGAACCCCAGTATCGAGTATTACAGCGTGTCTCATGTCAGCCTCACAATCGAATGCGAGTCGCACGGTTTGGTAATCTAGCGATCAACAGTTGCAGCAGCCGCATCGCATCGGTTAGACTGGTTTCCAGAGATGCGGAAAGTGTAGAATCCGCACAAGCCCGACTGCGGATGGAAGTAGTGGCAAACCGACATAGTCCAACGCACGATGTTGCCCTCCGTTCCGCTTCACTCCACTTGGGATAGATTGTTATTCGTTCGTCCATTCAAACACCGAGGCTTTTGCGACAGTGCCAATCGCATGGGACAGTGTAGTACTCGAGAAGTTTTTCAATACGCTCCCTTATCCTTCGAATGTTGAAGAGCAAAGTGACGGAGTTTCCTTCATCGACTACGCAGGGAAAAAACTCAAGTATTCGCTTTGGCTTCATTTCGCTGACGAGGTTGTCTTTGTTTCCGGCGACACATCCCATCCCTTTGGCGCCAACTCGCTGTTTGAGTTTTGTGTACCTTGCGACCGTATAACAGAATTCTCCGACAGCTACTACCCTGGAGAAAAGGGGCTGGGATTTTGGTATGGGGATCCCAACAAGAAGCACAACCTGACAATGATGCTTTTTAAACGTCCAGATGGTGACCTAAAGGTTTGGCCAACGAGCGCGTGGCCTGACCGTCACTCATACTTCAAAACCTATTCCACAGACGACGGTAGAAAGCGATTTGATCCTCCCGTACAATAAGGACGTAACTTACAATAAGGACGTAACATCTCTATGGCCTTTAAGGTCAAGTAGTACGTAGCGGTAGCTGCGGAAAAAGTTTAGCAAATTTTTGAGCTCTTTCGAGTCCCCTCCGCCTTCCCCATCATCTCGGCCTTCGCAT
>NZ_JBIPLW010000009.1:0-132377 GCF_044369455.1 Flavobacterium sp. | reverse complement strand
CGAAGACCCTGTCACCGGTTCTGTCCATTCTGTTTTAGGGCAGTTTTGGCAAGAACGATTGAATAAAAATGTATTAGTTGCATTTCAGGCATCACAACGAGGCGGACAAATTTTTATTAACCAATTACAGAATACAGTTGAAATTGGGGGTCATGTAGAAATAATTATTGAGGGGAAACTAAAAAAATAAAACAGCCGCTAACACGAGTAACCGTTGCACAACTTCCCCCGCTGACGCGCGACTTGAGCGAAGCGACTGGCGAAGCAATCCTTTCGCGTGGTAAATGTTATAAAGTACGAACGTGACGCTTGCAACAGCATAGGAAATGGCAAAAAATGTACAACATTCACCTTTTTCTTTCGCAATAATTTTTATCTTTAACGGAAAATAAACGTTTACGAAGTTCGCAACAGTCGTGTAGCCGCGGAAACGTTATGGGCAAGTTAAAAAAACCGTTTAATAAAAACAAAAAAATGGATACATTTATTAAAAGGAGACTTTTCATCGCTTTAATCATGGCTTTATTTTCCAGCCCGACAATAGTTTTTTCTCAGGTGTTAACTAATAACACGAGTATTAGCATTACAAAAACCTGGTCTCTGCAACCTAGTGGATACACTTACCCCATAAATATATCTGTTCCTACTGGTCCAGTTCCTATTGGTGGGTTTCCTGTGTGTATATTACTTCATGGTAATGGCTCTGCAAACCTCTCTAATTTAGCGGGGCCACCAATGCTTTCTCAACAGCAATTTGGTTCCGTGCTTCCGTGTCATATACTTGTTGCTCCTACCGGTTATCAAAACAGTTGGAATATTTGTGCCGAAAACAGTGATGCTCCAGATTTGGAAATGATAAATGATCTTATAAACATTCTGCAAGGATATACCAATGTAAATCCTTATAAGTTCAGAGTTTTAGGGACTTCAAATGGTGCTGGTTTGGCAAATCGTGTTTTTATAGAAAACACTAATGATAGAATTGATATAGTTTGTGCTGTTGTATCTCATTTGAATGACTTCCAATATCATTTAGGGAATTTTTATAAACCAAGCGGTATTACTAACCCCAGTAGTTCATACTGTGGCTATGATGTTGTTTCAAACCCTTTATCTTCAAGAAAATACTTGAGTATAAGCAATATCAACGACCAATTAATTCCATACAATGGTGGCCTTTCTTTGGTAGGCGCAACATTTTTACCAGCAGAAACCGCTGCCTTCACTATAGCAACATATAAAGGATATACGGGAAGTTTATTAACCACTGGAACAACAGCAGGAAGCGGTAGTTTAGCAATTACAGCATATTCTTATTTATCTGGAGACGTGGTACATGTAAAAGGAACTGCTCAACATTCTATAAATGCTACTCAAAAAGCATTTATATCGGATTATTTTTCAGACTGCGATGCGGTTTTAGGGATTGAAGATTATGACCTTTCAAAAATTGAAATTTATCCTAACCCAGCTTCTAATGTTTTGAATATAAAAGTAGATGCAGTTTTAATAGGTAAAATTTTCTCTATATATGATAATCTAGGAAGAAACATTTTGGTCGGGAAACTAAATTCAGAAATATCCAATATCAATATTGCTGAATTAACTAAAGGTGTTTACTTTTTAATTATAGAGGGGGAATTAAATCAAGTAGTAAAAGTAGTTAAGGAATGAAACCAGCCCCCGCTGACGCGCGACTTGAGCGAAGCGACTGGCGAAGCAATCCTTTCGCGTGGTAAATGTTATAAAGTACGAACGTAACGCTTGCACTAGCAATAACAAAACACCTGACAGGTTTTTAAAACCTGTCAGGTGTGGAAACAAACTCGAAGCCCCGCTAGCGCGAGCATCTTGCTCGTGCCCGCAAAGAAATTTTGAATAATAAGAACTCTCTAATTTCCTTTTTTTCTATTTTTACAGATATTAGATAAGTCCAAAATGAGTAGAAAATACAAATTTGCTGAAAGAGAAGGCGCTTACTTTGTTTCCTTTGCAACAGTTAATTGGATAGACGTTTTTACGCGAGATAGTTATTTTTCAATAGTTACAGAATCATTAGATTATTGCAGAAAAGAAAAAGGAATGGAGATATTTGGGTATTGTATAATGCCAAGTCATGTTCATTTAATTTTTCGTTCAGCAATTGGCGACCCATCGGGTTTAATGCGCGATTTTAAAGGATTTACCTCTAGAAAATTATTGAAAATTATTGAAGAAAATCCACAAGAAAGCAGAAGAGAATGGATGTTATGGATGTTTGAAAGAGCGGGTAAAAAGAATAGTAATGTAAAACACAGACAGTTTTGGCAACAAAATAATAATCCAATTGAAATAGGGTCATTAAAAGTATTTGAACAAAAGTTAAATTACTTACATTATAATCCAGTCGAAACAGGATTTGTAACAGACCCAATTGATTGGAAATATAGTAGTGCAAGGAATTATGGAAACAATGATCAGACAATATTGGAAATTGATTTAAATTAGTTTGTGGGCACGAGCAAGATGCTCGCACTAGCTGGAGGTTTTTAGACGAACTGACATTGTGCGCCATTCTAAAACGACATAAAACAAACGATTAGACCCAAATATTTTGTAAATTTGAAAAGAATTTAAGACTGAAAAATATGTTTAACACAATTGAAATAGATAGAATTAATCTTACAATAATGGGAGTTAAGTTCTCGGACTTGAAAACCTTAGAAAGCACTGCAAACGCTTTGGGTAGTAATATGTTCGAAGGCTTTAAACCAACACCTAAGGGTATTGAAATAATTAGGGACTATGTGACAGGAAAAATATCACTAACTGAATTTGTGGCATTCGCCAAACAAAAAGCCTATGTCTAATTTCTACAAATACATAGACCCTGACTTCACCTATTCTGACCCCAACACAGGATTTTTAAGGAATTTACAAGACATTACTGATCCCGATGTATTGCTCTTTGTTGAGAGCGGTGCGGTAACAAAACGACTTCAAGAACTTTACGAACACCCTATTAAAATAAAAGGTATTGAGAACCTTTTTGAAATTCACAGGTATTTATTTCAGGACATATACGTTTGGGCAGGAAAAAAGCGGACAGTTGAAATCAGCAAAGACGGTAAACAATTCTTCCCAACTTCACACTTTGACAATGCTTTTAGATACATTGACCAGTTAATTGCCGAGTTCAAGAAAATTCCAAAAGACAACAAAAAAATGTTAGCCGAAAAATTAGCAGAAATTTTAGATAACATAAACTATTTACACCCATTTAGAGAAGGCAACGGACGAACACAAAGAGAATTTTTAAGAATGTTGGCTTTGGATAAAAGCTTGACATTAAATCTCAACCCACCAGACAACAAAAGTGTTTACGAACGATATATGAAAGGAACTATTGAAAGTGACGTGAAGACATTAACAGAGTTGATGTTTGAACTAATTGACACTAATAAAAAAAAGAAGAACGGTGCATAACAGCACATTTGCAAAATGGCGGTTTGAAGAGGTACTTGTACGTTCCGTTTTCAATATAACCTTTGTTGCAAGTCGACAGGTTGAAGTTCCAAATCCGCCAATTCGCAAATCTTCGAACCATCAAACTGTCTAAAAACCCGATAGTGGATTTACACCCGAGCGCAGCGAACTGACAAAGCAATCCCTGCCCATAAAGTTGAGCAGGCAGAGAAAAGGCATTATAAAACAGGAAGAATTAATATATATTTTATTTGATGTTTATTGTAGGCACGGATTGCAAAAACGCGCTATCGGTTTTTTATTTGCGGGTATTAAAAATATTTTCAAACATTTAAAAAAAATATAAATTTGTAAATCGGATGGTTGTTGTAAAATAAAACACATCCTATCAAAGAACTAAGAAGTAAATACTATGAAATTATTACCTTTCTCTTGGAGTTTTATTTTGATTTTATTCATAACTTCTTGCAACAGCGATGATGACAGTCCTGCTGCCGCCACTAGAGCAAATATCAGCGGATCTGTTAATTTATATAATGAATCTACAAATCTAGTGGATCTATCAAATATGACTGTAAGCGTTTTAGGAACCATGCCCCTGATTTCCGCCGTAACTGATGCCGAAGGAAAATTTGTACTTAGCAATGTTCCTTTTGGTACCTACACACTCGAATATACAAAAAACGGATACGGTACGTATAAAAAATTTGGTGTGGTACATGGAACCAATGGTCAAGCCACTGCATTAACAGCAACCCCATCGCTAGGACAAGTTTCCACCACCAATATCACCGGTATTACAGCGAGTACCTCTGCCAATCAAGTAGTGTTATCCATGAGTACCAACCCTGGAGGCAGTGCTGCTAATCGCCGCTACATTCGTTACTTTTTATCAACTAGTCAATCGGTAAGTGCTACGAACTATTCTTATTATTCTCCAGTATTTACATCACAAATTAATCCTTTTGAAAAAACAATTTTAGCAACCGAGTTGGTTAGTGCAGGATTTACCTCCGGACAACAAGTTTATGTTAGAGCTTACGGTGATTCATTTTGGGATAATGCTTACGACAGTCCTGAATTTAACAGAAGAATTTTTCCAAATTTGAATGCAAATACCGTACCTGCTGCTGCTTTTATAGTGCCTTAAAATCACCGCTGACGTGCGACTTGAGCGAAGCGACTGGCGAAGCAATCCTTTCGCGTGGTAAATGTTATAAAGTAGGAACGTGACGCTTGAACCTGTAGAGATGTTATTACTAACATTCGGTTTTTATTTTAAAAAATCTCCGTCAATAATAAGAAGCTTGACACCATTTTTGGAAACAGAACGATGTGAACTAAGTTCATCTGATACAATATAAGTTTCCCCTTTGGCTAGTTTAATTTTTTCGCCTGTACTTAATTCGCTTACAAATGCTCCTTCTAAGCAATGTACAATGTGCCCTTTTTTGCACCAGTGGTCTGCTAAATATCCTTCTGAATATTCTACAATTCTTACTCTAAGCCCATTAAATTGGATTGTTTGCCAAATTGCAATTCCTGCTTCGCCTTTGTATTCGATTTTCTCAACTGAATTCCAATCTATTGTCTGAAAGGGAATAGTACTCATCTTTTTACAGTTAATTTATGTGTCGCGTTTTTAATTTCAGTTTGATTTACCTTTGGGTTGTAAAGCTCCATAAAAATTTGTGATTTTGCAAGGAGCAGTCGTTTCCGTCCCACGTACAACTAGCATTAAGAAATTTTAACTAGATTAAAATAGTGCAAAATACCGGACACTATCTTTGTTTGCAGTTATGAGGCGGTTTTCTTTTCTCTTATCAAACCTATCGCCAATGTTAAAAGTCCCAATGTTAAAATCGCCATACCAATATATAAAATTACAATGAGTGCTGTTGGTTCATTAATTTGCTTTCCTATGGCTGCTGCAAAAAATCCTAAACTTATGGCAATAGCCGCAATGGGAAATGACAGTCGCGAAATCCATTTCCAGCTTCCTGATAATGAAGAATAGTCTGTGAAAATTTGGGCTACTAGTGCAAGAATTACCAAAACTCCAGCATGGGCATGCCCGGCACGAAACATCGATTTTTGAAAATGGGTTAACGCTAAATATTCTTGCTGACCACTCAAAATGGTAAGCAAAAAATAGCCCCCATAAATAATAGAAGGCACAGTTAAAAGGATAAAGCCGCTTGTCTTTTTTGTTTCTCTTGTCATAATACTCTATTTTTTGTTGTTTACTAATATACCGTTTTTTTACTAACTTTTATTGGTCATTTCGGCCCATTACCTTAGCCGCGATGTTAAGCCGTAATTTGCTTGAAGGCATAATACTTGAGAAAAATGCGAGTAGTTTATTTTTGAAGCCAGGTATTACATGCAGACTTCCTCTCATCATTCCATCGAAACCAACTTGGGCCACTTTTTTGGCAGACATTACACCACTCTCATAAAGCTTTGCGTCAGACATATCGGCTCTTTCCATAAATTTAGTTTTTGTTGCACCAGGCGACAGTACAGTGGCAGTAACTCTGGTGTTTTCAAATTCTTTATGAATTGCCTCTGTTAAGCTAATCACATAAGCTTTTGAAGCGCCATATACAGCAAAATAAGGATCAGGTTGAATGCCAGCTGTAGAAGCTACATTCAAAATTCTGCCTTTACCATTTTTAATCATTTGCTTAGCATAATAATAGGTTAGCTCCGTTACGCTAATGATGTTAAGCCCTAACATTTCTGAGTATTTTTCCATACTGCGTTCCGTAAAAAAGCCATAGTCGCCAAAACCGGCATTGTTTACTAAATAGTTTACCGAAAGTTCATTGGTATTTACACAGTGGTTAATGTCAACAATTCCCTCGCTGGTAGCTAAATCGGTTGCTACGCAAAAAACGATATTGTTGTACTGTTGCTCGATAGCACTTTTGATATTTTCTAATTTTTTCTCGTTTCTAGCCACAATCACTATATCCATTTTTTGTTGGGCAAATAACAGGGCTATTTCGTAACCAATTCCGCCCGATGCGCCAGTTATTATTGCTACTTCTTTCATAATTAGTCAATGAGTTTAATGGTTATTGAATTACTTTGTAGCATAAACAAACACTTGCAGTTTGAAAAACTGGATGCCGGCATTGGATGCTACGTTCAAAATTCTGCCTTTACCATTTTTAATCATTTGCTTAGCATAATAATAGGTTAGCTCCGTCAAGCTAGTGATTTTAAGCCCTAACATTTCTGAGTATTTTTCCATACTGCGTTCAGTAAAAAATCCATAGTCGCCAAAACCGGCATTGTTTACTAAATAGTTTACCGTGAGATTATTGGTAATTACAAAGTTGTTAATGTCGACAAATCCTTCGCTGGTAGCTACATCGGTTGCTACGCAAAAAACGGTAATGTTGTATTGTTGCTCGATAGCACTTTTAATTTTTTCTAATTTTCGCTTACTTTTAGCCACTATCAAAATATCGATTTTTTTTTGGGCAAATAATAGGGCTATTTCGTAACCAATTCCACCCGATGCACCGGCAATTATTGCTACCTCTTGCATGATTAGTCAATGAGTTTAATCATTATTGAATTACTTTGTTGCGTATACGAAAACTTGCAATCTGAAAAATTCGGACTTGAAAGTTTAGGTTTGTAATTATTAGAAAAACCAAATGGCTCTTTCGGATATCCAAAAAGGTTTTTGTCGAGTTTCCCATTTCCATTTAAGTCATGTGAAACAGCCACGGCATAATCTCCGTAAGGAACATCAAATTCAATAGTCACTTCATTGCTTTTTGTAGTCACTTTTGAGTTTTTCCAGTACTTGTTAAATTCCGGAAATTCGTCTCCTTCGCGATAAATTCCAACATAAAGTATCTTTCCCTTACTTTGGATATTTGAAATTTTAATTGAAAGTTTTTTGGTGTTCACAGCTTCTTGCCCATGAACTCCAAGGGCTATGATTAGCCCAAATGCGAGTGTTGCTAATTTCATGATTTGCATCTTTTGTTAATTTAAAATTATGATACAAAGATGAAAAACGGTAAAATGCTATGCATTCACATTTGTGAAGAAATAAATTATTAGGATTTAACAATCTCATTTCGCAACCTGCTAAGACTTTGAGGAGCAATACCTAAATAAGAGGCAATAAGATAATGCTTAAACTTATTTAATAAATAGGGTTCTTCTTTTAAGAGTTGCAAGTATCTTTCTTTAGCGGTTAGTGTTAATAGTGAGAACGCTCTATTATGTACATTTTGATATGCGATTTCTGACATTCTGTTATTCAATGTTGCAATTTTTAAAGAGGTTGCCATGAAGTTTTGAAGGTTTTCGTAACTAAGCATAATGACTTCAATGTCTTCAATAACTTCGATTGTAAGATGTGTTGGTGACTTGGAAAGGAAGCTGTTGTAATCGAGTAAAAAGTAATTCTCAAATTTGGAATCTTTGTCATTAAAATGAAGACTCCATGTAAACTCTTGCCCTTCGTGATTGATGAAATAAGAACGCGCCTTACCGTAAACCAAGAACGTAATATGTTTACAAATGGATTTTTCCTTAAGAACAATTTCCCCAGCTTTGAAAGACTTCTTTTCCAAGGTATTCTCAATTGATTCTATTTCCATTGAGGTCAGGTCAATGTAATGTTTTAAGAAAGTAACAAACGGATTCATTTTTCTGTTTTTTTTTATAATATTACACCGGAATTTTCAAATTTTACCATTTCGCTGTTGTAGTTAATTTGCAACTTCAGGCGCCTTAGCACGTTACCACCGATGGCTCTATTGATTATCGTGCTGGTTTCCTCCCTCTTTTCATGATGAAGTTGTCAATAAAGCTCCTGTATTTCCAATTATGATATTTGATCTAACAAGTGCTTTATTATTCATAATTGACTTTTTAAAAAGTTGTTTAAAATAACTTATAAATTCAGACTGTGAAAAATCTTCACATCCTTCCAAACAAATATATTAAAATAGTAGTAAGAAAAACGTATTATTAGTAAATCTACCCTAGTGTTACCAAATCCATTCGTGAACAAGTGTTGCAAAACACAAAAAAACTAGTTGAAATTTCTCCAAAAAAAAAGAGGATGCTAAATCCCCTTAAATTTTTCTATAATAACTCCGTTCAAGACAGGTTTCGTTGATTGACATAGGGCCTAAACGAAATCTTAGCTGTTATCAGTAAGTTGTATCATTAGTGGTTATTTATAAAATTATTAAATTCAGTTTTTGCTGTTTGGCTTTCAAAAATTGCTCCATGTCCAGCTCCAGTTATTTCAACAAATTGTCGGTCCATGCAATTTGTACAATTTAATACATCTTGCTTAAATGTTGGCCAAGAATACATTTGAATTGCCATATCATCTAATCCTTGTACAAATAATATATCCGATTTAAAGCCATTTGTAAAGTTCAATAATGACCTTTGATAATATGCATTAGAATTTGCAGCTGTAGTTCCATATACATTTCTAATATTATCGCAAACATAACTTGCAGGAGTTTGCCCATTTTCTTCTAATTGACATCTAAACACCAAATTTAAAGGCCCAGGCGCATTTGCAATTACTCCGTTGGTTTCATGCATAGTATTAAGACGAGTAACTAAATAACCGCCTTGTGAATGCCCTGCTAGAAATATTTTTTTAACCGTAATTCCTAATTCTTGATTTGCTGAGTGCTTTACCCATAGCAAAGCAGCTTCTGCTTGATTGATATTATCACCAAAAAGAATATTAAGTTGCGGATGCGCTACACTAACAATCATCATATCTTGTCGGTATAAAATATTTTTAAATTGATTGAGTGTATTTTCGGCAGCAGGTAATATATTACTATCACTTTGCACAGTGCCATGATAGGTAATCAATACATCTACTTCATTGTTAACAGGTTTATCAATAATAATATCAACATTAACATTGTTATATATAATGGACTTTGTAATTCTGTAAGCCGAATTTGTATGCTGTTCTGTCTTATTGTCCTTGTCGCAAGAGAGAAAAAACAATGACAATAATAATATCAATATTCTCATAAAACTAAATTTTTATAAATGTATGTAAATAGACTGTTCTCATCGAAAAAGGTTTAATCTTCTCTCGGACAAACTTGCCACTAATCTCATATTGTGAAAAAAGCTTCACATACTACTAACAAATATATCCAAATAGTTGTAAGAAAAACTTATTTTCTGTAAATGTAACTAGGCAACTCTTAACACTTGAGCACGAATACTATTGTATTATATTTATCAAAATGAACGAAAACATTATTTTTTTATTATTTTTGGTATGAATGGAAAAAAATTGATTGATAATACTGTATAGGTTTGAAGATTACTTGCAAAACAAATTGTGGTCATAATTATATGAAAGAAATCAGAAACGAAATTAATATTCTTCTAGAAGAATCCTATACTGTAAGGGTTAACAACCTTAAAGAAAGTATTAATTTGACCAATAAAGCGCTTAGATTGTGTATAGAACATAATATTGATGACTTAAAAGCGCGTTCATTTACCCAACTATCCCTTTACTACATGATCACAGGCAAGAATGAAGATGCCTATAAGTTGTCTCAAAAAAGTATCAAACTATATGAAAAGCTGGGTGACGAAAAAGGAATAGCCGACGCCAAGTATAATATTGCTGGGTTTTATTATAAAACAAATAACTTTCAAATGGGTGTAGTATATCTGATAGATGCACTTATTGTATATAAAAATCTTAACGACCATCATAATATTTCAAAATGCGAAAAGTCATTAGCTACTGTTTATGACTTTACTGGTGATGTACAAAAAGCCATTCAATCACTAAAAAATGCCATAAAAGCTGCCAAAAAGGTAAAAGAATTAAATCTTGAATCGAATGCTTATAATAATTTATCGGGCATTTACATCAAAAAAAATAAAATTCAAGAAGCTACAAACTATATCTTAAAATCTATTGAAATCAAACAAAAGACAAAAGATGTAAGAGGTCTTGGTTTTGCCATATATGGCAGAGGAAAGGTGTATTTTGCCCAAAAAAAATATACCGAAGCCATAGCCGATTTTAATGAAGCCATAGCCATTCATTCAGAAATGGGAGAGAAACTAGGATTGGTAATGGCTTATACCAAATTGGCTAAACTGTATTTTGAGATTAACGACATTGAAATGAGCAAAAAAAATGCTAGGGATGGATTAGAAATTACTAATACATTCAACATTTCGATGATTAAAATCAAATTACTTCACTTATTCTATACCATCTATAAAACTGAAAATAATGCAGACAAAACCCTACAATACCTTGAATATTATGTTAATGAAAAAGAAAGTGTCCTAAATGCTCAGAATATTAAAACCATAGAAAACTATGACTTCTTAGTGAAGATGAGGGCTATGCAGAAAGAAGCACAATTTCAACAAGAAAAAGCCATCATACTAGCCAAAAGTAATAAAGCAGAAGAAGCTGCTAGAGTAAGACAAGAATTTTTGTCAACCATGAGTCATGAAATACGAACACCTTTAAATGCTATTACCACTATAGCTACTCTCTTAAACGAAACTACTAAACCTGAAGACAACGTATTATTGGATTCATTAAAATTTTCGTCTAATCATTTGATGCAAATTGTCAATAACATTTTAGATTATACCAAGCTCGATTTGGGCAAAATGAGTTTGGATTTGAAATTATCTAATTTGAAATCACTGTTAGAAAATTTTTGGAACGCCAACAATTTTCAAGCAAAGGAAAAAGGAATTAAATTCAAACTAAAAATTGACAAAGAGCTTCATGATTACTATTATTATGATGAAACAAAAATGTCTCAAATTTTAGGAAACTTAGTCAACAATTCGCTCAAATTTACTGATGTCGGTTCGATAAAGTTAGAAGTAAAGGTTATGAATCAATCGTATAACTATGACACCCTGTTATTCAAAGTCTCAGATACTGGTATTGGAATTGAAAAAGAGAATATAGATAAAGTTTTTGAAAGCTTTTCGCAAGTCAAAACAGGCATCACCCGAAAAAAAGACGGAACAGGTTTGGGTTTGTCCATTACCAAAAAACTGATTGAACTTTATGGAAGCACAATTAATATTCAAAGTAAACCTGAAAGTGGATCACTATTTTTCTTTGAATTGAAATTGAAGAAATCTAAAAATACCGAAGAAAATAAACAAGTAAATTTTGAAAATAATATAATTGGCGTCAAAGTGCTGCTTGTAGAGGACAATGCTATCAATGCCATGATTGCTTTAAAGCTTCTCTCAAAATGGGGCATTATTACGGATCATGCCAAAGACGGTCTTGAAGCTACCAATAAATCACAACATACTAAATATGATTATATCCTAATGGACATTCACATGCCTGTTCTTGACGGATACCAAGCTGCCAAAAACATTAGAACATTACCTAATCTAAACCAAGAAACACCTATATTTGGTCTTACGGCTGATATTGCTGCAAAAGAAAACGAAGAATATAATTTACACTTTAATGATTTTTTGATGAAACCCTTGGAGATTGAAAAATTAAAAGTTGCATTAAGTTCTCTTTAATATTCTAGTCAAGCATTTTGTTGTACTAATTAAACTCTAATTTACCCGAGTTGCACAAAGTCTCCTAACTGATAAGCCATAAAAAAGTAAAGAAGTCTTTGAGGAGCATTCGGCATCAGGATGTTTTACTTATCCAAAACTTCCAAAAGCACTTCGCTTTCCGTTGCATTAGGCATGGTGATTTTTAGTTTCTGTGCCAGTGTTGGTGCTATTTGTGTGATTACTTTTTTGTCGTGGGTTTCGCCTTTTTTGATATTCCAACCATAGAAAATAAGCGGTACATGGGTATCATAACTATAGGTAGTTCCGTGAGATGTTCCTGTTTCCCCATATTCAATAAAACCGGGTTTGTCTAGAATAACCAAATCGCCATTTTGGGTAACATCATACCCTTTGGCAATAAAATTCAAATAGTAATCGTTGCCTGAATTGGCTAGAATTTCTTCTTCGGTATAGACTCTTTTCACATAGTTTTGCGTCATTAAAAAATCTTTGAACGACTGCTTTACTTTGGCTAACTCCAACCCTTTTGTCTTACTATTTTCTTTGTTGAAATACAAGTTGAAACTACTGTAATTGAGTATCAAATCTTCGCCAAACGTCTCGGTAGAGAATTTCTTTAATGAAGCTCTAATTTCCTTGGGTTCAATAGTAGTTACTTCATATTTATTATCTTTTAAATATTTGACATTCTCTGCACCGGCATGATCGGCAGTTAGGAACACCAAATAATTGCCTTTGCCCACGGTTTTGTCCAAATAGTTTAGAAAATCAGCAATGGTATTATCCAAACGCAAATACGTGTCTTGTAGCTCCATAGAACGTGGACCAAGGATGTGGCCAACATAATCAGGAGAAGAAAAACTTATCGCTAAAAAGTCGGTAATATCGTCTTTTCCTAGTTGTTCTTTTTCGATGGCTAGTCTGGCAAAATCGTTTACATAATCATTTCCAAAAGGGGTTACTCGCAAAACTCCCGCATCGTTTTTATTATACATAACTTTTAAGTCATAGGGAAAAACGGGTTTGTCTACTTTGTACAACTTACTTTCATAGGGATTGTCATCGGGCATACTTTCGTCGTAGGTGCTAGCTGGTTTTAATAAATTCCAACCTTGGTTGATGTATTTCATATAGCTTTTTTGAGCATTAAATTCGGTTACCCAATTTGGTAATGACTCACCATAAAACGTACTCGAAATAAAACTGCCTGTTTTGCTATACCAAAAAGCCCAATTGGCAAAATGCCTAGCAGGAAGTATAGCGTCGCCATCCTTAAGTTGAATTGAAATTTACTCCTTGGAGTCATTTTCAATTCGCAAGGTGGTATTCTTTTCAACTTTTACTTTTGTGGTGTCTAAATGGTAGCGTGTAATTGGAGAATGATTACCGCCTTCTAATGGGCACTTCCATATTGTTATAGGCTTGACAGACGTGTTAGTGACTGTTGCTGAAAACTTTCCATGGGTATTATTTCCCACTAGGAATGATTCTTTCGGTTTAATATTCGTTGTAGAATTGGGTGTTCGCAATGGTATACAAGAGTTTAAAAATAGGCTTACTAATACTTCTAACAATGAAATTCTTTTTGCAAAATTTAGTTTTAATATTGTATAACACATATATTTAAAAAAAATAATCTAACTCATTGTTTTTCTGATAGCTAAATAAATTACCATTGCATCAAATTTGTAACTTTCTCCAATAGTGGGAATTGAAAAAAATTATTATTCCGGAGTAAGGAAACGGAGTAAGAAAAAATAAAATAAACTATTAAAAACCCTCATAAACGATTATATTTGATAGGGATCAAGGGATTTAATTAATTTCTTAACCTGAGGTCGATAAATACACGTGACTTGTTTTATACCTTCATCTTTGTACGCCCAATCATAAATTTAAAATTATTTGTAGGGAAATGCCTAAAACAATAAAGTGATGCAACTACAAGCGAAATCACCATCGATTTTTGAAGAAAAATATAACTTTGAAAAGTGCGAATTTCTGTAGTATAATATTTTCAGTCAAAAAACCGTGTTCCTCATTTGTATCTCATCATGTTGCAGCCAATATATATAACATCCCACTTTATGTATCGAAAAGTAATCGGTAGCTTGTTCAAAAGACTGATCTAACTTTTACCTATCTATTTGTGACTAATGCGTAAGATGCACTTTCAAAAAAAATTTTTGTAATTGTTGATATACATAAAGAAGTACTCCGATACTAAATTTGAAAATAGTTTTTATATGTATATTTAATTTTATGACTACATGTTATTCGCTATAAATTTATTATCGGTAATTTAATTTTGTAGAACGCATATTATATCTAATTATTTTTTTTGACTGTCATCCATAGTACTATTTTTTTTTGATATTCGTAACGTAACGTCATCCTCTTTCTTTAAATCAATATTAGGAAATTAATCAAACTTATAACCAAAACCACTGGTGAGAATATAATCCAAGTCAGCGCCAATGACCGCTGGCTGATTATCATAATTAAAGGTGAAATCCGTTTTAATATAAAAATCCCATGGCAAATCGTATTTAATGGTAAAATTATAATCAGTACGAACTCTTCCTTTTTCAGACAGACTAGTATAAAATTTAAAACCGGTATTAAAATCGAAATCTTCGAAGTCTTACATAATAAAATTGAAACCAAGAAAGGCTTCTGTTGAAGTTTTATTTAAAGAGTTGTCCTCATAATTCTCAATGTTGTACGTTGCTCCGCAATTTATACCAAGGTTAAGCTTATTCGTGCTTTTTATGAATCTGCCTAAACCTAAACTGGGGCTGATCCTTCCTTATAGTGCCTGCTCGGTGTTTGATAGAAAGGAAACATCGGTTAACAAATACCATTTTTTTTGGTAGTAGCCTTTTGGTCTCTAAAATTGCATTTGTCCGCTTAACATCCTTCACATTGTCTTGAGAAGAATTTAGCACGTCAATATTGCTTTTGATTTGCCATTTTTCACTAACAAATTTTAAATTTCCTGAAAAGGTAAACTGAGCATTTTCATTAGCTCTTGTGAAATTATAACCTAAATCCAAACTGCCGGTGAATCGTTTCCAAAATAACTCGTTGACCTCAACTAATGCAATCAATTCGTTCAATTGGAATTGTTTAGAACTACCGTCTTCTAAAATAATTGTCAATTTACCAGAATTTTCCGAACGGAGATTTCAGTAAAAGCGCCTGTCATTAGTTAAGGTAATTATGCATTTGTGGCTAATGCTAAGTGCCTTTACCTTATTAAATTCAACTCTAAAATCTTTGTCACTATAAGAAGTTTTTATAGTTAAAATACCAGCCGATAATGATTTGATTTCGCCTACAAGAGTATCATTGTTCTTTAGTCGAATCGTGTCATTTTGACCGAAGCTATGGAATGGAAGTATAATATAAAAAAAAAAAATTAAATAACATTATATCTATTAATTTTCTAATTAAATTTTGACCACAGAAACGATTAGTTATTCGGGTATTTATTTATTCTGTCTACTAAACCCCCAACAAATCCAACAATAAGCGTTGTGCTTGACTCTCCTGCATTTAATCCCTTTTTATAATTCGGACCAGAATTTAATTTAGTTCCAAACTGGTGTTCGAAAGAAGGTGTTATGCCTATGGTTTGCGCAAAAAAATTAGTTAAAAAAAAGAATGTGATAATTATTAGTATTCTCGATGTATTGCATCCATTAAAAGCCAAATTTATTTTTTTTCAAGACTTTGCATCATTTCCTTAACATAAACTTCCGCCGTTTTATGGGCTTCTTTAGGATCTTTAATACTTGTTGTAACTACCGCTACAAGTTGATTATTTTCTGCTTCATCTAAATTGTACACTACAGTTTCTAAAACATAATTTGTAGTTGTGTTGGTAGAACTGGACATAGGAATATAAACGCCAAATGAATCGTAATAAGAACCATAGGCATACGGATAAGAAAAATAATTGTAAAAACCACCATAATATCCAGGATAATAGTTGTCATAAGTGGCTCCAACATAAATACCATTAAAAGATTTTGTGGTGGTTTGATCTTTCTGCTTTATTACTGTTAAAACTACAGCGGTAAACCCTTCACTAGCCATTAAACTTTTTATGAATGCGATACGTTCTTCTGACATTTCCTTTTTTGGATCTATTTTTGGCGCCTTCATATAGCTTTCGGTTGCTTTTATTCCCTTACTTCGCAATTCATTTGCTATAGCAAGCTCAAATGCAGAACGTGCATAATCATTGGCGGTTCTAGCGATGACTAAAACTTTTTTGGATTTAAATTTAGTAACGATATCATCTTCCGCTTTCCATGCATTTAAGACTTTAGTACTTGAACAATTTTGCAATGTAAATGCAAAAACTACAATTAACACAGTAAAATTTTTTAGTTTCATTTTTGATTTCTTTATTTCTAATTTATTATTGATTCCTGTTTTTCGATAGATTTTAAAATGCCTCTTCTATTCCAAAATAAATACCAGCTCCATCTTTACCAATACCTATATCCATTCTAAGATTAACGTTTTCTTTCTTATTAAAAAGATATCGCAATCCACCGCCAAAACTATATTTTAAATATTTGATACCCAAATCTGTAATTTCAGTTGCTACATCACCCAATCCCGCAAAAGCAACAAAACCAATTTTTTTGGTAAGGTATTGTCGGTATTCCGATTGCAGCAGTACATAATTATTGGCCCTGTAACGTCCTTCAAAATAACCACGCATCCGTGACTGACCTCCCAACGCTGGCAACTTGTAAAAGGGCGCATTAGCACTAACACCGCTAAAATAGAAGTTGGTGGCCACTACCTGATTTTTAAATATTTTTTTATAGTATCGTACGTCCATCACTAAAGAAGTAAACACAAAATCACTAGGTTCTGGATAAACAATAAACTTTATACATTGGTAGTGCCCAGAACTTGGGTAAAATATATTATCTCTTCTATCCCACACAAGGTTAAATCCCATGCCAAATAAATTCCCCCCATTAAATCCTATCACTTCCTCATTATTCAAGTATTCATTCTCTTGTGCATCTAAGATATCCGTTTTATTATACTCTAGAATAAATCCGGTCCTGTCTGCAAAAAAAAGTAAAGGAGGTACTTGTAACTCAATCTGTGCTTTAAAATCCTCTCTGAAATATGTTTCCGTACCGGTATCGCTCGTTCGATTTCCGACTCCCCAAAACTTATCTTCTGTATATCCAAAACTTAATGGCGCTTGTATAACAATTTTATTTTCTTTGAAATAAATACTATTATTCAATGTAAATTTATACTGTTTATTGGTTGTATAATGTGCTCCAAAACCCACTTTTGATGGTCGCAATTTTTCATTTTTCTTTGTGTAAAATAATAAGATTCCACCACCACCAAATGCAGCTTGCGTCTCTGGAGTATAAAACACATACGGATAACCGTTAAAAGTGATCTTCTTTATAGCTATGGTATCCGTAGAGCTCATCAATATTGAATCTAAAGCTACACTTGTTGGCTGTCCAAAAGACTGTTGCACAAGAAGGCATCCAAAGAAAACTTTGTATAATTTATCGTTCAAAATTGCTGATTTGCGGTGAATGCTTTATTTGAAATTAATATCATAACCATTGATCTGATCCATTATAAACCTTGAAAACCACTCAAATTTGTCATGCAACGTAACACTTGAACCTGAGTTATTCGAAGTAAATATAGCAACATGAATCGAAATACTGTGCTTTTCAAACTAAGTCATTTTAATTTTATTTAATTAATCAAACTACTATTTACAAAAGTACGCCAAGCTATCATCTACCTCTACCTCCTCCGCTTAACGAAGAACCAGAAGGTCTAGCTGCAGGTCGGCTTGTCGGCCTTGGCGCTGGACTATAACTTGGTGTACTCGGACTTGTTGCCGGGCGTGTATTAGGCGAATAGTTTGGCCTCGTTGCAGGCCTAGTAACACCAGTTTCAGGGCGTGTTGCAGGCACATTTGTTGCAGGCCTGGTGACACCAATTTCAGGACGTGTTGAAGGTCTGCTTCCATTTGAAGGTCTTGTTGCTGGCCTAGTTGTTGGCCTAGTTGATGGCCTATCAAAATGACTTACACCTGGTCTTCCGTTATAACTAGGTCGCGAGGGTCTGCCGTAATACCCACCGTGATAATAAGGCGGTCTGTAATACGGAGGTCCCCAATAATGGTAGCCATGACCCCAATAAGAATGCCCATACCAATAATAAGGAGATCCATAACCAAAACCAAAACTCCAACCATAATAAGGATTATAAATTACTGCATAACCATAGGAATAGTGGTGGTGATAATAAAACCCGCCATACCATGGATTATAATAAAATCCGGTTCCATAAACGATTGTCGGCCCGTAAACATAGGTACCGTAATAACCAGGCGTGTAGCCCACATAAACAACTGTTGGCGAGGTTTCATAAATATAAACGTACTTCGTATTATATTGGGGATTAGTGGCCGGAATTTTATCAACGTCATTTGGACGCACATCGGCTACTTGCCAAGGACCATTTGGCGTATTTGATTTGAACCAAATGGCATTATCACACAAAAAATAAGTACTATTGTCTTTAAATACAGCGCTTTCTGTATTGACTGCATATTGTAATTTTAAACCTTCAACGTCCTTAAATTCAGGATTTCCATTGTACACTACTTCAGTTGCCTTAGTATCCCTTTTAACGGCTGCCGTTTGTGGAATTTGAGCATCATAAACGGCATCTTTAGCTTCTTTTGTTCCAGAAACATTACTTAATACATTTGCCTTTTTACTGTCGCTTGGGATGTTTTTAAAATCCTCCGGAAGTGCTGCAGAAGCTACATAAGTCCAGTCGCCTTTTATGTCTTTTGTTGTGAACCAACGACCCGAAAGTAACACATAATAGGTCTGAGATAGCACATCCATAAAAATATTGCTTTCTGTATTTTCAACAAAAAGCAGGTTGGTTTTTTGAATCGGGCTGTACTTAGGCTCCCCATCAAAAACAATTAATTCTGATGGTTCTTTAACCATTATTATTTTTGGTGCAGCTCCAGTATAATCTTCGGTTTCGCCTTCATCGTCTTGCTTTTCTGGTGCTGCTTTTTTTGAAATACTTTTAACTTTAGAGGGTACTTTTTTTACTGTTTCCCAAGGTCCGACTGCGGTTTGTGATTGGTACCAAAATTCACCACCTTTTAAATAAAAATTATTCTTTTTAACATCCTTAATAATAAAAGCACCGGTATTTTCAACTAATTCATATCCCTTTTCTGCCGATTTCAATTTAGGTTCACCATCAATTAAAATAAGCGCTGTTGGCTCATTCGCATAAATAATTTTTGGGGGAGTATTATTCAATTCAGATGTGGTTACGCTCACTTCTTTCAAACTTGCTATTAAATCATCTAAGGAAAACTCAATATTCCATTTAGGAATTTCGGTATTAATTAAATTTTGAAATTGGGATCTCTGCTCGTCTTTAACTTCATCAGGAAACCGTATTTCATCAATGTTCACCGAAGCCAAAGAAGCCTGCCTACTTGTTCTGTCAACATCAAGAATAGCCGTAGTCCACAACATGCCGAAAACGGGTTCCTCTCCTTGCTTTTTAACACCAAGCGCTAAACTTGAGGTTAATTTGTTATCTATATATGAGGTGTTTTCAGGTTGATATAATGTGATGGTATATTCACCTGCAATAATATCTTTTGGCCAATCTTGCGCCTGTTGCTCTTGTGCTACTAATCCCATTGGGATCAAAACAAAAGTTAATAAAAAAATAATACGTTTCATTCTTAAAGTATTTCAATATTAGTAGTTCCTTTTTTTTCTACATATTCCCTTGTTAATTTTTTAATTCGAATGGGTAAATTAGTTTCCAATCATTTTTCATATCAATTACGGTCCAACCTTTTTTGGTTGCTTCATCTAAGCCCTTGTCCAATTTGCCGATATGAGAATTTCTGTCATAAGCCCATTCCCTGATGGAATCGGTATGATGTAAATACAATTGAAAAGAAATGTAATTGTTTGAATCGGTCCATTGTAACATTTGCAAATCGCCATCAGAATTACCCGAAGCGAACACTGGTTTTTTACCAATAATTTTTTCAATATTCAATGGCTTTCCTTCTTTATCATCAATAAAATCAATGGATGGCAATCTTTTTATCACCGGATTTCCATTGTTATAATCGAATTCGGTTTTGATGCGACTTCCTATAATTTGTTCTTTTGGAATGCCATAAATTTCGGGAATAAAAGCACGCATAAAATCGACTCCGCCACCCGAAACGACATAGGTTTTAAATTCGTTTGCTCGCAAATACTGGAGTAATTCAAGCATAGGTTGGTACACCAATTGATCGTACCTTACTTTTTTTGTAGGATGCAATGCTGTTTTTACCCAAGATTGAACATCTGCTTCAAATTCTTCAGTTGTGTTGCCTGAATGTGTTGCCATTACTAATTGAAGCAAACCAAGTTCGCCCTGTTTTCCCAATTCATTCATGTCATTTTCCAAAACCGCCTTAAATGGCTGCTTGCTTTTCCATTCTGGATGCTTTGATGCCATCGCTTTAACTCTGTCTATTGCGAAAAATAATTGAAAATAAGCTGGCTGTTCCGACCATAAGTTCCCATCATTGTCAAAAGTAGCAATACGATCTCCTACTGGGATGAAATTAGCACTTTCGGAATTGGTTACGTCTTGCACGTAGGCCGTGATATTTTTTTTACTTTCTACATCATTCCAAGATGGTAACGGGTCAACGTCGCTTTGAGTAGCTGCTGCAACTGCTTTTTTAGTATCACTATTGTCTTTACAAGCAACCAATGAAAATAAAACGAATAAAATAAATACTGATTTTTTCATAATTTTTGTTTTAAAAAAAGAATGGCAACCTTTGGCTGCCATTCTTCAAATATTTAATAAATAGCTACTATTTAATAGTTATTTAATTTTACAATTTAATGGTTTTTAGATGTCATTTGTTCAATTTGCTTTTCTACTTTACTCAAACTCCAATCACCAGCGGTTTGACTCGGTGGATAATCTTTAAAAGTGGAAAGGAAATTAAATGCATAACCTTGAATAGCAATTAAAATATAAGCTCTGTCTATATACCAATCATAATAGGTATTAGAACCTTCATATGCTTTCTCAAAAGGATCACGACGAAGATTTGTTAATAGCGGTGCTCTCAATTCAACAAAAGGTTCCAACCATATTTGCAATTGTTTTGCTCTATTTTCTAAAAAAGTAGCTTTCCAATCACCATAACGCAATGCGGCAATTGACCCAGCATCATTGACATAAATAAATCCTTCTCTTGGAGATTCTTTTGCTTTACCCGTAAGGTAATCTAATTGATTATAACCATCTATATGATTTTTATAAGTTCTTCCATTGATTGTTGTTCCTTTAAGTAACCGTTCTTTTACCGTAGTGTCGCCAGCAATAGCCGCAAACGTTGGCAACCAATCTTCATGAGAAACAATCCCATTTAACGTTACATTTTTTGGAAAATGACCTGGCCATTTTATAAAAGCAGGTACTCGGTAAGCCCCTTCCCAGTTCGAATTTTTTTCACCGTGAAATGGAGTCGTACCAGCATCTGGCCAAGTATTATAATGAGGTCCGTTATCTGTAGAATACATTACAACTGTATTATCAGCAATGCCTAACTCGTCTAAAAGGTCCAATAACTGACCTACATGCATATCGTGCTCAATCATACCATCAGTATATTCATCATTACCAGGATGACGTCTATCTGCTTTGACATGGGTTCTAAAATGCATCCGTGTACCGTTCCACCAAGTAAAAAATGGTTTTCCATCTGCTACTTGCTTTTTAATAAACGCTTTAGTTGCGGCAATACTTTCGTCATCAATAGTTTCCATTCGTTTTTTTGTCAATAGTCCTGTATCTTCAATACGTTGCCCACCTTTACCGTCAGCATAACTGTGAATTACACCTCGTGGCCCATACTTTTCAGCGAAAGTTTTACCATCTTTTAATTTCAAGTTTGTAGGATAGTCAAAATTTTCAGGTTCTTCTTCCGCGTTTAAATGGTATAAATTTCCAAAAAACTCGTCAAAACCGTGCATTGTCGGAAGATGGACATCACGATCTCCTTGATGATTTTTACCAAATTGTCCAGTCATATACCCTTGTCCTTTTAGCACCGTTGCCATAGTAACATCTGATTGTTGCCAACCTTCCGAAGCACCTGGCATTCCAACTTTGGTCATCCCTGAACGCACAGGAACGGAGCCACCAATAAAAGCAGCGCGACCCGCGGTACACGATTGTTGTGCATAATAATCAGTGAAACCTACTCCTTCATCAGCAATCCTATCAATATTTGGTGTTTTATACCCCATCATACCACGGTTGTTATGGCTGATATTCCAAGTACCAATATCGTCACCCCAAATCACTAAAATGTTTGGTTTTTTTGTTTTTTGTGCATGAGAGGACACAAAACATGCAACTAAAAGTAATGTGAAAACTGTTTTTTTCATAGTTTAATTATTTATAATGGATTAATTGATAAAAGCTAGTGAAGAGATTATAGTAAAGTATCTTTAAATTTAAATTCTAAAAAATTATCCAATAGTCTACAACATTAATTCTTTTTTGAGTAATTTTAAATGAATTTCATTAATCAAGAACTTATTACAAATTACGCACATACTTAAATAAAAAAAAATATCATTTGATAGGTCTTTACTTAGATTTCTTTATTCTATGTATTGTAAGCGGAGTAACTCCTAAAAAACCTGCAATGTGTTTGTCGAATGTAGATTCTAAGTATTTGGGATTCCATTTAATCAAATCTAAATAGCGTTCCTTTGGGGTCATTGCAACAAACGAATTGATGCGATGCGAAAATACTAAAATGGTATCTTTCAGAAAACCAAGGTAGAACTTCATAAGTTCATCATTTTTATAACAAAGTTGTTCCAATTCACCAACGTCGAACTTAAGATAATGAACCTCGCCAATCGCTTCAATATCTAACATTTGTAATTGGTCACTAAAGACTAAAGCTTCACCAAAAATATGCCCTTCGGATCTGATGTGGTTTGTTATTTCCTTTCCTTCTTTGCTAATTTGATAGGCTCTAGCAGATCCTATTAAAATTAATAACAAAGTTTTATCAGACCTTCCACTTTTAAAAATAATTTCTTTGTTTTTTGCTTTACCATAAGTGCTTATAGCTAAAAAAACATCAATTCCTTTAGGTTCAAAATTAGGAAAATATAATGTTACTAATTCTTTGATATGTACTTCCGAGAGCCTCATCAATTATTTTTTTAATGTTTATAAATTAAGCGTTATGAGAAAAGCAATTGCATACTACTTTAAAAATTGTAATTCATTGCAATTTTGAGAGCTACAACCGCTCAAAAAGGTAATTGACTATAACTTCATTTAAATTGACAACATAGATATAAAAAAAAACTACAAATATCAAATTTTAAATGTTATTGTTATATTCGTTTGCATAAACCGATATTAATAGACCAAGTGTTGTATTCTTGCTTAAAATCATAATTTATTGAAGGAAAAAGACCCCAATTTTGTCCGAGATCAAATTCGTATTCTACACCAGAACGAATAATGAACAAATTCTTATTTTTTTCAAATTCTATACCTGGTCCTAAAAGAACTCCCCATCGAGGTGCAATTTCATACCCAACCAAAGCAGCCGTTACAAGTGCATTTTCTCTATCTAAATCTTGACGATTATACCTAACCAAATAATTTCCTAATTCTAAATCTAAGGCAAAACCAAAGCTCCATTTTTCGTTTAATTGATACATATAATCAAGGCCAATGGTCGGAACATAAATATCTTTTTTTGATTGCCCTTCTTCAAAAGCGGATGGAATATGAGTGTATCCGAAAACAAAGGCTATCTTATGCTTCTTACCCTCCGCTTCTGCTTCTGTTTCTTGAGCATAAATGGCATTTGAGAGAAAAAAAACAATTAAAATTGCACCAATAATTTTTTTCATGAGACTTGATTTTTAATAAAAAAATATTACTTAATTGCATCTCTTACACATCTAAAACCAAGATGCTCCATGGATGTGTCGGGTGTATTTCGCATTCTTCTGGCATTCCTATATCCGGAGCACCAATTGTCATGGCATAAAAAAGAACCTCCTCTTATAGATTTATTTTTTACGAAATTATTATATACTTCAAAACCTTCACTTGGACCTTTTGGATTTATGGTGATTTTTCCAGTTTGATCTAATTCATAATAATATTTTGCGCTGTACCAATCGTTAGTCCACTCCCATACATTTCCTGCAATATCATATAGTCCATAACCATTAGGAGGAAACGATTTTATTGGTGCTAAATATTCAAACCCGTCCTCTTTTGTATTGCGATAGGGAAAATCACCTTGTAGAAAATTGGCATAAAAAACACCTGTATTTATTTTTTTATTACCCCATGGATACATTTTGTTAGCCGATTTACCACGCATAGCATATTCATATTCAGCTTCGGTTGGCAAACGTTTTCCAGCCCATTTTGCATAAGCAACGGCATCAAACCAACTTACATGTACAACAGGATAATTGTCTAAGCCCTTAATAGAACTTCCTGGCCCTTTTGGATGCCGCCAGTTAGCTCCTTTTACAAAGGACCACCAATTTTCTATGTTATCTTTTGTTGCATTTTTATCTGCATAATGAAATACTAATGACCCTGGCAAAAGATCTTCCGCAGCAGGTTTTGGTGTTCCGTCTGGCACTTGCTTTTTTAGCTCTTCCCAATTTATGGGCTGTTCTGCAACTGTAATATAACCAGTAGCATCGACAAACTTTTTAAACTGGGCGTTGGTCACTTCGTGTTCGTCCATCCAAAAATCACTTATTTTAACTTTGTGTTTTGGTAGTTCATCTCCTTGCGGCAATGCTGTTTTAGGCATCCCTTCAAAACCAGAAGGCAAGTCTCCTCCCATGTCAAAAATACCACCGGAAATTCTTATCATACCTTCATAATCTTTTGCTAATTCAATGTTTGTGGCAAGAGATTTATTTGAAACAATTGCTGAGACTCTGCTAACTGAACTACAACAGGGAACATCTTTACTTTTTAATGACTGTTTGGTGTCTTTTTCGTTATTTTTACAAGCAATGGCAATACATAATGCAAAGGCATAAATAATAATTAGTTTTGTTTTTTTCATATTTAATTTTAGTTTTTCAAAAAACTATTTATTTGGGGAAAAGAAAAACGCTACGAACTCTTATTCCCAGATCTGCTTTTGCACTATTTGGTCCTATACTAAAATCGGTATTATTTTGAAAAGTGACATTCATTAAGTTGGAAATAGGGTTTGCCAATTTTGGTCAATGCTTCAGTGCTTTCTTGTGGCTTTTCTTTGGTCAAATCTTGCACTGTAACAAGTTGAGAAAAGCAAATGACACTCAAAAGGAATATTTTTAAAAGACCCTTTTTCATACTATTTGTTATTTAATTGTCAAAACTTTTTGAAATTGCTCTGACATATTGTTTGGCTGCTTTCGCAGCATTTTCTGGTTCTTCTATTTTTGAAGTAACCACAGCTACTAACTGTTTTTCTTCGGGTTCATCAAGATTATAAACTACAGTTTCTAAAATGTAATTTTTTGATGTGTACGTTGTAGAAGTTTGCTCAACGTAATTACCCAAAGTAGAATAAGACATAGGATTGTAATAATAACCATAAAAACCACCATAATATCTAGGATAATATCCGTAATAAGTACCTCCAGCATAGCCACCACCTTCGGTAACTGTTTTCGAAAGCTCTTGAGTTTCTTTTATTACTGTTAAAACAACACCGTTAAATCCGGCATCCTTTAACATTGATTTTATCATATCTGCTTTCTCGTCAGTAATTTTTTTATCTGGATTTAATTTTGGATATTTTGTAAAACTAGCGGTTGCTTTTATTCCTTTAGCGGTTAACTGATTAACAATTTCATTTTCAAAAGCGATTCGTGCAGTGTTGTTATCGGTTCTTGCAATTACAAGAAGATTTTTTTCTTTTACAGTACTCGCGTTATCTGCTTTCCAAGAATTTAAGACTGTTACACTTGAGCAAGCATTTAACAAAATAATGACTGATACAATTGCTATTAAGCTGATAGACTTTTTCATTTTTTTAATTATTTATAGATGGATTAAAGTTATTTGATAGGAAAATTTCATAATCAGGTTTTAAATTTCGGTTTAAAGTGCTTGTTCAAATTGAAAAAAAAGCATTGTAAATTGAAGCGCTTTTACTTTTCTATATAATTTATTATAGTTCTTTTTTAACATAAGTCTACTTACCTTTCGATCTCATGCGTTTAATAAATACGCCGAAAAGCTTCGCTTTCTTTTGGAAAAAAAAATCATAAACTCCACTACTACATCCATTTTTTCTTTATTAAACTGACCTTTAAAATATTCTATTTCTATGCGGTTATACACTTGAAGCAAAACTAAAAAAAAATAGTTTAAAATGTAATAATCGTTTTCATGTGTTTACATTTACTATTTTAAATGTTTATTGTTATTAAAAATGGTTTAACAAGGATTTAAAAATTAAAATTTAAACCCGTGGCAAATCCTGAACTAATAAGATTTAACCCAAAACTATCTTTTTCATAATCTATACCATAGGCTTGATAGCCGGCGGAAACAGATAATAATTCGGAAAATTGGTAACCAACAAGAAGATTTGCTTTCCAACTAATTTTAGAGCCAATACCAAAGCCTCCTACATCTATTCGAGCGCCATTAATCCATTGATCAGAAACGGTTCTAAAACGTATACCAACAAAAGGGTCTGTAACATTAATAGTTTTATCCAGATTGAGTTGCTGCCCATCGTTTACAAAATTATCAATTTCAAAGTAACGAAGACCTGCTAGGGCATCAATAAGTAACCAATTGTCCAAAGTGGCAAAAAGGTTATAACCGCTTCCAATTTCTGCAAGAGTTTGCTTTAATTCAATCGTAGTATTGGTATTGGTTGATTCTATTTTTCCCGTTTTCTCTGCTGCGATATAAACTAGATCCCCAAAAACAATCCATTTTCCTTTTTTAGCTTCTCCGTGCATAAACATTCCAAATTTTAAGTTGCTTAATACATCTTTAAACTTGGCATCTACATTGGCACTTTCGTCTAAAAACGAAATTGTACCTCTTGAACCAGCTAACCACGCGTATGGTGTAACTTCAAATTTCCATGCCGAAATGGTTTTTTCAACTTTAACAGAGTCGTTTTGGGAATAGGTTACTGCGGAGATACAATACACTACTATTAAAACAATTATCTTTTTCATGTATAAAATCTATAATTTTAAAAAAACGTAACCAATTACTATTTTGCTGTTTTTTGACTAAATTTCTAAAGCTAAATGACTGTCAACTTTTTAGAATGAATATCATTTATGGCTGAATAAACTCGATTCGATTAAAATGAATACGCCAATGTGATGCCCCACCTAAATGATGGCATAATAAAATCTGAACTTTTATTTGTGGAGTTGAATCTAAAATCTCCACTTAACAAATCGAATATGCTATAATTATCTAACGCCGCATTAAAATCCTCATAGAATTCTTCTGGCAAATCCTCCTTATTTACAAAAGAAAATTTATAAAAACCTGCTCCTGGACCTGCAATTAAAAAATCTAAAAAGAATTTTTTGGATAAAGGCAATTTATAACCAACCATGAATCCAGTAGATATCACTTGAAAATCAGAGTCAAACTCTAGAGTAAAAGTCTCTTGAGCATCATTAATATATGTACCATTAAGATCGGATTGAAACTTAGTATATTTTAAATAAGCACCAAAATAAAATCCATCCAGTTTATTTGTTTGCGTTTTATTGATATAATAGCGCACTTCTGGAATTATTTTAAAGCCCGAATAGGTAATGTCATTGGTCTTTAATTGTTCCGTATCCAATCCGGATAAACGAACTAAACCTTCTTGCCCTTTAAAACCAATTCCTAAGTTTACAGAAATATGCTTTCCCAGCAAGCGTTCGTAATTTAATTGAAGTGTCCCGTTAGCTACATCGGTTACTTTTAAACCTATTTGGTTTTTTGACCCCATCAAATCACTTTGGTTTTGACTTTGTGTTATGAGGACATTAAATACGATAATTGTTGCAAAAAATAGTTTTTTCATGTGATTAGTCCGTTTAGTTTTGGAGAATAACAAATAGATTATAGTACTTAAGGTGTTAAAATGTTTTTTCCGCTATTATAACAAATCTAAAAAAAAATAATCAAACTGATACAAAATTTTCAATTATTACTATTGGGTTCCAAAATTGATTTTTTGACATTTCTTTTCTTTTGTTCGTCTGTTAATAGACCATTCCTTAATTATTTAGGTGAACTTTGTTTATCAGTTTTATAAAAAAGTTGCTTTACAGCCACCTAAGCCCAATACAACAATGAATTCGAAATCATTTCGACAAATAAACCTTCTCTTTGACACTCTTTTTACTTTACTTGTAAGATAATCTAATTGATTATTACGCATCTATACGGTTCTTAAAAGTCTTTCATTACGTGATATTTGCTAACTAAGTAATACAATATTGTATCTTTAGATTATCATTAATAAAATACCTCGGTAATAAAAAGAATCATTAATGCGTCTTATGATAAGCTGCAATAAATTTGAAGATCCAGTAACACACGTACAAATCTAACAGATAACTATTCCCAAAAAAATATCATTTGATGTTTTTTTGTTTAGTGTTCTTTATTCTTTTTATGGAGAGAAGTGTGACACGTAAAAAATCTGCAATATGTTTGTCTAATGTATATTGTAAGTATTTTGAAGACCAATTAACTAAATCTAAATTGCATTACGTTGCGACATTGCAATAAAAGTATTACTGCAATGTTTTGATACAATAAATATAATTTATTGAACTACTCTCTACTAAAACAAAATACTTTCTATTTTTTGACACCAATTTTAAAGTTTATGTTGCTTATTTGTTGTTCAACCTACATAGCTAAAAAATTAATCCATTTAAGTTATGCTTTGTACCAGCAAATAAATGTGTCGAAAAGAATAATGCTTACACGTCTTGATCCTGATCATCCAAATCCAGATCTTCAAAAAAATCTTTTAGATTGATTGGAATATCATCTTCGGGATCTTTATCATGTGCAGAGACTCCAGGCGGATTGAATAAACCCCAATGAATCAATTATGTAGTTCCATGCATCGAATCCGGCTACCCAATCAATAAATAGTAATCGAAACTCATCAATTTCATTGCGAAGTAACTCAATGTATTCTTTGTTCTCTACTTTTTCTTCAAACCGCAAACTTCCAACGTTAACATATAATTCTCTTGCAGCTTTACGAATAATTGCCGCATTTTCCATTTTTAAATCGTACAATTCTACAGCTTCTGCATTTGAAATTTTAGCTAGAATAATCATGGCGTCTTCCAACAGGAATTTTATCGTAGTTTCTTGTAGAAACTCATCAACTGCAGGGAATGTTTTTATAAGTGCATCGGTAAGTTGAAAAATCTCTTCAGCTTTGGTATATACAGGAAGATTTTTTAAACTGTCTCTCACCGTTTGAATAATTAATGTATTATTAGCTTTTTGACTTCAGATTTACCATTCGAAGTTATTTTCGCCATATAAATTCCAGAGGCAAGATTTAGATTAATATTGGTTTCTCCCGTAAAATTTTGCTCAAAAACTTTTTGTCCCAGAGTAGAAAACACTTCGATTGTTGCATCAGTAGTAGAACCAAAAATAGTAATAGTTCCTTGGGTTGGATTAGGATACAAAACAACATTAGAAACTTCATAATCAGTATTTGATAAAGAGGCAAACCAAGGTTGACCAAAATTGGCTCCAAAAACATAATTTGCTAAAAGCGGATAATCTATAAATGGATTTCGGTTCACCTGCCAAGTATAGATATAATTGTTTCTATTCATTTCAAAATCATCAGCACGATCTTGAGTATTCCATTGCAATAAAGAAGCTAAATCACCCATTTGTCCAACGGTAGTATCGGATGGATTTCCATTTACAACACTCAAGGCATTGTAGCGTACAGCCATATAAAACAATGCTCTGGCAACATCTCCTTTCCAAGAACCCAAATTTCCAACGGGTCCGTTATAGTCAAGACCATAATCACGATTACTTCTTGTAGTGTTTTGAGGTCCATCTTCAGCTCTAACATGATGGGCATCGGCGTGACCTGCAAGAATATCATCAGCGTTAGTAGGTAACCAAATATTTAATCCATCAGGCGTGTCTTCAGTGCCATCGGCAAAACCACCACGCGATTGCGGATAAATATGTTCTCTATTCCATTTTCCGGTGCTTATGCTTCCTGTTTGATAATCTAATTTTGCTCTTGGTTGCTCAACATACATCAACCATACCTGATTACTATTTAAAGGATTTTGGTCTGCTATTTTTAAAATATCGATGATATCTCCATAATTGTGTGCACGAACTACAGCTGGATTTGCAATTATATTTTGAAGCGCTTGTTTTAATACAGTTCCAGACAATCCCTCGATACTGTCATAATATCCGATTGGAGCCGTACTTTGCACGGTGCTATAAGTTGGGTTTAACGGTGTTCCAAATGAGGCAACAGTAAAATCATTATCTACAATTCTACATTCGACAGCATCATTAATTCTGTTGTAATTAGAAGGTAATGACCCAAATTTAACAATAGCTATTTCATCACCTTCGTTTAAAGAGTCATCTGTAAAAGTAACAACTGTAGTAAAAGTTGAACTTCCTACTGGAATCAAAACAGAAGTTGAACCCGAAAAGTCTGAATTATTTATAGAACCTGAATTCAAAGTAAATGTAAAATTCAAATTTGATATAACTGGAGTTTGCGTAGTAAATGTTATACTTAAATTCTGGCTTTCTGAAATTTGAGTAGCTGAAATGGATATAGTAATTCCATTAAAAATAAATCCGCTCCCATCATTATTGGCAGAAATAGTAGGCAATTTTGTTTCATAGGTTCCATCATAATTACGCTGAATAGATTGTATAGTTTGAGCACCATTTGCATTTTCATCTATCTGAGTAGTTACTCCTAAAGAAGTCATTAAAGTAGTAGCATCAGCATCGTTAGTATCATATACCAAAGCATCAATTAAATTTATGGTAGTTGCCATTGACAAATTAGGAAAATCAGAAGCTGATCCGAGATACAAGCCAACGCCGTCAGGACCATTCTGAAAAATACTATCGGTAATTATTTTATTAGGAACAGGTGAAACCAATTGATTACCTATTACTACATTTCCATTTGTATCCGTTGTTAATCCATCTAAATCAATAACATAGTAACTTAAATTAGCTTGACTTCCTGATCCATTAAAAAATACAAGAACATATCCATCTAGAGGGAAATTAGGGGTAACCGATTTTAACTCTATGAATTCTTTGTCATCTGAACCGGGTGTATCAGAATCAAATTCATTAATAACAACTTGGGCTTGTACTGAAAAAGAAATCAGTACTATAAGCCATAGTATTTTTTTTAGCATTATTCATTAAATTGTGGACTGCAAATATATTCAGAAGAAATAGGAAAATGATAATTAGCAAGAGGAATTAACTATTTATGTAGTACTTGAAACAATTAGTAAGGAAAAAACTTAATATTAATACGAACGAATAAATTAAACGCCTATTTTATCACACAATTAGATTATTTTTACAATTTAATAAATAGTAGTGTTAGAATTTTTAGGATATCTCGGAGCGTTATTAATCGGAATAGTATTGGGAATTACCGGCGGCGGTGGTTCTATTCTTACGGTTCCTATTTTGGTTTATATTCTTAATTATAATCCAATCATTGCAACAGCCTATTCTTTATTTATTGTTGGAACAACTTCCGGATTCGGAACCATACAGAATTTTAGAAAAGGACTTGTAGTTCCAAAAACAGCACTATTATTTGCTATTCCTTCTGTTATTGGAGTCTACGTAACTCGTAAATTTATTGTTCCAAAAATACCGGAAACTGTTTTTTATTTTGGCTCGTTCCAATTGTCTAAAACGACTTTTTTAATGATTCTTTTTGCAGTTGTGATGTTTATGGCAGCTTATTCGATGTTAAAAACAAAAAAAGAAACGGAAGCAATTGTTGTTAAAACAAAACCCTTAGTTTTTGTTAGTATTCAACTTTTATTTGTTGGGGTTTTAATTGGATTGATTGGCGCTGGTGGTGGATTTTTAATTATTCCTGCCTTATTGAAATTTGCAAATTTACCAATGAAAAAAGCCATAGGAACATCATTATTAATTATCACGATCAACTCCTTAATAGGATTTCTTGGCGATGTTCAAAATACGGTAATTGATTGGTGGTTTCTGTGCACTTTCACGACTATTTCTGTAATTGGAATTTTTATTGGTCTCTACATTCAACACTTTATCAACGAAAAACTTTTGAAAAAAATATTTGGTATTTTTGTTTTATTAATGTCACTATTCATTTTTTATAAAGAGATTTTTTCATAAACTATTCTAAATTCTTCACTCATTTTGTTTACTAATCTCTAATTTTGCAACCTCAAACATTTTGGTTGATTGGTTATAAATTAAAACTTTTTTTATCATGAAAATAGAACAAATATATACTGGATGTATTGCCCAAGCTGCTTATTATCTTGAAAATAACGGAGAAGCTGCCATTTTTGACCCACTACGTGAAGTACAACCCTATCTAGATAGAGCTCAAAAAGATAATGCCAAAATAAACTATATTTTTGAAACACATTTTCATGCCGATTTTGTTTCGGGACATATCGATTTAGCAAAGAAAAGTGGTGGTGAAATTGTCTTTGGACCAACTGCAAATCCCGAATTTAAGGCTATAATTGCAACCGACAATCAAGAATTTAAAGTTGGAAATTATACCATAAAAGCAATACACACTCCAGGTCATACACTAGAAAGTACCTGCTATCTTCTGATTGATGAAAACGGAAAACATTACGGAATCATCACAGGTGATACGCTGTTTATTGGAGATGTTGGCAGACCCGATTTGGCTCAAGCCTTAGTTGAAGATTTAACTCAAGAAAAATTAGCCGGGTACTTATTTGATTCCTTGCGTAATAAAATCATGCCATTAGCTGACGATTTAATCGTTTTTCCAAGTCATGGTGCCGGCAGTGCCTGCGGTAAAAATATGAGTAAAGAAACTACCGATACGTTGGGCAATCAAAAAAGAACTAATTATGCCTTACGAGCTGACATGACCAAAGAAGAGTTTACCAAAGAATTATTAGATGGTTTGGGACTTCCGCCCGCCTATTTTCCTCAAAATGTACTATTGAACATCAAAGGATACGATAGTTTAGACAGTATAATCAACAAGAGTTACATTGGTCTTTTTCCAAGAGAGTTTGAAGCGGTAGCGAATCAAGGTGATGCTATTGTTTTGGATGTTCGACATGAAAATGATTTTGTAAAAGCCCACATTCCAAATTCGATATTTATCGGAATACAAGGAAATTTTGCTCCTTGGGTTGGCTCATTATTAAGAGATGTAAATCAAAAATTACTTTTGGTTACTCCCGAAGGAAAAGAAGAAGAAACCATTACAAGATTGTCACGCGTTGGATTTGATCATGTTTTAGGATATCTTAAAGGTGGAATTGACGCATGGAAAGCAGCAGGATTTGAAACCGACAGTATCCATTCTATTACACCCGAAGATTTTGCAAATCAATTAGACGCAAAGAGTATAATTATTGATGCACGAAAACCAGGGGAATATGATGCCGAACATGTTACTAATGCCATAAACATTCCGTTAGATACTCTAAATGAAAACTTTCAAAGTGTCCCAAAAGACAACGATTTCTTTTTGCATTGTTTAGGTGGTTATCGTTCGGTTATCATGGCATCGATTTTAAAATCGAGAGGAATTCACAATATCATAAATGTTGAAAAAGGAATGAGTGGCATTAAACAAACAAACGCGAGTTGCACTCAATTTCAATGTCCATCAAGTAAAAAATAAATTGTAAAAAAAGTAAAATTAGTACGTATAAAATACCCAAATTAAATACATTTGCATTCATTAAAAATTTAAAACAAAAAAATGAAAAAAATAATTCTTTTAGTAGCCGTTGCTGTAGCACTTTATTCCTGTAAAAACTTAGCAGAAGGTGAATATGAAATTACTGGAACTGTAAAGGGAATGAAAACTGGATTGGTTTATCTAGAAAAACAAAGTCCAATGGGTATGGGTTCACAGGCAATTGATACAGTAAAAATTGTTGATGGAAAATTTGAAATTAAAGGAAAAACTACGGAACCAGAAATTCACTTCTTACAAATTGAAAAAGTAAGTGGCAAAGTTCCTTTCATCCTTGAAGGTGGAGAAATTCGAATCACCGTTGACAAAGACAGTCTTTTCAAATCAAAATTAGCGGGTACGTACAGTAATGAAGAATTCAGCAAATTCAATGAAGAGTCAAATAAACTTCAAAAGAAAATTCAAAAGCCTGCTATGGCTTTTCAAATGAAAAACATGGCGGTAATGAATGAGGCACAACAAAAGAATGATACGGCAACTATGAATAGAATCAGAAAGGAATATGATGAAATTCAAAAACCAATCTCTGATTATACTTTTGGGTATCCAAAATCTCATCCAAAATCATACATCAGTGTTTTGATTACACAAATGATGCTTAACAACCCAAAATATTCAAAAGATATCGAAGGTATATATAATTCATTTGATCCGTCTTTGAAAAAAACAAAACCTGGAAAAGCGGTTAAAGAAAGTATCGACGCTTCAAAAAAAAAGCCAGCAGTAAAATAATAACTGTTGGTCAAGTAGCTCCAGATTTTAAAGCACCAACTCCAGATGGAAAATTGGTTTCTTTACAACAAAGTCTTGGAAAAGTTACTTTAATCGATTTTTGGGCATCGTGGTGCGCGCCTTGCAGAGAAGAAAATCCTAATGTTGTAGCGATTTATAACGAGTTGCATAACAAAGGATTAAACATCATTAGCGTTTCATTAGATGAAGATGCTGCCAAATGGAAAGAAGCCATAGCGAAAGATAAGTTAACTTGGACGCAGGTTTCTAATTTAAAAGAAATGAAAGACCCCATTGCTTTGCAATACAATGTCACCCAAATTCCGACAACCTATTTGTTGGATGCTAGCGGAAAAATTGTTGCTATTGATTTGTACGGCGATCGCTTGAAAAGTAAAATCAAAGAACTTTTGGGAATAAAATAAGTAGCGTGAACAATAATAAATAAAGTCTCTTTCGGGAGATTTTTTTATTTCACTAAAAACCAATTGATTAAAAAAAGGAGTGTGAAATACTTATTTATTTATTTGCCAAGCTAAAAAGTGTTTTTATATTTGCAACTGTGTTAAAGCAATGGGGAGATACTCAAGCGGCCAACGAGGGCAGACTGTAAATCTGCTGTGAGAACTTCGCAGGTTCGAATCCTGCTCTCCCCACGAATAAATACATCAATAAGGAAAAACGCCAAGTTCACTTGAGCGTTTTTTTGTTTGATGTATTTTCAGAGCGTAGCTCTGAAGGATGGCGAAGCAATCCTGCTCTCCCCACGAATAAATACATCAATAAGGAAAAACGCCAAGTTCACTTGAGCGTTTTTTTGTTTGATATATTTTCAAAGCGTAGCTTTCAGGATGGCGAAGCAATCCTGCTCTCCCCATAAAATTAAAAACTCCTCAATTTCTTATAGAGTTTTTTTATTTATTATAGTTACAATTTTTATTCCAATGCAAAAGTAACACTTACATTTGTAATCACTTCCAACTCACCAACCGCTAAAGTTTCTTTAGTTTCGGCGCTATCAGCAGCCATCGCCATCATTCCGCCTTTGTACATGGGTTGCGGAAAATAGGTTTGAGAATTATCAGTGATAAGCAATGCTTTACCTACTTTTTGTCCCAAAACAGAAACATAATCCTGTGCTTTTTGTTTGGCATGTAGCATGGCTTTTTTTCGTGCATCTCTTTCGTAATCCTCCATTTTAGATGATTTGAATTCAACTCCATTAATGGTATTTACACCTGCATCATTAAGTCCCATCATTATGTCATCGTATTTTGACAAATCTTTTAGAGTAATACTTAAGGTTTGACTGGCTTGAAAATTTTGTTTCTTTTTTTCATAATCATAACTTTTATATAAGGTTACATTATTTGTCTTATAATCAGTAGCAGGTATACCCGATTTTTTTAAATACTTAATTACCTTATCTACCACTTCGTCATTAAGAGTTTTTACTTCTTTAGAATCTTTACCCGAGTTTTGAAATCCAACATTTATTACTGCTTGGTCAGGAATTACTTTTACCTTTCCTTCGCCAGTAACAGCGATTTGAGGAACTTGAGGTTTTTGGTCTTGTGCCTTAATTGTAATAGCTAAAAATAATGCTACTACTAAAATTACATTTTTCATAATTTTTTATTATTTATTGTTTTGATTCTTCCTTTTTCAAAAGTTATGCCACTATAGTTTCCCCATTCTTGCCATTACAAAAAGAATGATAATGGGAATTGCTAATAAGATCACTTCAAAAGTATTCTCTTGAATTAATGCAGGATCTTTTATCAAAGTAATCGCATATCCTCCAATGGCCCCTCCGAAGTGAGCGGTATGCCCAATATTATCTGTTCTTGATTTCATTCCATAGATAGAATAAAGCAAATAAAGAATCCCAAAAAGATAACCTGGTATAAATCTGTAAATCATTATTCTTGGCTCTAAAAGTATAGCTGAATATACGATTCCTGTAACCGCTCCCGAAGCTCCAACAGCTCTGTAACTGTATTCGTTTCCGTGAAAAACCATTGTCAGAAGGCTTCCGAAAATCAAACTTGCAAAATATACCAACAGAAACGAAAAATTGTTTAAATACTCATAAACATAGGGTGCAAAGAAAAATAACGTAATCATATTGAAAGCCAAATGCAACTCGTCTGCATGAAGAAAACCCGAACTAACCATTCTTAATTGTTCTCCGGCACGAATACTGCCTACATGAAATTGGTATTTTCTAAAAAATAATTGATCTTTAAAACCTTTAAAACTTATAAGAACATTGGCTATAATGATACCTAATAGAAATATGTTGAACATAATTAAAATATTTCCGTAAAAATAACAATACTTCGTTAGCAATTGTTAAATAGAATACGTTAAAATAACTATAAACTTTATATTTGCATAAAATATCTATTGATGCAATTTATTCTTTTCATTTTTATCTATCCAATAATTTGGTTGATTTCTATACTTCCATTTCGATTGCTTTATCTATTTTCTGATTGCGTTTGTTTTTTGGTTTACAATATTATTGGCTACCGCAAAAAAGTGGTTCGACAAAATATTGCTATGGCATTACCGCATTTATCTGAAAAAGAACGATTCATTATCGAAAAAAAATTCTACCATCATTTGTGTGATATGTTTTTAGAAATGATAAAAACAATGAGTATCACAAGAAAAGAAATGGAAAAGCGTTACGTATTTACCAATTTAGACGTTTATTTAGATTTGGAAAAAAAAGGAAAAAGCATTGCATTACTTTGCGCGCATTATGCATCCTATGAATGGACAGTTTCAATGAACTATTATATTACTTTTGAAGGGTATGGTATCTATAAAAAAATCAACAATAGGTATTTTGATAAATTAGTCAAAGACATTCGTTCCAAGTTTAAAGCTACTTTAATTACTACACGGGAAACTATTCCAATTATAGAAAAAAATAGTAAAACTAATCATTTAGGGGTTTATGGTTTTGCAAGTGATCAATCTCCTCAAGCCTCCAAAACTTTTCATTGGGGACCATTTATGGGAATTGAAACTCCCGTTCATACCGGGGCAGAAATGATTGCTAAACGATTTGATCTCAATGTTCTTTTTTTGAGAACTAAAAAAGTAAAACGGGGTTATTATGAAGCAACTTTTGAGCTTATGGCTGATAATCCGAAAGAAGTGCCTAACTATGAAATCTCAGATGACTTTTTGAGAAGAGTAGAAAAACAAATACTGGAAGCACCCGAATTTTATTTATGGACGCACAAACGCTGGAAACACAAGAAAAAATAGTGTTCAGTTTTCAGAAAGCAGTATTCAGCATTTTAAATTGAGAACCAATCTTTAACCATTGCTTTTTCCGAATGGTTGTCGTTTTTATGAACAAACTCATTGGTTTTTATGTTATAATCATAATCCTTTGACCAATCTTTATGATTTGTTGCTAAATCTTTTATACTATCACAAACCATTGTTATTTCTTCATTTGTAGTAGTTGGATGTACGGACATTCTAATCCATCCTGGTTTTTTGATTAAATCACCAGAAGTAATTTGACATATCAAATCATGTGAAGTCTGTTGGTCAACGTGCAAAAGATAATGTCCATATGTTCCGGCACAACTGCAACCTCCACGCGTTTGAATACCAAATTTATCATTCAATAATTTCACTCCTAGATTAAAATGTAAATCATCAATATAAAACGAAATCACTCCTAACCTATCTTGATGTTGGTTAGCTAAAATGTGGATATTGTCGATTGCATCTAATTCCGAAAAAACATACTCAACGATTTCGTGTTCTCTATCCAAAATGTTTTTAACACCCATTTGCTCTTTCAACTGAATGGCCAGCGCGGTTTTTATAACTTGTAAAAAGCCGGGAGTTCCGCCATCTTCACGGTCTTCTATATTGTCGATGTATTTGTGTTCACCCCATGGATTTGTCCACGAAACCGTTCCGCCACCTGGACAATCAGGCACATTATTATTGTATAAATTCTCATTAAAAATCAAAACACCCGAAGTTCCTGGTCCACCAAGAAACTTATGAGGTGAAAAGAAAATAGCATCTAAATAATGTTCATCATCAGGATGCATATCAATCGAAACATAAGGACCCGAACAAGCAAAATCTACAAAACAAACGCCATTATTTTGGTGCATCAGCTTTGCCACTTCATGATAGGGCGTTCGAATTCCTGTCACATTAGAGCAGGAGGTTATTGATGCAATCTTAAAACTTCTGTCTTTGTGTTTTTCAAGTAAAATTTTTAATTCATCTAAACAAAATAATCCCTCTTCATTGGCCGGAATAACCACAACATCCGCAATCGTTTCTAACCAAGAAGTTTGATTCGAGTGATGCTCCATGTGTGAAATAAAAACTATGGGTTTCAACTCTTTAGGAATAGAAACAAAATCTTTAAGGTTTTCTGGAATTTTCAAACCCAAAATACGTTGAAATTTATTCACGACGCCTGTCATTCCTGTTCCTGTATTTATAAGAACATCATTGTCATTAGCATTTACATGCCGCTTAATTATATGTTTTGCTTCATGATACGCCATGGTCATAGCGGTTCCAGAAATCGTAGTTTCAGTATGCGTATTGGCTACAAAAGGACCAAAATCATTCATCAGTTTTTCTTCAATCGGGCGGTACAATCTTCCACTTGCTGTCCAATCAGTATACACTATTTTCTTTTTCCCAAAAGGTGTTTCAAACTCTTGGTCAATCCCAATAATATTCTTTCGAAATTGCTGAAAATAATGTTCTAATTTGGTTTCCGTCGCTATGGTAATCATTCTGTAATAATTTGTTTTGCTTCGCCTATTAAGCAACAGCTTCGCGTCAAAGATACATTTTTTTTAATTTTAGATAAATAAAAAAGGGTTGCCAAATTTTTGTACAACCCTTTTTTATTATAGTAACTCTATTCCTTAGTTCCCATGTCTTTTTTCGATATCCTCAATCGCTTTTTTATTCATTGTATCCACTAAAACTGGTGTTGCAATGAATAACGAAGAATAAGTTCCGATAATAATACCAATCAACATAGCGAAGATAAATCCTCTGATTGATTCTCCACCAAAGATGAACATGATTAATAATACCATAATCATCGTTAACGAGGTATTCAACGTTCTAGATAAAGTAGTATTGATAGAGGCATTAACCACATCTTTAAAATTACCTTTTCTATTACCTGCTAAGAACTCTCTAATTCTGTCAAATACAATTACGGTATCATTCATAGAATATCCAATTACCGTCAGAATTGCTGCAATAAAGTGCTGATCCATTTCCATGTGGAACGGCATGTATTTGTATAAAAGAGAATATACTCCTAATACAAAAATTACGTCGTGCACAACCGCAGCTAAAGCTCCAAGTGAATATTGCCATTTACGGAACGATATCACAAGATACAACCCAACTACTAACATAGCCCCAATTACAGCCCAGAAAGAGTTTGTCTTAATATCTGCAGATATTGCTGCTCCAACTTTAGAGGATTGTAAAACTCCAACTTTTTTACCATCATAAGAATTGATAAACTTTTCATAAGTTACATCCGCTCCATAATATTTTTTTAAGCTACTGTATAACTTTTCATTTACTTCTTTATCAACATCAACACCTTCTTCTTTAATTTTGTATTTTGTAGTCAATTTTAATTGATCGTCACTTCCAAATACTTTGGCTTCAACGGTTGTGCCGAAAGCAGCCGATAATTCTTCTGAAACTTTAGTAGACTCTACTGGTTTTTCAAATTTTACTTGGAATGTTCTTCCTCCCACAAAATCAACACCTTCATCCAATCCATTAAAATAGAAAGAAATACAACTCACGATTACCACTAAAGAAGAAAATAAATAAGACCATTTTTTAATTCCGATGAAATCAAAATGGAAACCTGTAAACCAGTTCTTTGTCAAGTTGGTACTAAACGTCAATTTTCTGTTGTGCGCGATGTCTTTATCGATGAAAATTCTAGCAATAAATATAGAAGTAAACAACGAAGTGAAAATACCAATCAATAAGGTTAAAGCAAAACCTTGAATTAATCCTGTTCCGAATACAAATAATATGGTTCCCGTTAATACGTGAGTAACGTTAGCATCAATAATAGAACGCATCGCACCTTTCCATCCGTATGAAGTTACAACAGCATCCGCCAAAGTTTTACCATCACGTAACTCCTCTTTTGCCCTTTCATAAATAATGATGTTTGCATCTACCGCAGTTCCTAATGTTAACACGATTCCGGCAATACCTGGTAATGTTAGTACAAAACCAAAACTTGCCATTATTCCAAATAAGAAAAGTAAATTTAAAATCAAAGCAGCATTAGCATACCAACCTGCTCTTCCGTAATAGAAAACCATCCAGAAACAAACCAATAAGAAACCTACGATAGAAGATATTAAACCTGCGTGAATTGCAATTTCTCCCAATGATGGTCCAACTACTTCTGATTGAATAATTTCAGCACTAGCCGGCAATTTACCCGCTCTTAAAACGTTCGCTAAATCTTTAGTTTCAGCTACATCAAAGCTTCCTGTAATTTCAGAACGTCCACCAGAAATGGGTCCCGAAGAAACACCTGGAGCCGAATACACCACATCATCTAACGCAATAGCGATACACGTTTTTTGAGTGAATGCTCTTCCGGTCATTTCTTCCCAAACTCTTGATCCTTGACCATTCATTTGCATAGAAACTGCTGGTTTACCCATTTGGTCAAACGTATCTCTGGCATCTACAATAACGCCGCCGCTCATCGGAGCGATATCATCTCTGTTCCCTTTTAATACATATAAATCAACTGTTTCCGATTCTTTTTTAGTTTTTTCGTCTACATTTACCACGGGTTTACCCCATACAAATTTTGCAAAACGTTTGTCAGCTGGTAATAAGTTACGAATTTCTGGCCTTTTTAAATAACCATTAATTGTAGCTGTATCCTTTGGCTCAGCTGCAGCTATAATTGGCCCAGCATTACGAATCATTAACTTGTCTATCAAAGGATTATTTCCTTTTTTAGTAGCCGTTTCTTCTTTGTCTTTATCCGTCAATAACTTAGTGATGGAATCGGTAGGTTTTTCAGCTTCAACTTTTACATCTGGTTTGATTGAAGCTTTTAACGAATTATTAGCAGCTTCTAAAAAAGGCAAGAATTCTTGCGAATTGTAGGCTTCCCAAAATTCCAATTCCGCTTTGCTCGATACTAATTTTTTAATACGATCTACATCTTTCGCGCCTGGCAATTCGATTAAGATTCTGCCGGTTTGCCCTAGTTTAGCAATATTAGGTTGTGTTACACCAAACTTATCAATACGACTTCTTAGTACTTCAAATGCCGATTCTACTGATTCATCAATTTTTTTAATCAAGACTTTTTTCACTTGATCATCAGTCATATTAAAGTCGATTTGACCTTGTAAATTTCGGTTCGCAAAAATATCTGGAGAAGCTAACTTTGTAGTTCCTTTATTCGCTTCAAAGGCTTCAAAAAACGCATCCAAATACGATTGATTTCCTCTCTGATTTCTCGTTGCATCTTCTAGAGACTTATTGAAAGCTGGGTTTTTAGAAAAATTAGATAATTGTTTCAATACATCTTTTACCGATATTTGAAGAATTACGTTGATACCCCCTTCAAGATCAAGCCCTTTGTTAATTTGCTTGTCTTTTACTTCATTGTAGGTAAAAAAGTCAAGGAAGACTTTTTGTTTCCCAATAGAGTCAAGATATTTAACTTCCTTTTGAGGATTTCCTTTTGCGAAAGCTTTAGCATCATCTTTTATCTGGTTCGCTTTAAATGTGAATGAAAGCTGGTAGATACTTACCAAGGCAAATAGTATTGCGAAAAATTTAACGAGTCCTTTATTCTGCATTATTACTAAAAATTAATTAATTCTTTGTTTTACTATTATAGGTTTTAAAAAGCAAAAAACTCTTAAAATACAAGGGTTTAGAATACAATCCTTTGTATTTACAAGGTTTCTTCTTTTTTTGAAACGTGCAAATATAGAAATAAATATCTTTGTTAGATATTTAATAATTAACAAAAAAGATAATTATCGTTTATTACGTCTTTTTTAGGTATTTTTGTAATGTTCGTTCAAAATTAAAATCAATGAGTGTAGCCGATAGTTACACAAGGAAATACTAAAGAAGTATTAAAAATAATTAAGCGATAAATACGATGAAACTCGATAAGAAAAACTTCAGAACTAACTATTTGTATTACTTATTTACACTTATTTTATTCAATTGTAGTACTCTTTTCGCTCAGTGCTGGTTGCAAATAGCTTCTGCTTCCTATAACCAAGGTTTTTATAGTGCTGGCATTCAAGTAGATGGTACCCTATGGTGCTGGGGACAAAATAATTTTGGACAACTAGGCGATGGCACCACTACCGATAAACTGGTGCCAACCCAAGTAGGAACTGATACCGATTGGGCTACGGTAGCGCTGGGTATTAACTCTACCTATGCTATTAAACAAAACGGAACACTTTGGGCTTGGGGTAGTAATAGCGATGGTCAACTGGGTGATGGCACAAACACAGGGCGTTTACTACCAGCACAAGTATTGCCAGGCACAACTTGGCTACGAATTTCTGCAGGCGAACAATTTATGATTGCTCAAAAAAGCGATGGTACCCTTTGGTCGTGTGGTAATGATGATTTAGATCAATTAGGAAGAGGTACTTTACCGGGAGATACAAGAATATTACTCCAAATCAGCTCAGCTACTGATTGGTCAGCAATAAAATGCCAGTTAGCCCACACCCTTTTAGAAAAACCCAATCAAACGGTTTGGGGTTTTGGACATGGAGATCTAGGTAAACTAGCTACAGGTACTAACGGGGGATATTCTGTTCCTAGCCAACTACTCCCTGGCACTGGCTGGGTGCAAGCCACACCTGGTTCACAAAGTTCTTTTTTTAAAAATTCTAACGGCACCATTTGGGGCTGTGGTCAAAATGGCAATGGCAATCTCGGTATTGGTAACAATACACTGGGTATTTATACACTAACTCAAATAGGCACTGCTACCGACTGGCGCAGTGTAGAACCCAGCTCAGTGCATACCATGGCATTAAGAAACAATGGCTCGTTGTGGGCTGCAGGATTTAATACTACAGGGCAACTGGGTATCGGCACGCTTACCAACACCAATGTTTTTGTGCAAGTGGGTACTGCCACCAACTGGGCAAAAGTGCGGTGTGGCCGCCAGCATACCCTAGCCCTAGACAGCAATGGTACGTTGTGGGCATGGGGTTTAAATAGTTCTGGGCAACTGGGTGATGGCACCACGGTAAACAAGAGCGTACCCACCCAAATAGGAACGGTGTGCACTTTGAGTGTGAACGAGGTTGAGAAAAAAGTGATGCAGTTGTTAACTAATCCTGTTGAAAACCAAGTGCAACTGTCGTTTGCCTATGATGGTGTAAAACAAGTTACAATCTATAACACTCAAGGTCAGGCAGTACGCACCCAAACCGTGAGCCAAGATTTTACAAGTTTTGACGTATCGGGGTTTGCGGCTGGGGTATATTTTATACAATGTATTTCGGATATGGGCAATCAAACGGTGAAGATGGTGAAAAAATAAACTATTAAAAATAGTATTTTTTATTGGTTTTGTCTGGTCCTGAAATAGGTTTACACTAAAGTATAAAAATATGAAAAGATACTCAAAAACATCTTCATCATAGTGACAATCTAGATATTCAGAATAATTGAAACATTTTTTGTTTCTAATATTAGTGGACAAATTGTTTTCCAATACTGGTGGAGAAACTTTCTACCAATATTGGCGGAGAAAAAAAAGATGCACGGTTTTGGTTTTGATTACCGTGCATCTTTATCTTGATCATGCACGATGATTGTTTTGTTCACAGTGTATGATTTTTTTTTTACCAAACATAGCAAGATATTCTAGTTGAAGTATATCCAGTAGTATTGTCAATTGCAACATTTGCAGCAACAATAGTAAAAGTATAAGCAAAAAAAAAGATTACACGCAGTAGCACAATCTTTTTTATAAAAATCAATAAAAATAGTTCTTATCCCAAATGAGATTTCAAATCATTATTCATATTACGAACGGCATCCGCACTTTTGGCAAAAGCCGCTTTTTCAGTATCGTTTAATGAAATGGTAACAATTTCTTCAAGACCTTTTTTACCTATGATACAAGGAACGCCAATACAAATATCGGTTTGTCCATATTCGCCTTCTAAAAATACCGAACACGCAATCATTTTCTTTTGGTCATTCAAAATACTATCTACTAAATACGCCACCGATGCACCTGGAGCATACCAAGCTGATGTTCCTAAAAGTCCGGTTAAAGTAGCTCCACCAACCATAGTATCGGCAGCCACTTTATCTAATTGTTCTTGAGATAAAAACTCAGAAACTGGAATTCCGTTATAAGAAGCCAAACGTGTCAAAGGAATCATAGTAGTATCACCATGACCACCAATAACCATAGCCGAAACATCATTGGCAGGTTTGCCTAAAGCTTTAGACAAATAATACCTAAAACGAGAACTGTCCAAAGCACCACCCATTCCGATGATTCTATTCTTTGGCAATCCCAAAGACTTAAATGCTAAATACGTCATCGTATCCATAGGATTAGACACAATCACAAACGTTGCCTTGGGCGAATGTTGCAATAAGTTTTCTGCCACCGATTTTACAATTCCAGCATTAATCCCAATCAATTCCTCACGAGTCATTCCTGGTTTTCTTGGAATACCCGAAGTAATTACGACAACTTCGCTATTAGCCGTTTTTGAATAATCATTGGTCACTCCAGTGATTTGGGTATTAAATCCAGTATTGGTCGCACATTGCATCAAATCCATGGCTTTACCTTCGGCAAAACCTTCTTTAATGTCTAATATCACTACTTCACTCGCAATTCCTCTATAAGAGATAACATCTGCGCAAGAAGCTCCAACGTTTCCTGCTCCTACTATTGTAACTTTCATTTTTATACTATTTTTTGTTTATGGTTTATGGTTTGTCGTTTGTGGTTACTAAAAACTATTAACCACAAGCTAAAAACTTTTTTACGCGTCAATTTTAGCATAGACAGCATTCTTCTCGATAAATTCTCTACGTGGTGGCACTTCATCGCCCATCAGCATTGAGAACACTCTATCGGCTTCAGCAAGACTATTAAACATAACTTTTATTTTTATGTCTTTCTGACTTTTTGTTTTGTCACTATATTACTTAATTTCTTACTTTTGGTTTTTGATCTAATTTCTTCCATTAGCTTTCTAAAATCAGCAAGTTCATTTTCATTCCAAGGTTCTGACTTTGTAGATAAGTCGATGTTTTTAGGTTCTTTAATTATTGCCATAATTTTATGTTTTAAAATAGTTTGCTATTAGTTTCATTGCCGCTTTAGTATCTATAAACATTCTTTGACCTCTAAAATAAGTGGCGCCCAATGTTACCTGATAATGCTTTATTAAAGATGTTTTTGCGTCGAATGCAACAAAACCATCATAACCATTTTCGACTGAAACTTTACAAGCATAAGCAACTAAATTGGCAGGAACGCCCAAATATACTTTCCCTTTTCCTTTGTTAAACTTTGAACTTTCAATCAAATGCATAAAAATGTGATCCTTTTTATCTTCTATACTAACTAGACCTTGAATAATTGTGTCATTATTTACAGTAGTAAGTTTATAAACTGCTTTAGATTTATCCTTTAGCTCATTAATCCACTCAAATTGCCAATCCTCTTTCACTATTTGATTTCTGTCAGTTTCATGCAAAAGTACAATTTCAGTATCAAAAACTTCACCTGTTGCAATGTTTTCAATTGAGTTAGTCAATTTATCTACTTCAAAATCAAGACCTTTTTCTTTATCCTTTTTCACCTTCTACATCTATAACATATTAATAAATCTTACAAACGTCGATTGCTATAATCTACTCGGTTTATTTAACTATTGCATATAAAAGCTACAACTTAAGTTTACGCATCAATATTGGCATACACCGCATTCTTCTCGATGAATTCTCTACGTGGTGGCACTTCATCGCCCATCAACATAGAGAACACTCTATCCGCTTCGGCAAGACTATCAATGGTAACTTGACGCAATGTTCTGAAATTTGGATCCATTGTAGTTTCCCACAATTGCTCCGCGTTCATCTCTCCAAGACCTTTATAACGTTGAATCGCTGCGCTTCCGCCCATCTTTTCGTTAGCGATATCGCGTTGATCATCGTTCCATGCGTATTCTTTTTTGTTTCCTTTTTTCACTAAATACAAAGGTGGTGCTGCAATATAAACGTGTCCACCTTCGATTAATTCTTTCATAAAACGGAAGAAGAAGGTTAATATTAAGGTAGAAATATGACTCCCATCAACATCGGCATCACACATAATGATTACTTTATGATAACGCAGTTTTTCTAAGTTTAACGCTTTAGAATCTTCTTCAGTTCCAATCGTAACACCAAGAGCCGTGAAAATATTTCGAATCTCTTCGTTTTCAAAAACTTTGTGATGCATCGCTTTTTCCACATTCAAAATTTTACCTCTTAAAGGCAAAATCGCTTGAAAATTTCGATCACGACCTTGTTTTGCGGTTCCACCCGCCGAATCTCCCTCAACTAAGTAAACCTCGCATTTTGCTGGATCTTGTTCCGAACAGTCAGACAGTTTTCCTGGTAAACCACCACCACCTAAGACGGTTTTACGTTGCACCATTTCACGTGCTTTCTTAGCAGCATGACGAGCTTGAGCAGCCAGAATTACTTTTTGTACAATAATCTTAGCATCATTTGGATTTTCTTCCAGATAATTCTCTAACATTTCAGCTACCGCTTGGGATACTGGTGAAACTACTTCTCTATTTCCTAATTTGGTTTTGGTTTGCCCTTCAAACTGTGGCTCTTGAACTTTTACCGAAATAATAGCGGTTAATCCCTCACGGAAATCGTCTCCTGTGATTTCAAATTTTAATTTATCCAATAAACCCGAAGAGTCAGCATACTTTTTCAACGTACGCGTTAATCCCATACGGAAACCTTGCAAATGCGTTCCACCTTCGTGTGTATTGATATTGTTTACATAGGAAAAAATATTTTCTGAGTAACTCGTGTTATAAACCAAAGCCACCTCAACAGGAACTTCTCCTTTTTCGTGCTCCATGCTAATTACATGCGAAATAATGGATTCACGACCTTTATCCAAAAAGCGAACGAATTCTTTTAATCCTTCTTTTGAATGGAAAACTTCTGAAGCAAATTCGCCTTTATCATCTACATCTCTTCTATCCGTAAGTGTAATGGTAATTCCTTTATTCAAAAAAGACAATTCACGCATACGACCCGCAATGGTATCATAAGAATATTCAATTGTCTGAGTAAATATGGTTCTGTCGGGATGAAAAGTAACCATGGTGCCACGTTTGGTAGTTTCACCAATTTGTTTCACAGGATACATTGCCTTTCCTTTTTCGTATTCTTGCTCGTAAACTTTTCCGTCTCTATAAACAGTAGCTCTTAAATTATCCGACAAGGCATTTACACAAGATACTCCAACACCATGCAAACCTCCAGAAACTTTATACGAATCTTTATCAAATTTACCTCCAGCACCAATTTTGGTCATTACAACCTCAAGTGCCGAAACACCTTCTTTTTTATGCATATCAACTGGAATACCTCTACCGTTATCTTCAACGGTAATTGAATTGTCTTCATTAATTATTACACCAATAGTGTCGCAATGTCCAGCTAATGCCTCATCGATAGAGTTGTCAACTACTTCATAAACCAAGTGGTGCAAACCTCTAACTCCGGTATCTCCAATGTACATGGAAGGACGCATCCTTACATGCTCCATTCCCTCTAATGCCTGAATACTATCGGCTGAATAACTGTTCTTTTTAATCTCGTCGCTCATATTATTTTAGGGTAAAAAATCTATTTTTTGTCTAACACGCAAATATAACAAAACACATAGGATTTCCTATTCCAAATCGAGTTTAAAACCTTTAAGTTATTAACAAAAAAGTGTCGATTACAATGTCAAAAATCAATGTCAAAAATCAATGTCAATGACAATTTCAACTAAGAACAATTAAAAAGGATAGAAAAAACAAATTTTCAAAACAAACAATTTCATGTAGTCCTGAAAATTTGATAAGGAATAACTTTAGCTAAAAAATTTATTGATTAACTATTGACATTGATTTTTGAAATTGAATTTGATTTTTGAAATTGAATTTGATTTTTGAAATTGATATTGATTTTTGAAATTGATATTGTTATTTCACATAAGCATCATCATGCACATTGGCTACTGCTCTACCTGATGGATCGTTCATGTTTTTAAACGCTTCATCCCACTCTAAAGCAATTTTAGTACTACATGCTACACTTGCTTCCTGAGGAACGCTCAAAGCAGCTGCATCACTTGGAAAGTGCTCGTGAAAAATAGAGCGATAATAGTACTCTTCTTTAGATATTGGCGTTTGTATTGGAAACTTGTATTTAGCATTGGCTAATTGTTCATCCGAAACCGCTTCGGCTACCACTTCTTTCAACGTATCAATCCAACTATACCCTACACCATCACTAAACTGTTCTTTTTGTCTCCAGGCCACACTTTCGGGAAGCATGTCCTCAAATGCTTTACGAAGCACCCATTTTTCCATAGGATGCTCGGCATTAATCATCTTGTCTTGTGGATTAATTCGCATAGCAACATCCATAAATTCTTTATCTAAAAACGGCACACGTCCTTCAATTCCCCATGCGGCTAAACTTTTATTAGCACGCAAGCAATCGTACATGTGTAATTTGCTTAATTTACGAACCGTTTCTTCATGAAATTCTCGAGCATTTGGCGCTTTATGGAAATACAAATAACCACCAAATAACTCATCCGAACCTTCGCCAGATAACACCATTTTGATACCCATTGATTTGATAACACGTGCCATCAAATACATTGGAGTCGACGCTCTAATAGTGGTGACATCATAGGTTTCTATATTGTAAATCACATCGCGAACGGCGTCTAATCCTTCCTGAATTGTGAATTTGATTTCGTGGTGAATGGTTCCCAAATGATTAGCTACCTTTTGGGCTGCAGCCAAATCGGGCGATCCTTCAAGACCCACAGCAAAAGAGTGTAATTGCGGATACCAGGCATCTACAGTATCACCAGATTCAATTCGTTTTTGCGCATATTTTTTTGCAATTGCTGAAGTAATCGAAGAATCTAATCCACCTGAAAGCAACACACCATAAGGCACGTCACTCATCAATTGACGGTGAACAGCAGCTTCTAAAGCAGTTTTTATTTCTTGAATGCTTGTGGCATTCTCTTTCACGGCATCAAATTCGGTCCATTCTCTTTTGTACCATTGCACAAATTCGCCGTCTTTGCTTGACATATAATGTCCAGGAGGAAACAATTGTATTTTGGTACAATAGCCTTCCAACGCTTTTAATTCGGATGCCACGTAAAAAGTCCCGTTTTGATCCCAACCAATGTAAAGCGGAATAATTCCCATGTGATCTCGAGCAATGAAATATTCGTCTTTGGCAACATCATAAATCGCAAATCCAAAAATACCGTTCATTTCATCTAAAAAATGAACGCCTTTTTCTTTGTATAAGGCCAAAATAACTTCGCAGTCGCTTTCGGTTTGAAATTGGTATTTCCCTTCAAATTGTTTGCGTAATGATCTATGATTGTAGATTTCGCCGTTGGCAGCCAAGACTAGTTTCCCGTCCTGACTGAACAAGGGTTGTTTACCAGAAGCTGGGTCAACAATAGCCAAGCGTTCGTGAGCCATAATGGCTTTATCATTACTGAAAATTCCACTCCAATCGGGTCCGCGATGACGAATGATTTTGGCCATTTCCAAAACTTTTGGTCTTAACGTTTCTGCTTTTTGTTTTAAATCAAAAGCGCATACAATTCCGCACATATTTTTTTAGTATATTTTCCCTTCGACTGCGCTCAGGGTGACATTAATTTAATAGGGCAAAGATGGAATAATAGTTATAAATTAAAAATATAATCACTAAATTAATTATAATTTATAACTAAAAAATAAAATAATATTAATTTATGAAATTTAAAAAATAGGAAAACAAAGTTTTGAGTTAGAAAGTGTAAAAAAGGCTATCCGAAGACAGCCCTTTACTATTTTAATTTAAAACTATTTTAGAAGCAACATAATCGGGTAATTTGGAAATTGAAATTTTGAGTCTTTCTATATTTTGTTTTTGCTGAAATTCATTTGGCAGGTAATTGTTGTAATTCCTGAATAAGAAGTAAATCAGTAATCTATTGTAGATATCCAAGTCGTTATCTTCAATCATTGCCAAAGATTTATTTTCAAAGTCAATTTGATTCTTGCTTTCTGACAAAGCTCTTCCCAAACGACTTATGCTTCCGTAATAATGATTTTCAGCTGCGTTATTTACCCTTAAAGAAATTCCAAAAAGCAAATCGAGCACATTGATATTCAAATCTTCTATTTCTCTAATGTAAGTGCTTCTTCCTTGTTGCGCCCAACCACCGTCACTAACCCTGTCAAAGCGATCATTCATAATGTTAAGATGAGATTGCAAAAAGATTTCCCATTTCGTAGTTTCAGCAGAAAGCAAAGCAATATTCAAGGCATGTATTCGCGGGCTATCGTCCATACTGCAACCACCAACAACCCTTCTATTTCTTTTCAACTCGAGCTCGGCATCCTTTGAAATATATAATCCAACATATTCTTCAAACTGATCATCAGAAGACTTATTTTCTTTAGATTCAGTATAAGCTTCCATTAGTTTGGTCATAAAACTTGAATCATTATTCTTTAGTGAGTCTATACGGCTAAGTCGTTTCTCTTGCCAAGCATTCATTTTATCCTGAAAAACTTCGAATTCTTTTTCAATAATAACCCTTTTTCTGTTACTTTCTTCTCTTTTCTTTTTACTCAATTTTTTATTGGGTTTATCAAAATCGATAGTATCCATACCTATCAAAACATCAAACTTCTCGGGCTCAAATTCTGGTCGCTTCAATACCTGATCAACATATTGAATAAATACTCTGGCTTTTGTTAATGTATCACTATAATAACGAACACCAGAATTTTTAGCTTTATTAGTAAATACTGTAGCAGTTGTATCAATTAAACAATCAGAATATTGAATTAAACGGGAATATTTCTTAGGCAATTCAAGCGATTCGAAAGGTTTTAAAATATAGTAAGCTTGAATATCTTCATCAGAATATTTAGTTTTTTCATTATAATTATAAATCCAATTGCCATGAATTACCTCAGATTCGTTTTTATTTTCAAATGAAAGACTGAAGTTACTGTTTTCAGATAATTCCATATTGAAAAATTCCAGTTCGTTTTCATCGCGGTAATTTTTATAAGTAGTGGCGATTAGAACTAATTTTTCAACAACTTTGGCCTTAGGATATTTTTTAACGAATTCATCAAAACTGATATTCATATCAATATCTGCTTTAGCTTCCTTTACTTGCTTTACTTCTAATGAAATGTGATGCGCAATTGTCTGTCGATTTGAATAAAATTTTTTATTCACATCACAAACCTTAAACTTCAAATTGAGGGAATCTACAATGTGCTTTAACTTGCCCATCGCAACATCGGAATAAATTAATCCGTTATCATACTGTTTAAACTCAGGATTCTGTGCTTTTATCTGGCCAACAACCAGCATAAAAACGAGGATTAGATTGGTTTTCATAATATACTATTTTAGGGTTAGACTTACTCAACAAAGGCAATCTTATAGTTCTTACCCTGGAGTTCAAATTCAAACCCAACTTCTTTCCCCATCAGCTTGCTTCCCAAAGGCGATTGTGGTGAAACAGCAAAAATGGTTTTGTCGTTAAGATTGATTTTTGGTAATGCTGTTGAAATAAAAAGCATCATTTCATTTACAGTAACCAAACTTCCTAAGGCAATAACTTTGTGAGTAATAGTTTCATCAATAGTATTTAGTATTTTTTTTTGTTCTAATACTTCTTTAAGCTTATAATTCAATTTTTCTTGCTCGATATGCATCATCGATAAAGCCGTTTCGTGCTTATCACCTGCGGAACCTTTGGCATCGTTTTGTGCATCTTCTGTCAATCCTGAAATCATGTCTTGAAAAACATCAATTCGGTCTTGAAGCATTTCTTTGTAACGAAGAAGGATTTGTTGTTTTATAGTCATATTGTAGTTTAACCACTAAGTTCACTAAGAAGGCACAAGGTTCACAAAGAAATAGTGCGCTTGGTGCAAAACTTCGTGTGCTTCGTGGTTAGAAAATTAAAAATCAAATTCATGTTGTAGTTTAACCACTAAGCGCACTAAGAAGCCACAAGGTTCACTAAGAAATAGTGAGCTTAGTGCAAAAACTTTTTGACCTTAGTGGTTTTACAATTAAAAATCAAATTCATGTTATAGTTTAACCACTAAGTGCACTAAGAAGCCACAAGGTTTACTAAGAAATAGTGAGCTTAGTGCAAAAACTTTGTGACCTTAGTGGTTTTAAAATTAAAAATCAAATTTATAACTCGCGCCACCTAAAACCTGTATTCCTTGCACTGGATAACTCAACCAACGCTGGTACTCTTGATTGGCTAAATTGTTTCCCTTTAAGAAAAAAGTCATACGCTCGCTGAATTTATATCCGACATGCGCATTCAAATCGAAATAACTTTTTAAGGTGATATTCTCTATTGGAAAAGGGGTAACTAACGAACTGGTAATAAACTGGTCTTTTCTTTCTCCAACAAAATACAAACTAGTTCCCGCATACCATTTTGGGGTTATCGATACATCTAAAGTGGTAGCCAATTGTATCGCGGGCAAATTCCATGCTTCTTTCTCAGCATCAGTAGAAAAACTACTAAAGGTTCCGTTAATCCCAAAAGAAATGTTTTTAGAAAAATCGGCTTTCAATTCCCCAAAGAAGCTAACCGTTTTCACATTATCATAGACTACATCAAATGAGTTTCCAAAAGCAAATCCATCGGTATTCGCATTACTATCGTCGTAACCGTTACTTTTAAAAAGTGCTTTACCTTCTTCGTTTTTATATGACCCGCGAATGTTATAACTTATGTTACTCGCTAATTTTCCTTTCAAACCAGCATATACATCATATTTTTGATCTGTTGGTGCCACTCCAAGTGTTGGCGACACAAAGAAGTTTTGTTGCACAAAATCATGATAGGAATTCTGTTGTAACGTTCCTTCTAAACCCGCATAAAAAATCATTAAATCTCCGACAACTTTATATGATCCTGTGACTTGTGGATAGATAAAAAATTTACTTTCTCCAGCCTCTTGGGCTGCGCTATAAAAAAATGCTGCACCAACAGTCATCGACAAGTCGCCTTTATTGATTTTGATGCTTGGTTGAAATCCAACATTGGTAAATCCATATTTATAAGAGCTCCCGCCACTATAGGTTTGGTCGAAAGAACCACTAATGTAATCGAGGACAAAATCGGTTCTTATTTTTTGCTCAACAATGTCAAACTCTAACGATGGTTTGGCTACAAAACGATTTTCTGCTGATCCAAAAGCATCCCAAAAACGGCTGAATCTAACCGAGCTTTCTTTTAAAATAGTATCCAAACCCAATCTGCCGCCAAGATACAAGGTGTGGTAGGTTTGTTGCTCGTCTATAGTGTTAATTGTAGCATCATCAAAAAATGATGGATGAAGTCCGTACCAATTATAAACTTGATTTTGATACCCTAAATCGGCATTCCATGTCATTCCTCTTTTTCTACTTCCATAAGTCAGATCCAAAGCAGTATTAAACATTTTATCATCTAAAACTACATCACTAATTCCACCTTGAGTAGAATTATGACGTAACATACCTCCAAAATAATCGGTGTTACTAATGTTTTCCGTAATAAAAAGTTCCGCGTTTATGGTACCGAAATTTCCAGCTCCTAAAGTCAGATAGTTACTGAATATTTTTTCTTCAGCACTTTTGTCAACATTGGCTGCTTTCCCTTTGGAAGGTGCAAAAGTCGACGCTACTGGAAATGAAAAAATAGTGTACTGGATGTTTTCTTTTTTAGATGTGTTTTCATCATCTAAGGTTGGCGTTTCTTTGACTTTAAATGCATCCGAAATTGAAGGTGAATATGGCTTCACAACATTTACTACTTCTGTGCCAATGTTTTCGTCTTTTTTTTGGGCAAGAGAAAGTTGGGTGAAACAAAGGATTGCAATTATATATTTTAATTTTTTCATATCTATTTAAAATTACACAGAGTTTCACAAAGAAACTCGGAGATTCACAGAGATTTTAGTTTGTTATTGACGAATTTGTTTTAGAAATTTCTCCTTTGATGATGTCTAATTCTGTTTGAGCTTCAGTAATAACATCTTCGAATTCTTTGAAATTTTTAATCACGCTTTCTAAAATGGATGTTGCACTGAAATTGTCTTTCAATTGATAATAATTTTTAGCCATAACAATCAAACCTTTGGCTCCAAAATATTGATACCCTGAATAGTCTTTGGCCAATTTTTGAACGGTTTTATTAGAATCTTCATACTTGCCCTCTTTGTTTTTGAAATAGGCATCATAATACAGCGCTTCGGCTGCTAATTCTCCTTTTGCAATAGTTAGTAGTTTAGCGTAAGCGGTTCGAGCTTTTGGTTCATCATTCACTTTTATTGCAGCACGTGCCACAATAATCTGTGCATCACTTTTTATTTTATTGTCTGTTTTTGGGTTTGCCAAAACTTTATCAGCATAAACTACTGCATTGGCATAGTCTTTTTGATCAAAGTAAGCGCGCATCAAATTGGCTTGCGCAAAGGTTACATTTTGAGGAAAATCAGCTTCTGTTTCTATACGTTGTAATACCGGAAGTGCTTTAGTATAATCATCTTTTTTCAAATGAATTTCTGCTAATCGTGCTAAAGATTGCTCTGTAAATTCGTTTCTCGATTTACTAATTACAAATTCATAATTCGGAACTGCGTTGGTTTCTTTTCCATCTGCATAAAGTGATTGCGCCAAATAGAAATTGGCTTTCAAGTTGTGTATTCCGTTTGGAAACTGAGAAACATACCCACTCAAACTAGTTATTGCTTGCTTCGTATTATTTTGCAAAAATTGCTTTTCTGCCGCTTCATAGGTATCGTTATCCAAATCGGCATCAGAAACTTCAACAAAATCTAATGTTCGAACCCAAGCGGCATATTCATTCACTTTACCCATATCCATATAAACTAATCGAGCAGTAGAAACGGCTTCGGATGCTTCGGGTGTTCTTGGATATTTGGCGGCCACTTCTTTGAATTTCCCAATTGCCTGCTCATTTCTTTGACTATTATAGTAGACCAATCCTTGACGTAAAATTGCTTTAGAGGTAAATGAACCGTTCTTAAATTCACTCAACAATTGGTCATAGGTTTTGATTGCTAAATCGCCTTTATTTTCGGTTACATACGTATTTCCCAACTCGAACAAAGCATCATCGCGATATTGTGAGGTTTTGAATTTGGTTAGGAAAGAATTAAAGTCATCAATCTTCTTTTCGTTTTTACCCACAAATCCGTAGCTCAATGCTTTTTGAAACGCTGCATAATCCGCATCAATTCCTTTCATATCGATGGCTTTGTTGTAAGCATCCATAGCAGGCCAATATTTTGAAGTCACAAATCGGCTGTCGCCCAATCTAAGGTAGGAATCATTCAATCGCACTCGGTCATCCTTAGCACCTTCAACATACTTTTGAAAATAGCTAGCAGCTTGATCGTATTCTTTTTGCTTGAAATAGGCATAAGCAATATTGTAATTAATATTCTTGAACTCGGGTGTGTTTTTCGCTTCAGCAGAACCTTCAAACTGCTTGAAACTCGATGTTGCCTCAATAAAATTATCCAAAACATATTCGGTTTCTCCTTTCCAAAAAGTAGCGCGAGTGGTTATTTTCTCATTTTTGGCATTGGCTATCGATTTGGTAAACATACCCAACGCTTCTTGGTAATTTCCGTCGGTAAACAATTCAATTCCTCTGTAGAATAACACTTTTTGATAGGCTACTTTATTTTCAGGCGTATTGTTTTTCTCTAGTAAAGTTAGAGCGGCTTTATAGTTTTTTGAAGTGATATAGGAATTAATCAACAAGTTCTCAATCTCGTTCTTGGCTGGTGAAGTTGGATATTTATCAATAAAAGCCGACAAAACATCAGGCACGCTTTGATACGAGTTTCCAATTTCATAACTTAATTTAGCATAATTTAAATTGGCATCTTCTTGAATTTTTTTATCAAAATCCATTTCAGAGGCGCTTTTAAAGGCATTTAAAGCTTGTTGTTTTTTATCGGTTTTGAAGTAACATTCTCCCAAATGATAATAACCATTCTGCGCAACAGCATCTTTTCCATCAATGATTTTGTTAAACTGCAAAATGGCATTCTCATAGTCTTTTTGTTTATAATACGTATACCCTAATTGGTAAAAATCGGTATTGCTCCATTTTCCTTTTTTGCCTTTGTATTCTTTAAGATACGGCAATGCTTTGTCGTATTGTTGGAGATTGAAATAACTTTCACCAATTATTTTGTTCAGTTCGGATTTTTCAGAAGCATTTGATTTTGGCATCGCTACCAAACCTGCATCAATTGCTTTTTGAAAATCGCCCGATTTAAAATTCATATCCGCTTTGAAATAGGATAATTTTTCTGAATATTTTTCTTCTTTCTCAACTTGTTGAAAATACGTATTGGCTTCCTTATAATTGTTGCCCTCATATTGCATAAAACCAAGATAATATTTTGCTTGTGTACCGTATTCTTTTGACTTTTCGGCTTGAGTTAAATAGGTCTGTGCTTCTTTTTTATTTCCTGAAGTGAAGTGAGCATATCCTTTTTGAAACGTAAATTTTTCGGTTTGTTCGTAGGATAAAGAGTTTTCATCAACTTTTTCAAAATAGTGTAATGCTTGAGGAAATTTTCCTTGATCAAAATAATATTGCGCCACTTCAACATACGCTTGGTTTTGTTTAGAACTTGTTGGATAATCAGAAATGAATTTTTCGATTAATTCATCTGCATTGTTTTGATTTAAGTGAATAGCGCAAATACCAATATAATAAGCACATTCTGCCTGCACATCAAGTGAAATAGTATCTTGCTTCACTTTTTCAAATAGTATTTGAGCCGATTGGTATTGTTTGTCTTTAAACAAGAATATTGCATTATCAAATTGAGACAACTTGTTAGTATAAATGGCTGATTGTTGTCCAGAAACTTGCGGAATTCCAGCCATGAAAAGCATAAATAGTACTATTAAAATGTTGCGCATGATTTTTACTTTAATTTATCCAAAAATAGTATCCTATAACCTATAACGTAAATACTATTTGATTTATTATAAACATTCTTGTAAACAATTTGAAAAATTAAATTCCAATATTTAAAATTCCAAATCCCAATACTGTTATCTTTTTTTTGGAATTTGTATTTTGTATTTTGGAATTTTTATTTATTACATTTACCCAATAAACTAATTACCATGTCAGCAACAGTTCTATCGTTAAAAAATGTAACTATTTACCAAGAAAATAGAGTGATTTTATCACAAATAAATCTTGAGGTAAAAGAAGGTGAATTCCTTTATATCATTGGGAAAACCGGAACTGGAAAAAGTAGTTTTATGAAAACACTTTACGGTGATTTACCATTAACTGTTGGTTCAGGAAAAATTGTTGGTTATGACTTGGGTAGTTTAAAAGAAGATGACATACCATTTTTGAGAAGAAAATTAGGCATTGTTTTTCAGGATTTTCAATTATTACCCGACCGAAGTGTTAATGAAAACATGTTGTTTGTTTTAAAAGCAACAGGTTGGACCAATACTACTGAGATGCAAGTAAAAATTGATGATGTTTTACAACGTGTCGGGATGATTGGTTTTTCAAATAAAATGCCACATCAACTTTCTGGTGGTGAGCAACAAAGAGTGGCTATTGCCAGAGCTTTGTTAAATGATCCCGAATTAATCTTGGCCGATGAACCAACCGGAAATCTCGATCCTCAAACGAGTGCCGAAATTTTGGGTGTTTTGAAAAAAATTAACGATAACGGAAAAACGGTTATCATGGCAACTCATGACTATGCTGTTATCATGAAATTCCCAGCAAAAACTTTGAAATGTGAAGACAACACTATTTTTGAAGTGGTTCAAAGAACGGTTTAAATCGATTTGTTTCGGATAAAAATTTAGCTAAAAGCAAGATTGCAAAAGGGAAAGTCACTAAGTGAAATCGATCTCCTTGTCCGCACGAAATTCCGGATAAAACTATAATGTAAAGTATAAAAAAGCTAACAAAAGTAAAAGTGTTGGGTTTCTTATATGTTTTTATCAAAAAGAAAATAGACAACACTATTCCTATTATTGTCACTATTCTATTTTGCCATTTGGTTACATCAAAAACAATTGTTTTCCAAAAATTGAAATAGCTTTTATTCTCCTTATTTATAAGATCTTCTATACAGGCATTACCGGTTTTGGAATTCTCGGCAACATCTGAAAAATAAGCTTTTACCAAATTTGAAAAATTGGTTTTTATTTGAAGTGTTAAATCAACGAAAGCGACTCTTTTTTGGTCCGTAAAATCCAAACCAAATAAATATTCGGCTCTTGAATTATGTAGTTGCTCGAATTCTTTTCCGTTTTTAAAACAGTCTGCTTTACTACAAATGTAATTGTGATAGGTTACGCCATCAATATAACTAATCGTATAATCGCCGTATTGCGCTTTCATCCCAACAACCTGAATAGTTATCATCAGCAAACTTCCATAAAGGATAATCATGCTTTTTTGCTTGTAGTTTTTTAGAATTTCTTTTACAAAAAACAACACTATGATAATCGCAAAAAACTTGGCTCCTGGTTTTATCAGCATGCTCGACAATAGCAATGACAATGACAATGACAAGTACCAGAATTTCCCGGTTTTGTAATATTGGAACAATAAATAGAAAGCAAGAATGGCAAAAAAAACAAAGATGTTTTCAGTCAGTAAATGATAATTTAAAATACAGTTTCCAAAAATAAAGAAAGGCAAAATCGCAAAACAAAAAGCTACTTTTTCTCTGGCAAAATTCTTTATTATTTCAAATATAATAATTGAAGTTCCTAACCAGCAAAACAAATTTACCACAAAACTCCACTTAAAAATTCCGGCATCAGAACTGCCAAATAAATAAGGAATTCCCGTGATAAAAGCCATCAGCATCGGGCGATAGTAATGACCCGTAAACTTAAAATACATTTTTTGAGCCGACTCTAAATAGTTGGAACAATCCGGATAAATTAGTGTTTGTTTATCCAATTGCAATACCAAATTTAGTGTTTGCAAAAGAACAAAACCAACTAAAATAATACCCAAATGATATCGGTATTTTTTAATCATTCTTTTTATAAACATGCGGATTTTCTTTGAGTCCTTTTTTGAAAACTTTACGTAACGCCATTCTTAAAAATGTATCCGTTCTTAGCACGAAATCGGACAATTTATTTTCTGGACGGCCACGAAATGAAGTTACGTGAAATCGATCCGTTTCTAACAAAGGTTCATTTGCAAAATAATAATTAGACACACAACGTCTAAAACCTTCATGAACCACGGGAGAAACCGAATGCAGTGAACTGTTATGTGTCGCCATCACTACTAATCTATTAAACTTGCTGTGAATGGTGATTTGCTGCTCTTTTAAACCCTTTGGCCAAAGTTCTAAATTGCCACCGTATGCTTCTTTCCAATCGGGTGTGACATAGTACAACAAATTTAATACACGCCACAAATTGCGGTCTTTATCATGAGAATTGTCTAAATGTGGATTTAAAAACTGATTATTTCCCATCATCGAGATGCCACCAGCATATAAATATTCATCGGGTAATGGATTTAAAATAATACAGATCTCTCCAATAATAGCTACTATTCTCTTATCTTGAAAAGCATAGATAATTTCTTCTAATACTGGATTGTATAAGTTCATTTGAGCTGCAATATACTTATCTTCTCGAATGCTTTTCTTTAAAACCATTTGTTCTGGTTTAGGAAAAACATTATGAATTTGCATCGCAATGTCATTGGGTAACAAATCATCAATAAAAAAATACCCAATACTAGAATTCGAATTTTGGAATTGGTTTTTTAATGATTCTTTACTAGAAGAAATCTTTTCGAAAATAAGATTTGCTAAATCAATTCTATTCATAGTGTTAATATTGCCAAAAAATATATTTCTTTGTAAAGGTATTATTTAATTCCATTCAGTAAATGATTTCAATTCTAATTCCATCCTATAACTATAATACATTATCACTAGTTGAGGAATTAAACCATCAAGCTATTTTGGAAAATATTGTGTTTGAAATCATAGTCCAAGATGATGCTTCACCAGTTAACGAAATCACAGCAATAAATTTAAAAATTAATCAACTACCAAACTGCAAATTCGAAAGAAATGAAAGGAACCTCGGACGAGGCCAAAATCGAAATTCTTTAGTGTCTAAAGCAACATATGATTGGATTTTATTACTAGATTGCGATACATTTCCCAAATCAAAAAATTTTATAAAGAAATATATTGAAAGTACTAAAGACAACCTTAAAAAAGCCGTTTTTGGTGGCATTATTTATCATGATGAAAAACCAAAAGAAGATGAAATGTTACGTTGGGTTTTTGGTAAAAACAGAGAAGAAATTCCGCTACAAAAAAGACGCGCCCATCCTTTTCATTATGCCTTAATTTCGAATATTTTAATTCGAAAAGAAGTGCTCGTTTCTTATCCTTTTAATAGCCAAATTTTCAATTATGGTTATGAAGATATTGTTTTTGTTTTGCGATTAAAAAAAGTGCAAATTTCAATCGATCATATAGAAAATCCAGCGTATCATGTAAACCTAGAAAAATCTGCGATTTTTTTGAATAAATTTCACAGCTCGTTGCAGAATCTAAAACTAGTTTTAGACAATAAAATTATAAGTCCGAACGACACTTCTTTGACCAGAATTTATGAAAAATTAGAACGATTTCATTTGGTAACACTAGCTGCTTTTCAATTCAATATGTTTAATAAATATTTGACGAAAAATTTACTCTCAAAAAACCCATCCTTATTTATTTTTGATATCTATCGTTTGGGTTATTTTTGTAAATTAAACAAACGCTGATGCCCTATTTTTCAATAATAGTTCCTGTCTTTAACAAACAAAAATTTGTTGCAAAAACATTGAAAAGTGTTTTAGTTCAAACGTTTCTTGACTATGAAATTATTATTGTAAATGATGGCTCGACAGACAATAGCGAAGCTGAAATACTTGCTCTACACGATACTAGAATTCGATACTACTCCAAAAAGAATGAAGGTGTTGCTGTAGCACGAAACTTTGGGATAGAAAAAGCCACTTCAGATCTTATTTGTTTTCTAGATGCTGACGATTATTGGTATCCTAATTTTTTAGAAACGATGCATCGCTTTTCAGCCGAATTACCGGATCAAAAAGTATTTGCGACAGCTATCGAAATTGAAACGAGTAAAAAATACCTCAAAGCACAATATTCCGTTCCAAAAAAATCTGATTTTGAAATCGTAAACTTCTTTGATGGCAGTCAGAAAGAATGTGTACTTTGGACATCTAGTGTTTGCATTCATAAAAGTGTTTTTGAAAAAGTTGGAACATTTGATGTCAAAATAAAACACGGCGAAGACACCGAAATGTGGATTCGGATTGGCTTAGAATTACCAGTTGTTTTTATTCGAAAAGTCTTAGCGCGATATGTATATGATGCTGAAAGTGTTTCCCGAAATTCGAATTACTATTTTGAACACTATACTTTCGATAAATATGCTTTAGAAGAAAAGAAAAATCCGGCGGTGAAAAAATACATGGATTTAAATCGGTTTTCAGCAGTGATAAAATGCCATCTCAATGGTGATTGGAAAACGGCACATGAAATTTATGCTGAAATTAATTTGAAAAATCTAAGTGTAAAAAAAAGATTGCTACTTCAATTACCTACATTCCTATTGAAAGTACTCATTCGAATGCAGCAAATATTGGTCACTATTGGATTAGGAACTTCGGTTTTTAGATAATCTATACTCTTCAAAATTTCTAATATAATCTTCTTCTTCAAAAATGGCTGATGCCAAAACCAAACAAACCGAACCTGAAGAAAAATTCTCCAATTCGCGCCAAATTCCATTTGGAATCAGTAATCCAACATTTGGTTTATTTAAGGTAACTGTTTTTTGTTCATGACCATCACTCAAAATCACATCAAAACTACCACTCAACGCCACTAATAGTTCTTGACAATTTTTGTGTGAATGTCCACCACGTCTTCCTCCACTTGGAATGTCGTAAAGATAATATACCCGTTTCATTTCAAACGGGATAGCTTCGCCTTGTATCACAGAAAGATTGCCACGCGTATCGTGAACTTTAGTAATGTCAATAATCTGAACGTCGATTATGGTTGTCATTTTTCGGATAGTAATTGTTTCCATTGTAATGCAATGGTTTTCAAAGATAAATGTTCTACGCTTTTTTGCGCATTTTTTTTACAATTTTGATATAATTTTTCATCAGAAATCAGATCGATAATAGCTTGAGACAATGCTTCTTCTTCATTATTTGGAACCAATATTCCGTTATACCTATTTTGAATAATTTCTTTTGGACCTGTTTCACAATCTACTGAAATTACTGGAGTTCCAGCAGCTAATGATTCTAAAATCGACATTGGAAAACCTTCAAAATGACTGGTTAAAATAGTGCATTTTGCATGCTGAATATAGGGTAAAATATTTTTTTGGAAAGGTATAATTTGGATGTGATTTTCTAACTGTAACTCGATGACTTTAGCTAAAATAAATTCCTTGCTTGAACCATCACCAATGATGAGCAATTTAATGTCATTTTCATAAACTTTTGATTTGGAGAATGCATGTAATAGTAAGCTGAAATTTTTAATTCCTTCTTCCAATCTACCAAAAAACAAAATGTAATTTTCAGGAATAGCTGCTGGCTTTTCAAGAATAGTTGCAGGGAAAACAATTGGATTATAGATGGTTTTTGTATTGGTAAATTGATAGTTGTTCTTTAGTTTTTCTTCTATTTCGTGAGACACACAAACCAATTTAGTGGCGTTTCCGAAAATATATTTTGCCCAAAAAACAGAATTCGTCAAATACATTTCTAGATTGGAACTATGAAAGAAATAATAAATTTTTCGATTACCGTAAATCCATTTTGTGAATAATTCTCTTGGTATTGTTGGTCTGGAGCGATTGTCAATAACCATCTCGATATCATTTTCAGCAAGGTATCTTGCAATATATTTCCCTTTTTTTACAGCTCTGAAAATACCTTTTTCATTGGCAAACAACTTCCCTAAATTGACTAAAGTTCCTTTGTAATCATAATCAACATAATCAAGTATAATAATATGATGCACTTCATAACCCAAGTCGTGCAGCATGAAACTCAACAAACCTGCAAAACGCTCAGCACCACCAACACCAAGTGATGCGGAAACTATAGCAATTTTGTTGTTGTTTTTCATTTCTTACTTATATTGCATCAAATATAGAAATATTTAAGTTTACTATTCTCGATACATTTTGTTTCCTTCGGCCGTTGCTTTCGCATAAGCCGTCACTTCGAGTGTCCGCCTTGCCGGATGTATCGAGAAGCGAAACAAAACACTCAAACTGACGAAAAAATAAAATGAAGATTTTACTCATTGGAGAATACAGCCGATTGCACAATTCCTTAAAAGAAGGATTACAAAAACTTGGACATGAGGTTACTATTCTCGGATTTAGTGATGGTTTCAAAAATTATCCTGTTGATTTTAAGTTAGCCAAAAAGTGGGACGCTGGATTACTCAAAAAAATTAAGTTGTTTGTTCTTGTTCTATTTGGTTTTGATATTACTTCCTACTTGATTTATCGTCAATTTTGGAGAAAAAGAAATCATTTTACCAATTTTGATGTGGTACAACTCATAAATGAAAACAGTTTTTTTTGTAATTATAGCAATGAAAAAAAGATTTTAGATTTCATTTTTGCCAACAATAAAAAAGTGTTTCTGCTTTCTAGTGGTGATGATTATCCTTATGTCGAATACAATTTCAAACATCCTGAAAATCCGTCCATAATTCAACCTTATTTGGCTGGAAAAATTGCAGATAAGAATTTTTCGAATGTTTTAAAATTTAGAACCAAATCGTTTGAAAAACTGCATCAGTATATTTATACAACTATTCAAGGTGTGATTGCAACCGATATCGATTATCATATTCCGCTTCAAAATCATTCGAAGTATTTAGGAATGATTCCAAGTCCGATAAACCTGGATAAATTTGCGAAAAGCGAATTGAAAATAGATGATAAAATTGTCATTTTTCATGGTATCAATCGAGAAAGTTATTTTAAAAAAGGAAATGATTTTTATGAGAAAGCGCTTGAAATTATTAAACAGAAATATGGAGAGAATGTAGAAATTCTAACCGTCGAAAATGTACCTTACATCAAATACATAAATCTGTATAATCAAGCGCATATAGTACTTGACCAATTGTATGGCCACGATCAAGGCAGTAATGGTTTAGAAGGAATGGCAAAAGGGAAAGTAGTTTTTACTAATGCAAGTGAAGTCTTTGAAAAGCATTATAATCTGACTGAAAAAGTAGCGATAAACGGGTTACCCGATGTGGATTATTTAGTTAAGGAATTATCATTTTTAATTGAAAATCCAAACGAAATTCAAGCCATCGGTAAACGAGCAAGAGCGATTATAGAAAAGGAGCATGATTATTTGAAAATTGCAGAGAAATATATTGAGGTTTGGAATAAAAAAAGGGATGGCCAATAACCATCCCTTTCTCAAAATAAAATTTTAAAAACCTATTCTTTTATAAATTTAAGAGTCTCATTAATTGAGTTTGAATTTAACTTCACTAAATAGATTCCGGTTGGAAGATTAGGAATATTCAACTCAAATTCATTTTGATTTACTTTTGTTTCATAAACAAGTTTTCCAAACACATCAAAAACATTTACCGACAAATCCTTAACTTCTTTTTCTCTCAAAAATATTGAAAATGAACCGTTGTTAGGATTTGGAAACAATACAGCATCCTTAACATTTTTGATAACACTTTCATCCTTAATTACACCACCCCCACCTTTCGAAGTCAAACCACAAACAGTCAAATTCCCTCTAACTTTCAAATCCATATTGCCTGTTGAATTTGGCCTAAAATCAGCATTTGTAATTTCAATATTGTTTTTTGCGGTAAACGAAGAAGTGTTAACATCCATAAAAACAACATTGTTCATTGTCAACTTATTGTTTATTCTTGAAAGGTCAAAATTAAATCTAGTAAAAGTGTGATTCTCAATAACTGAGTTCCCATTTGTTTTCGTCATTTCATCAACAAAAATAACACTTTTACCAATTTCAAGTTTTCCTGACCCAACTTTATCGGTGTAGTTTTGATTTAGTGTTGAATAATGCTCAATATCTTTTGACGTTAATTGCAGAACACTTCTTGCTTCAGTAGAGTTAAGGCAAGGATTTACCGTAAACATCAAACCGAGTGTCCCAGAAACAATTGGGGCGGAAAATGAGGTTCCATTATTATACAATGGCATGCCTGAGGATGGGTTTAAATATGCTGAATAATCAAACACATCATATCCAGTAGACATTAAATCAACAAGACCATTAACTGTATGTCCCCATTGAAAACCATCAGGATTATAGACGTTTTGATAATACCCATTTCTTAATACTCCTACTGGGTTATTTGGGTCCAAAGAACTTGCAGATGCAGATACCGAATCTTGCAATCGAACATGAATTGGAAACCAAGGCGAAGTACAACAATAACTTGGATTAATTAATGGGTCAGCAATATTTGATAATGGCAAAGTGTAAGGATTCTTATGATTTACCGTTGAAACTGAAATAACGTTGTCATATGAGGCTGGGTAAATGAATAGTTCTCCAAAAGGAGTAATTGGATTTCCGTTTGGCACTCCGCCTGACGACTCTTGACTTATATAGGATTGAGCTGTAGAATAAGATGGGAGATTTCCAGCAGCTCCAACAAAAACAACATCGTAAGTTGTAACTAAAAAATTAATGATGTCTTGTTCAATTTGCCTATATCCAACCATATAATTTTGATGACCCCAGCCGTTATGCCAACTCATATTTATCACTCTTGCACCTCCTGCTGCTAATTTTCTTAAATTATTAAACGCAGTTACACTTGAAATGTCACCAAAACCTATAGGGGATGCTAAAATATTACAATCCATACATACGCCAACACTACCCGAATTGTTTCCTCTACCTGCGGCTAATTCGGCTACAGCGGTACCATGCTCCCAACTTGAAGAGAACCCATTCCATCCTGGAACAAAGGATAATTTATTGCTTAAATCTGGGGAGGTATTATCAAATGCTGTATCAGAAATACCGACGATAGTTGAGGGATTACCTCTTGTAATATCCCAAGCAACTGGTGCAGAAAGATAATCTAGTTCACTTCTTGAAACATTTGCACCTGTGTTAGGTAAATGTGTAGTTCCATAATCGGTAGGATAATAATTTAATGTACCAACTGTTTTATCGGTCAAATCATCCGAATTTAAAAAGTTAGATTGAAAACCATTCTTCAATTCATTAATCAAAGTACTACTGTCAGTTACAACTAAAAAAACATTTAAGATTTTTGTACTTTCAACAAAATCTGGAAATGCTTGCTTAAAATCGTAGATTTTATATTTATCAAAAACTACCTTCATTCCTTGATTTGTACCTGAATATATCAGCAATCCATTCTGTATTGTGAAAGTTGGTGCCTGAGTGTAGTCATTCAAATATAGGTAATAGGTATATATTTTTGATTGCGCATTTAATGAAAGGCAAAAAAAACAAAGTATAAACAAATAAATATTTTTCATATTTACTATTTTTTAAGTTCAGCTTTCAAACTGTTTATTTCCTTGTTCATCTCTATCATATAGAGAGTTAATTCTTCCACTTTTTGAAGTAGTAACTTGTTCATTTCTCCTACTTCAATACCGTTTTGTTCCACCTCTTTCGCAGATGGAATATCTTTTAAATGTCCATTATCCTTGATATGCTGCTCTACTTCCTCTAAAGTTGGCAAATTATAGTCTTTATTGAAAACATAATCAGCCCAAGTTGTATATACTCTAACCCTTTCCGCTCTAATTGCCCCTTAAACTGATAATCTATAGGTATCAAGACCATCAACAAAATTTGTTGTTCCAATACCTAAATAAGAATCTGATTTTGGTAAAGAAAGAACAGTTTTATTATTTCCGTCATCATAAACTTTAAAAACTTCTGTTTGAGTTTTATCTAACATAATCAGATTAGTCGTTCCACCAGTCTCACCTGTCATTCTATATCTTCCAAAATCATTTCTGTCTTCTATACTAAATAGAAAAGAAGATTTAGCATCTAAATTAGAAACGGGAAAATCAAAGAAATTTATCATTCTTGTATTTAAATAACCAACTCCTGAACCAATCGATTTTCCAATACCAGCAACTACACATTTATCATTTCTATCAAGAAATGAAGAAAATGTTTGACCATCAGCTAAACTGCTTGTAAAAACGGATTGATTTGCTTTCAGGATTCCTGAAACATCTAGTTTAGCAGTTGGAGCAGCATTCCCAATTCCAACATTCCCATTACTTCCATTTACAAATAAGTTGCCTCCTGCAGTAGCTGAATTAAAATTTAAATTATTATTGTTAAGTGTTACAGTTCTGTTTGATAACAAAGTTCCATTACTGTTATAAATATTCGTTACTGTCGGAGCAGTATTCACAACAGGGGTTAAAATAATGTTACCCGAAGCGTCAACACTAAGAGCCTTACTATTTCCTGTAGTTGTAGCTGTAGCACTTGTCATGTTAGTTAATCTAATCCCAGATGTACCTGCTGTTGCACTTGTAACTTGCAATCTAGTAGATGGCGATGTTGTTCCAATACCAACATTGGTATTTGCACCAGTAGGAAAAGTGTTTTGCGCATATCCAAAGATAGCTGTAAAAAACAAACTGCTTAATAAAATACTTTTTCTCATAATAAAATGTTCTAGTTGTTTAACATCTCAAATATAATAAAAAAATACTTATAAAATTTTTGTTAAATTAATAATTAAACTTAAAGTAACATTAAACTTAGAAAAAACGAATTAAGTTATATTTGAAATAAAAAGATGAAACTAAAACAACCAAATTCATTATTTGTAATTCCTACGGATTTTTTTTATTATGTAATCTTTAAAGTCAATTCTTTGATTAAGCTCAGTATAAGAATAAACAACTGAAATCAGGAACAATATCGAAATTAGAATATATGTATATAATTGCTCAAAACTGTATATAATTATAATTGCCAAAATTCCAATAATTAGGCTCACCATTATTAATTTTCTACAAGATTGTACAAATAAAAAATCATAATGCTTGTTAACCAATTTATAAACATAAACTGCGTATATAGCATAGTTTAAAAAATAAGCAATTCCCAAACCTAATAAACCATAATATTTATATAATACTATTGATAAAAAAAAGTTAAGAAAATCGCTAAACAATGCCTGTTTAAAGAATAATTTTTTGTTGCCTTTTACCAAAACGATGTAACCCAAAGGAAAGATAACCGCTTTTAGAATCACAGAAAATAAAGCTACTTTCAAAATTAAAAAAGTACTTGAAAATTCTTTAGTATATAATAATTCTATTAAAAATGGAGCCGCCAAATACAAAAAGACTATCGCTGGCGTGACCAAAATTAAGGCAATTTCTATTTGATTATTTACCAGTTGTTTTACTTTTTCATTATCTGCACTTACAAAGGTTAATTTGGGATAAAAATCATATGACATTGCGTTAAAAATCATTCCTAAGTAGTTTATCAAAATTACAGTACTTACTTCATAAAATCCCAAAACTTGTGATGATGCTCCATTGTCATTCAGATAAAGTTTAATGCTGAAATTGCAAATCTGTCCCAGAATTAAATTTATCGACATAAAAAATCCAAACTTAAAAATTGGTGATGCATTATTATAAAACTCTTTAAACCCAAAAAGATTAATTGTAAATTTATGTTGTCTAGTGAAATAATAAGTAACCAAAAACATCACGATACTAGAATATATCATTGCCCAAATTATCCCTTCAATCCTTAAAAAATAATAAATTACAATAGTTCCAATAGCAGTAATTAAAGCTGCAATACTATTGCATATTGCCAAAGTTTTAATGTTATTTACTCCTTGAAGCACCGCCATTCGAGCATTGGATATACTTGTTATGAGAAGATAGAAAGATAATATCATAAACCAATGCTGCTTTTCGGTATCGCCAAAAGTTAAAACACTTAGTCCTTTACTAAACACCAAGCAAACTATTGCACCCGAAACACCAATAAATACTGACATTCTTTGTAATAAAGCAATTGTCTTAGATAGTTGAGAATCATCATCTAAATTACTTACCAAAGCTACTTCTCTTGTGGCAACCGTGAGAAATTCAAAATTGGTAATCGCTACTATAATATTGACTGCATTCGTTAAAAGTGACAACAATCCAAAACCAATTGGCCCAAGATAAACCGCAACAAATTTAGAACTTACAATACCCACTAAAGTTCTGAAAATCTGCATGGATCCAAAAACTCCTGTGGCTTTTACAATAGAACGATATGATTTACTATTCTCATTACTCATAACAAAATCAATCTATTTTGCAACCCATTTTTATATAAAAATCTTTGAAACTTCCAACCCAATCTATCCAATTTTTTGATAAAATCTTTTTTTGAGAATTTTCATCAAGTATTTTAATTATTGGTTGAACTTGAATATCATTGGGCAAGGAACTTATAACATCTAATTGATTATGTAACCATGCTTCATTCATAAGTTTATTAAATACAAACATATCAACATTTTCAGCATATACTTCCTTATCCTGATTGGTTGCTGATGAAATAAATCCAGTTCTCAATATTTCATGTTTGTATCTTGCAAATTGCAGATTCTTATTTTGATTTCTGAAGACCTTAACAGCATTAAAAATTTGTAGTCCTTCATCAATACTGTTCTGATGGTTATCCCATAATTTGGTAAAATAGTTTTTATTGAAAATCATTCCTGCAACTGCATAAATTGTTCGGTAGGCAAGCTCTCTTTCGTCGGTATTTATTTTAAAAAAACGAAGTGCTTTTCTGATTTTAAAACAATCAAACTTGTAAAAAACAAAATAATATATAGCTGGAATTGTGGTAAATAATTTAGGAATAAGAAGTATAATATTCTTTAGGGGAATTTCTTTTTTGCTTTGATTGATTCTTGCATTTCCAATCCAATACAGTTTGGTCAATGCAACATTATTAATAGCTATTTCCTTATTTACCTCATCAAGATTAATATCATTAATAAACCAAGTATCATCTTCAATCAGAATAAAATTTTCGGAGGCTTTTTGGGCTGCGTCAACCCAAAGATTTATGGGTATATTATATTTTTCAGGTCTTTTACCTTCAATTGTATACCGAACTTTTTCTTCATAGAACACGGACTTGTTTATTATAACATTGGGATATTTATCAATAATCTTATCTAAATAAATTTGTGGTGTTCCATCGTCTAAAATCTTTATTTTTCCATTACCAATGTTCACATGCTTATTGATTGAAAATAAACATCTATCCAAATAATATGGTCTGTTAAACGATTTTATTAAAATATCCATAATAGGTTATAAATCTCTAATCACCTTTGCCGGATTTCCTGCGGCTATTACATTTTCGGGTATGTTTTTAGTTACAATCGAACTATTACCAATTACTGAATTTTTGCCAATAGTTACGCCTTTTAGGATAGTCACATTATCGCCTAAGAAAACATTTTCACTAATTGTAACTGCTACTGATTTAATATCATCTCTTACTCTTTTATCAACATCTAGATTATGACCGTCATTATCAATAATCGAACAATTAACCCCAATTAAAACATTGTTTTGAATCGTTATTTTTGAAAAAGCTACTGCAGAAAACGCATTATTTATCGAAACATTATCTCCAAAAATAATTTCACTTTCGCTATTTCGGGCTTCTAAAAAAGTATAATGTGAATAATAGTTTGGAGATGCAATTACCCCAATTTGAACGTTTTTACCAAAATTAATTTTTCCTTTTCCTTTAAGTAAAAGCGGTAAGTATAAATTTGGTTTTCCTGTTACTCGTTGGCAATCCGAAAGCAATTTATACTTCCAAATCCTTAAAAAAACGAAAAAAAAATATTTTATTCTATTCATATACTTTAAATTAAAACACCATCTAACAATAGATAAGTTTCTGTATTTACTTCATAATAATCTTGTACTGTCGTTTTGGCTCCAAAAGTTTCTTTCCAAAACAAAATACCTTCGTTTATTTTTTTGCCGTTTTCTTCATGTGAAGGTCCAAAATCAAAATAATTTTTGTTTTTAAAAACAGTTGTAATCAAATGATGGTAAAGATAGTCCAAACTTCCTAATTCATTCTTCTGCTCATTTCCCGAAATATATTGTGGATGTGCTACTTTATCTGTAACAAAAATAGTTGTGCCTGCCACAATTTTATCTTCGTGATATACATTAAAATGTCGAATGTTATCAGGAAACTTTTGTTGCAAGTTTATAATTTCTGCTACAATGTGAACTGGTTTGGCGTTATGTTTTTTATCCAAATTAGGAATTAAAATTTCATTCCAAAATAAATCAAATTCAAGCTCCTCCTTTATGACTAAATTGTTCTTTTCACCACGTCTAATGCTTTCTTTTCGGGTTTTAGAAAACGAAAAAGGTTTGGTTAAATCAATAACTGAAAGACAATCTCTACGAACTAATTTAGCATCTGCCAAAAACAAAGCATATTCAATTTCTTCAGCAAAAAAAGTATTATAAATTGATGGAATTAATTTCACTTGAAAAGTTTTAATGCTATTTTGATTCAAAAACTGCAAAACAGATTTTGTTAGAGCAATAACTTCTCCCAATTTGATTTTACTGTCAAAAACAAATCCACCATAGGTTAATCCCTGATGGGAAAAAAGTGTGTTATCTAATCTATTTGCCGGAATAACACAAACCAATTTTTCGCCTTCAAAAACCAAAATCGAAAAATCCTGAAATCGATCAGCATGGTATTCCATAAAGTCACGATGAAAAAGAAAAGTGGCATTTTTGGCAGTACTAATAAAAGCATTCCAAACTGCAAAATCTTCTATGGTATATTGTCTGACAGTATAGTTTTTCACGTTTAGTTTTTAAACATCGGAAAATTAAACATTTATTTTAAAAAAAGTCTCTTTAATCAAAAAATCCGTTTTCAAAAATAATTACTTAACTTTAGCTCGTTAAACCGATTGCTGTGAGATTAAAACGATTTTATTTCCTTTTTATTGTACTTTTTGGTGTCATTTTTAAAACAAATGGGCAAAATCTATCCTTATACAATCAGTTCAACGGTCGTTTTGACTTCACTTTTATAGGCAATACCTTGAATGTTCAGCCCAATGGTGCTTTTGATCCTTGCCTCATATTGCCAAGCTCGGACGCCACTTTGAATTTAAGTCCAACTGATGTCATCGAAAACGCCTATTTGTATTGGGCTGGTTCGGGAACTGGTGATTTTAATGTTAAATTAAATGGAATTGACATTACATCTCAACGAAATTTTTCGGCGATTCAAAGTTCTAATGGAAATCCGTTTTTTAGTGCTTTTGCCGATGTTACAACACAATTACAAAATACTGGAAATGGCCTCTATAGTTTTTCTGACCTTGATGTATCTCCCTTTTTAAATCCGGATACCTATTGCAACAACGGAACCAACTTTTCTGGCTGGGCAATCGTAATTGTGTTTGGCAATCCAACATTACCACTAAATCAGATTAATGTTTATGACGGGTTAGAAGCATTGTCAACTGCCGTAGTTGACGTTCAAGATCAGTTGATCATCAATTTAGGAAACTTAAATGTTTTGAATAATTCTGGGGCCAAACTAGGATTTGTAGCTTGGGAAGGGGACGCAACAATTTCAAATCAGGAATCTTTGTTGATTAATGGAAATAGTATTGATAATCCACCTTTGAATCCCGGAAATAATGCATTTAATGGCACCAATAGCATTACCGGAAGCAGCAGTTTATACAATATGGATTTGGATATTTATGACATCCAAAATTATATAAGCATTGGCAACTCTTCTGTTGAAGTAAAAATGACAACAGCACAAGATTTTGTTTTAATAAATACCATAGTCACTAAACTGAACAGTCAATTGGCCGACGCCACTGTTGCAATAAACAATATTGAACAAGAATGTGATTCAAGGACAATTATTGTGAATTATACCGTTTCGAACATAAATGCAACTGAAGTGCTGCCGCCGGGAACGCCAATCGCGATTTACGTTGACGGCGTTTTTACTGCTTATGATGAAACAACACTTCCCATACCAATTGGTGGAAGTATGAGCTATCAAACTACAATCACCATTCCTATTAATGTGCCTTTAGATTTTAATTTAGTAATTATTGTAGATGATCGTGGAGACGGAACAGGAATTGTGGCCGAATTAAACGAGAACAACAATACAGCTACTATTGCTGTTTCACTTTGGGTAACCCCAACCTTTAATACGTTAGAAAATTTAGTTGTTTGCAATGAAGGATTCACTCGCGGTACATTTGATTTTTCTACTTATGAGGAATTGGTGAAAACAAATCCTTTAGACGGTGTGCGTTTTTTCGAAACCCTAGAAAATGCAACTAATAATGTTAGTCCTATTTTAAATACAAGTAATTATCAAGCTAGTGCAACACCAAAAGAAATCTATGTTCGGATATTCAATGATAATTGTTTCGCGATTTCTGATTTTATTCTAACAACCAGAAACTGTCCTCCAACCGTTTACAACTATGTTTCTGTTAATAATGATACGTATAACGACAGTTTCACTATCGGAGGTTTGAGGGATATATTTCTAGATTTTAAATTAGAAATTTATAGCCGTTGGGGAAGATTACTTTGGACAGGAAATCAAAATACAGAAGATTGGAATGGTTATGTAAAAGATGGCTTTGGAAGCAAAAACGCTCCCGATGGTACTTATTTTTATTTGTTGTTTTTAAATGATGTCGATTATCCTGAACCATTGAAAGGATTTTTATATCTACATCATTAAAAAAAACAAGATACCTTTGGACATCCAAAAGCAATTATGAAACAAATTACTTCTTCACAAAATCCATTTATAAAATCATTAGTACAAGTACAAGAAAAAGCCAAAGCTCGAAAACAATTTGGTACTTTTTTGATAGAAGGGATGCGTGAAATTGAATTGGCGATTAAAGGAAATTACGAGATAGAAACCTTTCTTTTTTTAACAGAATTAGTTTCTGAAACGCAATTAAAAAAAATTATCAGTTCGAGCACAGTCGAGAACATAGAAATCTCTAAAGAAGTCTATCAAAAAATAGCGTATCGAGATACCACCGAAGGCATTTTAGCAGTAGCCAAAACCAAATCATTACAACTTTCAGATTTAAAGCTTCCGAAAAATCCATTACTAGTAGTTTTGGAAGCCATAGAAAAACCAGGCAATATTGGCGCTATCTTAAGAACTTGTGATGCTGCAAATGTAGACGCAGTGATTATTGCCAATCCAAAAACCGATTTGTTCAATCCAAATATTGTACGTTCTAGTGTTGGCTGCCTGTTTACCAATCAAATTGCACTGGCCTCAACAGAAGAAACTATCGATTTTTTAATCAAAAACAAGATTAATTTCTACAGCGCAACGTTACAAAATTCAACTTCGTATCACACCCAAAATTATACCACTCCAACGGCTTTGGTTGTAGGCACTGAAGCTACAGGATTAACTCAACTTTGGCGCGAAAAAGCAACACAAAACATCATTATTCCGATGCAAGGAGAAATTGACAGCATGAATGTGTCAGTAGCTGCAGCTATTTTGATTTTTGAAGCAAAAAGACAACGGGGATTATAATTTGGGATTTAGGATTTGGGATTTGGGATTTAGGATTTGGGATTTAGGATTTGGGATTTAGGATTTAGGATTTGGGATTTGGGATTTGGGATTTGGGATTTGGGATTTGGGATTTGGGATTTGGGATTTGGGATTTGGGATTTACAACTATATATTTAGTAATCACTTTTACTAATCAATAATGCTTTTTTAAATTTTCTATTTGCACATCTAATTTGTAATGCTTATTTTTAGCTACCTGATTACAAATGCTATGATCGAAATAGATTTAGAAGAAGAAAAAAAAGCCATTGCACGAGAATACAAAGAATTACTTCGCATAAGTTATCAAACACTCACTGATTCTGATAAAAAACTCATTCGAAAAGCCTTTGATGTTGCCGTAGAAGCGCACAAAGATCAACGCCGTAAATCAGGCGAAGCGTATATCTTTCATCCTATTGGTGTGGCCAAAATTGTTGCATCTGAAATCGGGTTAGGTGCTACAGGCATAGCAGCGGCATTGATGCATGATGTAGTTGAAGATACTGATGTAACTATCCAAGATATCGAAAAAAAATTCAATCCAAAAATCGCCCATCTGGTTGAAGGTTTAACTAAAATTTCTCAAGTTAAAAAAGACATGAACATCTCGATGCAAGCGGAAAATTTCCGTAAAATGCTCCTGACTCTGAATGATGATGTTCGTGTAATTTTAATTAAAATAGCAGACCGTTTGCACAATATGCAAACTATGGATTCGATGCCCGATTATAAACAGGTAAAAATTGCCTCTGAAACATTATACATTTATGCTCCATTAGCCCACCGATTGGGATTGTATAATATCAAAACCAAGCTCGAAGATTTAGGATTAAAATATACAGAACCTGAAGTTTTTAAAGATATCGTTAGCAAAATAAAAGAAACCAAAGAGGAACAGGATGACTATATCAAAACCATTTCTGATGTATTGAAAAAATCTCTTGATGAAGAAGGCGTTGACTATTTAATGAAAGGCCGTCCAAAATCAATTTACTCCATTCGAAGAAAAATGGCGGCTCAAAACGTAACGTTTGATGAAGTCTATGATAAATTTGCGCTTCGAATAATCTATAAATCAAATTTGCATGACGAGAAATTTTTGGCGTGGAAAATTTATTCTATTGTAACCGATCATTACCGCCCGAGTCCAAGCCGATTGCGCGATTGGATTTCTTCGCCAAAATCTACTGGATACGAAGCGTTGCACATTACTGTGATGGGGCCAAAAGGCCGTTGGGTAGAAATTCAAGTACGAAGCGAGCGTATGGACGAAATTGCAGAGAAAGGGTATGCGGCTCATTACAAATATAAAAATGGTGCTACCGAAGAAAGCGGATTGGATACGTGGCTGAACCTTTTAAAAGAAGCCTTAGAAAGTTCAGAAACCAATGCGGTTGACTTTGTAGAAGATTTTAAAATGAATCTTTACGCCAAAGAAATCTTTGTCTTTACACCCAAAGGAGAAATAAAATCATTACCTAAAGGAGCAACATCTCTCGATTTTGCATTTAGTATTCACTCCGAAATTGGAATCAAAACTAGAGGAACTCGTGTGAACGGAAAACTAGTCCCGCTCAATCATGAATTAAAAAGTGGCGACCAAATAGAAATTATTACCTCTGTACATCAAAAACCAACAATTAACTGGTTGGATTATGTGACGACTTCAAGAGCGAAAAATAAAATCAGAAATGTTCTCAACGAAAACACTAAAAAAATTGCCGAAGATGGAAGGGAATTATTAACCCGAAAAATGAAACATTTAAAAATCACACTTAGTGAAACTGTGATAAATGAATTGGTAAATTTCTTTAATTTAAAAACCAGCCTAGACTTGTTTTACCGCGTTGGAATTGGCTCTATTGAAAACCAACAACTCAAGGACTTTGCCGCCCAAAAAAGCAATACTTTAATGAACTTCTTCAAGAGTAAAATAAAACGCTCACCTAGCGCTGCTCCAGAAGACATTAATAAACAAGTGCTCAATAGCAATTATGACATGTTGGTCTTTGGCTTAGAGCAAGATAAATTAGATTATAAATTATCTTCCTGTTGCAATCCGATTCCGGGTGATAAGGTGTTTGGTTTTATTACGATTAATGAAGGTATAAAAGTGCATAAAAAAGATTGTCCAAACGCCATAACGTTGCAATCCAATTATGCCTATCGCATTATGCAGGCCCGATGGATTGACTCATCCCAACAAGAATTTAAAGCCATTTTGAAAATTACTGGCATGGATAGTTTGGGATTAACAAACGAACTGACTAAAGTAATTTCTAACAACATGCACGTAAATATTCAAAGTATTTCACTAAGTGGTGATGCTGGGATTTTTAACGGACAAGTTGCCGTAATTGTACAAAACAATGCTATTTTGAAAAAATTAATTGACAATATCAAAAAAATAGATGGTGTTGATAAAGTAACAAGGGTTTATACCAATTAATATTCACAGCACATTGTTAATATTTAAACTTGTAAACTTTTAAACCTTAAACAAAAAAATTACCTTTGTCACATGACACTAATTGCATCAGATAATATCAAAAATCAAGAGACGGTAAAGAATGTTTTTACATTGTATCTTGAAAACAAAGGACACCGAAAAACACCCGAGCGTTATGCTATTCTTCACGAAATATATGATAGCGAAGAACATTTTGATATTGAGAATTTATATATCAAAATGAAAAACAAAAACTATCGTGTTTCTCGTGCAACTTTATACAATACCATTGAACTTTTACTCGATTGTGGGTTGGTTCGTAAACATCAATTTGGACAAAATCAGGCACATTATGAAAAATCGTATTTTGACAGACAACACGACCATATCATAATGACTGATACTGGTGAAGTGATTGAATTTTGTGATCCTAGAATTCAAACTATTAAGCAAACGATTGAAGAAATCTTTGGGATTGACATACACAATCATTCGCTTTATTTCTACGCGAATAAAAAAGAATAATATTTACCAAATGAAACAGAAAAACCATTTATCTTTTGTATTTCTATTATTTATACTCTTTTCTTTAAATTCAAACAGCTTAGCACAAAGACTTCCCGAAGAGCAATTACGGTTTCATAGAGATTATACAGAAAACGGACTACTATTTGGGACCATAACATTTCCAGATGATAAAATGAGATTTGATAATTATACTTTTCCAATAGTTTATATTTCACCAGATAAAAAATTACAAAGAAAATATACCAAAAATTTAAGGATTGACCCTACTATGTTTGTAGGCAAACATTATGGAGAACTTGATGGTGGAAGAACGTATCTTTTTGTTCTAGAAAAAGTACCAGGACTATACAATTTATCTTCTGCAAAATTTACTATTTTTAAGCTTTTTGATTATGCACCTCAATATAAACACGTATCAACAGTTACATCAAATTTTGAGGTAAATAAAGGAGAAATTATATATATAGGCAATATAAATATAAATGAATATGCCAATAAAGGAGAACGTGTTATAAATTTTGAAGATAAATTTGAAAGAGATAAAAAAGCTATGAAAGACTTATATAAAATGGTAAATTGGGATTTAGCGAAAAATATGAAAATTGAACTAAACACTAATATGTTTGAAAATATAAGCAACCATTAATAGTAATTATAAAAAACAACACAATGACTGTAGATTTACTACTAGGATTACAATGGGGCGATGAAGGCAAAGGAAAAATTGTTGACGTTCTTACTTCAAAATACGACATTATTGCTCGATTTCAAGGCGGACCAAATGCTGGGCACACACTTGAATTTGATGGTATAAAACATGTATTAAGAACTATTCCCTCAGGGATTTTTCATGGTAATAATATCAACCTTATCGGAAATGGTGTCGTTATTGACCCCGTGGTTTTTAAAAGTGAAATTGACGGTTTGGCCAAATTCAATCTCGATTTGAAATCAAAATTGTTTATTTCAAGAAAAGCGCATTTGATTCTGCCAACGCATCGTTTGCTTGATGCCGCTTCGGAAGCTTCAAAAGGGAAGGCCAAAATTGGCTCTACACTCAAAGGAATTGGACCAACCTATATGGATAAAACCGGAAGAAACGGCATTCGTGTAGGCGATATTGAACTAGCTGATTTTGCAGCACGTTATAGAGCTTTGGCGGACAAGCATGAAGCGATGATTGCATTTTATGATGTAAATATTCAGTATAATTTGGCTGAAATGGAAAATGAATTCTTTGAAGCCATTGAAGACTTACGAAAATTAGATTTTATCGACAGCGAGGAATATTTGGCACAAGCTCAAAAAGCTGGAAAATCGATTCTTTGTGAAGGTGCACAAGGTTCGTTGTTGGATGTTGATTTTGGAACCTATCCGTTTGTAACTTCATCAAACACCACGGCTGCTGGCGCTTGTACTGGTTTAGGCATTGCACCAAATAAAATTAAAGAAGTGTACGGTATTTTCAAAGCGTATACCACGCGTGTGGGTTCTGGACCATTTCCAACCGAAGATTTTGGCGAAGCTGGAGATATGATGGCAAGTGTAGGCAACGAATTTGGTTCGGTGACAGGAAGGAAACGCCGTTGTGGTTGGTTGGATTTAGTAGCCTTGAAATATGCTATTCAAATTAATGGCGTAACGCAATTGATGATGATGAAAGGCGATGTGCTTTCGGGTTTTGACACTTTAAAAGTGGCCACTGCTTATAACTACAAAGGCGAAGTGATTCAACATTTACCGTATAATATTGAAGAAGAAAACGTAACGCCTATTTATACTGAATTTAAAGGTTGGAAGCAAGATTTGACCGGACTAACCACTTTTGAAAGTTTGCCAAAAGAGTTAAAAGACTATATAGAATTTATTGAAAAGGAAGTCGAAGTACCTATAAAAATAGTTTCTGTTGGTCCAGATAGAAAGCAGACGATAATGAGATAAATAAAAACCAGACTAAAAAATTTTACTGGTTTGTCTATTATTTCACTTCTATCTTATCAATCATCAATTGAAAGTTTTCATTTTGCTTATTGCCAATTAAAAAGGCAATTTCTTCTAAATTTGTCCCATCATAATTAGGAAGATTCAAGGTTCTTCCTCGGAAAGAAGCATACATTTCGGTTATTGGAATTTCAACTGTTTGCCAATCGGACGTGGTTTGAAATTCATATATATAGGAATAATAGTCACTAACTTTAGACTTCACCCTAAACTGATATTTTTTTCCATCGCCTTTTAATCGGATGCTGAAAGTCTTTTGGTTTTTTAGAGATATTGGTTTGAAAAAATAACGAACCGAACAAAATCCACCATTATTATCAGTAGAAACAGTTCCTGAAAAGTTTCCGTTACCGTCACGATCAACCCTAAAAGTACTTGATGAAAGGCCACCCATCACTCCGTCATCAACAATTTTCCAATTAGAAATATCGCATTTCTCAGTAAAATCGAACAATAATATTGAATTCATCGCAAAAGAAATTGTAATAAGAAAAAAAACTAATTTCATTATTAAAGTTTTAAAATAAAACTCTCACTCGGTTTTATGCTTAACTGAATCGTTCCAATACCATTAGTAACTTTAAGCTGTGCTTTGCTACCGTATAGTTGATCGGTTACATCGTATAATCCATCTTTTAAATCCCATGATTTGATTATCGTTTCAGGTACTTTCAACTCGAAATTACTAGTAGTTACCCATGAGAAGTTTGCCACAATTATCAATCGTTCCTTTGCTGACCAACGCACAAAAGAATACAAACCTGAATCATATCCTGAAGTTGTATCTCGATTATACTTTTGAATCTCTTGGTATTTTCCCATCAAAGCATCGCTACTTAAAGTAAAATTTAATAAACGTTTATAAAAATCGCGTAGCGCTTTTTCACTTTGAGATAACTGTCCGCCATCAAACTTACCTTCATTCATCCAACGCTGATGATGTGGAACACCAATATAATCAAAAATGGAAGTGCGCGAATGGGTTCCAAATCCAGCATTCTCTTTTCCGTCTTCGCCCACTTCTTGCCCGAAATAAATCATTGTAGGTGATGAACTTAGTGTAGCTGAAACCACCATCATTGGTTTTCCTTTTTCGGGAGTACCCGCAAATTCTGGACTAGCCAATCGTTGTTCGTCATGATTATCTAAAAAGTGAAGCATGTGGTGCTCAATGTCGGCCAATCCGTTTTGTATATCCGATAATCCGTCCGGCAACGTTTTACCTTGAATTACTGCTTTCAAATGATCGTACGTTTCCACTTTATCGTAGAGATAATCCATTTTTCCCAACTTGATATAATTTCTATACTCTTTCGGATTGTAGACTTCTGCCAATAAAAATGCCTTCGGATTTTTCATTTTTATTGCCGAATTCATATAACTCCAAAATTCATACGGTACCATCTCCGCCATATCATAGCGGAAACCGTCTATACCTTTTGCCGTCCAATACAAGGCAATATCACGGAATTTTTTCCATGAACTTGGAACATCTTTGTCTTTCCAAAAAGCGAAATGGGCCTTACAATCTTTTGTATCGTAACCTGCAGGTAATTCGGGGAAATCTTTGGAACCATCTGGCTTGATGCCATAATTTACTTTCACCGTTTCATACCAGTCATTTATATCTGGTTTTGCTTGACGTGAACCGTTACCTGTCCATTTTGCTGGATATTCGGTAAACTTTCCGTCAATTAAAGGATTTTGTTCACCATTTAAAGGTTTGTAAGTATCCGATGTTGGCACTTCAAAAGCTTTTCCTGGAATGTAATAAAAATTATTGTTGCGAGCATATTCCACCGAAGTATCATCATCGGTACCAAAATCTTTTACACCTTTTGGATTGCTCAAACTATGGTAATTTCGTGCAATGTGATTGGGAACAATATCAATGATTACTTTTAAACCATTTTTGTGTGTGCGTGCAATTAAGGATTCAAACTCTTCCAATCTTTTAGCTGGATTAACGGCTAAATCAGGGTTTACGTTATAATAATCCTTCACAGCATAAGGAGAACCAGCTCTTCCTTTAACTACATCGGGATCGTCATTGGAGATTCCGTATTGAGTATAATCACGAATCACATCATGATGCGGAACGCCAGTATACCAAATATGAGTAACACCTAGTTTTTTGATTTCTTGCAGTGCTTTATCGGTAAAATCATTGAACTTCCCTACTCCATTTTCTTCAATGGTTCCCCAAGGTTTATTGGTGGTGTTTTTATTGCCAAACAATCGGGTGAAAACTTGATAAACAACCGCTTTCTTTGGAGCAATGATTTCTTTGGGATTGGCACTCATGGTATTCTTTTTTTGTGCAATGGTTATATTAGCTATAATACAACTCATAATTAAGGTATAGGTTAAACTTGTTTTCATACGACAGCATGCTTATAATTGGTTCAATAAGTCATTGTCACAAATATAGAAATATATGTAACATAAATAATTCTTAATAACCATTTTCATTGTACCTAATTTCATAAATTTGGCTAAAATTAAAACTCTTGAAAAAGTTCCTTTTTTATACCGGATTTCTCTTTTTTATTTTAGCAAATGTTCAAGCTCAAAAAACATCTCAAATAAATGTAGAATATTCCGATTTTGCAGATAGAAATCAAGACGAAATTCCCGATGCTTTGTTGCTGCGAGGTAACGTTAGAATAAGGCATGAAGGTGTGCTTTTTACTTGTAACAAGGCCTATTTTTTTGAGAAAGAAAACTACATCAAAGCATTTGGCGAAGTGCAGATGGTGCAAGGTGATACGCTTTTCCTAAACAGTAAATATGCCGAATACAATGGCGAACTAAAAAAAGCATATGCCACAGGAAACGTAATTATGCGTTCACCCGAATCGACTTTGGTAACCGACACCATTAACTTTGACCGAAATACACAAGAAGCTTTTTACAATTCCTTTGGCACCATTACTAGCAAAGAGAATACTTTAAAAAGTAAATCAGGTAGATACTTTGCTAACGAAAAGAAGTTTAAATTTTTAACGGCAGTCACCATTACCAACCCAAAATACACAATAAAATCGAATCATTTGGATTATTATACCAATTCGGGTCACTCCTATTTATTTGGTCCTTCAACGATTACAAGTAAGGAGAATTTCATTTATACCGAAAAAGGGTTTTATGATACCAAAAAGAATTTTGCCTTCTTTAAACGAAAGTCTTACATCAAATACAAAGACCGAAAAATTGAAGGCGATAGTTTGTATTATGATCGAAATCGCGAATACGCATCGGCGACTAATAATGTCAAAGTTACAGACACTATAAATAAAGGAATTCTCAAAGGCCATTATGCAGAAATTTACCGCAATCTAAAAACCGAGAAAGATTCGATGATGATTACCAAAAGAGCTGTTGCTATTACTTTGGTAGAGAATGATTCGATGTACATACATGGAAAAAAAATGCTTATTACAGGAAAAGTTGGCGACCGAGTTATTCGTGGATTTAATAATGTTCGTTTTTATAAAACGGATATGAGTGGCAAATGTGATTCTATTCATTCCAATCAGAAAACGGCGCTAACCAAGCTTATTGGCAAACCAATTCTTTGGAATTATGAGAACCAAATGACAGGTGACCTAATGCATCTTATTGGAAATAATACCACCGAGAAATTAGATTCGCTTAAAGTATTGAACAATGCCTTTATAATCTCTAAAGATTCAATAGGGACAGGGTATAATCAGGTCAAAGGAATGAATTTATACGGTAAGTTTAAAGACAATAAACTCCATGAAGTTGATATAGTAAAAAACACCGAAGTCATTTATTACATGCGAAATGACCAAAACGAACTGATTGGTATCAACAAAAGTGTTGGTAGTAAAATAAATATGATTTTAGACAAAAACACCATAGAAACCTTAACCATTTTCAACAATCCCGATGGCGATATTTATCCCGAGATAGAATTGCCCGAAAATGCTAGAAAACTTCGAGGTTTTATTTGGCGCGGTGAGGAACGAATAAAATCGAAGGATGATATTTTCCCACAAGAAGAAAACGATCTTGATGCCAAAATTCAAGCGGAGCGAAAAGCAGAAATGGAAAAAGAAAATGTACCCCTGAAACCGAGTAAAGAAACTTTAGAGTACGACAAAAACAACTCAACGCTAGCCAAAGGCGAACAGGGCGAAACCAAACCGAAATCTGACCAGAATAAATCGAAACCAATAGTGAAATAAGATTGCTTCAAAAGTTCGTAATGACATGAAAGAGGATTTCCTAAAATACCAAGCACAAACTTCTCCTTATCCTTTAGGTATGGAGGTTTCACATGCAATTGGTTCTTATATTTATGATACCAATAATAAAAAACATTTAGATTTCGTTGCAGGTGTTTCCGCTACAAGTTTAGGACATCAACATCCACGAGTTAATCAAGCCATCAAAGACCAATTGGATAAGTATTCACACGTAATGGTTTATGGTGAATATGCACAACATCCTGCAGTGGCTTATTGTAAATTATTAGTTGAGAATTTGCCCCCAGTTTTAAACAAAGTCTATTTAGTCAATTCGGGAACAGAAGCCTGTGAAGGTGCACTAAAGTTGGTTCGTCGCGTTACCGGAAGAAGTCAATTAATTTCTTGTCACAATGCCTATCACGGCAATACCTTGGGTGCTATGAGCGTCATGGGATTTGAAGAACGAAAGCAAATTTTTCGTCCATTAATTCCAGATGTTGATTTTATCACTTTTAATAATGAAGATGATATTCAAAAAATAACGACCAAAACTGCTGGAATCATTTTGGAAAGTATTCAAGGTGGCGCAGGTTTTATTGAACCTCAAAATGATTTCTTAGCCAAAGTAAAAAAACGTTGTGAAGAAGTTGGTGCTTTACTGATTCTCGATGAAATCCAACCTGGTTTTGGTAGAACCGGAAAATTATTTGGTTTTGAGAACTATAATGTTATACCCGACGTTGTGATAATTGGAAAAGGAATGGCTGGTGGTATGCCAGTAGGTGGATTTATTGCAAACTCTACATATATGGATTTACTAAGTCATGATCCTAAACTTGGTCACATCACAACTTTTGGAGGTCATCCTGTCATTGCGGCAGCATGCGTAGCCACCTTAGAAGAAATTCTTGAAAAAGATTACATTACGCAATCTTTAGCTAAAGAAAAGATATTCAGAGAACTTTTGGTACATCCTTTGATAAAGGAAATACGCGGAAGAGGATTGATGTTAGCGGCAATGACAAAAAACGCTGAAATAACAAACCAAGTAATTTTTAAATGTATGGAAAAAGGGTTGATATTATTTTGGTTGCTTTTCGAAGGTTGTGCTATTAGAATTACTCCACCATTAACTATATCTGAAAAGGAAATCAGAGAAGGTTGCGCCATTATTATTGAAGCAATGAATGAAATTCAAAATGAGAATAGATATTGAATTTTGTAATTGAATTGAAATTGATATTGATATTGATATTGACATTGAAATTGATATTGATATTGATATTGATATTGACATTGAAATTGATATTGATATTGATATTGAATAATTGTTAATTAAATTGTTTACAACAATAATCGCAACCCACAAAAAAAGCAACGTGTTTCCCTAATTTTATTAAGGATAATTTTAACACCTACAGTTATGCAATTAGATCACGACGAAGAAGACTACAACTTATCCTTATCAAAATTTGAATCGATGTTGAAAACCAACAAAGTTTTATTTTTTGATTCCGAGGAATTCGAGGAAATTATTCTACATTATCTCGATATGGGAAAAGCCTCTTTAGCCAAAAAAGCGTTGAAGTTGGGATTGGAACAGCATCCAAAATCTACTGGTCTTAAACTAGTACAAGTAGAAATGCTAGTGTATGACGACAAGCTGGATCAAGCGGAAAAATTGCTTAACGAATTGTATGCTATTGAACCAACCAACGAAGAAATTTTTATTCAAAAAGCCAATATTTATTCAAAAAGAGATGACCACGAAAAAGCGGTCGGATTCTTAAAAACAGCGCTAAATTATACAGAAGATTATGCCGATGTTTACAACTTGATAGGCATGGAATATCTTTTTATGGATAATCTAGAATTGGCAAAAGAAAGTTTTATTAAATGTTTGGAAGAAGATATGGAAGATCAATCGGCCTTATATAATGTGGTCTATTGCTTTGAGTTTTTAGATCAAAATCAAGAAGCAATAGAATATCTAAAGACTTATATTGACAGAAATCCATATAGCGAAATTGCATGGCATCAGTCCGGTAGATTGTATTATGGTTTGAAAGATTACGAAAGTGCCTCTACCTGTTTTCAATTAGCAACCTACATAGATGAAGAATTTATAGGTGCTTATATGGAAAGAGGAAAAGCATTAGAGCGACTTAAAAATTATGCGGAAGCAATAGAAAGCTACAATCGTACCATTGAATTGGACGACCCAACCTCCTATGCCTTACTAAGAATTGGAAAATGCTATGAAAAATTAGGCAATAAAGTAGAAGCATTAAAATATTTTAATAAAACGGTTCATGAAGATCCGTTATTAGATAAGGGTTGGATTGCCATTACTGATTTTTATGTACGTCAAAAAAATTACCAAAAAGCGTTGTATTATGTAAACAAAGCATTGGCAATTGACGATCAAAACCGTTTATATTGGAAACGCTATGCAACCATCAACAAAGCGATAGATCATTTTGAGGAAGCAGAGTTTGGTTACAGAAAAGCAATAGAATTTGGCGATTATCAATTAGACACCTGGTTATTTTGGGTGGATATTATGCTCATTATGGGCGAGTATAATAATGCCATTTTGACTTTAATTCAAGCATCAGAATATTTCCCTGATGATTTTGAAATTGAATATCGCTTAGCAGGTTTTCACATGCTTTTGAACGAAGAAGAAAAAGGAAATTATCATTTAAGTAATGGTTTGCGAATTAATATGAAACACCAAACCCTTTTAAAAGAAATGTTTCCAACTGTTTGGGACAGAATATCGGTGCAAGATTATATTGCAAAACACGCAAAACCATAACAATGTCGAAAAGACAATTTGGTTTATTAGGTAAAAACATCTCCTATTCTTTTTCAAAAGACTATTTTACTGATAAATTTGCTTTAGGGAATTTAGTGGATTGTTCCTATGAAAACTTCGACATTCAAACCATTGAAGAATTTCCCTCAGTTATATCTAACAATCCAGATTTAATTGGCTTGAATGTTACTATTCCGTACAAAGAAACGATAATTCCCTATCTGAATAAACTTTCCAAAACCGCAGCACAAATTGGCGCTGTAAATGTCATTCGATTTACAAAAAATGGAAAACTAAAAGGGTACAATTCGGATTACTATGGATTTATGAAATCCTTAGAACCATTGCTGCAATCCCATCACAAAAAAGCATTAATTCTTGGAACTGGAGGTGCAGCAAAAGCGGTTTCTTTTGCTTTAGATAAACTCGGAATTCTATACACTTTTGTGACTCGTGAAGAAAAAGAAGGTATGATTGATTATAACCGAATCAACGCAACGACTTTTGACAATTACCATATCATAATCAATTGCACGCCTGTTGGAACTGTTCCAAATACCAAAGAGTTTCCCCCTATTCCCTATAATTTCTTTACCGAAAAGCATATTGCTTTTGACCTGATATACAATCCTGAGGAAACACAATTTTTGAAAAAAGCCAAGAAAAATGGTGCAGTAACTAAAAATGGTTATGAAATGTTAGTATTTCAAGCCGAAAAAGCGTGGAAGATTTGGAATAAATAACCGAGTTTTTTGTCATTCTGAATATAACAAAGTGGAATGAAGAATCTCATACTATTTGAATAATTATATGAGATTCCTAGTACCTCGGAATGAACAAAACACAATAGAAAAGAAAAAATGAACATCAAACTTATCGCCATAGGCAAAACTGATAACAAAGCGCTACAATCATTAATTGACGATTACACCAAGCGATTGTCATTTTACATCAAATTTGATTTAGAAACTATTCCCGATATTAAAAATGTCAAAAATCTTTCAGAAAGTCAGCAGAAAGAGAAAGAAGGCGAACTCATTTTATCAAAAGTTGCTCCAACCGACCAATTAATTTTATTGGACGAAAACGGAATTACTTTTTCGAGTATCAAGTTTGCTGATTATTTACAAAAGAAAATGAATTCTAGCGTAAAAACTTTAGTCTTTGTAATTGGTGGTCCATACGGATTTAGCGACGAAGTGTATAAAAAAGCACAAGGAAAAGTGTCGCTTTCAGAGATGACTTTTTCGCATCAAATGGTGCGGTTATTTTTTATTGAACAGTTGTATCGTGGGTTTACTATTTTGAGAAACGAGCCTTACCATCATCAGTGATTCGAAGTGTTCAGTAAACAGTTTTTAGTTGGCAGTTGAAACTAATAAATATACTCTTTAAAAGTAATAAATTTTATTTCTAAATCATTAGCGACATTTTTAGCAATAATATAATCTTGAAAAGACAAGTTTTTATCAAAACCAAAAGCTATTTCTTGATATGTCCTATTCAAGTTATTTAAATAGCTTTCTAAATCTTTTTTATCAACAAGAATGTTATTTACAAATATTTTATTTCTTTTTGTAAAGAAAACTGAAATACCATTATTATAATTCTTTAAAGTATAAGTCACATTTGTAAACGGTAGAAAAGCCAACGTCTTCTTTTTGCTATCCATATAAGTAAAATAGTTTTTGGAACCATTTATTAAATGTGAACTTTTCGCTTTTTTATCTTGCAATTTCTGAATTTCAGGAATAACTAATTTCAATGGCAATCGCTTGTCGATATTAAACAACCAATTGGTTGAACTAATCGAATTGCTTCGGTTCACATCAATCAAAGTGTCTTTTCCATTAGTTTCAAAAAACATATAAATTGGCGAATGATTTTTTACATCTACCACTATTGTTTCGTTCAATTGTGGCAATTGAATTTCTTTTTTACCACAAGAAAATAATGAAATCAGAAATAAAGCAACTATTATTTTTTTCATAATTGGGATACTAATTTTATACATTCCATAGCTTCTTTTACATCATGCACTCTCAGGATATTAGCTCCTTTTTGCAGCGCAATGGTATTTAAAACCGAAGTGCCATTTAATGCCTGTTCAGCAGAAGTTTCAAGAGTTTTATAAATCATTGATTTTCGAGAAACGCCAACCAATAGTGGTAATTCTACCATTTGAAATAATTCCAAGTTATTCATTACCTCAAAATTTTGCTCCACTGTTTTAGCAAAACCAAATCCAGGGTCAATGATCAAATCATTAATTCCAAAACTTCTGGCTTGTGCTACTTTTTCGGAGAAATAATACAACATTTCTTTAGTGATATTCGAATAGTGGGCCAAACTCTGCATCGTTTGTGGATTGCCTTTCATGTGCATCATAATATATGGCACCCGAAGTTTTGCAACGCTTTCCATCATTATTGAATCCAAAGTACCTGCAGAAATATCATTTACCATGCAAGCACCTGTTTCTATAGCAGTTTTAGCTACATCACTACGAAACGTGTCAACAGATATCAACGTTTCAGGGAAATATTTCAATACTAATTTTATAACGGGTACTAAACGACGCATTTCCGCCGCTTCTGAAACAAATTCTGCATCAGGTTTACTAGAATAGGCGCCAATATCAATAAAAGCTGCGCCTTCAATAATCATTTTTTCAACATGATTTAGCAAAGTTTTTTCATCAGAATGTTTACCTCCATCATAGAACGAATTTGGTGTTACATTCAGTATACCCATTACTTTGGGAACAGACAAATCAATTAGTTTTCCGAGACAGTTTATTGTCATTGTTTTTTTAAGATAGTTATAAGTTTTAGTGCTTTGTACTTCAATCTTTATTCGTTACTTTTGGCCAAATTTGATACAAAGATACACTGAAATGAGTAATACTTCTCAAGAATATGACAAGGTTATCGCTATATGCCGACAACTTTATGCCAACAAAATGAAAGATTATGGAAGTGCATGGAGAATCTTGAGATTACCATCATTAACCGACCAAATATTCATCAAAGCTCAAAGAATTAGAAGTTTACAACAAAACAAAGTTCGTAAAGTTGAGGAAGATGAAACAGGTGAATTTATCGGAATTATTAATTATTCTATTATGGCTTTAATTCAATTGGATTTAGGTGTTGTTGATCAACCTGATTTAGATGCAGTAAAAGCGGTACAATTGTATGATGAAAAAATTGCGATAACCAAAAAATTAATGGAAGACAAAAACCACGATTATGGTGAAGCTTGGCGTGAAATGCGTGTGAGTTCGCTAACCGACTTAATTCTACAAAAGTTACTTCGTGTAAAACAAATTGAAGACAATAAAGGAAAAACTCTGGTATCGGAAGGTATTGACGCTAACTATCAAGATATGATTAATTACGCTGTTTTTGCTTTAATTTTAATGAACTTCGGACAATAAAAAATAATCAATGACACTATCAAAAAACACATTATCGTGGGGAATTCGATTTGTAATTTCATTTTTATTCTTGCTTTCTGCAGTTGCTAAACTGTATCCATCTCCCTATTTTGCGATATCTACTTTTGAAGTAAAACAACTTTATCCAATGGGGTTCAGCGAAAGTTTTGCTCCTTATTTTTCTCGAATTCTTATTGGAATTGAATTTGCTCTAGGGTTATTAATCTTGCAAAAAAACTTTCTACGTAGTGTTGTTATTCCAGCTACAGTCTTATTGTTAGCTGTATTTACAACACATTTAACCATTGTAACTTTTGTTAGTGGTGGCAACTCAGGAAACTGCGGATGCTTTGGTAGCCTGTTGCCAATGACACCAATAGAAGCAATTATCAAAAACGTGGCGGCACTACTTTTATTAGGTTGGCTTTACATTATCTTACCAAAATCCAATGAAAAAAAAGGAAACTTTTGGGTTTTAACTACTGTTACGTTTGCTTCAATTTTAGCGATGTTTATGATTGCACCTATGCAACCTGTCGAGAGTAAATTCAGTATTTCTGAACCAAATGAAACAACTATTGACTCTTTGGTTGTAGATAGTACAAAAGTTGAAGTGAATCCCGTTCTAGTTAAAGATAGTGTAAAAAAAGTTGAAGTTAAAAAAGAAGAACTTTTAGTGGAACTTAATGAACCTTCTAAAAAGAAATCAGGATATGCACAGTATTTTTCTAAACTAGACAATGGTAGAAAAACACTTTGTTTCTTTGTGCCTGGTTGTGATCACTGTCGAGTTGCGGCAAAAGAACTAACGGCATTGAAAAAGACCAATAAAAATTTTCCTGAAATTTCAATCGTCTTTATGAATGAAGAAGCCGATTTAATACCAGATTTTTTCAAAGAAGCTGGAGCTGAATATCCTTATAAAGTCATCGAAGTCATTCCTTTTTGGAAAGTTCTGGGTTCTGGAAAAGATACTCCTGGAGTAAAATATCTTTGGAACGGTAATGAGTACAAATACTATTGGGGTATTACCGATAATAAATTTGATGTTCAAGATTACCAAAAATTAATAAACAAATCCTACTCCGAGTTAAAAAAATAAAATTACACTATTTTGAATATCTTTTTAGTATATTTAAATCTTTAAAATTTAGATTATGATAAAATATTTTATGTCTAAGTCGGTAAAACAACGAGGACTAATTGGAATCATTTGTTGCATCATTCTTTTCGCTTTTGGATATTTCTTTGTTTTGAATTATGTATCAATAATGGAAAAACCTCCTTTAGGAAATACCGTATATATTTTATTAGGCAGTACTATTAGTATTGGATCAATATTGGGTATTTTGGTAATTTTGAAATATTTATACGATCATAAACAGAAAAAAGAATATAAAGAACGTAAAAGAAGAAAGCATAAAGTATTGTACTTAAAGAAGTCTAGGACAAAAAATAATCTGAGTAAATGATTTTAAATAAATCAACCATTTATATAATTATGAAAAAAATATTTTTTTTCTTGATAACGAGTATAGTCTCTTTAGGATGCACAAATGCTCAAAATAAAGAATTCTCAAAAGAAAGTTTATCTAAAAAATTAATTGCTTTAGATACCAGTGAAATATCATTTGAAAGAATCTTAAAAAAACACGCTGGTAAAGTTTTAGTAATTGAAGTTTGGGCTTCTTGGTGCAGCGATTGTGTAAAAGCTATGCCAAAAGTAAAAGAGATGCAATCCAATAATCCAGATGTGAATTATATTTTCATATCAATGGATAAGGCCTTTGATAAATGGCAGGCTGGAATTGAAAAACACGAATTAAAAGGCGATCATTATTGGGCAACCGACGGTATGAAAGGCGAATTTGGAAAATCAATAGATGTAGATTGGATTCCGAGATATATTGTTATCGATAAAAAAGGAAAGGTTCAAATTTACAGAGCAATAGAAACTGACTTTGACAAAATAAATGAGCAATTAAAAAAATTAAAATAATGAGACAAAAGATTGTTGCGGGCAATTGGAAAATGCATAAAAATGCAGAAGAAACAGAAGATTTATTAAATGAACTCATAAACGTATTGCCACATGACATTGAAGCTCAAATAATTGTAGCCCCAACATTTGTCAATCTTGCCTCTGCAGTTGACCACTTAGAATTTACCAATATTGGAGTAGCAGCTCAAAATATGAGTCAATTTGAAAATGGCGCGTATACTGGTGAAATTTCTGCCGATATGTTAAAAAGTATAGGCGTAAATACGGTATTAATTGGACATTCTGAACGTCGTGCCTATTTTAATGAAACTGATTTTATTTTATCTGATAAAGTAACTACAGCATTAAAACATAATATGACTGTGATCTTTTGTTTTGGAGAAGAATTAAAAGATCGACAAAATAATCAACACTTTAATGTGGTAGAAAATCAACTTCGTGATGGTTTGTTTCACATTAAAGATAAAGACTGGGAACAAATAGTTTTAGCTTATGAACCTGTTTGGGCTATAGGAACTGGAGAAACCGCTTCTCCTGAACAAGCTCAAGAAATGCATAAATTTATTAGAGAAACCGTTAGACATACTTTTGGAAGTATTGTTGCCGAAGATGTTTCTATACTTTACGGTGGCAGCGTAAAACCCGACAATGCAAAAGAAATTTTCTCAAAACCTGATGTGGATGGAGGATTAATTGGTGGTGCCGCACTTAAAGCAGCCGATTTTGCAGCTATAGTTAACTCTATTTAAAATATACAAATATTTTTATACTAACCTTTCATTAATTTGAAAGATTTTTTTTATTTTTTTAAAATTTAATTGCATTTTATCGATTTTATTTGCTTTTAATCGAAGTATTATTTTATTTTACGTTACAATAAAGTCAAAACAAATGAAAACAAGATTCGTCCTAATTCTTGTGCTTATTTTTTCATTGAACATGAAAGCACAAATTGATACACAGAAACGATTTCAATCGGACTCAAGAAAATATTACGTTTGGAACACTGAATTTGAAAAATATGAATTGAAAGAAACTGAATATGAAAACTCAGTAGTTGATATTCGAGAAATTGGTTCAAAAACAAACGGCTACATTGCCATCAGTATGATTGACAATGGTCAAGTGAGACTACACCATGGTTCAATAACAGAATTCTCTCAAACCAGTGAAACTGAAGGAACTTGGTATATTCGTTCCAAATTCATGAGAGCTAAACTTATTTATAATCCAAAAGAAAATACGATTACCTATTTATATGATGCTGAAAACAAACGTTACAGTAAACTTATGATTTTTTCTGTAGTTCCAGATGCGCTTCCTAACGCCAGCTTAAAAACTGTAGTCAAGACAGACGATTAATTTTTGTTGAAATGATTCGAAAGTGATACAGCCGATTGTTACCTTTGCACCCGAGACCACATAAGGTCGAATGTACAAAGTAAAAAAAAACAATAATGTCAAACGTATATTTAGGGTATCATTTTTCAGTTGAACCAAAAGAACTAGGTTCAGAAATTTTAATCGCAGAACTTGGCGAAAAACCATTTGAAAGTTTTATTGAAACCGATAACGGATTCAGTGCCTATATTCAAAAAGACCTTTGCACTAAAAATATATTAGATGATATTTATTTGTTACATTCTCCTGAGTTCATTATTTCCTATACAATCGAAGAGATTGACCAAGTCAATTGGAATGAAGATTGGGAAAAAAACTTCGAAGCCATCGACGTAGATGGAAAATGTCACGTACGAGCTTCTTTCCACCCAAAAACAACTGCTGAATTTGATATTGTCATCGAGCCCAAAATGAGCTTCGGAACAGGTCATCATGAAACTACTCATATGATGATTCAACATCTTCTAGAAACTGATGTAACCAATATGAAAACCTTAGACATGGGTTGTGGTACTGCAATTTTGGCTATTCTTGCCGAAATAAAAGGTGCCAAACCAATTGATGCTATTGACATTGACAATTGGTGTTATTTAAATTCCATCGAAAATTCGGAACGAAATAACTGTAACGAAATTACAGTTTATGAAGGCGATGCAGCTTTGCTGAAAGGCAAAAAATATGACCTAATTATAGCCAATATTAATCGCAATATTTTGTTGAACGATATGCAACATTATGTAGATTGTTTAAACAAAAAAGGAACATTATTATTGAGCGGATTTTATACAGAAGACATTCCATATATCGATGCTTCATGCACTGAAAAAGGGCTAACTTTTGTTAAAAAAATAGAAAGAAATAATTGGACTTCGCTTAAATATGTAAATTTGTAACTGAAAATTTTGCATAAAGTAAAACGAAATGAAAATGAGCACCATCGAAAAAGTACAGGAAGACGTTTTAGTCGAAGATCAAGTTGGTATTAACAACGAAATCATATTATATAATGATGATGTCAATACGTTTGATCACGTGATTGACACGCTAATTCGTGTTTGCAAACACACGGCTGAACAAGCAGAACAATGCGCTATATTAGTTCATTATAAAGGGAAATGTACTGTGAAAACGGGAAGTTTTGACGAACTTAAACCACAATGTATGCAACTTTTGGAAGCTGGTTTGAGTGCGGAAATAGTGTAATACTTCCGTCAGTTCGTATTTTTTGTGAAGTAAAACGAAGCAAAAAATGTATCGAGAACTACTAAACATCTCGATACATTTCGATTGCGGCGAAACACTCGAAGTGACGTGATAAAACTAACTTTTAAACTTCCAATTAAATTCATCTTTTTCGTTGATAATCGCACCTATTTCAACCCTAATGATATCATTGAATTCAGATTGTAGAATTAACCAATTACTTTCGTTGAAGTGATTTTCTGTTGTATCAAAATCTTCTTTTGTCCAGGATTTAAAAGGTAATTCGGCTTTAATGCTTTCTATATTTTTACCGATGACTTTTTTGTCCAAAATCGTAGCATCCGAATGGGAACAAATAATATATCCCAATCGAAAATCCTCTTCTTCATAAAAAGTTAAACTCCATTTTTGTTTATTAAACAAACAAATAACATTTCCTTCTTCATCTTTATATTGCTTATCTGGTTTCCCATAGATTGATTCCACATGAGTTTGTTTCATGCCAAAAAGCAATTGCTCTATTCCATTTTTAAGGTTGATAATCATTTTTATTTATTTAATATTTGATACAAAGGTCGTAAAGTTTTTAAAATATAATTCAAATTTTCATACCTTCGACACTAGTCCAAATCATCTTCTACATTAATTATAATAAAATAAACATGAAAACTGATTTACTTATTCAAACTGAAGCGTGGGTAATTGCCTCAATCCTATTTATATTAATGATTATTGCCACGATGGTTGGAAAAATAATTGGAAACAAAATTCGATCGAACAATAAATCAACACAAAATTTAACAGAAACTTCAGGACTAACTGCATTACTTTTTTTCTTATTAGCATTTACCTTTGGTATGAGTGGTAACCGTTATGATTCTAGGAGAACTATTGTGGTGGAAGAAGCAAATGATATTGGAACAGCCATTTTACGTAGCGATTTATATCCAGAAACAGAAAGAGTTCTATTCCGAAAAGATTTTAAAGACTATGTTGAAGCCAGAATTCAATACTATGAAGTTGGACCAAATGTAAAAGGAATTCTAAAAGCCGATAGTTTATCTCAAACAATTTCCGCAAGATTATGGAAACGAGCAAGTAACCTATCCAAAGACCCAAATAATCTTGCTGCCACACAACAAATGATTCCAGCTTTAAATACAATGATTGATGTAGCGACTTCGCGCTTATCAGGAGAAAAAGCAAAAGTTCCTGAAAGCATTCTAATCATGTTGTTTTTACTCGCGTTGATTACTGCCTTTTATAGTGGCTATTCCGATGGACGAAAAGGCAAAACTGATTGGTTAGTACAAACCGGATTTTGCTTATTAGTCTCTTTAGTTATATTATTCACTTATGACCTAGACCGACCGCGAAGAGGTTTTGTAAACTTAGATGGACCAAATCAAACGATAATTGAACTTCGAAAAAATTTTAATTAATACTCAAACTTCCCAAACTCACTTTCAATAGTGAGTTTTTTGGTTTTATTCTGATGCATATCAGAATCTATAGCTTCTACTCTACCCACAATTTGAGCGTCAACTCCAAAAGATTTTGAGATTTCGATGATGTCCTGAGCGATTTCATTTGAGACATACAACTCCATGCGATGACCACAATTAAACACTTGATACATTTCTTTCCAATCAGTATTTGACTGTTCTTGTATTAATTTAAAAAGTGGAGGTACCGAGAATAAGTTGTCTTTAATCACATGCACATTATCAACGAAATGTAATACTTTCGTTTGTGCCCCGCCAGAACAATGCACCATACCGTGAATGTCTTTTGCGCTGTACTTGTCTAAAATAGTTTTAATAATTGGAGCATACGTTCTCGTTGGTGACAATACCAATTTTCCAGCATCAATGGGAGAATTTTCAACTTCATCTGTTAATTTAACCTTTCCAGAATAAACCAAATCATTTGGGACAGCAGCATCGAAACTTTCCGGATATTTGTCCGCTAGATATTTGGCAAAAACATCATGACGCGCAGAAGTTAATCCGTTGCTTCCCATACCACCATTATAACTTTGTTCATAATTGGCCTGACCGAAAGAAGCCAATCCCACAATCACATCGCCAGCTTTTATATTAGCATTATCAATCACATCAGCCCTTTTCATCCTGGCTGTAACAGTTGAATCTACAATAATCGTTCTTACTAAATCGCCTACATCAGCCGTTTCGCCGCCGGTAGAATGAATAGTTACACCGTAGGTTTTGAGTTCCGCAATTAATTCTTCAGTTCCGTTGATAATGGCTGAAATTACTTCGGCTGGAATCAAATTCTTATTTCTTCCAATGGTAGATGAAAGCAGGATATTATCGGTAGCACCCACACAAAGCAAATCATCGATATTCATTATCAAGGCATCTTGCGCAATGCCTTTCCACACCGAAATATCACCTGTTTCTTTCCAATATAAATACGCTAAAGACGATTTTGTCCCTGCACCATCAGCATGCATGATAAGGCAAAAGTCTTCATCATTCGTTAAATAATCGGGGACAATTTTGCAGAAAGCTTTTGGGAATAATCCTTTATCAATGTTTTTGATGGCATGGTGTACATCTTCTTTAGAAGCCGAAACTCCTCGAAGATTATAACGTTGACTGTTATCAGAACTCATGTGCAGTAGTTAGTTGCCCTTCGACAAGCTCAGGGTGAATGAGTGGCAAAGATACCATTTGATTTGAAATTCAAGATTTGAGATTTGGGATTTTTTGAATTATTTTTCTAAAATTAAAATTTCAACTCTTCTATTTTCATCTTCTTCTTGTTCATTTTTTTCAGGAATTTTATGTATCGGTCTTGATACACCAAACCCAGTATATTTCATTCTAGTTCTATCAATTTTGTTTCTGATAAGATAGGAATAAATAGTTTTGGCTCGAGCTGTTGAAATCCCGTTAAAATCATTCACCAATTGACAGCAAATATGTCCTTGGATTTCAATTTTTAGTTTGGGATTTTCTTCCATAGCACAACGTAAGTCAATTAAAGTAGGTTGTGACTTTGGAACAATGCGCGCTGAATTATTGAAAAAATAAATATTGGGTAACGCAATCGTTTCGCCCACTTTGGAATTCTTTATTTTCTTGGTCAGTTCACTTTCAACGGGAACAAGTTCAGGTTCCGTATAAAAAATAGTTACTTTTCTATTTTCTGATTGAATTTTAGATTGCTTAAAATCTTTCCCAAAAGCAATTTTCTCTAAATTTTTATTAAACTTTAACCCACTTTTTTCTAATAAAATCTGAACATTATCAATCCGTCTTTCCGCTAATTTTTTATTATAATTTTTGGTATCGATACTGTCACAATAGCCTAAAAGCTTAATGATATCAACATTTTTATTATTAGCAATCCATTCGTTGATTTCTAAAATAGAAGTTTGATTTGGAAAATCTTTATTAAAGTCAAAGAAGACCTCAACTTGCTTTTGTCCTAGTGATTTGAAGGAAATAAGAAGAAATAGTATGAAGATTATCCATTTCATCGTTTGGCAACAATTAAAATTTCGACTCTGCGATTGGCAGCCCGTTCTTTTTCATTTCGTTCTGGCACTTTATAAATCGGATCGTTACTTCCATATCCTTTGAATGCCAATCGGTTTACTTCTATTCCGTTTTTAGTCAAATATTTAAGAATAACTAGTGCTCTTCTATAAGATAGTTTTGTGTCATTCGGGTTCGGATTGCAACAAATATGCCCGTGAATCTCAATTCTCAAAGTTGGATTACTTATCATTATTTCAAGTAATTCATCCAAGAGCGGAAACGATTGATCCATTACTTTTTCTGAATTAAAATAAAAATTGATATTACTAATTCTAACTAAATCCCCAACTTTTGCTTTGTTAAATTTTGCTGCTAATGTCGATTTTTCATCTTCAACTAGGGCTTCCATATCAATAGCTTCTACTATATCATATTCTTTATTTTGAGATGTTTCTTCTGCAGCAGCTTCTCTAACTGGCCTGTTACCAAAAGGAGTATCGGGTATTGTTTTAGTGTTTTTTACATCTTGTTTTTCATCTTTCAAAAGATTAAAAAAAAATACTACTTTTCTATTCTCGCTTTGATTTTTAGAATACTTAAAATCTTTGCCAAATGATTTAAGTTCTACTTTATGAGTAATCCTAACATTGTTCGTTTTAAAAAAAGTTACTATCGAATTGATTCTTCGCATGGCTAAATCTTTATTGTATTTGCTGTCGTCAACGCTATCGCAATAGCCAAGAACTTTAGTGATTTCAACATTTTTATTATCTAAAACCCATTGATTAATTATAATTTGGGACGACTTGTTAGGAACATCCTGATTAAAATCAAAAAAAACGTCGAGTTTGTTTTGACAAAAGCTATGCATCGAAAAAAACAAAAGATAAAGTAAAAAGAGCTTTTGCATCTTAATTTTCAATAATTAAAATTTCTACTCTTCGATTGGCGGCACGCTCCTTTTCATCTTTCTCGGGCAACGGATAAATGGGTTGTGTGCTTCCAAAACCTTTGTAGGACAATCGGCTTTTGTCGATTTCATTTTGTATCAAAAAATTATAAATGGCTTTGGCACGTTGGGTTGATAAATCAGTTCTATCTACTGGCATACAACATAAATGTCCGTGAATCTCGATTTTTAATTGCGGTTTTTTTTGCAAAACTAATAACAACTCATACATTTTTCCACGAGACTCATTCACCACAGCAAAGGTATTGATGATGAAATTAAGGTTTTCTATTTTTAATTTTTCACCAGGTTTTGCTTCACCCATTGTCTTCATAAAAACTCGATCCAATTTGAACTCTGATTTAGTTCCATTGGGATTTTCAAATACTAATTTTTCGGGGTAAACTATTTCGGGTTTTGGTTGTTCCTCCTTTACCACCTTTTTAATACCTAAAATTTCATCTTCTCGAGGTAAATCTTTTTCAAGGATATAAAAGATGGTAACTTTCCTGTTTTCGGCTTTATTGACTGACTGATTAAAACTTTCACCAAAACTTCTTGTTTTAAAATCTTCTCTAATTTTGATTTGATTTTTTACATTTTGAAAAATAAAATCTACTCTTTTTTGCGCTAAAGTATCATTAAAACCCGTTGTCCCAACTTCATCGGTAAAACCGTGAATGGCTACTATTTTATTGTTTTTATTTTCGGCAATCCAAATGTTTAGTCTTGTCTGTTCTTTGGTGCTTAATTCAAATTTGTTGCTGTCAAAATAAAGAGAAAATTGCTCTTGTGCGTATTGCGAAGTTGAAAAAAAAAGAAAGAGAAAAACAAATGTAAGTTTCATAAACTGTTTTTAATACAACCGAAAGTTACACAAAAATAACATTTGAAAGTAAAAATTTTGTCAAATAGTCATAATATAATATTTACATTTGTAAATAAAAACTTTAAGATATGAATCGAATAATATTTTTTTTTGCATTTTTAACCTTCACCATTTCAGTTAGTTCACAATCGGTTATTCAATCTGTCAATTCTGGAAGTTTAATTACAGCGAGTTCTTCGGTTTCCATTGGTGAAATTGTGGTAGTTCCTCAAAATCAATCGCAATCCAGTTCAGGAATTATTGGAATCTTAGTGCAAACGTTGGAAGTTCCACAACTAGAATTAAACAATAAGATTACGGTTTATCCTAATCCAACTTCGGCAACGATTTACTTTCAAACTGATACTAATCTGTCAGATGAACAAGTTTCAATTTTCAATTTATCGGGACAATTAGTTTCTGAAAACAAAATTACGTCGGACAAAGCTTTGGATTTATCGGAGCTTTCTGCTGGCGTTTACCTAATTCGATTTAAAAACAAAAACATTAATTCATTCAAAATTATCAAACGTTAACATGAAGAAACTATTATTATTATCAGCACTTTTTATTTCCTTTTTGACTTTTGCACAAGTGCCACAAGGAATTTCGTATCAAGCCATTGCGTTAAATACTTCTGGAAATCCAGTAGTAAATTCTAACGTAAGAATTCGTTTATCTATTCTAAACAACTCGGTTACAGGAACAAATCTTTACTCAGAAACACATTTAAGAACTACCAATGCACAAGGATTATTTAATTTAGTAATTGGACAAGGAACCGTAGTTTCTGGAACTTTCAACACGATCAATTGGTCAACAAATTCTAAGTTTTTATCAGTAGAAATGGACATAGCTGGCGGTACCAATTTTGTAGCTGTTGGTACAACACAATTGCTTTCTGTTCCTTATGCTTTGGCTGCAGACAGTTTAATTACTTCGCCTGGAGAAGGAATCACCTTAGTTTCGCCAAATGGAACGCCTTATCAAGTTACTGTAAATGATAGCGGGCAATTATCTTTGCCGTCGACTAATTCTTCGTCTACAAGCAGTCCAAATAATTTTTATATGTATGGAAGTTTTAATAGTTTTAACCCAACTTCAGCACTGCTAATGGATAATTCTTTTGGTTTATTTGCAAATTCCATTATAAGAACAGGTTATAGATATTTAACAGCTGGAACAGAAATTAAGTTTTTAGCGTCAAACTCAGTGTCATCACCGATTTATGGCATAAACATAACAAATAATTTAACGATAAATGGTTCTAGTTTTTTAGTTAACAATACAGGATTTTATTTGATAAACTTAATAAATCTTAATGAACAAAATAATTATCCATTAGAAAGTTTTTCATTAGGATTATCATCGTTTGCTCCCACTTTGATATTAGGTTCTGGGAATAATATAAATGGTACCTATTCTGTGGCTAATAACAGATTTACATTTATTGTTAACGGAATATCAAATAGTAGTGGTTCTAACACTAACTTTAGATTTAATATTTTGGGTCCAGAACAAACTTTTGATTATGGTGATAATCTCTCAGACGGAACAATAGATAATGGTGGAACATCTATAACTTTTCCAAACCTGACTTCCACACCTAAAAACTTTAGAGTAGAGCTAACTTTAAATTTCAACGGCTCAGGAACCTATACAATAACTCAGATTTAATCTGATTAAATTATAAAAAAATCCCGTCTCGTTTTGAACGAGACGGGATTTTTTTTGCGTTAAGGATTGGAGCAAGTACCGTGTACTGCGGAAAGCCTGACCTGAAGGAACACGAGGCTGAAAGCCGACTGCCGAAGGAAACGCCCTAATTTAATTATCTCGTAAACAACAACTCTCTGTATTTAGTCAAAGTCCAAATTTCGTCATCAACTAAAAGCTCTAATTTATCGCAATGTTCTCTAATTACATCGAAGTATGGTTTTACTTTATCACAATACATTTCGGCCATTTTTTGAGCATCGGTTAAAGCGTTTGCTTTCTTACGCGCTTCGGTCATCGCTTCAACATTAGAATTAATTCCTTCGATATGAGCTGAAATTTCTTTGATTAAAGAGATTTGTTCTTTAGCAATTTTCTCAAAGTCTTTACCGAAGATTTCTTTTAATCCACGTACGTTTTCAATCAACGTATTTTGGTAACGAATAGCGGTTGGAATTACATGGTTACGAGCAATATCTCCCAAAACTCTTCCTTCAATCTGAATTTTCTTAGTGTATTCTTCTAATTCAATTTCATAACGCGCTTCTACTTCTACATGGTTCATTACGTTCAAATCTTTGAACAAGTCTAACGCTTTTTTAGAAACTTTCGCTTTTAACGCTAAAGGAGTAGTTTTATGATTACTCAAACCACGTTTTTTAGCTTCTTTTTCCCATGCATCACTATATCCATCACCTTCAAAAAGAATATTTTTAGTTCCTTTAATGTATTCTCTTAATACGTTAAAAATGGCTTCGTCTTTCTTTAAATCGTTTTTCTCAATTAGAGCATCTACTTCTTTTTTGAAATCTTTCAATTGTTTGGCAACGATAGAATTCAGGGTTGTCATTGCGTTAGCACAATTGGCAGACGAACCAACCGCTCTAAACTCAAATTTATTTCCAGTGAATGCAAAAGGTGACGTTCTATTTCTATCGGTATTATCTAACATTACATCTGGAATTTTACCAACTACATTAAGCTTTAAGTCGGTTTTTTCTTCAGGAGATAATTTCCCTTTTGAAACACCTTCTAATTCCGCTAAAACCTTAGTCAATTGTTGCCCGATGAAAACCGAAATAATGGCTGGTGGTGCTTCGTTGGCTCCTAACCTGTGATCGTTACTTGCCGTTGCAATAGCTGCACGAAGTAATTCTTCATATTCATTTACCGCTTTAATTGTATTGATAAAAAACGATAGGAATTGTAAGTTACTCATTGGAGTTTTACCTGGTGATAATAAATTCACACCTGTATCAGTTGCCATCGACCAGTTATTGTGTTTCCCTGAACCGTTAACTCCTTTAAAAGGTTTTTCATGAAACAGTACTTTAAAATCATGTCGCTCTCCTACTTTTGACATTACATCCATCAACAATGAATTGTGGTCAACGGCCAGATTGGTTTCTTCAAAAATCGGAGCTAACTCAAATTGGTTTGGCGCTACTTCGTTATGACGTGTTTTAACTGGTATTCCCAACAACATACATTCTTCTTCTAACTCACGCATATAATTCAACGCACGCGATGGAATGGAACCAAAATAATGATCATCCAATTGTTGCCCTTTTGCAGAAGTATGACCTAACAAAGTTCTTCCTGTCATTACTAAATCGGGGCGAGAATTAGCTAGAGATGCATCAACTAAAAAGTATTCTTGTTCCCAACCCAGAGTGGCAGTTACTTTTTTTACGTTTTTATCAAAATATTTACAAACATCTGTCGCCGCTTCATCTACTGCATTTAAAGCACGTAACAATGGTGTTTTATAATCTAAAGCTTCACCAGTATAAGAGATAAAAACGGTTGGAATACATAAAGTAGTTCCAAAAATAAACGCTGGTGAGGTTGGATCCCAAGCAGTGTAACCACGAGCTTCAAATGTATTTCTGATGCCTCCATTTGGAAATGAAGAAGCATCTGGTTCTTGTTGTACTAATTGACCACCTCCAAATTTTTCAACAGGATCAGATCCATCGTAAGACGTTTCAAAAAAAGCGTCGTGTTTTTCAGCGGTTGCTCCTGTTAACGGTTGAAACCAATGCGTATAATGTGTTACCCCTTTGGCAACAGCCCATTCTTTCATTCCCATTGCGATATAATCGGCAAGTTTTCTATCTATTTTAGTTCCATGCTGCACCGCATCTTTTACACCTTTATAAGCATCTGAAGTTAGAAACTGCTTCATCGCTTTGTCGTTAAACACATTGGAACCAAAAATTGCTGATTTTTTTCCGGCTTCTTCAAATTTAACAGGTTTTCTACCTGAAGCCTCTTTTAATGCTTGGAAACGTAAAGTTGACATAAAATTTAATTTTTTATAGTTATACCCTAATAATTTGATGCAAATATAGAGTTATTTATAAATTAAAAAAAGACATACCCTATTTTTTTAGGGGTATTTTTAAAAATTATGAATAATTTTTGTTAACAACTTTTATGGTATAGATTTTTATTCAGTAAAACAACTTCAAATTATACTTTGAAAATCTAATCCACTATATTTGTACCTTAAAATTAAAAACATGATTGTTTGGATAATTTTTCTAGCTACAATTTTCCTTTTTCTTGCATTAGATTTGGGCGTATTCAATAAAAACCCACATATTATAAAACCAAAAGAAGCCGGAATATGGACGGGAATATGGGTAACGCTTTCTTTTGTTTTTTCTCTTGTTATCAATTGGATTTATAGTAATGGCTATATATCCAATCCCACAGGAATCACTCCTTCAGTGGCAACTTTAAAATTCATTACTGGTTATTTAATCGAATTATCATTAAGTATTGATAATATTTTTATCATAGCCGTGATATTTGCGTCTTTTAAAATTCCACAAAAATACCAGCATCGGGTTTTGTTTTGGGGAATTTTAGGTGCTATTGCATTTCGAGGTTTGATGATTTTCTTTGGTGTGATTTTAATAAATAAGTTTAGTTGGATGACTTATATATTTGGTGCATTCTTACTATTTACCGCTGTCAAAATGTTGTTAAAAGGTGAAGAGGAAGAATTCAATCCTAAGAAATCATTTGTGTATAGAAATTTACGTAAAATAATTCCCATCACAACACATATAGAAGGAGAACATTTTTTTGTGAAAAGAAAACACATCACGGCTGCCACTCCTCTTTTTGTAGCGTTGATAGTTATAGAAGTTATGGATATGTTATTTGCTTTGGATAGCGTTCCAGCAATATTAGCCATAACAGCTGATCCGTTTTTAGTTTTTAGCTCTAATATTTTTGCGATTTTAGGATTACGTTCTATGTATTTCTTTTTGGCCAATATGTTGGAAAAGTTCAGTTACTTAGAATATAGTTTGATTGCAATTCTAACTTTTGTTGGTGTTAAAATGTTATTGGTTCATTATTACAAGTTTCCAGAATGGGTTTCGTTATCCTTTATTGCACTTTCTCTTTTAATTGGTATAGTTGTTTCAATTAGAAGAAAAGAAGAATAAATATAGATTGAAACCAATTCAATTAATTCAGAATAATTACTAGTGATTAACTAACCGTAAAAGGGTCAAATCAAAAAGAGGAGTCCAATACCCTTTTCGATTTCATTGGTATCAAAATTAATTATAGGATTGACAACGCTTTTGGGTTTAGAAATAAGAAAATAGCTTTTTATTTAAAAAAGTTGAATAGTTATCCTCATAAAGGCAACTTATACGTTCTTCTTCTTCTGAAAGTAACTGGGTCAAAATGCTTCCACATATTATGAATGGCATGATTATCCTCTAACTCAGGAGTTCTAATGCAATTTAGTATGCCCTTTTCTTTAAAAGTATTATAATATTCGTTAAAGATTATTGCTGTTACTCCTTTACTTTGGTAGTCAGGGTCTACACCAATTAAGTAGAAAAGCACCTCTTTACTTTCTTTTTTTGCCTTGAGTAAATGATAAAATCCAAAAGGAAACAGTTTGCCTTTCGTTTTTTGCAATGCTTCTGAAAAACTAGGCATTACAATACTAAAAGCAACCATCTTGTTATCTTTATCCATCACAAATTTGATATATTCCGGATTGATGAAACTGATGTATTTCTTTTTGAAATAATCCTTTTGAATATCCGTAATGGCAACAAATGAAGATAAGCCTGAATAAGCTGCATTGAACAAATCAAACATCTTATCTACATAAGGCATAATTTCTTTGTTGCTGGTAAAATTTATCGGTCTTAGTTCATAGCGTTTCTTTATTAATTCATTTCCTTTCAAAAATATTTCTGGTTTAACATTGGCAAATGGAAATTTATTCTCCAAGTATTCTTTCTCTTTTATAAAAGACAATTTTTCTAAGTGATCTTTATAATAAGGAAAGTTATACCAAGTAATCATAGAGCCTATTTCATCAAAACCTTCTGTAAGCACACCTACTTTATCTAAATTGGAAAAACCCATCGGCCCCTCAACATATTCTAAGTTATTTTTTCTACCCAATTCATATACTTTCTCCAACAATGCTTTGGTGACTTCAATATCATCAATAACATCCCACCAACCAAAACGAACTTTCCGCTTTTTTTGATTATTAACTTCATCCCAATTTATAATGGCTGCAATTCTACCAACAACTTTATTGTCTTGGTAGGCCAAATAAAAAGTAGCTTCCGCAGATGTAAATGCTGGGTTTTTAGTTTTATCAAAAGTGTCTAGCTCGTCATTAATTAATGGAGGAACCCAATACGGATGGTTTTTATATAAGGTAAACGGAAAATTAACAAATGCTTTGAGCAGCTTTTTTGAATTGGCTTCAACTATAGTAATCATTATTTGGTCTTTTCTAATTCTACTTCGTCTTTGCGCTTTTTGCCTTTATCTCTTTTCGATTTCTTATCTTTCTTTTTGTCTTTTTTACCTCCATCAATTCGCTTGTAATTGGTTTCCCAATTGCTATCAAAACGCCAAGACATTCCAATATTGGCAATTAAAATCGAAGGGGTTTCTTTTACATTCTTATTAAAAGAAGCATCCAACTGAATGTTTTCACGAATTAGATAAGCAGCCCCAAAACGAAAAAGAGTGTCGGCATAATAATCACTTTTGTAGCCTTGTAATTCCAAAAAACCAGACCAACGCATATTAAAACCTCTTGTTAATGTTGATATGATTCCGAAGCTAGGATAATCTGTCATGTATTTATCAGCGATAATATTGTTAACCCAAACCCATTTAGATCCAAAATGATGCTGTGTAATAGCCATTATCTTGGGGCTTATCGTTCGGTCTGTTGGAAAAGTATATGGATTGGTTCCCAACTTTAAATTAAATCCCGCATATACTGCAACAGCAGGTATGAACTGCTTCCAACTAAATTTATGATTTGCTTTCCAACTATAAATATTTGCTTTTTCTTTCCTTATGAAAGGATCATATATCAAATATTTTGCACCAATAATAATTTGCTTAAAACCGCCTCGTGTATCATTGACCAAAGGTGCCTCATACCAATCATATTGATATTGTGTGTTTAGAGCAAACTCAAACTGGTCAAAAAAAGCGCCATATCTAACGTCAATTTCGGTTCCAAATCCATTCGCTTGATAACGTAATAAATCATGCTTCTCTTTAATTCCATATAATCCAGCTTCTGCCTGAATTACGGCCTTGCCAACAGAAAAAGCCGACATTGATTCTCCTGGTCTATTGGAATTAATAATATCGGTATATTGTGCATAAGGAGTGGCTGATAACAAAAAAAAACCAACCATAAGAAACATTTTTATATTCACCATTAGTTATGAAAATTAAGCATTAAAACTTAGTGTTTCAAAAGTAGTATATTTTATCATTTATTTAAGAAGTTAAACCGAATTTTAAATTGTGGAATTTAGTATTTTTGACAAAATTATTTTTTATAATGGAAACAGCATCTTTCAATGGTTTGTTAAAAGCCATATTCTATATCCTACTATTTTACTATGTAATTAAGTTTCTAGCGCGATTATTTTTACCTATACTGGCAAAAAAAGTAGTTGAAAAAGCCTCACAACAATTTCAACAACAGCAACAGAATTCACAAAACCAATATAATACTCAAAATCGTTCCAACGAAACCCGAGCCGAAGGCGAACGGAGTAAAACTAAACCAAAAGAGAAAAAAATTGTAGGTGACTATGTCGATTTTAAAGAAATAGAATAATTTCGTGGTCTATTATAACCATGAACCGTAAACCAAAAACCACTAAACCAAATACATGAAGCTACTTCAAAAGTTATATCCGCATCTATTAGCCATAATTGGTTTTATCGTTATTTCGCTAGTGTACTTCTATCCGGTTATTCAAGGAAAAAAAATCTACCAATCCGATATTGCTAAATATACCGGAATGGCCAAGGAACAAATCGATTTTAGAGCCGAAAACCATACAGAACCGTATTGGACAAACTCCTCTTTTGGTGGAATGCCAACGTATCAAGCGGGAGCAAATTATCCGAATGATTATATCGGAATGTTGGATAATGCGATTCGGTTTTTACCGCGTCCTGCGGATTATTTATTCCTTTACTTTCTTGGTTTTTATGCCTTAATGCTGGTTTTTCGAATTGACCCACTAAAAGCCTTTTTTGGTGCCTTAGCGTTTGGATTATCTACCTATTTGATTGTCATTATTGGTGTTGGACACAATGCCAAAGCTCATGCTATCGGCTATATGCCATTTGTGGTAGCTGGTTTTATTTTGGTTTTTAGAAAACGATATTTGTATGGTGGAATACTGACCATGTTAGCCATTGCACTTGAAATCACCGCCAATCACTTTCAAATGACGTACTATTTGTTATTGCTTTTGATAGTAATGAGTTTCTTTTTTGTATATCAACTTTACCAAGAAAAAGAATTGAAAGCTTTGCCAAAAATTATAGGGACATTCCTTGTTGCACTTATAATTGCTATTGGGGTAAATGCTACGAGTTTGATGGCAACTAAAGAATATGCTGATTTTAGTACGCGTGGAAAAAGTGAATTAACTTTTAATACCGATGGCACAAAAAAAGAAGCTAATATTGCCATGGACAGAGAATACATCACTGAATATAGTTATGGTATTTTAGAAAGTTTGAATCTCTTTTCGCCAAGATTATTTGGTGGCGGAAACAATCAAAAGTTAGGCGAAGATTCCCATGTATACAACTTCATGCTCAATTATGGTGCTTCTCCTGAAGAAGCCAAACAACTTACGGATAATTATGCCGTGGTATATTGGGGAGATCAACCTCAAGTGGCTGCCCCAGCCTATATTGGTGCTGTAGTTTTCTTCCTATTTGTGTTGGCATTATTTCATGACAAACGCAAAATTAAATATGCATTCCTTGCTGGAGCCATTTTCTCATTACTGCTTTCTTGGGGGAAAAACCTATCAATCGTGACCGATTTCTTTATTGATTACGTTCCGATATATGATAAGTTTAGAGCGGTTTCGTCCATTCAGGTTTTATTAGAATTATGTGTGCCTGTTTTGGCTATTCTGGGGTTACAATCCTTTTTTACTAATGAAGAAAATCGTTGGAAAAGCTTATGGAAAGCTGGAGCATCAACTTTAGGAATAATTGTGTTACTTTTTGTGTGCAAAAGCATGTTTCATTTTGTGGGCGAAATCGACAGCCAATTAATCGATGCCTTAAAACAACATCCAGATAAAACATTCGGATCACAATTTATAGATGCCTTAAGAGAAGATAGAAAAGATTTGTATTCGGCTGATTTATTGCGCTCCGGATTTTTAATTGCTATTTCGTTTGGTGTACTATATTTCTACATAAAAAATAAATTAGCGGCAAATACTGCTGTTATTTTGATTGGTGTAATTATGGTGGGTGATTTATTTTTTGTAGCTAAAAATTATCTAAGTAATGATGGCGAACAATTTAGAAGTGCCCAAGAAGTGGACGTGCCTTATCAACCGACTCAAGCTGATTCATTAATACTTCAAGACCCAACCAACTTTAGGGTATATGAAGTGGCGGGCGGAATTTACAGCCCACGTTCTTCGTATTTCCATAAATCTATTGGTGGCTATAGTGCTGTTATGCCTAGGCGTTTTAAAGAAGTCTACGAATATCAAATAGAAAAAAGCATGTCCGATTTGGGTAGCATTATCGATCCAAAAACGCTTTCACTTTCCAAAAGTATTCCGGTAATCAATGCCTTCAATATCAAATATTTGATTGTTGGGACTGAAGAAGGTGATATTCCAATTGTAAATCCGTTTCACAATGGGAATGCGTGGTTTGTAAAAGAATTGAAGTATGTAAATTCAGCAGATGAAGAGATTAAGGAATTTGGCAAAATTGAAACTAAAGATGTGGCTACATTAAATGAGTACGAATTTGGAGCATGGCGAAAAACAGATCCAAAAACTTTTATAACTGATAGTTTAGCAACCATAAAACTCGATTTATACAAACCAAACCATTTGATATACACTACCAATAATTCAAATAATGGCTTTGCAGTCTTCTCTGAAATCTATTATAAAGACGGTTGGAATGCTACAATTGATGGTAAAAAAGCATACATTTATAAAGTAGATTATACTTTACGTGGAATGGATATTCCCAAAGGAAAACACACCATCGAGTTCAAATTTGAGCCACAAGTGGTAAAAACGGGAAGTACGATTGCGCTGATTAGTTTTATCATTATGATATTGGTAATTATTGTCGGAGTTTTTTTCGATAGAAAAAGGACTCAAAATAGTTAAGTTAATTTTGTAAATTTGATTGTTAATTTCAAATTTTTATGAAGACAAAAATGTTAAATCATGCTCATCCTTCCAAAATGGAAGCACGTTATATTGATGAGATTAGAAAGATGTCTCCTCAACAACGATTTGATAAAATGATGGCTATTATTGAAATTTCCTATCTATTAAAAACAGCAAAAAAATCAAACCGAATAAATAAATGAATAGTCAAATAATTGATATTTGGAAGTACTTTTCTTTACATAAAGTAAAATATTTGACTATTGGAGGATTTGCTGTAAACATTTACGGCTATGGTCGAAATACAGGTGATATTGATATTTTTATTGAAGATTCAATTGAAAATAGAAAAAATTTAAGACTAGCATTGAAAAAAGCAGGAATAGGAGATTTTGAAAACTTAAATACAATGCAATTTATTCCGGGCTGGACTGATATTACGTTAAATTTTAATTTGCGTTTAGATATTATGACTTCAGTTAAAGGCCTAGAAAATAGTTCTTTCGAGCAACTTTTAGAAAAAGCTTACATTACTGAAATTAATGATATTCCCGTTTATTTTTTAGATTATGACAATTTAATTAAAGCTAAAAAAGCTTCTAATCGGCCAAAAGATATTTTAGATATTGAAGAGTTAGAAAAAATCAATAAAAAATCTAATTCATAACTTGAAACCTGAAACCAAAAAACTTTTAATCATCATGTACTATTGGCCGCCTGCCGGCGGTCCAGGAGTGCAACGATGGTTAAAGTTTGTGAAATATTTACCCGATTTTAATATCCAACCCATAGTTTTTATTCCCGAAAATCCAACTTATCCAATTATTGATGAAGGTTTGGAAAGCGAAGTTTCGGACAACGCTATTATTTTAAAAAACAAAATCTTTGAACCTTATGGTTTGGCTTCTGTTTTTGGTAAATCCAAAACCAAAAAAATCAGTTCCGGCATTATTCCCAATCAAAAAAAACAATCTTTTTTTGAAAAAACCATGCTCTGGGTTCGTGGCAATCTATTTATTCCTGACGCTCGTTTTCTTTGGGTAAAACCATCGGTAAAATATTTGAAAAAATACATTCAAGAAAATAATATTGACACCATTGTAACCTCCGGACCGCCGCATAGTTTGCATCTAATTGGTTTACAATTAAAAAAAGAATTGACTATAAAATGGTTGGCCGATTTCCGAGATCCATGGACAACCATTGGGTATCACAAAGCGCTGAAATTATCTTCTTATGCCGAAAAAAAACACAAAGCTTTAGAGGCAGCAGTGTTGAATTCAGCCGATACTATTATTGTAACGAGTAAAACTACTAAAACGGAATTTCAGGCGATAACTTCTCGACCAATTGAAGTCATTACGAATGGCTATGATATTGAAAAAGTTAACAAAAAACCTTTAGACGACAAATTCACTTTGGCTCATATTGGTTCGTTTTTATCCGAAAGAAATCCGAGAATAGTTTGGCAAGCCCTACAAGAATTAGTTACTGAAAATGAAAACTTCAAAAAAGATTTCCAGCTAAAATTAATTGGAGCTGTGAGTCAGGAAGTGTTGGATACCATTTCGGAATTTAAACTTACCGATTATGTTTTAAATTTGGGTTACGTTTCGCATCAAGAAGCATTAGAACACCAACGAAAATCTCAAGTTTTATTAGTAATCGAAATCAATTCAAACGATACCAAAAGTATTATTCCGGGAAAATTATTTGAATACATGGTTTCCGAAAGACCTATTATCGCAATTGGTCCAGAAGGTTCTGATTTTGCCGAAATTATTACCGTTACCAATACGGGAGTTTTCTTTACTTATGATGAGAAAGAAAAGTTGAAAGCGTTACTTTTGGAGTATTACAATTTATATTCGGTACAAAATTTAAAAGTTCATGCTGTTGGTTTGCAACAGTATTCAAGGCAGCATTTGACAGAAGAATTATCAAAACTTATATCCTAAGTATGAAAAACCGTTTTCTTATTATTTTGATTATTGTTAATTATTGCATTTATTCTCAAACAATAAATCCTTCAATTGGTTTAGGTCTTAGTACTCCTGAAAAAACTTCATTTGAAAAAGCTATAATTCATTTCAATGATGAAACTTCTATTGAAGGTATTGGAAGAATAAAAACTATTTTTATGTCTCAAGAAGAAGTTATTATTTTTAAAATTGAAGAAAAAGACAAAGATGAAACGTGGACTTATAAAGATGTCAAAGGAATAACCATCATTTCCGAAGATGAAGGTGTTACAGATTATGAATATCTGAAAGTGACAAAAAACAGTTTCCACGAATTATATGAAGTGGTTACTGAAGGTGATGTTAAGCTTTATAAAAAAACTACAAAATTTAGAACTTCAGGCACAACAACATTAACAACTTACAACAGCGTTCCTATGGGTAATACTGGAAAAATGGTAAGTTTTCCATCAACAACAACTTTTCCAGGGATGGCATCTGAAATAGAAAACTCAGTATATTATGTAAAAAGAAAAAGTGAACCTTTTCCAACAAAGATTAGAGACAATTACATTAAATCTTTTGCCAACTATATGAAAGATTGCGAGGTAATAATTGAAAAAATAAAGAACAACGAATACAATTTCAGCGAACTGAAAGATTTAGTCGATTATTATAATGCCAATTGTGGAGAATAATAAAAAACCTCTAACTTCGTAAATCGTACCTTAACATGGGCATCGTAATTAACCAATCCATCAAAAACACCATCATTACCTATATTGGTTTTGTGATTGGAGCTGCCAATGCGTTGTTTATGTATCCTCATTTTTTGGGTGAAAAATTTTATGGATTAACAGGTTATATCTTATCGTGTGCTAATGTTATTTTTCCATTGATGGCTTTTGGTATTCACAATACACTTGTAAAATTTTTCTCTGAATACAAAACCGAAAAAGAAAAAACGCAGTTTCTAAGTTTTGTTTTGGTGCTTCCATTAGTAGCAATTATTCCAATAGCAATTGTGGGGTCAATTTTTTATGATAGTATTGCTCAATTTTTATCCACCAAAAACGATATTGTATATGATTATGTTTGGCAAATACCAATTATCGGTTTGTGTATGGGTTATTTCGAGATTTTCTATGCTTGGGTAAAAGTGCACTTGCAATCTGTTTTTGGTAATTTCATCAAAGAGATTGGTTTACGAGTATTAATTTCTATTTTCCTTATTTCAGTTTATTTTGGGGCTCTTTCTATCGAACAATTTATCACGGCTACAATGTTTGTCTATTTATTGAGTACGCTAATTATGTTGTTCTATGCTAACAAAGTGAAAACTATCTCCTTTGATTTTAAATTCCCTCATAATTCTAAAGCCATATTAATCTATTCCAGTTTTATTATTCTTTCCGGCAGTGTTGCCAACATGCTTTTGGATATTGATAAAACGATGCTGAACCAATATGTAAAAATTGAAAATATTGCCTACTATTCGGTAGCCATATTTATTGCTACGGTTATAGCCGTTCCAAGCCGTGCGATGCATCAAATCACCTATCCAATTACGGCAAAACTAATGATCGAAGGTAAACACGACGAACTAAACGATTTATACAAGAAAACGGCTATTACATTGCAAATCGTTGGCGGATTGGTACTGGTTGGTATTCTAGTTAATATTGATCAAGTATATAGTCTATTGCCTGAAAATTATCGTGGTGGTATATTAGTTGTTTTTCTTATCGGATTGTCCAAATATTTTGATTTGGTTTTAGGAAATAACAATGCTATCATATTCAATTCCAAATACTATAGAGCCGTTTTATTTTTAGGATTGTTTTTAGCTTTTTTTGCCATTACACTAAATAAGATATTCATACCAATTTACGGAATTAACGGCGCAGCTATTGCTACTTTAATTTCAATTACACTATACAGTATTGCTAAATTACTTTTTGTTGTTATTCGAATGAAACTGTTTCCTTTTACCTTAAAAAACATTTATGCTTTATTGATTGGATTGCTTTGTTTCTCCTGCTTTTATTATTGGGACTTTTCTTTTCATCCCATCATAAACATCATTTTGAAATCAATATTAGTCACCATACTATATGTTGGTTTGGTATTCAAAGCCAATCTTTCAGCAGACATTAACGGCGTTATTGTAAATGTGTTGAAGAAAATAAAGCTGTTATAATTTTTTGTAAATTCGTAATACAAAAATTAACCAACCAATCTCATGAAAAAAACAATTGCGAAACTTCTTGTTTTGCTCACCCTTATTTTTATCAGTTGCAATTCGAATAAAAAAGAAAGTACTAGTACTATAGATTTGGACTTCGCAACATTTGAAACAAAATTTTTAGGCGCCTATTGGAAACAATATCCTTCGGGTTCAATCGCTCAAGGGTATGGCAAATATTATGATAAATTAGTGGTGCCAAATGCTGCCGCTTTTGACGATAATGTTGCCTTTTCTAAAAAATGGTTAGCCAATTTAGACGCTTTGGATTTTGACCAATTAAATGACAATAACAAAATAAGTTCCAACATTATTAAAAATCAATTGGAAAGCGACATTTGGTACACTAGTGTTTTCAAACAGCAAGAATGGGATGCCTCTGTATATAATATAAGTGGTTCTTGTGATTATATTATCAATCAACCTTATGCTCCGCTTGAAGAACGTTTGAAAATATTAACTAAATATCTGGAGAATTCAGAGGCATACTATAAAGCGGCTTTAGCCAATTTGAAGCAACCCACCAAAGAACATTTGGAAATGGCAATTAATCAAAACAAAGGCGGAATAGAAGTATTCGGCAAATCGTTAACCGATTCGATTGCGGTTTCTAAATTAAGTGCTGTTGAGAAAGAAAATCTACAAAAAAACATTACCAAAGCAATTACGGCAATGAACGGTTACGTAAGTGGTTTACAAAAAATGGAATCAAATAAAAATTTCAAATTCAAAGACTATCGAATCGGAAAAAAACTCTTTGCCCAAAAATTCAAATACGATTTAGCGACTGATTTTACTCCGGAACAGATTTATGAGAAAGCCATTACCGATAAGAAATTGTGGCATAGCAAAATGTTTATCACTGCCAATAAAGTATGGACAAAATATTATCCAACACAATCTCAACCAAAAGACAGTCTAGAAGTAGTTCGAATGGTGCTTGGTAAAATGCAATTGAATCATGCTACACCAGCTAACTTTTACCCAACACTTAAAAATCAAGTTACGCAATTGAAAAAGTTTATCATCGAGAAAGATTTATTCGATTTTGATACTACGTCAACTCCAATAAAAGTGAGATACATGCCAGCTTATGCACGTGGCTTTGCCATGGCAAGTGCCGAATTTGTTCCTCCTTATCAAAAAAAGGGAACTACTTTTTATAACATTGATGACCTAACGCTTTACACACCAGCAAAAGCCGAAAGTGCGTTGCGCGAAACCAACTCATACTCGTCACAAATATTATCGATTCACGAAGCGGTTCCTGGACATTGTATGCAAGGAATTTACAACAACAAAAAATCGCCAGATGTGTTGCGTTCTGTCTTCCAAAATGGTGCAATGATTGAAGGTTGGGCTGTGTATTGTGAAGGTATGATGGTAGAAAACGGATGGGGAAATCATGCGCCAGAAATAGAATTGGCATTGGGTGTTTGGAAACTTCGTGAATTGGCTAATGTTATTATTGATTATGATATTCAATGTTTGAACAAACCAAAAGAAGCTATTGTAAAACTTTTGTCCAAAGAATGTTTTCAAACCGACCAACAAGTTGAGGAAAAATACCATCGTGCAACGGTGTCACAAGTACAGCTTTGCTCCTATTATAGTGGGGCAACGGCAATTCAACAACTTAGAGATGACTATCAAAAGAAAATGGGTAATAAGTATAACCTAAAAGATTTTCATGAGAAGTTTTTAAGTTTTGGAAGTTCTCCTGTTAAATATATTCGAGAACGAATGTTACAAAAATAATACTAAAACTACGGCTTTAAATCAATTAAAAATAAATCTAAAAACACTTTAGGTATTCTAATTTGTTTCGATAAATTTGCGCTTCATTTCAAGAACTTGAAAAAAGAACTCATAGTCATAACAGGTGGCCCGGGAACCGGAAAAACGACCATAATCGATGCACTTATAGAGCAAGGTTATGCGTGTTTTCCTGAAATATCCAGACAAATAACACTCGAAGCGAAAAAGCAAGGTATCGAACAATTATTTCTCGAAAAGCCATTATTATTCAGCGAATTACTGTTAGAAGGAAGAAAAAGGCAACATGAACAAGCAATGGCCGGTCATACAGAAATTGTTTTTTTAGACCGAGGCATACCTGATATATTGGCCTATATGCACTACATAGGTGATCCTTATCCCGCTTTTTTCGATCAAGCAAGTAGAGAACATTCGTATTCCAAAGTGTTTGTGCTACCTCCTTGGGAAGATATTTATAAAAGTGATGAAGCGCGTTATGAAAACTTTGAACAGGCCAAACTCATTTTTAATCATTTACAGGAAACCTATCAAACCTATGGCTACAATTTAATTGAAGTGCCGAGAGGAACAATCGAAGAACGTGTACACTATATTTTAAGTCAACTTTTTTAAAAAGTTACGGATTTCGGGTTTCAAGTTTCGGGTTTCGGGTTATTTTTAAATCGTTGATTTAATATCTTTACATTAGGTCCATTCTATTTTCTTTTCTCTCATTTCTTTTCTCTAATTTCATATAAAATAAGTAGTTTTGAAAAACTCGTAACACGAAATACGTAACGTTAAATGTCTAAAGCATTAGAAATCCTTACAAAGTATTGGAAACACAGTACCTTCCGTTATCCTCAAGAAGAAATTATAGCTTCTGTTTTGGATGGAAAAGATACTTTTGCATTAATGCCTACTGGCGGTGGTAAGTCGATTTGTTTTCAAGTTCCGGCCATGATGCAAGAAGGCATGTGTTTGGTTGTTTCGCCCTTGATAGCCTTGATGAAAGATCAGGTGCAGAATCTGCAAAACATCGGAATAAAAGCTATAGCATTGACTGGCGGCATTCATCAAGATGAAATCATTGATTTATTAGACAATTGTCAATTTGGAAGTTATAAATTCCTTTATCTTTCTCCCGAGCGTTTACAGAACGATTGGATTTTGGAACGCATCAAAAATCTACCGGTAAACCTCATCGCTATAGATGAAGCTCATTGTGTGTCGCAATGGGGACATGATTTTCGCCCAGCGTATTTAAAGATTGTACAACTTAAAGAGTACTTTCCGAAAGTACCTTTTTTAGCTTTGACGGCTTCGGCCACTGTCAGAGTGAAAGAAGATATCATCACACAATTAAAACTCGAAAATCCTCAAATTTTTACAAAATCATTTTATAGAGATAACCTAGCCTATATGATTTTTGAGACAGAAGATAAGGTGCATCTCTTGCAGCAAATTTTATCCAAAAATGCAGAACCTTCCATTATATATGTTACCAATAGAAAATCGTGTCTTGAAACGGTTCATCAATTGGAAAGCCACGGATTTACGGCAACCTATTATCATGGTGGACTGACGTCTAACGACAAAGAACGTCATATGAAACTTTGGATGACCGAAAAAGTTCAGGTAATGGTGGCTACTAATGCTTTCGGAATGGGAATTGACAAAGCCAATGTGAGAACGATTATTCATTTACATTTACCTCAAAATTTAGAAAATTATTATCAAGAAACCGGACGAGCCGGAAGAAACGGCGAAAAAGCATTTGCGATTTTACTTATCAATCCATCGGATGTTTTGCATGCCGAAGCGCAGTTTTTAAGTGTATTGCCCGATAAAGCTTTTTTGAATTTGGTGTTTGTCAAACTTTGCACTTTTTTTCAAATTGCTTATGGTGAAGGAATTGACGAACAGTTCACTTTTAATCTGAATCAGTTTTGTAGTAAATATAATTTCCCAATTCTAAAAACCTATAATGCATTACAGTTTTTAGACCGTCAAGGTGTAATTACTTTGTCACAGGAATTCACAAAAAAAGTGAGTGTTCAATTTAATATTCCATCCAAAGAAGTGATACGGTATATGAGTTTAAATCCCAATGATGAAGACATCATGTTAACTATGCTCCGAACGTATCCTGGAGTTTATGATATGCAAACTGCTTTTAATACAACCCTAATTGCTAAAAAGTCCAATCGCAATGAAAAAGAGGTACTTTCACTTCTGCAAAAACTAAAAGAAAAGCAGGTAATTGATTTAATTGCTACCAATAATGACGTTATGATTACTTTTAATGAAGTTAGAGAAGATGAACGTACCGTAAATAGAGTATCCAAACATTTGCTCGCGCAAAACAAATTAAAAACCGAACAATTGCATGCGGTATTATATTATGGTAAAGAGAACAAGACTTGCAAGAATAAAGTATTGATGCGGTATTTTGGTGAAACCATAAAAGAAGATTGTGGTATTTGCTCTTATTGTATATCCAAAAATAAAAAGACGCGAGGTAAAGCCGAACTGAGTGAAGTTAAACAAAATGAAGAAAGCACTTCTGAAAAAATCCTTACTATGTTAAAGATTAAAGATTTCAATTCGAGAGATATTCAAAAATTGACCAAACTTCCGAAAGACGATGTTATCTTTGCACTTCAAAATCTATTGGAAAATGATACGATTTGTATCAACGCTACTAATTTATATTCTTTAAAGAAGCAACGGAACTAAATACAGCATAAATGGAAAAGCTACGCATTGTTTTTATGGGCACACCCGAATTTGCGGTTGGTATTTTGGATTCAATAGTAAAGAATAACTACGATGTCATTGGCGTTATTACAGCGGCTGATAAACCAGCTGGCCGCGGCCAAAAGATAAAATATTCAGCAGTGAAAGAATATGCATTAGAAAACAACTTGAATTTAATGCAGCCGACCAATCTAAAAGACGAAACTTTTTTGGCCGAATTAAAATCGCTGAATGCCAATTTGCAAGTTGTAGTTGCATTTAGAATGTTACCCGAAGTAGTTTGGAAAATGCCAAAACTTGGAACCTTTAATCTACATGCATCACTACTTCCTAATTATCGAGGTGCAGCACCAATTAATTGGGCTATTATAAATGGAGACACTAAAACTGGAGTAACGACATTTTTTATAGATGAAAAAATAGATACAGGAGCTGTGATTTTAAGTAAAGAAATAGCAATTACACCAAATGAAACTGCCGGAGTATTACATGATAAATTAATGACACTTGGAAGTGATGCAGTCATTCAAACCATGTCTTTAATAGAAAAAGGTACAGTTGAAACAACTATTCAACACGATAATTCAGAACTAAAAACGGCGTACAAATTAAATCGGGAGAATTGCAAAATTGACTGGTCTAAATCAGCTAGTGAAATTTATAATTTAATTAGAGGATTGTCTCCATATCCCTCAGCTTGGTGTTTGTTTAATGACAATGAAGAAGAATGGAATGTTAAAATATATAATGCCAAAGTTATTATAGAAAATCACACTTATTCTATAGGTAGTATTATAACAACAAAAAAAGAACTTAAAGTGGCTACAAAAGATGGCTTCATCCAGATTTTGAATATTCAGTTTCCGGGAAAGAAAAAAATGCAGGCCAATGAGCTACTTAATGGAATTGCATTTACCGAAAAAGCACAAGCTCAGTAGGGTCTGAAGAACATATCATCGACAAAATTGCTAATAAATCGCAGGTTTATCAACAAATAACCCAAGTTATCAACAAATGCTTGAAAAAAAGACGAAAACAGTTGTGTACAAAGGAATTCCTTTTAAATTTGTTTTCATTAACGAAATTTTTAACCAACAATTAATAACTAACATTATGAACAAATCAGAATTAATCGATGCAATCGCAGCTGACGCTGGAATCACTAAGGCAGCAGCTAAATTAGCTTTAGAATCATTTTTAGGAAATGTAGGTGGTACTTTGAAAAAAGGTGGAAGAGTATCTTTAGTAGGATTCGGATCTTGGTCAGTATCTAAAAGAGCTGCAAGAGACGGAAGAAATCCTCAAACAGGAAAAACTATCAAAATCGCTGCTAAGAATGTAGTTAAATTCAAAGCAGGTGCAGATTTAGACGGATCAGTAAACTAAGAATTTATTTCATCCGATATATAAAAACCATCCGCCACGGCAGATGGTTTTTCGTTTTTTTACAAAAAATATTTGGTTACTAAACTTTTTTTTAGCAATTTTATTACAAATTTAATCTAAATGATTACTGAAAAATTACAGAAAGGACTTCTATTACTAGCTGAGCCCTCTATAATTGGAGATGTATCTTTTAATAGGTCGGTTATTTTATTAGCAGACCATACCGATGAAGGTTCAGTAGGATTTATTTTAAACAAACCCCTTAAATACTCTATAAACGATTTAATCCCTGAAATCTCATCAGATTTTAAAGTTTATAATGGCGGTCCCGTTGAACAAGACAATCTCTATTTCATTCACAATATTCCTAAACTAATTCCTAACAGTATTATGATATCAAATGGTGTTTTTTGGGGTGGTGATTTTGAATCGACTAAAGATTTAATCAACAAAGGAATAATTAAAAAAAGAAATATACGTTTCTTTTTGGGCTATACGGGTTGGTGTGCTGATCAATTAGAAAATGAGATGCAGTCTAATTCGTGGATTTTAATTAAAAATAGTTATGAAAATAAAATTCTTCGCAAAGCAACTCCTCATTTTTGGAAAGAAAAAATTGTAGAATTAGGCGGAGATTACCTCATTTGGTCTAATGCTCCCGAAAATCCAATTTTAAATTAAACTTCGATTAAAGCATTCAATTTCTCTAATAATACTTGTGATACCAATACCCCAAACTCTTTTTTACGATATTTTGTAATAGGTCGGATCCCCATAATTACACTAGTAATAAATAATTCATCTGCTTTTTGCAAATCAAAGGGGGAAATAGGCGTTTCTATAACTTCAATAGAATCGATTTGTTTCGCAAGAGCTATAATTTGTTTTCTCATTATTCCATTTAAACAACCTTCGGTAATTGGTGGCGTAATTAATTGGTTCCCCATCACCATAAACAAATTTCCATTTGCAGCTTCAATTACATTTTTATCTTCATTAATAAGCAAGGAAGAATCAAGTTGATTTTCGTTGGCAAAAATACTTGCCGTGACATGTGTGATTTTATTAGCTGTTTTAAGTGTTGACAATAATTGCTTTGGAACTACATAATCTTTATACAAATCAACTTCAAATGTCTTTTTTGAAAATTGATACTTTATCTGTTCTAGTTCGCTTGTCTGAATAATATAAGAAATGGAATTATCTGTTGGCAAATAAAATCCGCCTTCATTTCTAAAAACGGTAAACCGAACACGAGCAGAATTCTGAACGCCATTTATAGCAATAAGCTTTACTATTTCTTCTTCCAGATATTCTAATGTAAAGCTAATTGGAATCTGCAGTCGTATGATTCGCATAGATGCCATAAGTCTAAAATAATGATCTTCAAAAAATAAAATTTTATTATTGACAACTTTTAAAGTTTCGAAAACGCCATCTCCGTATAGAAACGATCGATTAGAAACCGTTAATTGTTTATCTGAATCTAGAAGTACACCATTAAAATTAATCATAAAAAAATCCCATCTCGTTTTTTGATCGAGACGGGGCAAATATAACTTTTAAAAAATTGATTTTAAATAGAACCTATAACATGTTTTAAATCGGAAACTTGATTTTCCCACAACAACTTAGATTCATCTAATTCATCTTCTATGGCAAAATCAACCACCATTAACGATACATCTTTGGTGATTTCATCTTCTAATATTCTTAATTCAAAATAATAATCTGTATCTTTTTTGTTATCATCAACCCATCTAAACTTTATCTTCTCTCCTGTTTTTTTTGATGCAAGTCTGGCATTTTCTTCATTTCCATCCCAAATAAAAGTAAAAAATTCGCCTCTAGAGTTTACATTGTCAGCAAACCATTCCTGCAAACCAGATGGTGTAGAAATATATTGATATAACAATTGAGGTGAAGAATTTAGAGGGAACTCAAGTTCATAACGTATTTTACTATCCATAATTTGAATAAATTTTGTGGAAATATATAGATTATAAAATCAATAAAAAAGCATTTTTAAAAAATAAAAAAAATAAGTGTTTTAACTTTGCAACCATTGATATTAATTTTATATTTGCACCCGCAATTAAGCCGTAAGGCGTATCACTGAACACCTATAAAAAATAGAAATCAGTGAAGTATTCAAGGAATGCATTTAATGGCGAGGTAGCTCAGTCGGTTAGAGCGCAGGATTCATAACCCTGAGGTCGGGAGTTCAAATCTCCCTCTCGCTACACTTTAAAGGTTTGGAACGCTCCAAGCCTTTTTTTGTGTTTCATAGTTATACAATTCCAAGTATTTATAAACCTTTTTTTTATAAATAAAAATAGAAAAACTGAGTTTAGAAAAAATATAATAATTGTAAGTATTTTATATGTTTTAAATTTTATATTATGCATTTAATCGATTTTTTATGTGTTTTATCGATTTTTTATAATTATTCTATAGTTTTGTAATGTCAAATAATCATTAATTAATTAAAGCTTTATTAATTAAGCAAATTAAATAGTTTAATTTTAAAGCGTAATTACATACAAAATATGAAACAATTATTACTTAAATCGAAAAAATCAAACTTGCCGTTTTCCTTTTTAGAAAAAAAACAAGTTAAAAAAAGTTCATTTTCTATCACAACAAATATGCTTAAGTGCCTCTTTGTTGTGTTGTCACTCAATCCTTTTGCCGACCTAAAAGCCCAAAGCAACAATAGTTTCGACATGGTAAATATGTATGGTATAGAGACAACTACCGGGTACAGTCTCCGAAAATTGAGCAGCACTTATTTTGGCAGCGCCATTGAGGTTCGCAGAAGCGGCGATAATGCTCTAAAAGATATTGGCTTTATGTTTAGTCCGGATTGGGGAGCAATCCGCGATCTCGATACCCCTTCCTTAATTGCCTTTACCGATGCAGGTAATGTTTGGAATACAGGGGTACTCATCTCTGGGACCCCTACCCCTCAATTGTATTTCAATAAACAATTAGCAAATGGCGACCTATTGGTTGTTTCATACAATAACAACAGGATACATCGATCAACAAATAATGGTGTTAACTGGAATGCCGGTGTAGTGGTTGCGGCAGGTGCCGGTTTAAGAGGAATCACTCAATTGGCAAACGGTGACGTGCTAGCCACGGGTTATCTTGACAATAAAGTGTACCGTTCTATTGATAATGGCAACTCCTGGAATGCTGGTACACTAGTAGCGGCAGGTGCGGGTTTGAGTGGCATCACACAACTATCGAACGGCGTTCTTTTAACGGTTGGGACTACAACCAACAGGGTATATCGTTCTACCGATAACGGCGCCACCTGGGATGCCGGTGTAGAGGTTGCAGCAGGCGCAGGTTTAAGTAGCATCACACAATTATCAAACGGTAACCTGCTCGTTACCGGAAACACCTCTAACAAAATATATCGTTCTACTGATTTTGGCGCCACCTGGGACGCAGGTACAACAATTACCGGCGCAAGTGTAACCGGCATAACGCAATTGGCAAGCGGCCATGTGGTGGCGGTCGATAATGCTGCAAATAAAATTTACCGTTCTCTAGACAATGGTGTCACCTGGAGTGCCGGTTCGCTCGTGGCCACCAGTGCCGGTATTGTTGGCATATCACAGTTGGCCAATGGTGAGGTGGTTGCCTCTGCCACAAACGGTAGAATATATAAGTCAATCAAATTGAATGCTTTTGTGCGAACTTGGTACGACCAAAGCGGCCGCAATTTACGTGCCGTACAAAGTGTTCTCGCCCAACAACCCCGAATTGTAAATGCCGGTGTAATTGAACAAGTGAATGGAAAGCCCGCTGTTTACTTCAATGGGGTAAATAATTTGAGATGCTTCACGCCAACCCCGTTTCCAACAACCGGCTTTTCTGGTTTTACAGCCAATGTCGTAGCCAAATGGACAACGACTGGTACTACCGCAAGCAGTTCTCAAACATTAATCGATAATAATTTTAATGGAACTACTCAGGGCTTTGTAATTCGAGACAGACCTGATTTAGCTGCCAAACCGGCATCGTTTGGCATTACCGTGTCGCCCGGCACCCTTTCTACTGTTTCCGACAACACACAAACCGGAAATGGAACTGCCCGCATGCTTACCTTTGGTGCCGACAATACCACCGTTTCGGGTTTTAAAGAGGGCACTGCTATGCCCACATCGCTCATTACAGGAACCAATTATAATTTACAAACCACAATGGTAATTGGTGCAAGATGGAATGGTGGTACTGTAAGCAATCGTCTGACGGGGCATATTTCCGAAATCATCATTTTACCCGTTGCGCCTTCCTGCAATACCCGGTATCTTGAGGAGGACCAAAGTTATTATTACAGTATCACTTATGATTATTCAACACAAGCATCGGCCGAACTTAATAATGAACCGACTAATTATACTTGTGTCAATACACCTTATACAAGATCTTATGCAACAACTGGCGTCAGTGGCATTAGCACTTCGGCAACAACTTACTTACCGCCAGGTTTAACAGCGAGTTGGTCAAATAATGTACTTACCATTAGTGGAACACCCACCCAAGTGAACTATGCTTCTATCGGAGTCCCTTTAAATATCATTAACCCGACCCCCTGTTCGGGCACACTTATGTATGCTTCAGGATCTTTATCTGTGACCAATTCCAGTCTTAATACAAGCCCAAGTTCGAATCCAACGGTATGTGCAAATACAGTAATGCCCCAAATTATGTTTAACTTAAATAGTAAAGCATACATCAAGGGCACGCCCGTGAATCTTCCGCCGGGGGTTTCGGCGGGGGATACTGGATATGGAGAGGGTTCTATAATTATTAGTGGAACACCAACTTTAGCCGGAACTTACAATTATACCATTCCTTTAACTAATGTTACCTGTGTAGGGAACGCAACCTTAAGTGGCACAATTATTGTAACAAACACTCAGATCAATAGCGTTGGCCCAGCTTCGAGTACACCCACCCTTTGTGTAGGATCGTTATTACCAACTATTACACATACCACTACCGCAGGAACTGGCATTGGCCCAGCAAGCGGGTTACCGCCCGGTGTTACCGCTACCTTTGCTAACAATTTAATCAGAATCAGTGGTACGCCAACTGTAGCGAATGTCTATAACTATAGTATCCCCCTCCTAGGTGCCTGCGGTTCATCAGCTGCCACGGGAACCATTACGGTAACTACTTCTGGTACAGCCAACACCGTTGGTCCCCCTTCAAGCAGCCCAACGATATGCATCGGGCAAGCGTTACCCACCATTACACATGCTACTACGGGAGTCAATGGCATTGGTTCGGCAATAGGCCTACCGGCGGGCGTAACTGCAACCTGGGCAGGCAATGTAATTACCATTAGCGGAACGCCTACAATGAATGGTATCTTTAACTATTCCATTCCTTTAGCCGGGGGTTGCGGCAATGTGTCGGCAACGGGCACCATTACCGTCAATGCTACCCAACCTTATATAACGAGTTCGCTGCCCACTACCGCCGTTGGCACGGTAAGTACCTTTGCCGGTAATAGTATCTCTGGTAATGTGAATGGCACGGGTACCGCTGCAAGCTTCAGGCGACCAGAAGGAGCAGTAGCCGATGCGCTTGGAAATATTTATGTAGTAGATGGCGGTAATAACAATATACGTAAAATAACACCGGCAGCAGTGGTGACTACTTTTGCGGGCAAAGAGGGAACTGGTTCCAGCCGGGGTTACGTTGACGCCACGGGCACTGCCGCTCGATTCAGTAGTCCCATTGATATTGCTATAGACCGATTTGGAAATTTATTTGTAGCTGACTCCGGTAATAATATCATCAGAAAAATAACCCCGCAGGGTGTAGTAAGTACCTACGCGGGTGTATGGCGTGTGTATGGAAACCAAAACGGTCCTGCATTACAAGCCACGTTTATGTACATATATTCCATAACTGTCGATCCTGCAGGAAATGTTTATGTGGGCGATTATGATTATAATATTGGGGGGGCAATTATTCGTAAAATAACCCCGGAGGGTATAGTGAGCACTTTTGCCGGTAGCGGCAATTGGGGCCATCAAGACGGTCCTGGTGCACAAGCTAATTTTAGTGATGTTGGTGCGATGTGCGCAGATGCTGCGGGCAATTTATACGTTGCGGACTATTTTTATGTGCGCAAAGTTACCCCATCCGGTTTTGTAAGTACCGTAGCAGGAAACGGAATATACGGCAGTACTAATGCTCCTGATGCATTGCAAGCCAGTTTTAATTACCTTACCGGCATTGTTTTGGATGCAGCAGGCAACCTTTATGTAACTGAAGCGGATGTTTCAAGGGATATTCGTAGGATAACTCCGGCAGGTGTAGTAAGCACTTTGGCGGGCAGCAGCACTGCGGGCTATGTTGATGGTGTGGGTACTGTGGCGAGATTTGATTTCCAAAGTAATTCAGGATTATGCATCGATTATTCCGGTAATTTGTTTGCAATGGATAATAGAAGAATACGTAAAATAGTGGTTGCAGAAACGGTAGGTGTCTGTAGTGGCGATGCGGTTACTTTAACTGCAAACGGTGGTACCAGCTATACATGGTCGGGCCCGCAAGCCATTACCAATGGTGTTCCTTTTACTGTAGCAGCCGGAGGCACACACACCGTTACGGCTACCAACGGCAGTTGCAATTCGGCTACCAGGGCTATAACCCTTAATGTTAACCAGCCAACCATAACTACCAGCAACCCAAGCGTATGTGTTAACACTATTCTTATCATTACAAGAACTACTACTGTTGCTACCAGTATCGGAATTCCAACCGGGCTTCCGCCGGGAGTAACAGCCACTTGGGCGTCAAACGTACTTACCATCAGCGGTATACCATCGCTGGCAGGTGTTTATAATTATTCCATTCCTTTGTTAGGGGCTTGCCCTTTCAATGCAACAGGCACCATTACAGTAAATGACAATTCGGTTTCTGCACCATCTTCAACGCCTAGTTTATGTATCAACACGCCGTTAACAGCTATTACGCATACAACTACGGGTGCTACAGGTATAGGTACGGTTAGTGACTTACCATCCGGTGTAACAGCATCTTGGGCAAGTAATACCATTACTATTAGTGGTACACCAACGGAAGAAGGAATCTTCGAGTACAGCATACCCTTAACAGGAGGTTGTGGTATTGAAAATGCTGTAGGTACCATTACGGTGGGTACCAATACGGCTGACAATTCGGCAGGATCAGGAGCCAGCTCACCTACAATATGTTTTAGTGACGGTTTATCAAATATCACATTTAATACTACAGGCGCGACAGGTATTATTAATAGTGGTATTTCTGGCGCAAATGGATTGCCACCGGGAGTGAGTGCTACCTGGGCAGCTGATGTAATTACCATCAGTGGTACGCCTACAACTACAGGAACTTTCCCCTACAGCATCCCATTAACGGGTGGATGTGGATCAGTATTTGCAACTGGAACGATTACGATTTTACCGGCATCCGTTGGTGGTTCAATTTCAGGAAGTGCTATCGTTTGTTCAGGAACAAACACTACGAATTTAACCTTAAGCGGTCATACAGGAACAATCACACGTTGGGAGTCGACATTGACTAATTTTGCTACAGCAGGTACACCTATTGACAATACATCAACAAGCTTAACAGCAACCAACTTAACAGCTACTACTTCTTACAGAGCAGTGATTACAATTGGTTCATGTGTTTCGTATAGCGCAACAGCAACAGTTACGGTTTCGCAAGCATCTGTTGGTGGTACGGCTACTGCTACGCCAGCTACATTATGTTCAGGCAATTCTACTACCATAACATTAACCGGAAATACAGGTTCAACCATCCAATGGCAACAATCAGCCGATGGAAGTACAGATTGGGCAACAGTAACCGCAGGAAGTGGAGGTACTACAGCAACTTACACTACACCCAATTTAACTGCTACAACCTATTATAGAGCAGTTGTTACAAGTGGTGCATGTGTTGCTGCGTATAGCACAACGGCACCAGTTACGGTTACGGCTTTTCCAGCATCCGTTGGTGGTACAATTACAGGAAGTGCTAGTGTTTGTTCAGGAACAAACAGTACAGTATTAACCTTAGGCGGTCATATAGGAACAGTCACCCGTTGGGAATCCTCACTTAACAATTTTACTACAGCAGGCACAACTATTAACAATACGGCAACAACATTAACAGCAACCAACTTAACAGCGACTACTTCTTACAGAGCAGTTGTTACAAATGGTGGATGTGCTGCTGCTATTAGTGCACCGGCAACAGTTACTGTTTCGCCAGCATCTGTTGGTGGTACGGCTACTGCTACCCCACCTACATTGTGTTCAGGCAATTTTACTACCATAACATTAACCGGAAATACAGGTTCAACCATCCAATGGCAACAATCAGCCAATGGAAGTACAGGTTGGGCAACAGTAACCGGAGGAAGTGGAGGTACTACAGCAACTTATACTACACCCAATTTAACTGCTACAACCTATTATAGAGCAGTTGTTACAAGTGGTGCATGTATTGCTGCGAATAGCGCAATAGCACTAGTTTCGGTTACGGCTTCTCCAGCATCCGCTGGTGGTACAATTACAGGAAGTGCTAGCGTTTGTTCAGGAACAAACAGTACAGTATTAAACTTAAGCGGTCATACAGGAACAATCACCAGTTGGGAATCCTCACTTGACAATTTTACTACAGCAGGCACAACTATTAACAATACTACAATAACATTAACAGCAACCAACTTAACAGCGACTACTTTTTACAGAGCAGTTGTTACAAATGGTGCATGTGCTGCTGCGTATAGCACAACGGCAACAGTTACGGTTTCGCCAGCATCTGTTGGTGGTGCGGCTACTGCTGCCGCAACTACATTGTGTACAGGCAATTCTACTACCATAACATTAACCGGAAATACAGGTTCAACCATCCAATGGCAACAATCAGCCAATGGAAGTACAGGTTGGGCAACAGTAACCGGAGGAAGTGGAGGTACTACAGCAACTTATACTACACCCAATTTAACTTCTACAACCTATTATAGAGCAGTTGTTACAAGTGGTAATTGTAGTGTAGCAAACAGTACAATAGCAACTATTACGGTTAATGGGCCAACCGGTCAACCTACCCTAGGTTCCTTGGTGCAACCAACTTGTGCCGCTATGATTGGAAGTTTTACCATTACCAATTACAATGCCTCTTATACTTATACTGCTTCACCTTCAACTGGTGTAGTGATATCAGGGGCAAATGTCTCTGCTCCAGCGGGTACGTATACCATTTCAGCATCTTTTGCAGGTTGTTCCTCTCCAGCTTCAGCTAGTGTGACGCTCAATGCTTTACCAACGAATACTTGGAATGGTTCTTCTTGGTCCTTAGGTTCTAATCCTACAAGTTCGCAAATTGTTGTTTTTGCTGGAAATTACACTTCTTCAACAGATATAATAGGATGCTCTTGCATCATTAATTCTGGAAATATAACTATTAATTCTGGAAATACATTAACCATTACCAATGCGGTTACGGTAACGCTTGGTACGTTAATCTTTGAAAACGGGGCAAGTTTAGTACAAACCAATGATGCTTCAATCAATACTGGAACTATAATTTATAAAAGAAACTCTTCACCACTCAAACAATATGATTTCACCTATTGGTCATCTCCTGTGGCTAATACACCTTTAAGTCAATTAGCCACAAGTTCCGTATTTTATTCATTCAGCCCAACTATTAACAACTGGGCTTACGAATCAAGCACTACAATTATGGCTCCTGGAGTGGGCTATATAGCAAGAGCTCCCGACAATTTAACCTATAATCCAACTCAAGTGGTAGAAACTGTTTTCTCGGGTATTCCTAATAATGGTGTCATTTCAACATCAATTATAAAAAGTACAGGAACTTACAATTTAATTGGAAATCCATATCCATCAGCTTTAGATATTGATTTGTTCTTGACCGATCCTAGTAATGCTGGCGTAGTTAATGGTACTATTTATTTGTGGACGCATAATACGGCAATAACGAATAACAATTATACGGCAAATGACTATGCAAAATATAATTTTACAGGAGGTGTTAGAACGGCAACTTCTGCTATCACTGGAGGTTTTTTACCTACAGGAAAGGTTGCATCTGGTCAAGGATTTTTTATCGAAGCCAATTCGTCTTTAGCGAATGGAACTTACACCGCTACCTATAGAAACGCAATGCGTGTAGCATCAAATAATACTCAATTCTTCCGAACAA
>NZ_JBIPLW010000071.1:0-3958 GCF_044369455.1 Flavobacterium sp. | reverse complement strand
AACCATCGCACTTCAATAACTCCGTAGCTGCAGGCAACGGAAGAAACCTTTCTTTGCGCTACGGTTTTGCCGATCCCAATGCGGCTGAAGGCGTTCAACGCGGTATTTTTTCGGGTACGGTTTTCAATGTACCCGCACTTTACAACACCGTTTCCGGGCCTGGCGGATCTCGAGGTGCTTTAGAGAGCGAGTTGATAGACTTGCGCAACTATTCTGCTGACGATCAACCGCATTTGTACTTCAACTACCGACTCTCCACCGAAGACGCGAACAGCTGGGCGGGAACAAACACGAATGCATTCGATTCATTCCGTGTTTATGGGACTTCGGAGGATGGCAATTGGGTACTGCTAAGTACGAATAATGCTCCGGAAGTAAATAGCTCGGATACAGTGAACAATCGGTTGATCAATGCTCCTTTCAACCAAGCAGGGGCGACTGAATTTGATTTGTCCTATTCGAAGAATTTTGACGTCTACGGACGCCCTGGAATAACGACGGAACTCTTCGATAACGCTGGATGGCGGCAAGCCAGAGTCAATCTGGGTTCACTTGCTGGAAAGCAAGATGTGCGATTGCGGTTCGAATTTGCAACAGGCGGCTCGTTTCGAAGTGTGAAAACCTTCGACGTAAACGGTAACGCAGTTGTCGACTCGGAAAGAAACGGAATCGAAATCAACGCGGTCCCGGGACAACGGATTGTCAACTCTCCTGCAACACCCGACGTCGAAGCGGTGCATACTTTTTCGCTCAGCCAAGTTGACGCAATCGGAGCCGCTGTTCCGAATTCAACCACGACTTTTCAGTTTGACCTGGGGTTGGTATTGAATGTTCCGAGTGGTTTAAGTGTTAAGACTGGCGACCGAATCAAGATCGGCGCAAATTTCTTTACGTTTGACAACGCGATAGGTCCAAGAAATATTCCGTTCTTGGCGACAGATACGCCTGCTGAGCTGGCAGTCAAAGTCCGAACGGCACTCGAAGGAATCACGGCTCCGTACACTGATCCGGTTAGGCTTGATAGGTACACGGTTGCGACAAGCACCAACGCGCCGAGCTTGTTGAATGTCACTCACATTCAAACTACCCCAGCGTCAAACTTTGTTCGGCTACCCGACAGTGTCGCTGCGGGCGACTACGATATTCTTGGAGGAGCAGACAAAGCTATCATCGTTGGCCGACCAGGAGTGCAAGCCGGTAACGTACCTGTGTTTGTTACAAACGCGATGACTGCCATACAAGTTCGGGACGCGATTCGGTTAGCTTTAGCTGGAAGATTTAATATCCCGTCGCAAAGCACCAATATCAATACATATCGAATCAATAACAACACGATTTTCTTCCATAGCCCCTTCAATAATGCATTTACATCTTTTACAGGTTCATTTTCGGGGCCTGTATCGGTAAGTAGCGGTCGAACAGGAGATGCTTTTGGAGCACTGAATACGGCCGGGACGACTGCGAATACATCCTATGCACTGAGATCCGCATTTGCTACACGCAACAATACAGGAGCCGTCCAAGGCGTTCAGATCGACGATATTATCATTGGTTTCGCTGAACGGGGAGAAGTTGTTTACAACGCTCCGGCAAATAATCAGACTTTCCGAGAAACTCCATTCTACGAACCGTTCGTTGTGATTGGTCAGCCAGCGGTTGAAGAACCGGAACTAGGCACCTACCAGTTGGAGATCCGAACTGCCGCGGACTACGGGATAACGGATCGTAATGGTCGATTGGATTTGGTTGATCCATCGATCGCAAACGTGAACGACCCACAAGCCCTATACTACGGTAACAATCAGTGGGGGCGTACCTTTGATACAAACGATCGATTGACCAAGAGCATCGCTCTGCAAGTAACGGCGCCGGCAAGTCAAATTGTAGACGGTTCTTTCTTTACCCTGAGTGATGGTTATAACACCGCAACTTTTGAGTTTGACGTGCGTACGTCTGTTTCTGATCCTCAGTCGGGAGTAGTTTCGGGGCGAATTGCCGTTCCTCTCTCTCCAGCGTTCACTGCGGTTCAAGTCGCTCGAGCCATTCGGGGAGCCATCAATGGTCCAACTTCCCTATCGCTCTTGAAGCTTTCGGCTTCGACGACAGGCGACATGGATAACGCCAACGCATCCGTAACTGGCGCGCGATCTGACGTGATTTTCTTGAACGGAACAGCTGCTGCGGATGCCCTGGGGGGAATGAACTTTACGACTGGTGGAGCGCCAATCCGAACCATCGAGTACGGAAATGATACGACGGAGTACATTCCACGTTCCAATCCGCCAAATCTTCCCGTTCGCCCATCGGCGTTCTTTGATTACGGTCAAGATCTCGGTGATGGAAACATTCTCCGGGAACAGGGGCAGTTTATCGTCTCATCGAGCATTATTCGTGATTCGGCTGGATTCGGAGTTAACGTGGATGCAGCTTCACAACAGCAGTCGGGGGCTTCAGCCTTGACGGGTGCACGTCCTTATCCAGGCTCGGTAAGAAACCTCATAACGCTCAATTCTGGCAACGTTGCTCCAGGAGCGGTAGTGATCAATAACGTTATTTTCAACAACGCTGCAGGTGGCATCTCCATCAGTAGAGATAGCAACAATGCTAACGGAGCTCCTCCATCGACCGTTAGCCGAATCATCAACAACACGATTCACGGCGGAGGTACTGGAGATGGTATTCGCATCAACAACGGTGCCGCGCCAACGATCATCAACAACATCGTTTCCAATTTCGCTACAGGTATCCAGATTGCTGCCGCAAGCATCGGACGGACCGAGCTTGGATACAATATTTACAAACAGAACGGTACCAATGTGACGGCAGGGCAAGCGGAGACAGGTGCGATTAGCCTTGTTGCTACCGATCCGCTTTTCGTGGATCCGTCGCGGGGCCTTTTTTACCCAGCACCTCTTTCGAGGACTATCGACTCTTCTATATCGTCGATCGGCAATCGAGCCGCAATTGAGCAAGTTCGGTCGGCAGTTGGCCTTGGGTCAAGCACTATCTTCGCGCCGTTCTTGGATTTGTATGGCTTGGTGAGAAGTGATGATCCTGCGGTCAGCGCGCCCGATGGATTTGGTCAAAACGTGTTTATCGACCGTGGGGCTATTGACCGTGTTGACTTCTCTGGACCTATTGCAACTCTGACTAGGCCTATCGACAACGATTCTCTAGGGGATGATCGAGATCAAGGGATTACGGTCGTTCGATTGACCTCGGGTAATTTAGACTTTTTCGAGATATTGCTTGATGAATTCTCGGGGACAGGAACCGATGCTTCTACTGTTAACGGAAATACGGTCATCCTTACGGAGAACGGTCGCCCGCTTGTAGAGGGGTCTGACTACTTCTTTGGCTTCAGTGCCAACAGTCGAACCATTCGTCTCACGCCGACTGCTGGTTTCTGGCGAAACGACAGCATCTATGAGATCACGTTGATCAACAAGCCGACAGTTCGGTACAATGCCCCTGCCGGTGCGGCTGCTTTAGACGGCAGCACATTGGTTGTGACCTTTCCGGACGCAAATGGTCAACCAGTTAGTCCAATCACCTTTGAGTTTGACAACAACAATTCAGTGACTGGTTCCAATACGCGGATTCCGTTTACCGTTGGTTGGTCAAGCGAACAGGTTGCCCAGCAGCTAGCGATTGCGATCGCCAACGCTCGGGTAACTGGATTCCGCGCGATCCCCGTTGGTTCCGGTACGCTCGCAATCGAAGGTTTTGCGACGTTCACGGGTACGGGATCTATCCGGATTCCACCGATTACTGACTTAGCTGCGAATCGTTTGCAACCGAACCGAGGAAATGGACTGACTCAATTCACTATTCTGATGCCAGAAGTTGCTTTGGATTACGGCGATGCAATGCAGATTGCGAACACTGGCTTCGTCACTCCCACGCCTCAAGCTTCCGACGGTGCTCGAGCCGCGATTTATCCGATTGACTTTCCCGT
>NZ_JBIPLW010000044.1:0-4031 GCF_044369455.1 Flavobacterium sp. | reverse complement strand
TAACCACCCTTAACACCATAGTCAACCGTCGCGCCTTGATGCCGCACTACGCTTGCGTGGTAAGAAGCAAACAAACCAGAGACGACCAGCACCATCGGAATTGAAACGACAATGAGCAATATCGCAATGAGCAATCGAATTCGTGTTTTCGTAGCCATGGCGTTTTTCGTTTACCCGATTTATCGGCCGGGTTCCGAGGGTGAGTGCGGGCAAAAATAGGGTTCGCTTCCACCAGCTTCAACATCATAACCGTATTGCGTGTTCCAGTACGTGTCGTAGTTAAGGTTTCGTAGATCTGTCCATCGATTTCGGTCAAGTCCACATTCCACGACGACGTTTTCGATCGCCTTTCGGAGTTTTGGAACAATTGGAATTTGCATTTCACCCAGTGCAGAAACCAAGTCGCGTACAATGTGAAAGGTCTCCCCTGCAGATTTCTCAGCCTCGGGGTAATAGTGATTCCATTGTTCCGAAGTCATGAAAACGCGGCAGGTCTCAATGAATGATCGCATCGCCGTTTCCTGGCGTTCATAGTACTGCGTTCTGGCAGCACGATCAGCAGCGTTCGAAATTCGGTCAACCTTTTTCACGTTAAGTACTCGAAGCCGATAACGAATAACAATCTATCCCAACTGGAGTGAAGCGGAATTGAGGGATCGATTGTCGTTGGGCTATGACGGTTTGCCGTTGCTTCCACCCACTGTTGGGCATACGCGGATTCTACACGTCCCGCATCTTTGAAAACCAGTCTAACCGATGCGATGGAACGGTTGCAACATGTTGATTTGAAATGGCTGGCTGCAATTTGAATCGAGGTCCCAAAGTTACCGCTTGAGCTTCGCGAACATTGGTTTAGATTCTGGCTAGCCACTTACGCCACCCACCATAGTTCGGGCAATGACCCACAGTCCAGCCCGCAATCGTCCCTAGAACAACGACGCAGAATCTAAACCTTTATACGTTCGACGTTTTTGGCCATTGCCAATCTCTTGTGGTCCCAACGCCGTGTCCCCCGGACTCTAGGATTCGCTCCCTGAGTTTTTCCAATCCAACGGAATGCACTTCACCTTCTGAAACCCCACCCGGCCAAATTACCATTGTCGGATAACGATCAGGGAATGCTACCACAATATTGTAGCCGTTTTCATTGTGGTATTCATAGAATCCATTTCGCATTAAACCAACCGTCATTTGCAACTCCAATTTGACTATTGGCTTTCTTATCGTTTCTAATCGGTCTTCGATAGCTATCGATAGCTCATGGAGATCTAGCTTGACTGCTTTCCATGCGGCAACGTGCGCTACGTGGGCTGAACGATCTCCTACGCCGCTTTCAAGCAATTCCAGACAGTACTTCCGCTCATGCTGATCGGTCAAATAGAAAAGCGAGCGAGCACGCATCGAGGAGGCCGTATCTTGAGCCATCTTTGTCAATTCTCTTTGAGCGGATTCGTTGGTTTGTGCCAACTGGGTAAGCATAATTACGCCAGTCTCCCAGACAACTTTTCGGGGATGCCTTGATGCCTTTACAATCGAGTCAATCGCCAGTACGTCCGATGGGCTGTGATCGAATGCCATCTCAAAAGAGCCACACGCGAGACTCAAAAGACGCCTATCTACTGGCGAGCATATTGATCTCTCGACAATGTCAAAGTACTGAACTGGGGTAAAACGACCCGCCAGTATGTCCAGATAGGTCATATTCACATCAGCCTCGACAAACGCATGAAATCACGCGGTTGCGGCCAAGTGACTTTCCATCAGGAAACGCGATCCGCAACTCGCATGCACTTCTTTGATCGTCCGATTTTATTCGCTACGAGGCATCGTCCAACGCGAAATAAAGTCGGCGCAGCATTTCGGAGACGTCATATAGTCTAGCATGTATGCACCTTCATCAAGTAGTTTCAATGCGCCCGGAAGAGCGTTGATGCAGTGCACGAGACCGCTGTGCCCAAGTTGGTTGTGGTACTTCGTTGAGCTTTCGCCTTTGCGATTGTCGAACACGGCCGGAAATTTCCTAACCCATCTTTCGAATCGTTGGCAGGTTTTATGGAGCTCAGGAAAAGTTGTCTTTAGATTTGACGTTGGGAACCACAAGCATCCCGACACCCAATAGTTGCCGTCGCGAAGAGACGGCAATTTGAGGCCTGCGGAAGGCGTCTTTGCCGGATTCACCAGACGCAGTTGAGGTTCTTCCTCTTGTCGAATTCTTGTTAAGACAGCATCGCGCCATTGAGGAGAATTGTTCGTGTAGTCTGTTAGTGAAATTGATGCGGGCCAGTATTCAATGGGGCCAAGCGATGGGAAATAAAGCACACGTTCGGAACCATCGGAATGCAGTTCCGTTATTGGTACCGAAGAGTCTGCGAGGGTCGCTCCAGCCTCGCACAACCAGTTCAAGATTAAGGGCAAGTCATCGGATGTCGCAAACCAGGTGTGTGCTTGTGCCATGATCTCAAAAGGACGAACTACTATTCGTTCGATACACTTTTTGTCTTTCTGTTCTCTTCTAGTTTTTGCCCCTTCCAAACGACCCAGAAAAGCACTGGGAACACGATGGCACCGACAATTACCCCACGAAGCAAGTCTGAGTATTGATAATAAATCAACCCAAGGGCCGCCAGTGCAGCGAAGCTTGCGATCATGAGCGGAGACATTTGCCTATTGAGCGGAGAAGTAGAGGCATCGGAGTTTTCCCCTTTCGTGCCGGTTTTGTCGATCACAACAAAGGGCTTGCCCGTTACTTTTGTGTAGACGAATCCCCAGATAACGAAAACAACAACAGCTGAAATGCTAAAGACAACTAGGCGTGTAATTGGATCCATACTCTGTCTTCTCGAAACAAAAGGGGGCGAACGACTAACAATCTAACCCCAACTGGACCGACGCGGAATTAAGGGATAAATTGTGCTTTGGGGGTATGTCAGTCTGCCGTTGCTGCTACCCGCTAGCAGGTATGCGGGTTCTACACTTTCCGCATTTCTGGAATCTAGTCTAAACGATGCGACAGGTCTGCTGCAACAAGTTTCAGCGATGACAGTGCGATAACGCCAACCATAGATCGGGCAATCACCCGCTGTCCAGCCCGCATCCGTCCTAGAACAACGACGCAGAATCTAGACCTTTAAATGTTCCCCGCTCGCTTTCGGAGCATCGATTAGGGAAGCCTGGTTCTTCCTCCGGTTGGAGAGAGCTAAGAGCAACAGCGGCATCGATAACATGAAGAGTACGGCGGCGGTCCCAAGCAAGTACTTCGTGACCGTTGTCGTCTCAACAGGTTTATCGTTGATCACAAATCCATCAGCAGTTGTTGAGGTTGGAAAAACCTTGAGGTTCTGGTTCAGGAGAAAGAAGCCTGGCGTCGCAACCAATAGCGAAATCAGCAGCAAGAGCGACGCAATGGCCGCGTACCGCCGTACGCCGCGTCGCGATTGTGTCGCAGGAAAGTCTTGGTTTGAGCTGGCGTAAGGATTCATCAATGAACAGTCGCGTGTCGCAGGTGTATAAAGCTGCAGTCGAGGAACGTCCGCCATCACCCGGCACGCGCGAGAAAAGCTTCCATAAAACGACGGCCGATCGCGTGCTCGGCGTGCATGGCTTTGGTACGCCCGTCATGGGCATTAGTCAATTGGGTTCAAGTCCCATGTGCGAAATAGGAACCTCTGGGAGATCAGTATACCAAATGAAAAATTCAAGAGAACAAGCACTAGGTGAAGGCAACTGCGTGAGGGTGACCGAGCGTGGGAAGGAAGCCTGCGAATGCATGGGTACCGTGATTGTGGAACATCGAAGAGTTGGACATCGCACAATCGAATAACCTAGAGACTCTCTGACGTCCTTATCCCAGGTTATTCGCCGAATCCGCCAAAGAGCCATAACCCAGTCGAGAGAAAACATCGCGATTTCGCGAAGTGTCGGTTCCACTCAACTCTACCAACCCCGTCAAACTTTGTTTGACCTCCGGGTTATGTATTAAAGCCGGCGATGGTGTAATGCACTGTTGCCGGCTTTTTTCGTTTTTCCGCGAG
>NZ_JBIPLW010000016.1:0-41936 GCF_044369455.1 Flavobacterium sp. | reverse complement strand
AGCCAAACCAGTAACATCACTACATTCAAATGTTCTATTTAACGAATTAGCAGCAGTTGTCCATGCAGGTGGAGTAGTATCTTGAATAGTGATTACTTGTGTAAACACAGAAGACGTATTATTACAAACATCTTTAGCCACCCACGTATTGGTATAGGTTCCATTATTAGGACAAGAGCCAGCCGTAAAAGCACCCGATGTTTTGGTATATGTTACGGTTCCGCCACAATTATCAGTTGCAACAGGCGCTAACGCTTGAGCCGCAGCCAAACCAGTAGCATCGGCGCATTGAAAATTAGCGTTCAAAGCATTAGCAGCAGTTGTCCATGCAGGTGGAGTAGTATCTTGAATGGTGATTACTTGTGTAAATACAGAAGATGTATTAGTACAAACATCTTTAGCCACCCAAGTATTGGTGTAGGTTCCATTATTAGGACAAGAGCCAGCAGTAAAAGCACCCGAGGTTTTGGTATACGTTACGGTTCCACCGCAATTATCAGTTGCAACAGGTGCTAAAGCTTGAGCCGCAGCCAAACCAGCAGCATCGGCACATTGAAAATTAGCGTTCAACGCATTAGCAGCAGTTGTCCATGCAGGCGGAGTAGTATCTTGAATAGTGATTACTTGTGTAAACACAGTAGATGTGTTATTACAAACATCTTTAGCCACCCACGTATTGGTGTAGGTTCCATTATTAGGACAAGAGCCAGCAGTAAAAGCACCCGAGGTTTTGGTATACGTTACGGTTCCACCGCAATTATCAGTTGCAACAGGTGCTAAAGCTTGAGCCGCAGCCAAACCAGCAGCATCGGCACATTGAAAATTAGCGTTCAACGAATTAGCAGCAGTTGTCCATGCAGGTGGAGTAGTATCTTGAATAGTGATTACTTGTGTAAACACAGTAGACGTATTATTACAAACATCTTTAGCCACCCACGTATTGGTGTAGGTTCCATTATTAGGACAAGAGCCAGCCGTAAAAGCACCCGAGGTTTTGGTATACGTTACGGTTCCAACACAATTATCAGTTGCAACAGGTGCTAAAGCTTGAGCCGCAGCCAAACCAGCAGCATCGGCGCATTGAAAATTAGCGTTCAACGCATTAGCAGCAGTTGTCCATGCAGGCGGAGTAGTATCTTGAATAGTGATTACTTGTGTAAATACAGTAGATGTATTATTACAAACATCTTTAGCCACCCACGTATTGGTGTAGGTTCCATTATTAGGACAAGAGCCAGCCGTAAAAGCACCCGAGGTTTTGGTATACGTAATATTAGAGGGACCATCAGTATTAGAACAATTATCAGTTGCAATAGGTGCTAAAGCTTGAGCTGAGGCCAAACCAGTGGCATCACTACATTGAATGGTTCTATCTAATGAACCAGCATTTGTAGTCCATGTAGGAGGCGTAGTATCCAAGATAGTAATTACTTGCGTAAACACAGAGGATGTATTGTCACAAGCATCTTTCACAGTCCAAGTATTGGTAATTGTACCTGAGTTAGGACATGACGATGAGGGAATGAAAGCCCCATCAACTTTTATCGGAGCTTCTAAATTGGTATCACAATTATCAGTAGCAACTGGTTCTAAAGCTTGAGCCAAAGACAGACCTTGGGCATCATTACATTGAAGAGTAGTATCTAAAGCATTTGGAGAAGTTATCCAAGTAGGAGCTGTAGAATCTTGAACGATAATGGTCTGTGAAGCCGTTGCCGTATTTCCTGAAGCATCAGTTGCTGTCCAAGTTCTAGTTATAGAATAGGAATTAGGACAATCGCCATTTGTTATAACATTATTTGATGTTAACGTTACAGTACCACATGTATCAGTTGCAGTTGGAGTTGCAAAACTAGGAGTTGCAGGGCAAGAAATTGTAGAAATTCCGGGCAACGCAGAGATTACAGGCGCTGTTGTATCAACAACAGTTATTGATATAGTTGCTATATTACTACAGTTTAATGGATTTAATACTTGACAAATTTTATAGGTAAATGTATACACTCCTGCAGCAATACCTGGTGTAAGATTTACTTCTCCATTTGAACTAAAAGAAATATTTGGATGGCTTCCTGAAAGCAATGTGAAATTTACCAAATTAGCTGGAAATGATACACCATTTAAAGTATCATTTGATAAAACATTACCAATTATTCCCAACGTTGTACAATTTATGTTCGTAAAAGAATCGTTAACAGCAACAATAATTGGAGCACTGACAGTGATTGTTAGCGTTGCTGGGTCACAATTTGTTGTTGGATTTAGTTCTTCGCATAAGTTATACACTATCGTATAAGTTCCAGCAGGTGTTCCAGCAGGTATAGAAACTTGACCTGTATTAGTATCGATAAAAGGAACTGGATTTCCACCAATTGAAGTTGCTGGCGTTGTAACAGTTATGATAACTTGATTTATAGTCGCTTGTATATTATTTAAAGTATCAGAACCACTCCCATTATTGTTTAAAACGTTTCCTGCATTTGGATTTCCTATTGTGCCATTGCCTCCCACTAAAGCATCATCTTGAGCTATAATTAAGGGACATTTTGTAATTGTGAAAGGGAAATTACATCCACTTCCTCCATTTGAAGGAACAGCATAATATGTAATTGTTGAACCCAAGACTAAAGGAATAGGGTTGGCGTCAGTATATTGAATTGAGTCAACAGTTACAGGAAAAGTATCGTAGAATAATGAACCAACCGGAAAATTTGAAGCAATTTGTGATGTTCCTATACTATTGCTAGCACTACAGTAAGAAAAGTGTCTTGTATAATCAGTATTTGTACAGTTTTGAATTTCGTAATTGGTGCTATTAATTGTTATATTAATGGGAGTTGGAATAGGCTCTCCAGAACAGCTACCATTTTGTGTATACCCTTGAATCAAATTTGAATTATTTAGGACTACTTGAGTAATAGCGCCAATGCCAGTGGAATTTCCAACAACAGCTATACTATTTGCACAAGTATCATTATGTAAGATAGAACAATCAGTAGTAGTTAATAATTTAAATGTTAATCTAGCTAACAACGAACTTGAATTAGCAGGCAAAACTAAGGTTCCAAAGTCCCATACTATAGATCCAGTGGCTCCTAAACTAGGATTAAATGAAATATTATTTGGAGTTGGAGTTGTTTGCGGACTAAATATTGTACCCTCAGCACTACCTTGTACATAGGTTGCATTGTATGGTATTGGTACAATTAATTTATAATTATTAATTACTTCTGTCCCTATATTTTTTATATCGACACTATAACCTGCCTCTTGTCCGGGTAATATTGTATAGGGCTGAACCGCTGGTGTACCATTAATACTTGATACCGTGATTACTCCTTCAACTTCCGGTATACTGGCATCAACCGACATAGCAAACATATAAATAGAAAAAGTATCTCCGCTGGTACCATACAAAAAACTAGTTGATGTTTGACTATTTCCAATAATACTGTTGTTAGCATTCGGTATGTTAACAATGCCAATATCAACACCTGTATTATTTACTAAATTTGGATTTCGAATACCTGGTGCTGTTATTGAAGAATTAAAAAAGTTGTCTGGAATTGGGACAACTCCGTTGGTATTTCGACTTAAAGTAGTATAATTATTTGTAGCAAGATTTCTTATTTTAAAAAAATCACCATAAAAACTTACGTCCCCCTCACTAGCCATGAAACCAATTTTCATACCTACGTTTCCAGATTGAACAGTATTAAAGCCTGATAAAGGCAACTCAAAACCTGTAGCCGAATTGCCAGCAGCAACATATGCATATCCATCAAAAATAGTTACATCCCTCCATTTCATTTTATAGTTTTGGTATATGACAATCATACCCCATCCTCCAGAAAAACCAGTTCCGATGGTTTGTCCTCCTTCTAAAAGTGCCATATCAGCAACAGTATATCGGCCTATACCATTCTGTCTTACATAATCAGTTACCTCTGCATATGCTGAATAAATATTGTCTTCTGTACCCGAAGGATAATAAATATCTGAAGCTGCTGCGGTAATATCAGTATATGAACTAGCATTTGGACCTTTAAGTTTAACAATTCTTTTATTAAAAGTTTTTGTGACATTATTTTTTGTTACATTAAATGTTAAGTCTGGTGAACCAGCACCAGTCCAATACAAACCAGCAAAAACAACTGTTGAGCATGATGGGACCGATCCATTTTCAGAAGCATATGTTAAGGTAGAAGACGATGAGTTGAATGTATTTGCATCATTATCTGTATCAACATAAACCATTGCTTGGTTATTATTATTTTGAGTAGCAGAGTAAAATTGAGGTGTTAATGAAGTATTACCTAACATAGCAAAATCTCCTTTCACATTATAAATTGTTCTAGTTGGAGAAGCCGCTGCGGTTCTTTGGGTAAATGCTTTTAATACTTGAGCGTTAATTGTAATAGAAAATCCAAAAAGGATAACTAATAATACAATTATTTGCCTAAGCTTTTTTGCGATTGAGTTGAAGTATAAATTTTCCATAAATTTGCTTTTTATCAATTTCTATCCCCTTTGTCTATTTTATAAAAGAGATTAAATCTACTATCATAATGACCAATGTGACTAGCTATATATTCGCTACTTGTATTGACGTTATATATAAAATAGAGGTATTTCAAATTAGGAAAATTTGAAAAAGGAGCTAAGTCAATAACCGAATTTAATTCATGTTCCGTATTGATTAAAATGGTTACGATTTCAATATTCTGTTTTTCGGTGATGGAATTATTAATTTGTCCCAACGAACTTGCATCTGTGTAGAGATTTGTCGGCGAGTTTCCAAATGTTTTTACTTCACTTTTATAAAAATAGATAGAAGATTGAACTTGAGTTACCAAATCATTTAAACGTTGAAGTTCAATGTTTTTAGAAGGAATAGCAATTGTGCGAGCAGAGCCCGAAGTTCTTGATGATGCTAGCAATGAATTTATTTCAGTCACAACAATTGTTTCATTTTGAACTGATTTTGTGTCTTGTGAAAATACACTAGAATAAATGAAAACTAGCACTACAATGAATAATACTTTTTGTTTCATAGCTTGAGTTGTTTTTTCAAACAAAGAAATTGTTTGATGGTTACTTATTTAGGTTAAATATAAACATTTATTTTATAAAGTCTAGCAAAATCGCTTTAGAATGATAATTTTTTGTTTGATTTTTGGCGCTTATATATTTTGGGCTAAACTATTTTTTCTAAAAATTAATGACAAATTATTAAAAAATAAAATTTTATTCTAAGACATAAATCAAAATGAGAAAAGCATTTTTTTAAATTCTTGAGCATTTTCAACTTTGTTTTTGTGCAAAATTTGCTTGTTTTTTGACATAATAATTTGGGTATTTGGGTTTTTCTTTTTTTTTCTTTCTTATTTTAATACATCGAAATTAAGTCGTTTTATTTAATTGACAAAATAAAACATCGATAAAATGTACAATTATATAGATAAAGTGCATTAATAGGTTATTTTTACAAGAAAAATACTTCAAAAATAAAGAAAATTGTAAACGTTTGTAATATTTTTTATTTATTAACAATACTGATATATACACTTTTTTTTTCAATAAGTTTTTTAAAAGTTTAATTTATTCGAATTTCGATTACTAACATAATAAAATATAATTCAGCACTATTCTTAATGATAGCACTTCATAATAAATATTAATAACCTAAATTTATACTTTCAAAATAAATTAATCAAATCATGAAAGAATTAATTCTTGTTCGGCATGCCAAATCTAGTTGGGAAGCCCCACTTCGAGATTATGATAGACCATTGACAAGCAAAGGTATTCAAGAGGCGCATTTGGTTTCTACATACATTAGTAATCAAATCCCAAATACTTTTTTGATTTGGAGTAGTGCCGCAAAAAGAGCTGCAGAAACGGCAATGATTTTTGCTCAAAACATTTCCTTTCCCTATGAAAGTATTATTTTTAAAGAGGAGTTGTATACTTTTGACGAGATAAAGTTAGAGCAAATCATAAAATCATGTCCTGATCATTATGAACATTTGATTATTTTTGGTCATAATGAAGCGATTACTAATTTTGTCAATAAATTTGGGAGCAGTTTTATTGAAAATGTTGCTACTTCAGGTTTTGTAAGCATTCTATTCGAACAAGAAAGTTGGAAATATATCAGTAACGGAATTACCAAAAAAGTTGTTTTCCCAAGAGATTTAAAATAAGTATGAGCACAGAAAGAGGTTTTCGATATATAGATCGAGAAAAAAGTTGGTTGGCATTTAATGCCAGGGTTTTGCAAGAAGCAGCTGATGAGTCAGTTCCACTATTAGAAAGATTGCGCTTTATTGGTATTTTCTCCAATAATTTAGATGAGTTTTTTCGGGTTCGATTCGCAGCGATTCGGCGTTTAAATTTATCAGGTATTTCAGGAGAAAAAATATTGGGCGGAATTTCGGCACCTCAATTAATCAAAGACATTACGGAAATAGTAATCAAACAGCAAACTGAAAGCCTTAAAATTTTAAATGTAATTGAAAGAGAATTAGTCAAACATAATATTATTATTATAAACGAGAATGAGGTTCTTAGTCAGCACGAGAACTATATAAAAGATTTTTTTATCCAAAAAATAAGCCCTGAACTCGTTACAATCATCTTAAACGACTTAGCAGAATTTCCATTATTAAAAGATGCTTCAGGTTATTTAGCTGTGAAGTTGGTGATGAAAGCAGAATCAAAATCTAAAATGTTAGGTCTGTTGAAAAAAGCTAAATCTGAAACTCGTTATGCTGTTATCGAAATTCCAAAAACCACCAATCGAATAGTAGAACTTCCTCAAATTGAAGGCAAGCAATATTTGATGATGCTCGACGATTTAATCCGTTATAACTTGAGCAGTATCTTCAATATTTTTGATTACGAAAGCATTTCTGCTCATATGATAAAAATTACTCGTGATGCCCAGTTGGATATTGATAGTGATATGAGTAAAAGTATGCTCGAAAAAATTGCAATATCAGTAAAAGATCGACGAATAGGAGAACCCGTTCGCTTTGTTTATGACGAGCATATAGAAAAAGACACACTCAAATTTTTCCTTTCAAAGATGGGAATCGATGCCTCCGATGGAGTAATTCCTGGAGGAAGATATCACAACCGTCGCGATTATATGAACTTCCCAAACTTGGGTAGATTTGACTTATTGTATCCGCCCAGAATGCCACTTCCTGTAGAAGGGTTGTCCTTAGATGGCAGTCTTTTGAATAAAATTGCCCAAAAAGATTATTTGATAAACGCGCCCTTTCAGTCATTTTCCTATTTGATAAAATTTCTTCGTGAAGCCGCTTTAGACCCCAGGGTTACTGCCATAAAAATTACTTTATATCGTTTAGCAAAGAATTCTCAAATCATAAGTTCACTCATTAATGCAGCTAAAAACGGAAAAAAAGTTACCGTTCAAATAGAGCTCCAAGCACGTTTTGATGAAGCTAGTAATATTTCTTATGCAGAACAAATGCAACAAGAAGGGATAGAACTCATCTTTGGTATCAAAGGATTAAAAGTACACAGTAAAATATGCCTGATTGACCGAATAGAAGAAGGCAAACTAAAACGTTATGGCTTTATTTCTACTGGAAATTTTAACGAAACCACGGCCAGAATTTATACCGATTTAACCCTTTTTACAAGCCATCAGCAAATCTTGAAAGATGTTGCTAAAATCTTTGATTTCTTTGATGTTAATTATAGAATTCATCGGTACAAACATTTAATTGTTTCACCTCATTATACACGTTCAAGGTTTAGTAAGTTAATTGATAGAGAAATAAATAATGCAATTATGGGCCGTCCAGCTTACATTAATCTTAAAATGAATAGCATTTCAGATTATCCATTTATTGACAAGTTATACGAAGCAAGTAATGCTGGGGTAAAGATTAAATTGCAAGTTAGAGGTATTTGTTCTCTTATTCCAGGGGTGAAAGGCATGAGCGAAAACATCGAAGCGGTGAGTATCGTAGACTACTTTTTAGAACATACCCGTTCTTATATTTTCTGTAATAATAATAATCCGGAAGTATTCATTTCATCAGCCGATTTTATGACTAGAAACCTAGATGGTCGCGTAGAAGTTACCTGTCCTATTTATGATGACGAGATTAAAAAACAAATTATAGACACTTTCAATATTGGCTGGAAAGGAAATGTCAAAGCACGCTATCATTCAGAAAAATTTGAAAATAAATACCGAATTCGAGAAGATGGAGAGCCTGTTTACCGTGCCCAACACGAAACGTATAATTACTATCGTGATCGTTTGGATTTTTGTGAAATTCCACCCCAAGAAAAAAAGCAATAAGCATTATTAAAGAATGATATCTATAAAAAAATATGCAGCGATTGATATAGGTTCCAATGCTATGCGATTGCTCATCACTAATATTGTTGAACAACAGAACAAAGAAACTCAATTCAATAAGAGTGCTTTAATTCGAGTACCTATTCGTTTGGGGCAAGATGCGTTTACTGTTGGTGAAATCTCAGAAGAAAACATAGACCGAATGGTTGATGCAATGAAAGCATTCAAGTTACTAATGAAAGTTTATAAGGTCGAAAAATACAAAGCGTGCGCTACATCAGCCATGCGTGAGGCCTATAATGGGAAAGAAGTTGTTGGCATAATAAAAGAGCAGTGCGATATAGATATAGATATTATTGACGGAAAAATAGAAGCTACAATAATTGCTTCTTCTGATTTGCACGATTTCTTAAAAACAGACAAAACCTACTTATATGTTGATGTTGGAGGCGGTAGTACCGAATTCTCCTTGTTTACGGATGGTAAAATGATAGCATCCAAATCGTTTAAAATTGGAACTGTTCGTATGTTGAATAATATGGTAACCGACATTGTTTGGGATGAAATAGAAAAATGGATAAAAACAAAAACGGAAGAATTTGAAGAAGTGATTCTTATTGGTTCGGGTGGAAACATAAACAAGCTATTTAAACTATCAGGTAAATTACAAGATAAACCACTTTCATATTTATACTTGAACTCGCAATACCAATATTTAAATTCGTTAACCTACGAACAGCGTATTGCTGAGTTGGCAATGAATACCGATCGTGCCGATGTAATTATTCCGGCAACAAAAGTTTATCTTAATGCTATGAAATGGAGTAAAGCAAGGCAATTATTTGTTCCAAAAATTGGTTTGGCAGACGGAATTGTAAAAGCGATGTATCAAGGAAAGTTGTGACAGAAACTACTTTACTCATTGACCTCCAACCCAAACAAATTACGCATCAATTCCAAATTAGGATTCAGTTCTACCAATCGATTGTATTTTTCCTGAGTGGTATACCTTTTTTTATCAACTAAAGTTTCATTCACTTTAACATGGATGCTAATTTCATGATTGTGTAATTTCCCTCGAAGATAGCCTAATAATTCAGGTTTCTCTTTTTCAAAATCTATTTTAGAACTTTCATTAGGCAATTCATGAATGATGGTTGTACCATCAAGAGTAGGGTCGTTAATTGTTAATAATGATGCTATAATACGAAGCCCTTTGTCTTCCATGCGTTGCGCATATTTTATCCATTGTTCCAACATTTCCGTTTCGCTAAACGGTTCATTTGGCAAATGGATTACCTCTTTCGCTTCCGATTTTTGTGCTTCAGCCATTTCTTTTCTAACACGAATGCTAGCTAAGGATGTAGCGGATACTTTTGCAGTAGTTACAGTAGTGTCGGGTTTCGGGTTTCGGATTTCAGGTTCTTGTACTTTTACAGTTTCGGCTTCTTCAATTCTCAACTCGGAACTTTCAAATCGAATCTCGGAACTCGAAACTTCCAACTCGGAACTTGCAACTTCTATAATTTCTTCAACTTTTGCTGAAGGAGTTTCTGTCGTTTCTTCGACAACAATTTTGGAATTTGGAATTTGGAATTTGGAATTTATTTCAGAAATGGAATAATCATTTCTGCGATAATACGTAGGTGGAATTATAAAGTCAGACTTTTTTTTTTCTCCATCAAAGTTGATAGAGGATATTTGCATCAGCGTGAGTTCAACCAACAAGCGTTGGTTTTGCGAAACTTTGTATTTTAAATCGCAATCATTAGCCAATTCAATTCCTTTTAAAAGAAAATCTTGCGATACTTTTTGTGCTTGTTGTCCGTAGAGCTGTTGTGCCGCTTCACCCATTTCTAATAACGAAAGTGTGACAGGATTTTTGGCAACCAATAAATCTCTGAAATGCGATGCCAAGCCAGCAATAAAATGGTGTCCGTCAAAACCCTTGGCCAATATATCGTTATAGCCCATTAAAACTTCCGGAATTTTATTTTCCAAAATCAAATCGGTCATATTGATATACGTTTCATAATCCAGAACATTCAAGTTCTCAGTTACCGCTTGACGGGTTAAATTGTTCCCACAAAAAGAAACTACTCGGTCAAAAATGGATAAAGCATCACGCATCGCACCATCGGCTTTTTGGGCAATAATATGCAGGGCATCGTCTTCAAATGCTACACCCTGACTTTTCGCTACTTCAGCCAAATGTTCTCTAGCATCTTTCACCGTAATGCGTTTGAAGTCAAAAATTTGACAACGCGATAATATAGTAGGAATGATTTTGTGCTTTTCGGTCGTAGCCAAAATGAAAATGGCGTGCTTTGGTGGTTCTTCTAAAGTTTTCAAAAAGGCATTAAAAGCCGCTAATGATAACATATGTACCTCGTCAATAATGTAAACTTTGTATTGACCCATTTGTGGTGGGATACGAACTTGGTCAATCAAATCCCTAATTCCATCTACACCACTATTAGAAGCGGCATCCAATTCAAACACATTAAAAGCAAAATCTTCATTGGGATCATCATAACCGGGTTGGTTAATTTTACGCGCTAAAATTCGCGCGCAGGTTGTTTTCCCAACGCCTCTCGGACCCGTAAATAGTAGGGCAGAAGCCAAGTGGTTACTTTCTATAGCATTAAGCAAAGTATTCGTAATAGCCTGTTGTCCCACAACGTCTTTAAACGTTTGCGGACGATACTTTCGGGCTGATACTACAAATTGTTCCATAGATTTTTATTGGTTTACAAATATAGAATTTTCAATGACAAATTCAATATCAAAAATCAATAACAATAAGAGAAATTCATATAGTAAATTTTGACTTTGCAATTGTTCTTTGTTATTGCTATTGCAATTGATTACCTTTGCCCCGCAGACCGCCTTATCGTTTTATGCTGAACTCGTTTCAGCATCTTGTGTTTTTAGTTTAATTTCATAAGATTCCGAATCAAGTTCGGAATAAAGAGGAAAGTCCGGACACCACAGAGTAGCATAGCGGGTAACACCCGTCTCTCGTCTTTCGGGACGAGAAGGACCAGTGCAACAGAAAGCAAGTACAGTTCGGCTGTAGTGAAACCAGGTAAACTCTATGCGGTGAAATTCCAAGTATATCGGCATTTAAGGGCTACTCGTCTGTTGTCGAAGGGTAGGAAGCTCGATCTCGTTGGTAACAACGAGACTAGATAAATGATAAGGTCTCGTCCCAAAAGACGAGAACAGAATCCGGCTTATAGGTCTGCTTTTTTTTATATACTACCTCAGTTCGCTGCGCTCGGTTAGGAGCACACGATTTGTCTTTCTTTCATTCATGCTCCCGCCATCCGCACTACATGCCTGCCTGCCGGCAGTCAGGGTAGCTTGCTTCTGTCGGGGCTAAAGAGACGTTTTTTAAACTATCATTATTCCTCTTCATTCTCAACTTCCGTCTGTTCGAGAGCAGTCGAGAACTCAAAAAAAGTAAAAACTGAACCGCCATAGTTTTTTTGGAAAGAATAATTTGCCATGTGGTTTAGCTTTGAATATTTGGAATGTTCTACTACCAGCATTCCTTCTTCGTCCAATAATTCGCTTTCAAAAATCATTTCGATCATTTTTTCAAAATCCTTTTGCGCTAAATTATATGGCGGATCGGCAAAGATAATGTCATAATTACCATGATGCTTTTCTAGAAATTTGAACACATCACTTTTGATGGCAGTAATATCAAACTCAAATTCCTTTGCCGTTTTTTTTATAAAGTTTACGCAACCCATATCGCCATCAACGCACAGAATTGGCGAACAACCTCGTGAGGCAAATTCATAACTTATACTACCAGTTCCTGCAAAAAGCTCCAAAACTTTTAGTTCCGAAAAATTAAAATGATTGTTCAACACATTGAATAACGCTTCTTTGCTCATATCGGTCGTAGGCCTAACGGGGAGGTTTTTGGGAGGTGTTATTCTTCTGCCTTTGTATTTACCCGAGATAATTCTCATGAGTGTAACAAAATAAAATGCTCGCGCTTTTCGGCATCGGTTAAACTACTTTGCATAAAACTCACATCAAACAAATTGGTGTTTCGAACGTATTTATAAGCCATTTTATAAAGTGAATCGTCTACAGCAATTTTGCCTAAAAGCTCTAATTTAAAACTCTCTGGATTCAAATGTAATTGTTCAGCAGTAAATAATATATAGTAAATAAAATCTTCTGGAGTTTTATACTCAAACGTATTGTATAGCTGCAGTTTTTGGTTTTGAATGACTACAATTTCAAAATGAGAATCACTAACGTGAACAAATAGCTGAAGTTCTTCGTTGTTTTTCGAAAAATCTAAAAGTTTGTTCACCAAAATAGTATTGGCATGCTTATAATCAAAAGTACCAAACTGATCAATAAAATAGTTGTTCATATTCACATATGGAATATAGACATTATTCATTTCGTAATTATTCAATTCATCAAAAGCAAAAAAATCGGTTTCAAAAACTTTCGTGTTAAACTGTAGATAACTACCCAAATATTCGGCATCAAACAATGCCGTGGGCACAAAAGTGGAAAGGTTGTTACTATGAATGATAATCACTTGATCATAATCTGCTTTTAACTCTGGATAATTATGAAAAGCTTCTGCAAACAAATCTTCAATTTTAGTCGTAACATTAATTTTGCCCAAGTCAATTTTTTGCAACACCAAAGGCTTATTCATTAAAGTGTCAAACGTAACAAAAGACAAACCGTTCAGCGAAACCTGAATCGCCAGTTTTTTATACATTTTATCAATAACACTGGAGTTTTGCCACATAGTTATTTTGAATTAGTGCGTATGGCAAACTTACAAATTTATACTGAAGCAACATAAGAATTTTAACCACAAAGCGCACTAAGTCATTACACGAGGCGCACAAAGTTTCTTATTGCTTAGTGGCCATTGTGCCTTCTTTGTGTTCTTAGTGTTTAAATTTAGATTTCATTCATTCAAAAAAACTATATTTGAAATTCAATTTCCAGCATAAATCCAAATGACTTCCAGCCAGTTTTACAGTGTATTACAAAAACAGTTTCCGTTTCAACCGACTGTAAAACAGGATATTTTTTTTCAAAAAATTGCCGAATTCTTAACCAATTTAAATTCTGATGAAATTTTTGTGTTAAAAGGATTTGCAGGAACTGGAAAAACAACTGTAATTTCTACCATTGTCAATAATCTGGTTACAATCAATAAAAAGTATGTTTTATTAGCACCTACAGGTAGAGCAGCCAAAGTCATTGCTAATTATTCGAACAAACCTGCGTTTACGATTCACAAGAAAATTTATTTTCCGAAGAAAGGGAAATCGGGTGGCGTTTCGTTTACAATGAAAGATAATAAACACACCAATACGATTTTTATTGTCGATGAATCTTCGATGATTTCGGATGTCAATACCGAATCGAAGTTGTATGAAAACGGATCGTTGCTCGATGATTTGATTTCGTATGTATATAACGGAAATAACTGTAAAATGATTTTGCTTGGCGATACCGCTCAGTTACCGCCAGTGCAACTCGATGTTAGTCCGGCGTTGGATACCGAAAAACTGGCATTACAGTACAATAAAGAAGTTTTTTCTATTGAACTGGATGAAGTGATGCGTCAGGAAGAGTTTTCTGGAATTTTATATAACGCAACGGAATTACGTGAATTAATGAAAAGTCATTTTTTAGATGATTTCAAATTCAACCTCAAAGGGTATAAAGATATTGTTCGACTAACAGATGGTTTTGATATTCAAGACGCCATACAGAGTGCGTATAGCAACTACAGTATTGAAGATACGTGTTTTATCGTTCGTTCTAATAAAAGAGCCAATCAGTACAACCAACAAATCCGCACCAAGATTTTAGACAAAGAAAGTGAACTTTCTGTGGGAGATTATTTAATGGTGGTAAAGAACAATTATTTTTGGTTAAAAGAAACCGATGAAGCTGGATTCATAGCTAACGGAGATATTATCGAAGTGTTGGAAATTTTTGGCTTTAAGGAATTGTATGATTTTAAGTTTGCGAAAGTCAAAATCAGAATGGTTGATTATTCCAATCAGAAACCTTTTGAAACAGTGTTACTGTTAAATACTATTACCAGCGAATCACCATCATTAACCTTTGATGAAAGCAATCATTTGTACCAAGAAGTGATGAAAGATTATGAAGGCGAACCACAATATCGGAAATTTTCAAAGGTAAAAGAAAACGAATATTTCAACGCGCTTCAAGTTAAATTTTCATACGCCATTACCTGTCACAAATCGCAAGGCGGACAATGGAATACTGTTTTTATTGAGCAACCGTATTTGCCCAATGGCGTTGATTTGGATTATATCCGTTGGCTATACACCGCTGTCACGCGTGCTAAGGATAAGTTGTATTTGATTGGTTTTAAGGAAGAGAGTTTTGACAATTAGATTTTACAGGGAATTAATTATATTTGAAGAAATAAATTGTAATGAAAACCATCGCCGTCATTCCCGCTCGCTATGCTTCTACTCGATTTCCTGCCAAACTCATGCAGGATTTAGGCGGAAAAACAGTCATTCTAAGAACCTATGAAGCGGCGGTAAACACCCATTTGTTTCAGGATGTTTTTGTAGTAACCGATTCTATTTTGATTTATGATGAAATCATCAATAACGGTGGCAAAGCAATTATGAGTGTTAAGGAACACGAAAGCGGAAGTGATAGAATAGCCGAAGCAGTTGAAAATTTGGATGTAGATATTGTAGTGAATGTGCAAGGTGATGAACCTTTTATTAATGCAGCACCTTTAGCCAAACTCTTGGAGGTTTTTAGAAATGATTTTGAGCATAAGGTGGATTTGGCTTCGTTGATGTTTCAGATAACAGCTGTTGCCGAAATCGAAAATCCGAATAACGTTAAAGTCGTAACCGACCAAAGTGGTTTTGCTTTATATTTTTCGCGTTCTGTAATTCCGTATCCAAGAGATACAAATGCGGGAGTTCGCTATATGAAACACATCGGAATTTATGCTTTCCGAAAACAAGCCTTATTAGATTTTTATCAGCTGCCAATGAAATCCTTAGAAGCTTCTGAAAAACTAGAGCAGCTTCGCTATTTAGAATTTGGAAAACGAATTAAAATGGTCGAAACCGATGAGGGTAGCATCGGAATTGATACACCAGAAGATTTGGATCAGGCTCGAAAAATGCTTTAAAACTCTTCACTTTCTTGGTCAAAATATCCTTTGTTTTTCATTTTATTCGAAAAGAAATTCAAGAACAAAACCACAAAGGAAAGAAAGAATAATGCTTCAATGCTTACCAAGACTTTTGCATAAGTAGTAACAGGAAAAAAATCACCATAACCAATAGAAGAAGAGGTAATCATACTAAAATAGATTGGGTCAAACCAACTCACAAAAGGCTTGTTCATATGATTGCCGCAGGAATATAATACGCCAAATGAAATTACAATTTCTAAATAATTAAAGAATAATAAAAGCATCGACCTCTTGTAGGAACGTGGTCTCGAAAGCATATCAGAAGCAAAAATTAGAGTTGGAATGTATAACACGGTTTCCAAAAGGAGATAAATCATCAGCCAAATAATGATTTGATAATCTTGCCATCCATTCATTAAAATTAATATAGGAAAAGCAACTTTTAGTAAGATATAAAAATCCATGGCTAGATCTTGATAACCTAACCCTCTTTTTTCTGCTAAATATTTGATATAAACACCCGGGAAGACCAGTTGTGTGATAGCAAGAAATAATCTCATTATTTTTTCAATACCATTATCGTCTTGATGATCGTTATTCCAAATCGCTCGAATATTTAGAATTCGCTTCTGAATTGGGTTCAAATTGAACTTAACTTTATCTTTTTCGGTGATTTTGCCTAGTAAAAGTTTTTTAATAAAAGTCTTCATCATGCTAGTTTTTTTATCGTGAACAACTCGTTATGCACTTCTACTTTCGGATACATTCGCAACGAATAATTTCCTTTAAATTTTGATTTGTAAAGTAAATTTCGGTCTTCTTGAAGTTTACTAATGACCATTGTATTGAACAATATAAATCCATTAAGATTCAGTAAAGAATTGATTCGATTAATAAAAAAATCCTCAAACAAAAAATTAGGCATATTCGTATCCTGAAAAATATCAATGATAATTAAATCATAGGTTTTTTTAGTTTTCAAAACATATTCAAAAGCATCGTCAATTACGATTTCTATATTTGGAATTTTATACAATTCAAAATACTCATTGGCAATTTTTATAACTGCTTCGTCAATTTCAACACCTGTAATTTTCCCTTTAAACTGCACTTCATCAACCAAAGTTTTAATCACACTTCCACCTGCAACACCAAGAAGTAATACACTTTCAAAGGTTCGAATTCGTTCAAAACCTATATATTTCAATCCTTTTCTAAGAATTCTTTGTAGACTTCCATACGAATAGTTGGTACTTTTGCTGTCTAAAACCAATTCGCCATTATTCCAAGTGACTTCTAGCGATTTGCTTATAGCTGAGTTTTTCTTGTATACATTAATTGGAATAAAATAGCTAAACAGTTTTCGTACCATCAATAAATATTTTCTCAAAAGTAAGTCAGAAACACTAAATTTACGAAAAATATTCCAAATGAAAAAGTGGCTTTATCAATTTATTTTTTTAAAATTAATGGGATGGAAAATTATCGGCACTATGGACGGAAACGTCAAAAAAAGTGTTTTGATGGTTATGCCACACACTTGTAATTTTGATTTTTTCCTGGGGTTGTTTTCCCGAGGCATTATAGGATTGGAAATGAATTTTGTTGGCAAAAAAGAATTGTTCAGGTTTCCTTTTGGTTGGTATTTTAGAAGTGTTGGAGGTGCAGCTTTGGACAGAAGTGGTGGAAAAAACAATGTAGATGCTACGGTTGATATTTTTAATTCTAGAGAAGTATTTAGGTTAGCCATAGCTCCCGAAGGTACACGCCAAAAAGTAACCAAACTAAAATCAGGGTTTTATTATATTGCATTAAAAGCCAATGTTCCTGTAATTCCAGTTGCTTTTGATTACGGTAAAAAAGAAGTTAGAGTAGGTGATCCAGTTCCTGTTACAGGTAATTATGAAGAAGATATGAAAATTATATTACCGCATTTTAAAGGCGTTATTGGAAAAATCCCTGAACGAAGTTTTATAGTTTAATGATAAGACAATGAATTATATACACCTACATCAGGATTATAAAGAAGAATCACTTTTTGGACGTTATATTACGCTAGAGGAAATAGAACCATTATTAGCAAAATACGCTACTCAAATAGTGGGTCAATCCGTTTTAGGAAAACCGATTTATACATTAGAAATCGGAACTGGAAAAATCAGAATATTAATGTGGTCTCAAATGCACGGTAACGAAAGCACTACGACCAAGGCACTTTTTGATTTTATGAATTTGTTACATTCCAATTCTGATTTGAGTGTAAAACTAAAGAGTGAATTTACTTTTTGTCTGATTCCGATGCTGAATCCTGACGGAGCAGCATTGTATACACGTGAAAACGCAAATGCAATTGATTTAAACCGTGATGCACAAGAGCAATCGCAACCCGAAAGTGTAGTTCTGAGAAGCGTTTTCGAAACGTTTAAACCAAATTTTTGCTATAATCTTCATGATCAGAGAACTATTTTTGGTGCTGGAAATACAGGAAAACCTGCTACCGTTTCATTTTTGGCACCTGCTTATAATGACAATCGAGAGGTTAATGAAGTTAGAATAAAAGCAATGAATGTGATTGTTGCCATGAATGCAACTTTGCAAAAATATATCCCAAATCAAGTAGGACGCTTTGATGATTCTTTTAATCTTAATTGCGTTGGTGATACGTTTCAGCATCTTAATATACCAACTCTATTATTTGAGGCCGGACATTTTCAAAATGATTATAATCGAGAAATAACTAGGAAGTACATTTTTATTGCATTGCTTTCGGGATTACATTATCTGTACGAAAACGATATAGTTCACAATAAAATTGAGGATTACATGAAAATTCCGCAAAATAAAGTCGTTTTTTATGATTTTGTTTATAAAAATGTTAAAATAAATTATGAAGGTATTGAAAAAAATAGCAACTTTGCAGCTCAGTTCAAAGAAGTTCTAAATAATAAAGAAATAACTTTTGAAGCAGTAATTGCTCAAATTGATACTTTAGATAATTATTTTGGTCATGTTGAGATAGATGCACAAGGTGAACGCTATCATGATGGAAAAAATAATATACCAATTATCGACACAAAAGCTACTTTTAATTTAGGAACAAACATCAAAATAGTTAACGGTACTATAAAGTAGTTGAATTTTCTATTTGAACTCTAAATGATTAAATAAAATGTAATAAAATAAATTTTATGAGCAAGTTTAAATTAGACGAAGTAGACCACCAAATCTTAGACATGTTGATTGACAACACTAGGATTCCTTTTACTGATATTGCAAAGAAATTATTGATTTCAGCTGGAACGGTTCACGTTAGAGTTAAGAAAATGGAAGATCAAGGGATAATTATGGGTTCTTCATTATCTTTAGATTACGAAAAACTGGGGTATTCTTTCATCGCTTATGTAGGGGTGTTTTTAAACAACACCTCACAAACCAAATTTGTATTAGAGAGAATTAATGAAATTCCATATGTAACTGTGGCTCATGTAACTACAGGAAAATTTAATATTTTCTGCAAAATCCGAGCAAAAGATACTAAACACGCCAAAGATGTTATCTTTATGATTGATGATATCGAAGGTGTTTATAGAACAGAAACGATGATTTCGTTAGAAGAAAGCATTAATGATAAAAAACGTTTGATGCATACTATTTTTCAGGAATTAGACTAATCATCACAAAAATATCTTTTAAACCTCAAGTGAAAATTTGAGGTTTTTTTGTACATTTAAAATTCAATTAAACGACCATGTACACTTTACCAAAAATTGAACAGTTCAACCAAGATGTATTGTCAAAATATCACATTTACAATAGTGTGTTTATTACATTACCCTTTGATGCAATTGATAATACAGGAGTTTTACTGCCATTATTCTCAGAAGTTTGTGATACAGGTTTTAAAAATAATTGGTCCCCGAAGCAAATTGTAGATTTCTTTGCCGATAAATATCTAGATAAAGCAACTGAAGATAAAAAAGTAGATTTGATGTTTCGCTTTATACAATATGTAGAAAGACAAATTGTACTTTTTGATGCTATTGAAGATGCTGCTTTCTCGATAATTAATAATCTTGAAGGAAGAGGTTCTTTACGTGATATTAAAGAAAAGGCAGAAGCCAAAGACAAGCATGCTGAATTGGTTAATTTTTTAGACACTTTCAATGTTAGAACCGTGTTAACAGCACATCCTACGCAGTTTTATCCAGGTTCTGTACTAGGAATTATAACTGATTTGACCGAAGCGATTCGTCAAAATGATTTGTTGCAGATTAAGCAATTATTGGCACAATTGGGAAAAACACCGTTTATCAAAAAGGAAAAACCTTCACCATATGATGAAGCGGTAAGTTTGATTTGGTATCTCGAAAATGTATTTTATCAAACTATAGGTGATATGATGCAGTATTTGCAAAAAAATGTTTTTAACGGAAATATAATCGAGAATCCGATCATTAATCTAGGTTTTTGGCCAGGTGGTGATAGAGATGGAAATCCATTTGTAACTCCAGAAATTACCGAAAAAGTCGCAAACAGATTGCGAACTTCGATTCTCAAATGTTATTACTTTGATATTAGAGCACTGAAACGTAAATTAACATTTAACGAAGTCGATACCATTATTGCAGGTTTGGAATACCGATTGTATCGCTCGGTTTTTTATTCGCAAGGGGATATTTTTATTACGCTAGATGAATTGTCAAGTGAATTAAATGTTGTTCGACAAATAATAATTAACAAGCATCATTCATTATATTTAGATGATGTAAATCTGCTTTTACAGAAAGTGAACCAGTTTGGTTTTCATTTTGCTTCTTTAGATATTCGTCAAAATAGTCGCATTCACAATCAGGTTTTTGATGATATTATTGCTTTCTTAAAAACAGAAAAGATGGCATTTTTCCCAGATGATTTTGATGCTTATTCTATTGATAAAAAAATGGATTTCATTTCAAAACTTCATTTTGATTTGACTCAACATACTTTTGAAAACGAAATTACGCGTGCTACTTTAGATACTATTAAATTGATGCGCGAGATTCAGAATAAAAATGGAGAAAAAGGATGTAATCGTTACATCATCAGTAATAACGAAAGCGCGTTAAACGTTATTGAAACTTTTGCCATGTTCCGTTTGTTACATTGGGAAAATCCAACGGTTGATATTGTTCCTTTATTTGAATCGGTTGAAGATTTGCAAAATGCCCATGAAATTATGGAACAATTGTATCAAAATGAAGCCTATCGATTTCATCTTAACCAACGAAAACAAAAGCAAACAATAATGCTTGGCTTTTCAGACGGAACCAAAGATGGGGGATATTTGATGGCCAATTGGAGTATATTTAAAGCCAAAGAAACCATAACCGAAGTTTCTCGTAAATACGGAATCAAAGTAATTTTCTTTGATGGTCGTGGTGGACCTCCAGCCCGTGGTGGCGGAAAAACACACAAATTTTATGCTTCGTTAGGTTCTACTATTGAAAACCAAGAAATTCAGGTTACGGTTCAAGGGCAAACCATTAGTTCTAATTTTGGAACTTTAGATTCCTGTCGCTATAATTTAGAAAATCTATTGAGTGCTGGTGTTGCCAATGAAGTTTTTAATAAAGATGAAAATAATCTTTCGTCTTCTGATAAATATATTATTGATAAATTAGCAACTATCGGGTATCAGAAATATTTAGATTTTAAATCGCACCCGAAATTTATTCCCTATTTAGAGCAAATGAGCACGCTGAAATATTATGCTAAAACTAATATTGGTAGTCGACCTTCGAAAAGAAATACGGATGAAAAATTAAACTTTGCCGATTTACGGGCGATTCCGTTTGTGAGTGCGTGGAGTCAATTAAAGCAAAATGTACCTGGTTTTTTTGGAGTAGGAACGGCACTAAAATATTTTGAAGATGCTAACCAATGGGATAAAGTACAGACACTGTATGATGATTCGTTATTCTTCCGAACCTTATTAGAAAACAGTATGATGTCATTGGCTAAATGTTTTTTTCCGTTAACGGCATACATGAAGGAGGACAAAGAATTTGGCGCCTTTTGGCAAATCATTTATGATGAATTTTTGGAAACAAAACGTCTATTACTAAAAATTGCAAGGCACAAAACCCTTATGGAAAATTATCCCGACGGAAAAGCTTCGATTGATATTAGAGAACAAATTGTTATGCCTTTATTGGCAATTCAGCAGTATGCTTCTTCTCAAATAATTGAAATGAAACGAACCAATATGGTTAACGAAAAGTTAGTTAAAGTATATGAAAAATTGGTAACGCGTTCGTTGTTTGGAAATACCAATGCCAGTAGGAATTCGGCGTAAAAAAAATAATATGAAATCAACCGAATTAAAACCCGATGAATTCCCAGCCTATTTTGCTAATTACTTGAATCAAGTTTCAGATGAATACACCTTGGTAGAAGAGCTAGAAATATCCGTACATCGTTTAATAAAATTTGTACAAAACATTCCGTTAGACAAATTTGATTATCGTTATGCCGAAGGAAAATGGACGATTAAGGATATTCTTCAACATCTAATTGACGCCGAAAGAATATTTGCGTACCGAGCATTGCGCTTTGCTAGAAATGATACAACCGAATTAAAAGGTTTTGAAGAAAATGATTATGTCGACGAAGCCAATGCCAACAAAAGAAGTATTCAGGAATTACTGACGGAATTGGCTGTGGTCAGACAAGCTTCATTGTCACTATTTAAATCATTTTCGGAAGAAGAATTCCTAAGAAAAGGAATTGCTTCTAATAATCAAATATCCGTAAGAGCGTTGGGATTTGCTATTATTGGGCATCAAAATCATCATCAGAGCGTTTTTGAGGAAAGATACCTTTGATTATTTTAAATTAAATTCTTGATTTAGATTTGAAGACTTAAATTTTGTACAATAAAAAAATCCCAAATTCTTTATAGAACTTGGGATACATTTATAATTTAAAATTCAAAATTTATAATAATTTATTACTCCTCGTCGTCTTCATCAGCAAAATTATCAGAAACTTCAAATTCATCCTCATCGTCATCATCGTCATCATCATCTGAACCTCCTTTATCTTTTAATAAATCGTCATCGTCATCTTCATCTATATCGGAAGGAGCGTCTTCATCATCGTCCAGTCCTTTTATAGGCTCTATTGGTTCCACCACGGAGTCAATATCTTCTTCTTCGTCAAATTTTTCCATACGACTGGCCAGTTTTGTACTTACTTTTACTAAGTATATAGTGTCTTCTGTTTTTACTTCCACGGCTTCGACTAATTCGTTCTGAGCATTTCTAAAACGAATAATATCACTATCATCATAACCTTCAGGAAACTTATCGACCAATAAGTTAAGAATGTCTCCAGTTAATTTAGCATAGTCTACGATAATTCTTCTCATAAAAAAATCTTTTATAAATCTAGTAAGTAAGCAAATATTAATGGCGCAACAATGGTTGCATCCGATTCGATAATAAATTTAGGTGTATGTATATCAAGTTTTCCCCAAGTGATTTTTTCGTTTGGAACCGCACCAGAGTAGGAACCATAACTTGTAGTGGAGTCGGATATTTGGCAAAAATAACTCCAAAATGGAACATCGTGTATTTCCATATCTTGGTATAACATGGGTACCACACAAATTGGAAAATCTCCAGCAATTCCTCCGCCAATTTGGAAGAAGCCTAATCCTTTTCCTGTTGAATTTTTTGGATACCAATCGGCCAACCACATCATGTATTCAATGCCACTTTTCATGGTGGTTGGTTTAAACTCTCCTTTAATACAATAGGAAGCAAAAATATTTCCCATGGTACTATCTTCCCAACCTGGAACTACAATGGGTAGGTTTTTCTCTGCGGCAGCTACCATCCAAGAATCTTTTGGATCAATTTCGTAGTATTGTTTCAGTACACCAGAATTTATCATTTGGTACATAAATTCATGCGGAAAATAGCGTTCTGCATTTGAGTCAGCATTATTCCAAATATCATATAAATGTTGTTGTAATCTTCGGAACGCTTCTTCTTCGGGAATACAAGTGTCAGTAACTCTATTAAAATGGTTTTCTAATAAATCCCATTCGTCTTGTGGACTCAAATCACGATAATTGGGTACTCTTTTATAAGAATTGTGAGCTACCAAGTTCATGATATCTTCTTCTAAATTGGCTCCAGTACACGAAATTATGTGTACCTTATCTTGTCGAATCATTTCTGCCAATGATTTACCTAGCTCGGCTGTACTCATGGCACCAGCCAAAGTTATCATCATTTTACCGTTGTCAAGTAAATGTTGTTCATATCCTTTTGCAGCATCAACAAGTGCTGCAGCATTGAAATGCAGATAGTTATTTTCTATAAACTGACTGATTGGTCCTTTGCTCATTTTGTTATTGGGTGCTTTAATTTGCTTCTCAAAGAAAATCTTTTTTTCTAATACTGCAAACAATTTTTTTAAATTAAATTGTATAAAATAGTTATAAATTTATTTAAAATTTTCTTGTTATAGTTTTTTGTAGCCTAATATTTTCAACACATCATCTGCATTCTGTTGTTCAGAGAAAACTTCGGTGGCTAATATTCCATTTTCATCGCGGTCAATTAAAATATGTTTTGGTTGCGGAATTAAGCAGTGATGTAATCCACCAAAACCACCAATGGTTTCTTGATAAGAACCAGTATTGAAAAATCCTATATATAATGGTTTTTCTTTATTGTATTTAGGCAAATAAATAGCATTCATATTTTGTTCAGAATTGTAATAATCATCGCTATCACAAGTTAATCCGCCAAGTAAAACCCTTTCGTATGTATCATTCCATCTATTAACCGCTAACATCACAAAACGTTTGTTAATTGCCCAAGTATCAGGTAAAGTAGTGATAAATGAACTGTCGATCATGTTCCACTTTTCTCTATCATTTTGTTGTTTTTGATATAGAATTTGATAAATCGCACCGCCACTTTCACCAACGGTAAACGAACCAAATTCGGTAAAAATATGAGGAACATCTACTTCGGCCTCATCACAAGCAATTTTTACTTGGTTGATAATTTCGTCAATCATGTATTGGTAATCAAATTCAAAAGCCAATGAATTTTTGATTGGAAATCCACCACCAATATTCAAACTATCCAGAGTTGAACATTCTTTTTTTAAGGCAACATATACTTTAATACATTTTACCAATTCATTCCAGTAATATGCTGTGTCCATAATACCAGTGTTGATAAAAAAGTGAAGCATTTTTAGTTCTACAGCTTTATTTTCTTCAATTTGTTTTCTGTAAAAGGGTACAATATTTTTATATCCAATACCAAGGCGCGAAGTATAAAATTCAAATTTTGGTTCTTCTTCTGCTGCAATTCTAATTCCAATTTTGAATTTGCCATTTATAGATTCTTGCAATAAATCAAGTTCTTCATAGTTATCAATAATTGGAATAGTTTTATGATGTCCACCGTTAATTAAACGGGCAATGTTTTCAATATATTGTTCTCTTTTGAAACCATTACAAATAACATAAGTGTTTTTATTAATTTTTCCTTGAGCCATTAAATTCTCCACAATATTAATATCAAAAGCAGAAGATGTTTCGATGTGAATATTGTTTTTGAAAGCTTCATCCATTATAAAACTAAAGTGCGAACTTTTTGTACAATAGCAATAGTAATATTTTGCTTCATACTTATTTTTTTCCATGGCTTTTCTAAACCAACCTTTTGCCTTGTTAATATTATTAGAAATCTGTGGTAAGTAGGTAAACTTTAATGGCGTTCCATATTGTTCTACGAGTTTCATCAAATCGATGTTGTGAAACTGAAGATTATCTTTATTTAGAGTAAATTCTTCTTGTGGGAAGTAAAACGTTTGATTTATTAAGTCGAAATATCTAGTATTCATTGAGGATGTAAAATTGAAGATTAATTAATTGTATAAAAAAAGTAATCTCGAATTCAAACCCTAATGTTTGCATAAATAATTGGTAGTTTCTCTTGAAACAAAAAAGTAACTGTTGGATGCAAAGCAGTAAATTCATTTTTTTGAATAAAAAAATGAGGTGAAAAAGTAAAGAAAATGTTTGTTCTTTCTTGACTGTAAATACTGTAATTTGAAGTGTTGTCACTTTTTTTCATTAGGGCAAATGTAAAAAATAAAATTTGCGTATTCCAACTATTCTTGCGAAAAAATCATTAGCATTTGTAATCTTTGAAAGATTTTAAAATTAATTCATTATCAACTTCTTGATTGATTGTAATAGCGCCAATTCTGTCAAGTAAGGCAAACTGTACTTTTCCATATTCATTTTTTTTGTCATGGATGAGTAAATCCAAAATGGGTTGAAGATCTTTTTCTTCAAAAAGAATGGTTTCAAAAATAGCTGCTATTACATTTTTAATCTCGGCATATTCAGTTTCTGAAATTAATTTTTTTTGCCAAGAAATATAACTTTCCAAAATCATTCCTACAGCAACAGCTTCACCATGCAATAAGGGAGTTTTATTTTCATTTTCCAGAAAATAACTTTCAATAGCATGACCTAAGGTATGTCCAAAATTGAGTGCTTTCCGTATCCCATTTTCTGTTGGGTCTTGAGTGACGATTTCGTTTTTAATTTCAATAGAGCGATGAATTAAAACATCAAAGTCAGCAAAGTCAGATTGTTTTAAATCTCTAAAATGTTTCCAGTAATTAGCATCTGCAATCAATCCATGTTTAAGCATTTCGGCCAATCCAGAACGCATTTCGTTTTGAGGCAAAGTATTTAAATAGTCTGTGTCTACCAGCACCATTTTTGGTGAATTAATAACTCCAATTTGGTTTTTTAAATTTCCTAAATCCACACCATTTTTTCCTCCTATAGAGGCATCAACCATGGCCAATAAAGAAGTTGGAATATTGATAAAATCAATACCTCTTTTGAAAGTTGAAGCCACAAAACCGCCAATATCAGTAATAACGCCACCGCCAACATTGATTAACAAACTTTTTCTATCAGCACCAAGTTCTGTTAGTATTGACCAAATTTCGACACAAGTTGTGATGTTTTTTTCGCTTTCGCCAGCTTCAATTTCAATGATTTCAATGTTTTTATCGGTCGCTAAATAGGATAAAAACCGCATCAAGCATTTTTCATTTGTGTTAGTATCAACTAAAATAAATAGTGAGGAATAGTTGTTATCAGCAATAAATTTATGGAGTAAATCATATCCATTCTCATTAAAATAGACTTCATAACCGTTGGCTTGTATGGTTTGCATAATTCAAAAGGTATTTTATGCAAAATAACTGTTTTTTTGGTTTTGATTAACAATTGGTTTAATTTATTTGAATTACATTTGTTTACTTTTTATACGTAATTGTTAAACAGAATTTATGCTCAAAGAAAAACATAAAATGCTTGATGCAATCGCTATTGATAGAATTATTGAAATGGCTTGGGAAGATAGGACCCCATTTGACGCTATTGAATTTCAATTTGGTTTAAAAGAAGCCGATGTCAAAGCTCTTATGAAAAAAGAATTAAAGTTTAGTAGTTACAAACTTTGGCGCGAACGGGTTGAAAATTGTAAAACAAAACACAGTGCCAAAAGAGTTGAAGGAATAGATCGTTTCAAATGCAAATTGCAACGAGCTATTTCTAATAATAAAATTTCAAAACGATAATTAAAGCTTATTAAACAGATTAAAATGGAGAATAAAAAACCTGATAATATAGTTTACTCAGAAGATAAGGGATATAATGCTAGTATGTTGCCATATTCTACTAGTGTTGGTGCACCTGTGATTCGAATTGATGACTTGGTTTCTTGGAAAAGTAGAGGTATTAGCAACGTAAACAAACAGTTTGAGAATAAGTTCAATGAGCTAAAACTTCAATATGAAAATTTAATGAAAGAATACGAGTGGAACGAACTAGTATATAATTCTAAGTTTTCATTTGAACCTGTTATCGGAGAAATCTATCATATGTACCGAGCAAATGATGGCATGAATTTTCTTTCGCTTATCGGACCTAACGAATGGAATAAAGAACACATTGGCACTTTCAAATTAAACAGCGATAAAAAGTGGATAGCACTTCATGAAAAAGAAAAAAACTTATTTTAATTTTTCCAAAACCAACCAGAAAATATGCAGAAATTCATCACTTCAAAAGCACTAAATGCCATGGAAAAACAATTCCGCGTGCATCTTATTAATAGCTTAGGTGGATTTAAAAGTGTGTCTCTTGTTGGAACTGCTGATCAAAATGGAAACCCCAATTTGGCCATTTTTAGCTCGTTTTTTCATGTTGGAGCAAATCCACCTTTGGTTGGGTTAATTTTTCGTCCAAGTCCGCCAGAACGAGATACTTTGCGAAACATAATTGAAACAGGTTTTTACACCATTAATCACATCAATGAGAAGATTTATGAACAAGCGCATCAAACCTCGGCGCGCTATGAAAAAGATATTTCTGAATTTGATGTAACGGGCTTGAATGCCGAATATAAAAATGATTTTTTTGCGCCTTTTGTAGCAGAAAGTAAGGTGCAATTGGGAATTGAATTTAAAGAAAAATTGGAAATTTCTATCAACAATACTACCCTAATTATCGGTGAAATTGTTCAGATTTATGTACCTGAAAATTGTATGTATGACGATGGTTTTATCGATTTAGAAAAAGCCAATACCCTCACTTGTTCCGGTTTGGATAGTTATCATAAAACCATTCAGTTGGACCGATTGAGTTTTGCAAAACCCGATAAACCCCTAACTTCATTACTTCAAAATTGAAAAAAAAAGCTGCAAATATTGTTTGGCTCAAACGTGATTTACGTTTTACTGATCATGAGCCCCTTTATTTGGCACAACAAGAAGATATTCCATTTTTACTGCTTTACTTTTTTGAACCCTCTGTCATGAATTATGATGATGCCGATGTGCGACATTGGCGTTTTATTTATGAGTCCATTCAAGAAATGCAATCAAAGTTAGCCGCCATTTCAGCTAAATTATATTTTTTTCATAACGAAGTTCCATTCGTTTTTGAAGAATTACTCAAAATATATGATGTTAAAACTGTTTTTTCACATCAAGAAATTGGTAATAAAGTCACTTATGATAGGGATATTGCGATGCAATGTTTTTTTGATGAAAAAAGTATTCAATGGAAACAATCTCAAATGCATGGTGTCATCCGAAAATTGAAATCAAGAAAAGATTGGGACAAGCGTTGGGAAAATGTAATGCGCGCTGCACCTAAAATGATTGAAATAAAGTCATTAAAAATAGAAACTCTAAATGAAAATGATTACAATACATTAAAAGGAGAAAACTTATCGAATGAAATTACTATACGAAATAACAACTTCCAGCAAGGAGGCGAAAATTTTGCTTGGCGGTATTTAGACAGTTTTGTGAAAGAGCGTTATGTGAATTACAGCAAACATATTTCAAAACCCAATTTGAGTAGAAAAGGGTGTAGCCGATTGTCTCCTTATTTGTCTTACGGAAACATCAGTATGCGAATGATTTATCAATATACCAATCAGCATTACGAACAAGCTTCAAACAAAAGAGCTGTTTTAAATTTTGTTTCACGATTGCATTGGCATTGTCATTTTATTCAAAAATTTGAGGATGAATGTCGCATGGAATTTCATAATATAAATGCCGCTTTTGACAGTATTGTAAAACCAAAAAATGAACGCTATATCAACGCGTGGCAGGAAGGAAAAACGGGCGTTCCTATTGTTGATGCGTGTATGCGGTGTTTAGTCACAACAGGTTACATCAATTTTAGAATGCGTGCTATGGTAGTTTCCTTTTTTGTTTTTAATCTATGGCAAGATTGGCGCGAATTACATTTTTTAGCCCGACAATTTCTAGACTACGAACCTGGAATTCACTATCCACAACTCCAAATGCAATCGGGAGTAACGGGGATCAATACGATTAGAATTTACAATCCGATTAAAAATTCTGAAGAACACGATACCGATGGAATATTTATCAAAAAATGGGTACCCGAGTTGGCCAATATTCCACCACATTTAATACATGAGCCATGGAAACTAGGATTAATTGACCAGCAATTATATGGTTGCGAAATCGGAAAAGACTATCCTCATCCTATTGTAGATATTGATGCCACAAGAAAGTATGCAAGCGATAGTATTTGGGGTTTCCGAAAAAGTAAAGAAGTGAAAGAGGAAGGAAAACGAATTTTAAAAAAGCACGTGAGTAGAGCGCCAATTTTACAAAGTAAAATTGTGCAAATCACTCATTCCGATCTTGCTCCGGAATCTAATCCCAATAAAAATTTAAAAAAGAGCGATTAGTAATGGCCATTTTTTTAAAAGCAAACTGGGAAAACATCATTATGGTTAATTATGAAATTGACCCAAAAGTGTTGTTGCCCTTTCTTCCAAAAGGACTGGAACTAGACTTTTATAATGGAAAAACATACATAAGTTTGGTAGGTTTTATGTTTAAAAATACCAAATTATTTTCTATTCCAATTCCAAAATTAGGTACTTTTGAAGAAATCAATTTGCGATTTTACGTAATTAGAAAAGAAGAAAACCAAACAAAACGAGGGGTTGTTTTTATCAATGAAACCATTCCATACAAGATTGTTGCATGGATGGCTAATTTCTTATATAAAGAACATTACACTGTAGTTCCAACAAAGCACACTATTATCAAAAAGGAGAAAAACCAAAAAGTAACCTTTGAATGGAGGGTCAACCAAAAGTGGAATAGTATTTATGTTGAAAATGAAATTCGAGCCCAACAAATGCAACAAAATTCTCTTGAAAAATTTATCTACGAACACTATTATGGATACACCAAAATAAATGAAAATAAGACAGAAGAATACCGTTTGCATCACCCGAGTTGGAAAATTCATCACGTAACTAATTATCAAATCTCCTGTGATTTTGAAGCCATGTATGGCGAAACTTTTTCGTGTTTGAACCATAGAAAACCAGCAGCAGTTTTTATTGCAGAAGGTTCCTCGGTAGCTATAGATTGGGAAAGAACTAAACTAAAACTAGATTATGAAAGGAGTTAAGAAACAAAACTTACCCAGGAAAATGTGTATTGTGTGTAACCGACCTTTCTCATGGCGAAAGAAATGGGAGAAAGTTTGGGATGAGGTAAAATATTGCAGTGATAAATGTAGAATGAATAAAACTAAATAGCCACAGATTCACAGATTTATAATTAATCGAAAAAATCTGTGAATCAATGGCAAATAAAATATAAATGCTAAAAACTCTTAGATTAATTCTTGGTGACCAACTCAATAGCAATCATTCTTGGTATAAATCCGTTGATGATTCAGTAACTTATATTTTGATGGAAATCAGAACCGAAACCGATTATGCAACGCATCACATTCAAAAAGTGGTTGGATTTTTTGCGTCGATGCATTCTTTTGCAGCGGAGTTAAAAGCACAGGGACATAACGTAATTTATTTTCACCTTAACGATAAAAACAACCAGCAGTCATTTGAAAAAAACATAAACACAATTCTAGCTGAAAATTCTTTTTCTAAATTCGAATATCAATTGCCAGATGAATATCGATTAGATGTTTTACTCAAAAAGTATTGTTCTCAACTATCAATTCCATTTCAGGTTTTTGATACAGAACATTTTTATACCACTCGAGAAGAATTAGGTTCTTTTTTTGAAGGAAAGAAAACATTTTTGTTAGAAAGCTTTTATCGTGCCCTCAGAAAAAAACATCACGTTTTAATGGAAGGCGACAAGCCTTTAACAGGTCAGTGGAATTATGATGGCGAAAACCGAAAAAAACTACCCAAAAATCACAAACCAACGTCGCCATTGGTTTTTGATAATGACGTTACTCAAATCGTTTTTGAACTAAAGTTAACCGATGTTAAAACTATCGGAACTATTAATGCTACCCATTTTGTTTGGCCGATAAATAGAAAACAGTCCTTAGCTTTATTGGAATTTTTTGTTACTGAATGTTTACCCTTATTTGGAAGTTATCAGGATGCGATGACACCAAACGAATGGTCGTTATATCATGCGCGAGTTTCATTTTCAATGAATATTAAAATGATTTCTCCCCAAGAAGTAATTAACAGAGCGATCAAGGAATGGGAAAATAGAAAAGAGGAAATCGAATACCATCAACTAGAAGGATTTGTCCGACAGATTATTGGTTGGCGCGAATACATGCGCGGCATTTATTGGCTGAAGATGCCCGAGTATGAAACTATGAATTTTTTCAACAATCAAGAAAAATTACCTGCTTGGTTTTGGACAGGAAAAACCAAAATGAATTGCTTGAAAGATGCCATCTCGCAGTCTTTAGATTATGCCTATGCTCATCACATCCAACGGTTAATGATTACGGGAAATTTTGCGTTGTTGGCTGGAGTTCATCCCGATGAAGTTGATGAGTGGTATCTCGGAATTTATATTGATGCTATTCAATGGGTAGAAATTACCAATACACGCGGCATGAGTCAGTTTGCCGATGGGGGCATTGTAGGAACAAAACCGTATGTGAGTTCGGCAACTTACATTGACAAAATGAGCCATTATTGTGGAAGTTGTTTTTATGATAAATCTCTTAAAACTGGAGTGAAAGCTTGTCCTTTCAATAGTTTGTATTGGAATTTTTATGATAAAAATGAAGATAAATTGTCCAAAAATCCAAGAATTGGTATGATGTACAATGTGTGGCGTAAAATGCAACCCGAAGCAAAAGTTGCGCTTTTAGAACAAGCCGATTATTATTTAAAAAATATAAATGATTTATGAAATCGCCATTAACAAGAAGTTTGCGTAAGCAAACACCAATGAAGATTGAGCGATTCCATATGACCTTAAAAAAACAAATATTATCTACATATGAAAAAAGCGATAGTTTGGTTTAAAACGGATTTACGTTTGCACGACAATGAAACCTTAGTGACAGCTATAGCCAAAAGTGATGAAATTATTCCAGTATATTGCTTTGATGAAAAACAGTTTGAAGAGACGGAATATGGTTTTAAAAAAACAGGAAGTTTTAGAGCCCAATTTTTACTAGAAGCTGTTGCCGATTTAGATAAAAATCTACGAGCATTAGGTTCGGGATTGATGGTGCTAAAAGGCAAACCAGAAATTGAAATTCCAAAAGTAGTGTCTCTTTATAAAGTAAATAAACTATATGCAAAACGCGAAGTTACTTTTGAAGAAAAACAAACCGAACAGTTAGTGCAAATTGAACTTTGGAAACAACAATGTGAAATGATAACGTATAGCACAAGTACACTATATCACGCTCAAGACTTGCCTTTTTCTATCAAAGACATTCCGGATGTGTTTAGTAATTTCAGAAAAAAAGTGGAGAAAGACGCTAAAATCAGAACCGTTTTTGAAAAACCTAAAAGCATTTCCTCACCGGAATTTCCTGCTGCGCAATTTCCAACGCTAGAAGAACTCGGATTATCATTTTCAAAAATTGACAAAAGAGCCGCTATTAATTTTGTGGGTGGCGAAAGTGCCGCATTAAAAAGAATGAATCATTATTTTTCAGAAACAAAAGCCATTTCCCAATACAAAGAAACCCGCAACGGATTGATTGGTGCGGATTATTCATCAAAATTCTCCGCATGGCTAGCTTTGGGATGTTTATCTCCAAGGGAAATTTATTTTGAATTGAAAAAGTACGAAACACAATTTGGCGCAAACGAGTCAACCTATTGGTTGGTTTTTGAATTGTTGTGGAGGGATTATTTTAGATTTATGATGAAAAAATATTCCAATAAGTTTTTTCAACAAAGTGGTATTCAGGATAAAGGGATTAGTGTCAATAAGCACAATATCCAACTATTAGAAAGTTGGATTGATGGAACAACAGGCGTTGATTTTGTTGATGCCAATATGCTTGAATTAAAATTAACTGGATTTATGAGCAATAGAGGAAGACAAAATGTGGCCAGTTATTTGTGCAACGATTTAAAACTCGATTGGCGCTATGGTGCTGCCTATTTCGAACAACAATTAATTGATTATGATGTGTCGAGCAATTGGGGAAATTGGGCGTATCTTGCAGGTGTTGGAAATGATCCAAGAGGCAATCGTTATTTTAATATTGATAAACAAGCTCAGGATTATGATAGGGACAAATCCTATAGAAAATTATGGTTAAAAGAATAGAAATAACCTAAAAAGACAATCATGAAAATTCTATTAACAGGAGCGAATGGTTATGTAGGCAGAAGACTTTTACCCGAATTATTAAACCAAGGTCACGAGGTTGTTTGTGCCGTTCGCGATAAAACAAGATTCGGTCTTGATACTGAAACCCTGTCATTGATTTCAATTTGGGAAGTTGATTTTTTGGATGAATTTAATCCAATTGATTGCCCAATAGATATTGATATAGCTTATTACTTGATTCACTCCATGTCAAGTTCAGTAGATTTTTTTGACAAGATGGAGGCAAAATCAGCTCATAATTTTAACTTGTATTCTTCCTGCATGAATGTGAAACAAGTTATTTATCTGAGTGGTATTGTTAACGACCCAAAATTATCCAAACACATGATGTCTAGAAATAGTGTTGAAAAAATACTAATGGAAGGTAAACCAAGTGTAACCGTTTTAAAAGCGGGAATAATTGTAGGTTCGGGTAGTTCTTCTTTTGAAATAATTAGAGATTTATGCGAAAAATTGCCCATTATGATTACCCCAAAATGGGTATTGACTAAAACACAACCTATAGCAATTCGAGATGTAATTACATATTTAATAGGTGTTCAAAACAGAATTGATTGTTTTAATCAATCCTTTGATATTGGTGGTCCAAACATCATAACCTACAAACAAATGATGCAATTGTATGCCAAAACAAGAGGTATAAAATTGGCTATTTTTACAATTCCTGTAATGACCCCAAAATTATCGTCTTATTGGCTTTATTTTGTAACTTCAACGTCCTACAAATTAGCAATAAACTTGGTCGATAGTATGAAAGTTGAAGTGGTTTGTAAAGATAAAAGATTGCAAGAAATGCTCGATGTAAAACCTATTTCATATGTAGATGCCATAAAATTAGCTTTCCAAAAGATAGAACAAAATTTAGTAATCTCTAGCTGGAAAGATAGTTTGACAAGTAGCCGATTCAAAAAAGATTTATCCCAATATGTACAAGTACCTAATTTTGGTTGTTTGAAAGACAGTAAATCAATAAAAATTCTAAATTCAGAACAAGTTTTAGATAATATTTGGACTATTGGTGGTGATAAAGGTTGGTACTATGGCAATTGGATGTGGCAGTTAAGAGGATTTATCGATAAGCTCTTTGGAGGTGTAGGGTTGCGTAGAGGAAGGACAAGTCCAACTCATCTAGATAATGGTGACGCACTCGATTTTTGGCGGGTTTTATTAGCTGATAAAGAGGGTAAAAGGTTATTACTTTTTGCAGAAATGCGAGTTCCAGGCGAAGCTTGGCTCGAATTTAGAATAGATGAAAACAATGTGCTACATCAAATTGCGACATTCCGACCGATTGGAATTTTTGGACGATTGTATTGGTATAGTATGATACCGTTTCACTTTTTCATTTTTAACGGAATGATAAATAAAATTGCTACGCAAAACTAGTTTTTTTAAATAGTCTATTCCTAAAAGTCTTTTTATATTTGCCTCGCTAAATAACATTATGGATACTATTTTCAACAACACTCAAGTTGCTTTTGCACTAAAAACAGATACCGAATTAGACCGGGCTTATTTTTTATTCAAAATGATTGATAATGAGCCATTAGTGCGAATTGGTACTGCGGTTACCAACTTTGCTTTGAAGGCACATTTACCCGTTGAAGGTTTGATTAGAGCTACAGTTTTTGACCATTTTTGTGGTGGTACCACCGAAGAAGATTGTTTATCAGTTGTAGATAAAATGTTTACTAAAGGCGTTTCTTCCGTTTTAGATTATTCTGTGGAGGGAAAGGAAGAAGAAGATCAGTTTGATGCCGCTTTAGAAATGACCATAAAAACTGTAGAGTTTGCGAAAGAACGAAATGCTATTCCGTTTGCCGTTTTTAAACCAACGGGTTTAGGTCGATTTTATCTTTATGAAAAAATAGGTGAGAAACAACCATTAACCCTAGAAGAACAAAAAGAATGGAATAGAGTGGTTTCTCGTTTTGATTTAATTTGTAAAACGGCTTTTGAAAAGGATGTAGCATTATTGATTGATGGAGAAGAAAGTTGGATGCAAGACGCAGCCGATGATTTGGTTACCGATATGATGCGCAAGTATAATAAAGAAAAAGCTATTGTTTTTAATACCTTGCAATTATACCGCTGGGACAGATTGGACTATTTGAAACAATTACAGCATCAGGCCAAAGAAGAAGGATTTTTTATTGGGATGAAATTGGTTCGTGGTGCTTATATGGAAAAAGAGAACAAGCGTGCGGAAGAAAAAGGATATCCAACCCCAATCTGTGAAAGTAAAGAAGCTACCGATAGTAACTATGATACAACGATGGCGTATATGATGGATAATTTAGATTCGATGTCTATTTTTGTAGGAACCCACAATGAATTAAGTTCATACAAAGTTATCGAGTTGATGAAGGATAAAGGTATTGCTAAAAATGATAACAGGATTTGGTTTGGACAATTATACGGTATGAGTGATAATATCAGTTATAATTTGGCTGCCCATGGTTATAATGTAGCCAAGTATTTACCTTTTGGGCCAGTTCGCGATGTGATGCCTTACCTTATCCGAAGAGCCGAAGAAAATACTTCGGTAGCTGGTCAAACCAGTAGAGAACTAAATTTATTGAAGACAGAACGAAGTAGAAGAAAAAATCAGTAAATAGATAAAAAAAACATCTTTTGTTGAGTTTTTTTATAGGTCAATTTCCTTTAAAAAAATACACTACTGATATAAAAACAATATCTTTGTTTTTTGTTTTTTAAACAAATCCCAAAGATAAATTCGAAGTCCTACTCAAAAGATATTTTAAGATGAAGTTAAATCACTTTTTATTTAAATTATTATTAGTTGTACTATCATTATTCTGTTTTAAAGGGTTTTCACAAAATTTACTGAATAATGGAAATTTTGAAACAGGTACAGTAATTGGTTTCTTTTCAAATGGGGCTGGTTATGTAAGACTTACTCCGCCTTTTTCGGGCAACACTAATTCAGGGAATTGGGCTTTAGTTACTAATCCACAACTTATAAATACGGCATCCTTTGTTTCTGTTGGAGATCATACTACAGGAACTGGGATTATGATGGCTGTAGATGGAAATACTACAGGTGGTCAACAAAATTTTTGGGAAGCGGGCAATGGCGGAGGAGGTGTATGCGGATTAACAGTTGGTTCAGTTTACACATTTAGCTATTGGATTAGATCTATTTATGGACCTGTATCGGGTACACCAACACCAGCTGATATTAGGGTTGATATGCCAAATGCAAATTCAGTCACTCTTATCTCGGGTAGCTTAATAGCTCCACCAACCGCAAACGGATGGCAACAAGTGGTTTACACATTTAGACCCAATTTTTCTTGTGTAAACATTAAATTGTTTAATAACAATACAGGTTTTGATGGTAATGATTTTGCCATTGATGATTTATCGGTTACCGCTGCACCCTTACCTTTATCATTATCAGTTTCTTTTTCAAATGTTACCTGTCCCAATGCTAACAATGGTACTATAGTAGTTTCAGGAGTTAATGGAGTGCAACCTTATGTAAATTATTCATTATCTGGTACTGCCTCTCAAACCAATTCAACGGGAATTTTTTCTGGGTTAGCTCCAGGAACTTATGCTGTTTCTGTCTCCGATAGCAATAGTCCTCCATCAGTTGTTTCACAATCAAATATTATTATCACTCAACCAGTCAATTTAAATGTAAGTGCTTCACCAACATCTATTTGTGCTGGTAGCCCAACAATTTTATCGGTAAGTGGGAGTGCAAATCCCTATACTTGGACAGCATCTCCAGCTGATCCAACTCTTGTAGCTCCTAACAGTGCTTCACCCACTGTTAGTCCGACTCAACCTACAACCTATACAGCATCATCTACTTCAACTTCGACTTCAACTCAATTAATTACTAATGGTAATTTTTCATCAGGAAATACCGGATTTACTACAGATTATCAATTCTTAACAGTAACGGTTCCAGCTGGTGCGCAACGAACCTATGGTATTGTCACTAATTCGAATAGTTGGTTTGGCGGATTTTCTCCTTGTACGGCAAATGGAGGCTCAGGAAACATGATGGTTGTTGATGGTTCTACCTTAAATGGGGGAAATGACAGAGTATGGTGTCAAACAGTTACCGTAGTTCCTGGGCAGAATTATACGTTTAGTTATTTTATTCAGACAGTAGCTACTCCTAATCCTGCCAATATAGATGTTCTTATCAATGGTGTTTCAATTGGTTCTGCATTTGCTCCAACAACATCTTGTAGTTGGGTGCAAAGAACCTATACTTGGAATTCTGGTGTAAGTACTATAGCACAAATTTGTATGTATGACAGAACAACTACAACTTCTGGAAACGATTTTGCTTTAGATGATATATCATTTACAGGGGCATTAACTTGTAATTTATCAAATTCTGTAACAGTTACAGTTACTCCATCACTATCTCCTATAATCTCATGTGGTATTCCTACAGCTAATTCAGTAACCTTTAATTGGCCTGCAGTTGCAGGAGCAACTTCTTATACAAGATCCTATAGTATTAATGGAGGTCCTATAGTTAATCTTGGGACTTTACTTTCTTCAACTCAAATAGTAAATTCCTTAAGCCCTGGTGATTCTGTTCAAATTTTTGTCACCCCAGTGGGAACAGGTTGTTTTACGCAATCAACTCAAACTTGCCTTTCGTTGTTACCTTGTTCGCTTCCGAATCCTGTTGTAAGTGTAACGCAGCAACCAACATGTACAATTTCAACAGGAACAATAGTGTTTACGAGCCCATTAAATACAACACCTATTTCGGTTCCTTCCGATTTGTTTATTTCTGAAGTAACCGATGAAAGTACTGGAGCATTATCCTATATTGAAATTTATAACGGAACTGGTGTGTCTAAAAATTTGGCAAATTATAAGTTAAAAATATATAATAACGGAAACCCCGGTCCGTCTTTGAATTGTGATTTTCCATTGGTTGGAACTCTTGCTAATAATGATGTTTATGTTGTTTCCATTGGTAGTGCTACGAATCAAGGTGGAGTAGTGCCAGATTTGGTAGTAAATTTATGTTCAGGTTTTAATACCAATGATAATGTTCGTTTGACCACAAGTACCGATGTAGAAATTGATTTATGGGGAAGAACAGATGGAGTAGATTTTACACCAGGTAATTTAGATGGTTATACCTACAGAAGATTGGCAAATGCTCCACATCCAAGTTTGATTGGGAATCCAGCAGATTGGTTAGCGTTAGACCCTCAAGAGTATACGAATATTGGAACCTATCAATTTGTAATATATGAATATAGTGTTAACGGTAGTAGTTATCAGTCGAGTCCAACTTTTACTAGTTTGGCTTCTGGAACTTATAATGTTACCGTTAAAGATATAATTTCTGGTTGTATTTCAAACTCAATTGCTTTAGTTGTTAATCCAGCACCATCTGCACCAAATGTTTCAGGTTCCACATTTAATCAAGCGGATTGTACGGTTAAACTAATTGGAAATTCGACAAACTTAGGAGTTACGATTACATGGAATGGACCTGGTTTAGCATTAAATACCCCAAATCCAGGTACTGCAAACCAGTCTGGAACATATACAGTTACTGTTTTTGATTCAGTTTCTGGATGTTCAAGTTCGACTTCTGTAAATGTTACTATTACCCCACCGCCTTCACCAGCAGTTACAATTACGCAACCCACTTGTGTAGTCACAACAGGTTCTATTGCAATTACATCACCTTTGGGAGGAAATTTAGAATATAGTATTGATGCTATTACGTATCAATCAAGTCCAATTTTTTCTAACTTAACACCTGGAAACTATAATGTTACCGTTAAAGATTTGACTTCAGGATGTATTTCTGCACCTATCCAAAGTACAATAAATCCAGTTCCTGATGTGATTACACCAACATTTAATCCAATTTCCCCAATTAATGTTGGTCAGTCTTTATCCCCATTACCTACAACTTCGATTAACGGTATTACTGGCACTTGGAGTCCAGCTTTAAATAATACCACCACTATCCTCTATACATTTACACCTGATCCGGGGCAATGTGCTACCACTACCACCTCAACCATTACAGTAAATGCAAATTATTCTTGTTCCCCAAATGGTAATCTTTTGATTTTTTCAAATTATGATGGAGGCATTTTAAACATTGAAATAGATCAAAATATACCAAATATTAAAATTGGAGTAACGTCTTATGAACCAGTCAGAATAAATATAACTGGCCCTTTTGCTGGGAATGTTACTCAGCTTATATATGCTGGTACTAATTCTTCTGCAAACAATAATAATTGTGGGTTTCCTATAGCAACAACAACTGTAAATGGAATACCAATTGGGAACACTACTATTTTAACCCAACCTGTTTTGGCTAATGGGAACATTTTAAATTGCGCCTATAGTTGTACTACAGCTGCGGGAGGTTGTAATACAATAGACGAAATCTATGATTATTTTGCAACCAATTTAGGAGGGGTACTCTATTCGTTAAAGGTTCAATATTGTTGTTGGTTGGGCTCAGATACCTTTCAAGTTTCTCAATTGGCTGGTAGTTGTTGCAATAGTAGTAATAGTACTATAACCTTGACATCTGCAATTAATACCGATAATCAAATAGTTTGTAGTAACAATCCTATTACTACTATAACATATAGTTACAATAATGCTACACCAATAGTATCCGGTCTGCCCAATGGAGTAAACGCTTCTGTTAATAATGGTATAGTCACAATTAATGGAACACCAACAATAGTGGGTATATTTAACTATAATCTATCAGTTCCTGCCAATTGTGGTACTGTACAAGCTACAGTAGGATCGATAACAGTAAATAATTGCAATATATCACTTACACTGACCTCTCCTCCAACAACTATTTCTCAAACCGTTTGTATTAACACTGCAATAAATAATATTACCTATAATGTTGTTGGTGCAACAGGAGCAACTGTCTCAGGATTACCATCAGGAGTTACAGGATTTTATAACTCAGGTGTTTTTACAATAAGTGGTACATCAACTCAATCGGGTACGTTTAATTATACAATTACTACAACAGGAGGTTCAGGACTACCAGCCACTGCCAATGGAACTATAACTGTGAATAACGAAGTTTCACCAACCTTTAATTATACCACTATTACCACCTGTATTCCTGATTTTCTTCCTACTGTGATGTTAATCACCACATCTAATAATAATATTGTCGGTACTTGGTTTCCGGATCAAATTTTAATTGTACCCGGAACAACTACTTATACTTTTACACCAAACGCCGGACAGTGCGCAACCACTTTTTCTTTTCAGTGGACAATGAACCCTTTAGTTACGCCAACATTCAACTCAATACCCGCTCTTTGTTTTGGATCAACACCACCTATTTTAGCAACAACTTCATTAAACGGTATAACTGGATCTTGGTCACCATCTACTATTGACACAAGCGTTTCAGGTACAACAATTCACACATTTATCCCTGATGTTGGTGAATGTGCAAATTCTATTACATTACCAATTACAATAGCACCTCAATTAACCCCTGTGATTTCCATCGTTCAATTGTGTTCATCCAATTCTGTAACGGTTACCAGTCCTATTGGCAATAATTATCAATATGCTATCGATGGTGGTCCTTTTCAAATAAGTCCACTATTTTTGAATATAGCCCCCGGTAATCATAACATCGTTGTGAATGAAACCAATGCTAATTGTTTTTCTAATCCAATAAATTTTACTATCAACCCTTTTATCAACGATGTATTTGTTAACACGCCACAACCATTGAATTATTGCGACCCAAACAATGACGGATTTGGGACATTTGATTTAACGCAAACTATAAATTCTATTACAGGAGGTACTTTATATACAGTAACTTTCCACAAAACCATTACAGATGCTAACGTTGATGAAAATGCTATTTCAAATACTACTGCTTATCCTAATATTAACCTTTGGACACAAATTATTTATGTAAGAGTCGAATCTATTATTACAAGTTGTTATGAAGTAGTCCAACTCCAATTAAATGTTAACCCAACCCCCGAAGCGACAGCACCAGCAGATTATAAATTATGTGATTTTAATCAATCCGCTGGAAATATTGGTTTTGAGAATTTTAATTTAAATTCGAGAGTTAATGATATATTGGGCAGT
>NZ_JBIPLW010000079.1:0-4063 GCF_044369455.1 Flavobacterium sp. | reverse complement strand
ACCGAATTAGGAACCGGCAATGCACATGGCGTCGTGACGGCCATTTCCGGCCAGCTCGAAAACTCAATGGGCTCGTTGGTAAAAATATGCTATCGCCTCGGGATCGTTGAAATACGGAAAAATCCGCAAACGACTGTGGTTACTCGACTTAAGTTCAATGAGAGCAAAGAGCTCACCGGTAACAGCTATCATTGTTACTCGTATTGACTCAAGAAACGCGCATCACTATTTTTCTCATATGGAAAGGAATCCTATGTCTACAGCAAAAAGATTTATCCGGGTGGCCGAACCCGTCTTGGATGGAAACGAAAAGAAATACGTTTTGGACTGTCTAGATGAGAATTGGATCTCTTCGAAAGGCAAGTACATAGACCGCTTTGAAAAACTTCTCGCGGAATACTGTGGTACTCGGTGTGCCGTTGTCACAAACAATGGTACCACTTCATTGCATCTCGCGTTGCTGGCGCTCGGCTTGGAGAGCGGCGATGAAGTGATAATGCCATCACTTTCCTATGTGGCCACCGCAAACGTTGTGCGATATTGCAACGCAACTCCCGTATTCGTTGACTCCGAGCGTCGCTTTCTTTCGCTCGATCCGAATCGAATCGAAGCAGCGATTACGCCCAAGACAAAAGCTATCATGACGGTTCCACTCTACGGTCATCCTGTGGATATGGATCCAATCCAAGAGATAGCGGATAAACACGGAATTTCTGTTATTGAAGATTCTGCGGAATCTTTGGGCGCGGAATACAAGGGAAGACGGGTTGGCTCTTTGGCAGAGTGCTCGTCATTCAGTTTCTTCGGCAACAAGACTATCACGACGGGAGAAGGCGGTGCAGTTACCACGGACGATGAGTCGCTTGCTGAACGAATGCGGTTCTTGCGTGGGCAGGCTGTTGATCCGAATCGCAGCTATTGGCACCCAGAGGTGGGCTACAACTACAGGATGACAAACGTAGCGGCAGCGATTGGAGTAGGGCAAGCAGAAAGACTGGAACAGCACACGGCGAAAAGAAGATCTATGGCCAAAAAGTATCGAGAACACCTTTGGGCGTTTCAGGATTTGGTCGAACTTCCGGCTGAAGCGGATTGGGCGTTGCATTCCTATTGGATGTATACGGTTCTGATTCCGAAGCAAATTGGTTGCGACCGCGATGAAGTGATGAGGCAAATGCTTGCCGCTGGAATTGAAACCCGGCCAGTGTTCTATCCAATTCACACTATGCCAGCCTATCAAGGATTGGCAAAGAAGCCGTTTCCTGTTGCGGAAGACTGCAGTCGAAGAGGCATTAACCTACCTACGCACGGAGCGTTGACGGACGAAGATGTTGTTTTTGTCGCTGAAAATTTGGTCAGAATTGTGAAGAGCTTGGCGGCTAAACCCAGTACTATGCGTCGAGTTGCTTAGCTCTCGATTCAAACCGGGCATCGATTACTTGCGTAGAAAGAGAATCTTGAATGGGTCGAATCATGAGAATTGGAATATGGTGTGCCTACCACGTAACACTTGAGCCTTCAGAAGGTATTGGTGTGTTTGCTCACAACCTTGCTTTGGGACTAAGCTCGCTGCAAGAGAAGGTGGAAGTAGTCATGGTTGCTCGCAACGGTCAAGAGGATGTCATGTCTCCGACCGTGAGCAAAGGCAACGGTCGCATCCGTGTATTCTCGATCGAATCGTTTTCTAAATACATCGCATCAGAGGCAAATGGCAAAGAAGAGGTCCAGAGTCTCAAGCTGCAGCTCGATACCATTCGTCATGCTCATCTGCGGGCGTCGAGACGTAGCCTGGATCGCTATCAAAGCAAAATAGTCAAGGTCATTGAAAAGTTTTCTGGCAAATCCAGACTTGGCAATCGAGTTTCTGGTTCTCTGGCATATTGTGCTTTTGGGGCCAACAAAGTGTACCTTGAGTTTCTTAGGGCAAAGAGCCGGCGCGTGGAGAGAAAGTTAGGGCGGGAGAATTCTGAAATTGCTAACTCTCCCTCGCAGCAATTGCTCGAACATTGCGATGTTTGGTTGGTCCCCTATGTTTGTTTGGACATGAAGTTCCCCAAGCCAACGGTCGTTACGATTCATGATTTGGTGACCTACCACTTCCCAGAAACTGTCAGTACGGAGACCTTGATTTCGATTAAACAGCTTGTTGCGAAAGTGTCCGAGCAGTCGACGATTGCTGCTTGCCTGACCGACTTCATTCGGAGAAACGACCTTATCGGCCAGCTTGGTCTTCCGGAAAGCAAAATTCGGGTGGTGTCGCCCGCGCCGCCCATCGATTTTCAGACACCTCCTCGTTTTGAGGATGCAGTGGCTGAGTACCCCATCTTGCATTCCAAGTACATTCTTTACCCGTCCGCGTTTAGAGCCTACAAAAACCATCAGGCTCTTATACATGCGATCCGCATACTCAAAGACAGAGGTGATAGGGAAACACAAATCGTTTTCACTGGCATTCAGTCGATGCCTGAGAATCTAAGAAAGCTCGTTTCTGAGAATAGGGTCGAAGATCGAGTTCATACCTTAGGAAAATGCCAAAGAGATGTACTCAGCTTACTATATCAGCGAGCAGTGGGAACGGTCGTACCTTCCTTGTATGAGCAAGGTTCGTTTCCTCTTATGGAAGCATTGCATTGGCAGTGCCCGATCGCGTCATCTCGAATTCCCTCGCTCGTAGAGCAGTTCTCACCTCTGGGGCAGTCAATGCTGCATTTCTCGCCACACGACCATGAAGAGCTGGCAGACACGATCGAGACTTTGCGAGATTCGCGAGAAAGAGTGTTGCAATCCCAACAGAATATGAAGCATCGAATCTTTGATCGAACGTGGAAGGATGCTGCCGAGGATTGGGTTCGCGTCTTCAGAGAGGCGATTGTCATGTATGAAAAACCCAAGGTCATCACTCCAGCAACCAGTTGTAAGGCGGCGTGATTCACCATCACAAAGTCATTGGCCGGAAATCGGTGAGCGAGCGTTGTCAGCAATTTCGGCCTCCGACCCGCTTATTGCCACGACCAAGTTAACGAGAAGGCCGATTTCGTTAATCACCTATTCACGCATTTAGTGAACTTGACGAAAATCGGCGGAGCTGCGATAGACACAAAGTATCTAGCCCGCCTTATTAGCTACATTTGCGCACCAGATAAGTATTTTTCGCCAAAGCACTCGACAACATATTTTTCGTCGATGACGATAACTAAAGGATTAATATGAAGAATTTTCGCAGAGCTGTTCGCGAATCCTTTCAATACTTTCCAGCAATTGTCCTGGCAACCTTATGCTCTGTAGGAATCGCTTTTCTTTGGGGCTCCAATATTGGGGCATTGTATCCCGTAATCGACTTGACACTCAAAGGCGAATCCATCCAAGGTTGGGTTCAGAAGAGCATAGATTTCTATGAAGCAGAACAATCTGCAACCAAATCCGAACTCTTACTAAAAACACAAAACGGAAACCAGCCTGCTGACGCGACTGCTCGATCGGCAATTCGCGGCCTCGAACACAAAATAGAACAAGCGGAAGACGCGCTCTACTATCGCCGCATTGCACTTAGCTACTCGGAGGCACTGCTTCCAAAAGATCCTTTTCGAACCATTTGTGCAATCATGGGGCTCCTGGTCGTTAGCACCCTCGTAAAGCATCTGTTAATGCTATCCAATGATTTGCTTTTAGGATACGCAGCGTCGGCAATCGTACGAGATCTGCGAAGGAGAGTGTTCGCTAAGGCATTGTCCATGGACCGGACTACTTATCAAAATCACGGAACCAGCGGGTTGCTTGCGACGATTACATCTGCTGCGGACTCCCTCGCGCTAGGCCTCATGGCACTGTTCGGGGTAGCAATTCGTGAGCCTCTACGAGTCGGCTCTTGCTTGATTTTCGCATCATTCATATCCGTGAAGCTACTGCTTTTGTCGGCGGTGCTGGCACCAATGCTACTTTTGGTAGTTGTATTTTTCAACAGGACCATTCGCAGCATTTCCACTTCCATTTTGGGCAAAAACGTTGGATTTCACGAAATTTTACTAGAAGCCTTAAACAACATTTTTACTGTTCAAGCATTTAC
>NZ_JBIPLW010000035.1:0-4195 GCF_044369455.1 Flavobacterium sp. | reverse complement strand
GTCGGCACCAAATTCAAGGCGACATTAGAGACCACGTAGTCGTATGCGGCGGCATTAACCCCATTGACATCCAACGCCCCTCCCGTACGCCCATCCACCCATTCCGTACCATCCATGTTGATCATGCTGCCATCGATTCCACGACCAGATGCATCCGAGACGCTAGTCGTGGAACGTTGGGTGGAATCCTGACCTACGTAGGAACCACTCCCGGTATCATCGAGTTTCCATTGCATCACCATACGTGACATGTTGACGACGACGTTGCCCGTGGCGGTCAGTGCGCCACCGGTGCCTTGGGCAGTGCTATTGTTGTCATTGAACGTCCAATCGATCTGGACCGAGGCAGGGAGAGCGTTGCTGGAGTTCGCATAGGCGATTTGCTGCATCGCCGAGTTGACCAGGGCGTTCGTGGCGCTGCTGTTGAGAGTCAAGACCAGCGAGCCGCCACTGTTGGTCGTGACCGTACCGATCGTTGTGCCGCCGACGGTCAGGTTGCCGCCCTGAGTCAAAGTCCCCAGCGTGCCGGTCGCCGAGAAGAGATCCTGTCCATTGGCCCCGCCATTGCGGACGAGGGTCAGCGTCGCGCCGCTGAAGTTGCTGCCGCTCAGCTCGGCATCAAACACGCGCACATTGCTGTCGAGGACCACCGGAGTGCCGTTCACGGTGTAGCTGACGCTGCCGCCGAGCGTCACAGCCCGATCGAACGTCGTATCGAGCGAGCCATCGGCGTTGTAACGCACCAGAGCGAAGTCGCTGTTCGCACCGTTGTAGCTCGAGCCCGCGACCACGATTTTTCCGTCGGTCTGCACCGTGACGCTTCGGCCCTGATCGGTACTCGTACCGATGGCAGTCGTAACCTTACCGCCGGTGCCGAAGCCGGTATCGAGCGAGCCATTGGCGTTGTAACGCACCAGCGCGAAGTCATCGTTGCTGCCGATGAGGCTGTATCCCCCGAGCAGGATCTTGCCGTCGGACTGCACGGTGACGCTAAAGGCCATGTCCCAAACGGTGCCGATGGCGGTGGTGACCCTGCCTCCGGTGCCGAAGGAGGTGTCCAGTGAGCCATTCGCGTTGTAGCGCACCAGCGCGAAGTCGTAGTTGCTACCGATGACGACGGCTCCCCCGAGCAGGATCTTGCCGTCGGACTGAACGATGACACTGTATCCGTGATCAGTACTTGTGCCGACGGCAGTCGTGACCTTCCCGGCGGTGCCGAAGGAGGTGTCCAGCGAGCCGTCCGTGTTGTAACGCACCACCGCGAAGTCCCTGTTGCTGCCGTTAAAACTGTATCCCCCAAGCAGGATCCCACCGTCGGGCTGCACCGTGACGCTGCACCCAAAATCGATACCCGGTCCGACGGCAGTGGTGACCTTCCCAGCGGTGCCGAAGGAGGTGTCGAGCGTGCCGTCAGCGTTGTAGCGCACCACCGCGAAGTCATCGGTGTTGCCGTTGGAGCTGTATCCCCCCCCCAGAAGGATTTTACCATCGGGCTGCACCGTTACGCTACTTGCAGAATCGTTACTGGTTCCGATGGCCGTGGTGACCTTCCCAGCGGTGCCGAAGGAGGTGTCGAGCGTGCCGTTGGCGTTGTAACGCACCAGCGCGAAGTCGCTGTTGCTGCCGATGTAGCTGCGTCCCCCGAGCAGGATCTTGCCGTCGGCCTGTACGGCGATGCTGTAGCTATCATCGCTGCCCGTCCCGATGTCGGTGGTAACTATGCCGCCGGTTCCGAAGGAGGTGTCGAGCGAGCCATCAACGTTGTAACGCACCAGCGCGAAATCGTTGTTGCTGCCAATGAGGGCATATCCCCCGAGCAGGATCTTGCCGTCAGACTGTACGGCTATGCTGTAGCTATCATCGTATGACCCGTTACTCGTGCCAATGGCGGTGGTGACGATGCCATCGCCGCTGAAGAACGTCGGCGCGTCGTTGACCGCCGTGACCGTGACGTCGGCTGTATCGCTGGCGGTGCTGAAGGCGCTCGTGCCACCAGTGACCACTGCGTACTGACCTTCACTCCCGCTGGTCTGGTCCCAGGCCCGGAAGGTGATCGCGTCGCTGACGCTGCCGTTCAGATCCCCGAACGGAATCAGCCGCAATTGCGCCGTCGGTCCGAGCAGCAGGGCAAGTTCATTGGTGGTGTTGTTGATCTGAGCCGCATCGATCGTCAGCCAACTCGTCCCACCGTTGACGCTGTACTGCCATGTGCCCAGGCTGGTATTGAGTCCCGTAATCGCGATTGCTTCCACCGCCGAGCCATCCGCGTCGGTGATACTGCCATCGACGACCAGCGCAGCCACCGTCACGCCGCTCGGGTTGGTGGCTCCTTCGAGGACGAGACCCATGGTCGGGCTGGCACTCGCATTCAATATCGGTGCATCATTCGTATTGGTAACCGAGACCGTGAGCACCTTGTCAAACGTCGCACCTGCCGCATCCGTCACGCGAACCGTAATGGTATGCGACGCATTGGTCTCAAAGTCGATCAAGCTGCCGTTGGCGACCGTCACCTGGCCGGTCGAGCTGTTAATCGCAAAGCGTCCGCCGGCGGTGTCCTGCAGACTGTAGGTCAGGTTCTCATAAGGATCCGCATCGATCGATGTGACTTGCCCCACGATCGTTCCATTCGACGAGTTCTCGGCGATGGTCATCACAGGCGTCGCTGTCTCAACGGCGTAGGCTTGCACATTGTCGAGCATGAAATCAACGGCGGTCGTCGAAGCGGAAGCATCGGCGAAGTACAAGGTGGTGACAGCCGAATCCGCGACAAAGGTGTAGCGATGGGTCAGGAATGTGGTCGGATTGGACGCGGCATCTGCTACCGTCTCGTCGAGGATGGTGTTGGCACCCTGAACCTTGAAGTTCAAAACCTGCGGAACGCCGGTTGTCCCATAGGCCCCTATGTCAAACAAAACCGTGTAGGCTGTGCCGGCAACGGTGTTGAAGGTCGTTGTCGCCACGCCATCATTTGGCTGATTGCTGCCACTGAAACCGATCGAGAAACTGCCGTCAGTCGCTCCCTGACTATTGATGCGACTCGTTCCGGCACCTGTTAGGGTCCAGCCATTCGTGTTGGTTTCGAGAGAGCCGTTGCTGATCAGATTGGTCGCGTCGATCACGCCCGTGTTGGTCGGTGCTTCATTCGTGTTGACAACGTTGATCGCGACCAACTGATCGCGGGTATTGCCTATGGAATCCGCGACGCGAACAGTCAATGAATGCTGCCGGGAAGTCTCGTAATCAAAGGCTGCTCCGGCCTTGACTCGGAGTTCATTTCCGTTGATTTCGAACAAGCTGCTCGAACCGACGATGGAATAGGCCAGAGACTCACCGCTGTCCGGATCGGCAGCCGAAAGTGTTCCGAGCACGGCTCCAGCGGCAGCATTTTCCATGACACTGCTAGAGACGCCCGCGGCAGCGCGAAATGCTGTCCCGGTCCACTCCACGATGGATTTTTCCGTGAAATGCGAGGGCCAGTCGAGCCAGCCATTCCACCAGCCAAAATGGGCCGCATAATCTTCACCGCCGGCATTGTTGGGCTCCCCGGAAGCCCATTTGGTATAAATCCCTGCGGCCGGAATGCCCTGGTCGTTGCCAGCCCAGAGTTGCAATCCTGCAAGATCACCGTTGTACCAGCGCCAAACCCCTTCCTGAGCGCGATCTGTCGCTCCAATCCAAGAAGATCCAAGCCACGACTGAGGAAGGGCAGCTTCAGCAGCGGAGTTGATGTTGATCAGCGTACCGGAGACGCCACCCAGGAAGCTTGCCTGGGCGTTGTCCATGGCAGCCTCCCAGGTCATCGCCGTGTTTACAATGGCATAGTATTTGTCGAAAGTAGCGTTGTAGACAGCCGAAGAGCCAGCGTTCGTGGTGGACCCGGTCAGAAGCAGAGATGTTGGAGTTTCATTCACATTGGTGACTGTAACTGCCATCAGCTTGTCTAAGGTCGCTCCGGAAAGATCCGTGGCTCGCACGGTGATGTTGTGTGAGGTGTTGGCTTCGAAGTTGAGCGAGCTGCCGTTAGCGACGGTAACTTGGCCTGTCGAGCTATTGATCGCAAAGCGCCCGCCCGCGGTATCGGTGAGGCTGTAAGTGAGCGTCTCTCCGCTGTCGACATCCTGACCGGTCACCGTCCCCACCACTGCGCCATTGGCCGAGTTTTCGGCGATGGTTAGGGTGCCAGTAATGTTAT